>JALHPF010000012.1 GCA_022842595.1 Rubrivivax sp.
CGGTGCTGGCGGCGGCCTTGGCATGGCTGCTGGCCGAGGCTGCCGGCCTGGCCCCCGTGGCGGCGGCAGCCATTGCTGCGGCCCTGGCCCTGCTCGCGGCGGCCGTGCCCACGCTGGCCGTGGCGCTGAGCCAGCTGCGTGCAGCCCCGGTGCCGCAGGACGCGGCCCCGGTGCGAGACCGCGACACCGGCGCATTCCGCCGCGACGTCTTCATGGAGCTGGCTGAACGTGAATGGGCGCGAGCGCGCCGCTACGGTACCGGTGCCGGCGTGCTGCTGGTCGATCTGGACCGTGCGCCGCGCCTGGCCGACAGCCATGGCCCGGCCGCGGCCGATGCCTTCCTGACCACCCTGGCGCGGCACACCTCGCCCACGCTGCGCGGTGCCGACCTCGTCACCCGCATCGCCCCCACCCAATTGGCGGTGTTCCTGGCGCAGGCCGACCCGACCGGCGCGCTCGACGTTGCCGAACGCATTCGTGAACGTGCCGAGGCCTTGGACCTTGCCTGGCCCGACGGCAGCCATGAGCCCACCAAGGCCACCCGCGTGCGCGGCACGGTCAGTGTCGGCGTGGCGCCCCTGCGGCCGGCGCACCTGAACCTGCAGGCTCTGCTGCACGACGCCGAAGACGCGCTGGCCTCGGCTCGCCTGGCCGGTGGCAACTGCGTCCGGGCGGCGCCGGTGGATGCTGGCGTTGCGCCCCCGCCCGGTTCTTGGCGCGACGACCACCGCGCACGGCCGCAGTGACGCCAGCCGGGCCGGCTTCGGGCCCGTTCGCCTGAAGCAGCCGCGCTGCCTGCACCGCAGGCAAGCCCATGGCTTGCGCCCGTCAGGCCATGCGCAGCGCGCCGGCGTAGCCCGTCATTTCCAGGTAGCCCAGGCCGACACGCCGGCCGGCTGCGTCGAGCAACTCGCTCAGGCCTTCCCAGTACACCGAACCGGTGCTGCCGCGGCTGTCCAGTTCCTGCGCGTCGGCCAGCGCACGCACGCCGAAGCTGCCCGCAGGCGTGCGCAGCTGCCATTCGACCGGATAGCGCGCGCCGGTGGTCGCGCTGCGCCAGCTGCGGCCGGGCTGCCAGGCCACGCCGTCGGGCGCAAAGCTGCGGCTGGCCGCGCCAGGGGTGCCCGCGCGGAAGCTGCCCCCGGCCCACAGCGCAGAGCCGTCGCGCCGGCGCAGCACGAAGGCGGTGAGGGCACTGCCGTCGAACAGGTTCATGCCGATCCAGTCCCAGCCCACCGCCTCGGGGTGCAGGATCTCGTCGCTCCATTCGTGGTCGAGCCAGGCGCGGCCGGCCACCGACGGGCCGGGGCGCGGCTGGCCGGGCAGCGTCAGCCGGCCGCTGGCCGCCAGCTGTGGCAGGCTGTAGTAGTGGCTGGCCTGCTGCTCCTGCGGCCCCTTGCGCGAGAAGCCGGCGTCGCCTTGCAGCACGGGCGGCTGGGTCGCGACCAGCGCCAGCTCGATGCCGAACTCGCGCGCCGGCACGCGGGCCAGCCAGCGGCTTTCGGGCCATGCACCTTCACGCCTGAACGACCAGTCGCCGATATGCACCCGGCCGTCAGTGGTGCTGGCTGCGCCGGTGGCAGCGTCGGGCGCTTCCGACCAGCGCACCAGCCGCTGGTCATGCAGGTGGCGGCGGCCGGCCAGGTCGGTGACGGCAGCGTGGGCGAACAGCAGATGGCGCGGCGCGAAGCGGCCGGGCAGGCTGGCCGCCAGGCCGGTGCGGCTGCGGAAGAAGGTGACCTGGAAGCCGAGCAGGCCACTGTCGCCCGCCGGCGCGGCGTCGGCTGCGGTGGCAGGCGCCAGCCAGCCGGTGGCGTACCACCACTCGGTGCGCACACCCAGGTGCGCGCCGTGGTCGTGCGGCAGGGTGATGGGGCGGCCGCGGCGGACCGGGTCGGCGGGAGCCACCTGCGCCTGCGCGCTGAGCATCGCGAACAGCCCGGCCGCGGGGGCGTGCTGCGCGCCCTGCACCATTCGCAGCAGCCAGCGCCGGCGTTGCGGGTTCACTTGCGGGCCCGAATGCTGGCGACAGGAATGTCGATGCAATTTGATGATTTCATGCGCGCTCCTCGAATCTATAGTGTCGCTTGACCGTCCTTGTCTTGTCCTTGCCCCGTCCTTGCCCCATCCTTGTCTCGCCTTGGAATTGCTGGCCAGGCGGCAAGGCCGAGCCTGGCCTGCCGCCAGCCAGAACGTCCGCCAACACACCCGGGTTGGCATCACGAACACCTTGGTGCATCCGGCGTCGAAGACGTCGGGATGCTCATCGACCCAGGCGCGGCACCGGGCGGACGTCAGGGCAGACATCAGGGCGTGTCAGCGTGCCTCGAGGCGATCGGGTCACCTCAGGGGTTGAGCTGGCGGCTGAGGCCCAGCTTCGAGTCGTGGTTCTTGCAGACGACCAGCACCGGATGGGGTCGGCCCAGCCCACTTGAGGATCGGGCTAGACTGAATCAGACGAACAGGTCGCGGTGCCAGGGGGAAGCGTGGAGCCGGCAGAGTTCATCCGCAGGTGCCAGGAAGGCGGCAGCGCGTTGCGCGAAGCCGTCGAGACCTTCTGCCTCTTGCACGGCAAGCGTCTTCTGGGCGATGCCCGCGCGCATGCGGCCAGTCCCGAGATTGGCGAAGACCTGGTCCACGACGCCTACCTCAAGTTGCTGACCGGTTGCAGAAGGTACCGGGGCAGCGGCTCGTTGCTCGGTTGGGTGCAGACCGGGTTGCGCCGATCGATCATCGACCACTGGCGCAAACACTCCGCCGAGACGTCGCTCGGGGCCGACGGCGAAGAGATCGCATCGGCCGTCGAAGAGGCGCTTCTCCAGGCTTGCGCGGCGGGCATCGACCCGGCCGCGATCGCTGAGACGGCGCAAGCGCGTCGCGTCTACGAAGAATGCCGGCGCCGCTTCGCCGCCGACCATCCGCAATCCGCTGCGGTGATTGCCTGGGTCGCCGAGGATGGCCTCAGCATCCCGGAGCTGGCCGATGTATTGGGCCGCTCGCATGCCGCGACGCGTGAGCACCTGAGTCAGTGCCGCAAGAAGGCGCGGGTCTACTTTGCAGACTGGTACGCGCTGGTCACGACGCAACGCAGGCTCACGGCCTGAAATGCCCATGCACACTGAAAACCCCGACGCCGACCGCCGCGATGCGCAGTGGGCGGAAGCACTGGCTGGGCGCCCCCAGCCGGGCACGCCGCCCGAGGTGCTGTTCGAGGCGCAGATGCTGCGCGATGCCCTGCGACGGCGTCGCGCCGCGGCCGACGACACCGATGCGGCAGCGAGCCTTCAACGCCTCAGGCAGGCACTGAAAAGTCGGTGTGCGGGCTGCCTGCGTCGGCGCGAGCGCCTTGTCGCCTGGTGGGCAGGCCGCGCCCCCTGGGGCATCGCGCCGGTGCTGGCGGGCGTCATGACGCTGGCGGTCTTTGCCGTACTCACGTGGAGCGTGCTCGGGCCGACAGTCGAGCCGCCGACGCTTCGCCAGGCGCTCGACGTTCAGCTGCGCGAAGTCGCCGATCCTGCCGGCGCGCGCAACGCGCTGGCCGAAGCGTTGGCGGCCAGCGGCGCGCGCGTACAGCGCTATGAACGACTGGGCCGCTTCGGGCTCGACGCACAGTGGGTCAACGGCCCGGTGTCGGAGCGGGCTCGCGAGGCACTCGCACAGCACGCGCTCGTGGTGCCGTCGGACACCGTCGTGAAGGTCGAATTCACGTCGGAGCAGCCGTAGATGTGCGGCTTGCGCACGGGTCTCGCTACGGCGACCGTGATCCTCGCTGCGGCCGGTGGCGCGCGCGCCACGCTGCCCGAAGAAGCCGCGGCGATCGAGAAGTCGCGCACGGCCTGTGCCGCAGCGGCACAGGCCGCCGCGACGATGCGGCTTGGTCGGCGCGCGACGCAGGAAGACCTTCGCTACAACGCACCCGCCGTGGCACTGGCGCGCGATTGCGCGCGCCTTCGCGCGGCGCCGCGCTCGTTCGAGGCCCGCGCCGAGCTCGTTGCGAGCCTTCGGGCTGCGGGGCACGAGGAGGCTTCGCTCGCCTGGCTCGCAACGCTCGAGCCGCTGGCCGCAACAGCGCCCCATGGCAGCCTTCGACTTGAGCTGCTGCGGGGCCAGTCGGCCAGAGCCCGGGGCCGCCATGCCGACGCTGAAACGCATCTGGATCGAGCGGCAGTCACGATGCAAAGCGGTGAACCCCTTCCGGCCGAGTTGCGTGCCAGGTTGCTGATCGAGCGCGCTGCGGCAGCCCGGGCCTTGTCGCGGGCACAGGGGCTGGAGCGGGCTTCGGCCTGGCTCGACGAGGCGGCGCGGCTGATCGAGACCCAGCGGCTCGGTCAGACCTATCTGGCGACCGAGCTCTACAACGAACGAGCACTCAATGCCCACACCGGCGAGCGGCTCGAAGAAGCGGCACACTGGGCCTTTGCCGAGCGCGACCTTGTCCGCCGCTTGAGCGGCGCCAAAGCGCCGGCGCAGTTGGACGCGCTGGCTTCGTTGGGCGTGATACTGCACCAGCTGCAGCGCTACGACGAAGCGCTGGCCGCGCTGCGCGAAGGGCGCGAGATCGGCCGCCATGCGCCACCGGGCTTGTTGTCGGCACGGCTGGGCATCCTGTCGAACCTGGTCGTGCAGTTGCAAAGCGACGGCCAGTACCTTGAGGCCCTGGCGGCAGCGAGCGAGGCCGTCGAAGCGGCCGAAACGGCGTGGGGGCCGCTGGATCCGCGCGTCATCACGCCCTTGGATCGGCTTGCATTCGTACAGTCGGGTTCGCACCGCCAGCTCGATGCGAGGCGCACGTACGAGCGTGTCCAGGCCATCCTGGTCAGCCACGGAGCGCAGGTCCCGCTGACACGTCGCGTGCGAGTGCTAGACGGCATCGCCTCATTCCTCGCCCGCACGGGCGATGCCGACCAGGCGCAGGTGCTGCTCGAACAGGCGCTGGCGCAGATACCCCCCGACGAGTTGCCCTACTGGCGCGGAAGGCTGCTGCGCCGGCTGGGCCTGGTGGCGGAAGCCAAAGGGCAGTGGTCGACCGCCGACAACGGATTCAGGCAGGCGATTCCGTTGATGACGGGGGTGCTCAAGCCCGACGACGCCTATCTCGTCACCACCGAGATGCTGCGCTGCCGTGTCCAGCTTCAGCAGCGGGACGAGACACCCAGTTGCACGGAGCTCGCCACGCGCCTGAGCATCCTGGATATCGCCACGCCGGCCGAGCGCGCCGCCGCGCGGCTGGTGCTGGCCCAGCTCGCCGCGCGGCAGCAGCAAGGCGACGCCGCGCTCGAGCATCTTCTGCAGGCCTTGGGGGCCTCACTCGGCAAGCCCGGCGCGGCCGACCCCTGGAGTGCGCTGGCGCCGCTGGCCGAGCACTTTCGGCGCACCGGCCAGCCGGGGCTGGCGGTGCTGCTGGCCAAGCTCGCGGTGCAGAGCATCGAGAAGGCGCGGCACCAGTTCCTGGACGCAGCCACGCTCAGCCGCCCTGGCAACAGCGACCGGGCCGGCATCTACCACCGCCTGGCGGACTGGCTGCTCGAGGATCAGCGCATCGACGAAGCGTTGTGGGTCATGCAGCGCTTGAAGAGCGAGGAGTACAGCCGCTTCATCGAGCATCGTTCGAACGAGGTGCCGTCGACGGCGTCACCGACGCCGTGGACGGCGGCCGAGGCCCGCTGGCTGGCGGCTTCGCCTCTCGAGAGTACGACGACTGGGTCGGTGCGACAGCGTCTGCTGGCGCCGCGGCAACTGGCCGAGATCGAACGAAACCGGGCCGAGGCCTGGCGCCAGGCGCTGCGCAGGCCGCTGGCGCCGGAGTCTGCGCCGGCGGCAGCGGCGCCCGAACGTCCTTCAGCGCTGATCGAGCCTGACACGCTGGTTGCGAGCTACGTGATCGGCGAACAGAACCTGAATGTGGTCCTGCAAAACCGCCACGGACAACGCCTGCTGCGCAAGCCGATGGACATGACTGCGTTGACACGCGCCGTCAGTCAATTGCAGCTGGACCTTGCACAACGGCAGGACGTGATGTCGCAGCTGGTGGATCTGCACAAGAAGCTGCTCGACGGCGTCGTCGAGGAGGCCGAACGCGCGGGCGCGACGCGGCTCGTGTTGCGGCTCGATGGCGATCTGCGCTACGTGCCGTTCGCGGCCCTGCACGATGGGCGTCAGTTTCTCGTCGAGCGTTTTCGCATCGAGCATCGCGCCCACGGTGTTCAGGCCCGCGTGGCGGAGGCCCAAGGCCAGCGCTTGCCGCTGTGGATCCGTGCCTTCGGCAGCACGCGCGCGGCCGGCAACCTGCCGCCCTTGCCGGGTGTGGTCGCGGAGATCTGCGCGCTCGTCCAGGGCGCGGTGGCAGGCGGCTGCGCGCGTGTGCCTGGCAAGGGCGCCGTGCCGGGGCAAGGGTGGTTGGACGCTGCGTTCACCCAACCGGTGCTGCGCACCGCGGCGCAGGCCGGCAGCGCCGCGCGCTGGGACATGCTGCACATCGGCAGCCACTTCGTGCTTCGGCCCGGCGATGTCGGCCGCAGCTGGATCGCTCTCGGGGACGGCGGTGCCCTGAGGATCGAGGAGATGCTCGGCTGGCAATTGCGTTCGCAGGAACTGATCACCTTGTCGGCATGCCAGACCGGGCAGGGGGGCGGCAGCGAGGTCGAGGCGCTGCCACGCCTGCTTCTGCAGCGGGGCGCTGGGGCCGTGCTCGCGAGCCACTGGGCCGTCGACGATCGCAGCACGGCACCACTGATGCGGCGGCTCTACGAGCGTGTTGCCGCCGGCGACGACACCGCGACCGCGCTGCGCGCCGCGCAGCTTGCCGGTCTGGCGCGCAGCGGCTTGCATCCTGCCGACTGGGCGGGCTTCTTCCTGACGACGCGCGAAAGCAGGGACCCGGGCTCCTGACGAATTGCCGGCTCGTCCGTCTTGTCAGGAAGGGCCCATGAGCGGGCTCGACGTCAGGATTTCGAGCAAGCCAAACTTCAGGAGCCCACCCATGATGACGATCCGATCGACCATTGCGACCGCTATTGCAACCCTGCTGGGCGGCAGCCTCACCATGCCCGCCCGGGCCGTTAACCTGACCTGGTTCGGCGGCAATGGCGACTTCGAGATCGCTGCCAACTGGGGCGGCGCCGTACCGGGCGCTGGCGACTTGGCGATCATCAATGCTGGCACCGCCACCCTGGCAAACAACCGCAGCGTGGGTGCGCTGCGGCTCGGGGGCGGCAATTTGAACGGCGCGGGCAACCTCAGCGCCATCGGACTGTTCGAGTTCAACAGTGGTCAGCTCGGCGGTTTCGGCGGCCAGGTCATCGCCAACGGCGGGCTGGCGATCTCGGGCACGGGCAGCAAGACGCTGGGTGCGTCCAACGGCATCGTCTCCAGCGGCATCGTCAACAACGGCGCCGGTACCTGGTCAGGCAGCGGCAGCATCAGCAACTGGGCGACCGGCCGCTTCACGAACAGCGCCGGCGCCAGCTTCGACATCCAGACCGACGCCGACTTCTCCGGGGGCAGCTTCATCAACCAGGGCAGCCTGGTCAAGTCGGTGGGCGCCGGCGGTGCGGCCAAGACCGAGGTCTCGGCGCTGTTCAACAACACCGGCTCGGTCAACGCGCAGCAAGGCATCCTGGCCTTCACCGGCGGCGGCACGCACAGCGGCAGCTTCACCAGCAGTGCCACCGGCTGGATCGAGTTCGCCGGCAGCAGCAGCAATCCCACGCACAACCTGACGAGCGGCGCCAGCGTCAGCGGCAACGCCCGCCACACCTCCAGCTTCGGTGCAACGGTCGTCAACGTCGGCGCGGGCTACAACACCACGCGCACCGAGATCGCACCGAGCGGCATCTTCGAGGTCGCCTCGGGCGCTGCTGCCAACACCACGACACTGGGCATCTTCAACGGCACTTACCGCGGCGCCGGCAACTTCGTGGCCAGCGGGCTGGTGGAGTACACCGACGGCCAGGTGGGCGGTTTCGGCGGCCAGGTCATCGCCAACGGCGGGCTGGCGATCTCGGGCACGGGCAGCAAGACGCTGGGTGCGTCCAACGGCATCGTCTCCAGCGGCATCGTCAACAACGGCGCCGGTACCTGGTCAGGCAGCGGCAGCATCAGCAACTGGGCGACCGGCCGCTTCACGAACAGCGCCGGCGCCAGCTTCGACATCCAGACCGACGCCGACTTCTCCGGGGGCAGCTTCATCAACCAGGGCAGCCTGGTCAAGTCGGTGGGCAACACGCAGGCAGCCACGGTCATCGGCGCAGCCTTCAGCAACGCCAGCACCGGCACGGTCCAGGTGCAGCGTGGGGTGCTGGAGGTTGCCACTGCATTCAACAATCAAGGCACGATCAACGTCGAATCAGGCTCCACCTTCCTTGGCAGCAACGCGTTCAGCAACGCGGGCCGGATCAATGGCAACGGCACCGTGCGCACTGCGGTCAACGGCACCGTGGTGAACGAAGGCGTCATCGCGCCTGGCAACTCCATCGGCGCGCTGACGATCGACGGCGACTTGACGATGAGCACCGGCAAGCTTCAATTCGAACTTGCGGGCACCAGCAGCTTCGACCGCCTCGTGATCGGTGACGCCGCTTTCTTTGCCGGCACGCTGGAGGTCATCAACTTCGGCTACTCGCCGGCTGTCGGAGACAGCTTCGTCATCATCACCTTCAACCAGCGGCTGTCGAACTCGGTCTTCGGATCCTTGCTCGTGACGGGGTATGGGCCTGAGGTGGTGTTCGCCGCCACCTACAACCTGAACAACGTGACGCTGAACGTGGTCGCCGTGCCGGAGCCCGGTACATGGGCGCTTTGGCTGGCTGGCCTGGCCGGCATCGCCCAAGTCGCGAGACGTCGTTCTGTCGGCAAGTCGAGCCTGCGTGGCTTGCTCAGCGGTGTCGGGCCGGCAGTTGGTCGAACGGCACCTTTGCCCTGACAGTGCAGTCACTTGCCGCCACCTCGACCGCGTGCTTGCGGTGGGTGGTGTGCACGCGCTTCGGTGCCCATGGCGACATGGCTCGGGCCGTCGTCTGCACGGCGACCGGAGCGGTGCTGGCCCCGCCCCTGGGCAAAAGGCACCCCGCTGAACACCGGCGACGGCGGCCAGCGCTGGCCTGCGCTGGGTGCGGAAGTTGCCGGCAATTCGACCGTCTTTGCCTTTGGCCGTTTCGAGTGCCCATTCGTGCCTGAAGCCTTGCCGTGCGCGGCCAAAGAAAAGGCTCCTGACCGATGCCAGACCCTTGATTTTTATGAAGAAATCTTGGTGGAGACGAGGACGATCGGATGCATGAGTAACAGGAACGACAGATCGCGCGTGCTGAAGCTCGACGCCCGTTCTGACGCATGAGGTTGTGACTTGGGGGCGGTGTTTCGCTACAGCCAAGTCACCTGCCCCTCGCCCTCGCGACTCATACGCGCAACGATCCAGGTCCGCACCAGGGTTGCCCCGGACGCACCAAAAACCCAGGGGAGGCTAGAGTCACCTCGGACTCATGAAACCGCTTTCAGACTTGTTCGAGGCGCACCAAGCGCTCACTCGACACCTGATCCGGCCCGTGTTACGAGCCAAGGAGACAAAATTGACACAGCTGATTGCCCGCGTCGGCCCTCGCACACCACGGCCACACTTTGACATGACGCCACTGGCAGCGGCCTGCGCGCTTGCGCTGGCCGGCCTTGGTACCGCGCACGCCCAGCCGGCGGCGGCCTCTGCCGATGCACCCGAGCGCATCGTCATCACTGGCATCCGCGGCAGCCTGGAGTCTTCGCTGAACCTCAAGCGCAACGCGCAGGGCGTGGTGGACGGGATCACCGCCGAAGACATCGGGAAGTTCCCCGACACCAACCTGGCGGAATCACTGCAGCGTATCAGCGGTGTGTCAATCGACCGTTCGATCGGCGAGGGCTCGAAGGTCACCGTGCGGGGCGTGGGCCCCGACTTCAACCTGGTGCTGCTCAACGGCCGCCAGATGCCCGCCTCCAGCATTGCCGACACCGCCCCGGGCAACTCACGGGCTTTTGACTTCGCCAACCTGGCGTCTGAATCCATCTCGGCGGTGGAGCTGTTCAAGACCAGCCGCGCCAGCTCACCCACGGGTGGCATTGGCGCCACGATCAACATCAAGACCGCGCGGCCGCTCGACACGCGCAGCACGGTGGCCAGCATCGGCGTCAAGGGCGTGCACGACGTTTCCAACGGACGGCTTCCCGACAGCATGCAGGGCCAATCGGTGACCCCCGAAGTGTCGGGCATCTACAGCACGACCTTTGCCGACCGCAAGTTTGGCGTGGCCATCAGCGGCAGCTACCAGGAACGCGACCTGGGCTTCAACCAGGCATCGGTGCCGGGTGGCTGGCGTACCTTTGCCGGTGACGAAAACAACTGGGGCACGATTCCCCAGCCTGGCACCCCGGGCGCTTCGGACATCACCAACCGGCCCAAGGCCAGCGACATCTACTCGGTGCCGCAGAACGTCAATTACAGCGTCAACGGCCTGAAGCGCCAGCGCACCAACGGTCAGCTCACTCTGCAGTTCGCGCCCATCAAGGACCTGAGGGCGACACTGGATTACACCTACTCGGAAAACAAGATCCAGTCCAAGCGCCATGAGCTGTCGGCGTGGTTCAATTTCGGCCCCTCGGTCAGTTCCTGGACCGATGGCCCCGTGGCCGCGCCGAGGTTCTATTCCGAAACCATCGACCCGCCCACCAGCGACATCGCGATGGCCGGCGCCGCCTTTGCCACCAAGAACATCAACAAGTCCACCGGCTTGAACGTGGACTGGAAGCTGTCCAGCAACCTGCGTGTCGAGCTGGACGTGCACAGCTCTACCGCCACTTCTGGCGCAGACAGCCCCTACGGCAGCAATGCCGTGCTGGGCACCGCCAGCTTCAACCGCGGCAACACGGGCGCTGACTTCACGCGCGACTTCCCGGTGCTGAGCATTGCCGGGTCCAGCATCGACGCGTCCAAGATGTTGGTCACGGGCTCATCGTTCCGCAACAGCTACACCAAGTCTTCGGTGGACCAGACCCAGCTCAAGGGCAGGTGGGATCTGGACGACACCTCGGGCCTGGACTTCGGCGTCGGCCTGAACAAGGTGAACAACCGTTCGGCTTACTCCAACGTGCAGCGCGACACCTGGGGCGGTGCCACCAGCGCTGCCGACTACCCCGACAGCGTCTGGCGAGCCGACACCATCCGGCCGTACTTCAACAAGCTGGACGGCAGCGGCTCTTCGGCGCTGTTCAACCAGTTCTTCACCTTCGACTTCGAGACCGTGCGCGCCCTGGCGGCGCAGGCCAATGGCGGCGCCGACGCCGCGTTGTATTTGCCCAAGAGCGACTTCGACGTCGACCGCCGTACTGAGGAGAAATCACAAAGCGCCTTTGTGCAGTACAGCAAGGAATGGGACTCCTGGCGCCCGATGCAACTGGCCCTGGGCCTGCGTTACGAAAAGACCGATGTCATCTCCACGGCCCTGGTGCCCACCGCCACCGGCATCAACTGGGTGGCGAACAACGAGTTTTCGGTGCAGTTCGGCTCCCCCGCCTTCACGACACTGACCGGCGACTACAGTTTTGTCCTGCCCAGTATCGATTTCGACATCGAACTGATCCAGAACACCAAGCTGCGCACCAGTTACGGCGAAACCATTGGTCGCCCCTTGTGGGACGCCATCCAGGGTGGACAAACGCTGAACCAATTGGCGCGGATTGACGGCGGCACTGGCTCACAAGGCAATCCGGCCTTGAAGCCCTTGAAGTCGAAGAACCTGGACCTCTCGTTCGAGTACTACTACGCCAAGGCCAGCTTTGCGGCTCTGGGCGCTTTCTCGAAGGACATCGACAACTTCGTCGGCGTCACCATCACACCCGGAACACCTTTCAACCTGCGCACGCCGGCCAATGGCGTACTCTTCAGGGAAGCGGTGACCAGAGGCTGTGTGGTGTCGGACGTGACCTGCATCCGCAACTACATCCTGAACACCTACAACGGGCGCAACGGCGTCGTGCGCACAGGCGTGGATGCCAACGGCAATGCGGTGGGCACCATCGCCGGCCAGCCGGGTGACCCGGTGGCCAACTTCAACATCACGACGCAGGCCAATCAACGTTCAGCCAGCCTGAAAGGGCTGGAGCTCAACGTCCAGCATATGTTCGGCGCGTCTGGCTTTGGCGCTTCGGCCAACTTCACCTACGTCAGTTCTGGCCTGAAGTACGACAACAACAAGCGCGGCGAACAGTTTGCGCTGCTGGGCCTGAGCAATTCGGCCAACCTGGTGGGTTTCTTCGAAAACGCCAAATGGAACGTTCGGGTGGCCTATAACTGGCGCGACAAGTTCCTGTCGGGCCTGTTCGACGGCGCCGGCCCCAACCCCGCCTACACCGAAGCCTATGGGCAGGTGGACATCAACCTGGGCTACAACGTGACGAGCCAGCTGAGTGTGCAGGCCGAGATCATCAACGCCAACGATGGCACCCAGCGTATCCATGGCCGCACCAAGGAGCAGGTGTACTTCGTGACACAAACCGGGCCGCGGTACATGATCGGGGCGCGCTACAAGTTCTGAGGCAGCGAGCCACCCACTGGCAGAGCGCGATCCTTGGGTCGCGCAGCTGAAGAAGCCGCTGTCCGACAGCGGCTTTTTGCTGACGGCGCCACGGGAGCGAGATGTTGGAAGACAGAACAACCCACGCAGACAACGGAAGTGACAGCGGCGCCGTTCGGCGCATCGTGATCGTTGGCGGGGGCTCCGCCGGGTGGCTGGTGGCCGGCGTGCTTGCCGCCGAGCACCGGGCGGCCATTCCGGGTGGCCTGCAGATCACTTTGCTGGAAGCGCCGGGCATTCCGCCCATTGGCGTGGGCGAAGGCACCTGGCCCAGCATGCGCGACACGCTGCACAAGATGGGCTTGAGCGAAACCGAGCTGGTTCGCGAATGCGACGCCGCCTTCAAACAGGGTTCACTTTTCCGCGGCTGGGTCACGGGTGCACCGGGCGACCACTACAGCCACCCTTTTGTCCTGCCTCAGGGTTACACCGAGGCCGACTTGGTCGTTGGTTGGCAGGCCGCGCAGGCTCGGCACGGCGACCTGCCTTTTGCCGAGTTGGTCAGCTTCCAGGTCCAACTCTGCGCACGCGGCTTGGCACCCAAGCAGTTCGCCACGCCAGAGTTCGCTGCCGTCGCCAACTATGGCTACCACTTCGATGCCGGCAAGTTTGGCCTGCTGCTGCGCAAGCATTGCATTGAACGGCTGGGCGTGCAGCATCTGCTGGATGAGGTGGTGGGCGTGAACCCGCACGACAACGGCGACATCGCCTCCTTGCAGACCCGGCACCATGGCGTCTTGGCGGGCGACCTGTTTGTCGACTGCACCGGTCTGCCCTCGCTGCTGCTGGGCCGGCACTACGGTATTGCGTTGGTTTCGCAGCGCCATACGCTGTTCAACGACCGTGCCTTGGCCATGCAGGTGCCCTATGCAACCGCCGACAGCCCCATCGCGTCGCAAACCATCGCCAGCGCGCAGCGCAACGGTTGGGTGTGGGACATCGGGCTGCCCACGCGGCGTGGCGTGGGCCATGTGTACTCCAGCGCCCATACCTCCGACGAAGCCGTCGAAGAGGTCTTGCGCAAGCACATCCAGGCCAGCGGCGGCCCGGCCGACCTTGCCGCACCGCGAAAGCTGAGCTTCGAGCCCGGCTATCGGGCCCGGTTCTGGCACCACAACTGCGTGGCCATCGGCCTGTCCGCAGGGTTCATCGAACCTCTGGAGGCCTCAGCACTGGCGCTGGTGGAGCTTTCAGCGGCCATGCTCAGCGCCCAGTTGCCGACTACCCGGGCGGAAATGGACACCGTGGCCAACCAGTTCAACGATGCCTTCACCTACCGCTGGCAGCGTGCCATCGATTTCCTGAAGCTGCATTACGTGTTGACGCAGCGCACCGACTCCGATTACTGGCGCGACCATGTGCGCGCCGAATCGGTGCCCGAACGCCTGCGCGAATTGCTGGTGCTGTGGCGCCACCGACCACCTTCCCGCTACGATCTGCCGCGAATCGAAGAGGTGTTTCCGTCAGCCAGCTATCAGTACATCTTGTACGGCATGGGTTTCAAGCCTGACACCATGCCCGGCACGCGCCGTGCCGCAGACCCAGCGCGGGCAGAGGCCTTTTTTCGTGAGGCGGCCACGCTGGCCCGGCGCATGCTGGGCGCACTGCCCAGCCACCGCGAGCTCATCACCCACATCCAGGCCCATGGCCTGAGCAGGATCTGACATGTCCACGCCGGCATTGCTCAACAACGTCGACCACCAAGACCTGCGTGTGCTCACGCAGCGCGGCGCGGCCTACGGCGACAACGTGATGCAGGTGCAGACCTTTGCCGCCGAGTTTCGCGACCTGCAGGCGCACTATCCCATCGTCTTTCAGAAGTCGGCGCATGGCGGTTTTCATCCGGTGGCCTTGCTGGGCTTTCAGCCTGGTCAGAACCTGTTCTTGACCGAAGCCGGCTGGGACGCCAGCTACCTGCCACTGGCCATCGAGCGCGAGCCATTCCTGATCGGCAGACAGGGCGAAGAACTGCTGGTGCACGTGGATCTGGACAGCCCGCGCATCGGTCACGGCACCGAAGGCCAGGCGCTGTTCCTGCCCCATGGCGGCAGCAGCGAATACCTGGAGCGCGTGACCTCGGTGCTGCTGGCCATCCATCAGGGTCTGCAAAGCACGCCAGCCTTTGTTGCGGCGCTGCTGGCACACGAACTCCTGGAGTCCTTTGTGCTGGACGTGGAAGGGCCCGATGGTTCACAGAACCGACTGGCCGGCTTCTACACCGTCAACGAAGACCGCCTGGCACAGCTGCAGGGTGACGCCCTGCACAGCCTGCATCAGGCGGGTCATCTGCAGGCGGTGTACATGGTGGTGGCATCGCTGTCCAACCTGCGCGGGCTGATCGAGCGTCAGCACCGGCGTTTGGCCGCAGCGGCTTGAAACGATGGCCAGTGTCGGCATGGCTCCTGCCGTCTTTCCACCGGCCCGGGCGCCGCTGGAACTGCCCGGCCCCGCGTCAGCCGCCGCGCTGGCCCAGACCCTGGCACAAGCCACAGAGCCTGTGGTGCTGCGCGCCCTGGTGGCGCACTGGCCGTTGGTGCATGCCGGCTTGCAGTCGCCACAAGCCCTCTGCGCCTATCTGCGCAGCTTCTACCGGGACGCCACGGTCGACGCCTGGCTGGGTGACGCCAGCATCCTGGGCCGCTTTTTCTACAACGACGATTTCACGGGCTTCAACTTCCGCCCGCAGCGGTTGCGGCTGGACGAGGTGCTGGAGCAATTGCTGCTGCAGCTGAGCTCGCCACGCCCGGACGCCATCTATGTGGGCTCGACCACGGTCGACACCTGCCTGCCCGGCCTGCGTGCCGCCAACGACATCCCGCTGGGGCCGCGTGAGCCCCTGATGAGCCTGTGGCTGGGCAACCGCACGCGGATCGCGGCCCACCACGACCTGCCCGGCAACCTGGCCTGCGTGGCCGCCGGGCGCCGCCGCTTCACGCTGTTCCCGCCCGACCAGGTGAGTAATCTGTACATCGGCCCGCTGGACCTGACGCCTGCCGGCCAGGCCATCAGCCTGGTCGACTTTGCCAATCCAGACCTGGCGCGCTTCCCGCGGTTTGCGCAGGCCATGCAGCACGCTCAAGTGGCCGAGCTGGCCCCAGGCGACGCGCTCTTCATCCCCAGCCTGTGGTGGCACCACATCGAGGCCCTGGACCCACTGAACCTGCTCATCAACTACTGGTGGCGAGACACCCCCGCCCACATGGACAGCCCCATGAACGCGCTCATGCATACGCTGATGAGCGTGCGCGACCTGCCGCCAGTGCAGCGCCAAGCCTGGGCGCAGCTGTTTCACCATTACGTGTTCGACGCCGACGAACACACCGCCGCGCACATCCCGCCCCATGCCCGGGGTGTGCTGGCGCCATTGGACGACCGGGCCCAGCGTGTGCTGCGTGCACGGCTGCTGAAGAAACTCAACCGCTGAACCCATGCCATGAGCACCCAAGCCCTGCACCACCCGTCCGCGGCCCCTTTCAGCCATCGCCCCGTCAAGCGTGTTGTCATCGCTGGCGGCGGCACTGCTGGCTGGATGGTGGCGGCCTGCCTGTCCAAGGTGTTGGGCAAGGCGCTGGACATCCGTCTGGTCGAATCTGACGAAATCGGTACCGTGGGTGTGGGTGAAGCCACCATCCCCACGCTCCTCACCTTCCACCAGCTGCTGGATATCAACGAGCAGGAATTCATGGCGGCCACCCAGGCCACCTTCAAGTTGGGCATTGGCTTCGAGGGCTGGCGTGACATGAGGCAGGACTACATCCATTCCTTTGGTCTGACCGGCAAGGACCACTGGACCGCAGGCTTCCAGCACTTCTGGCTCAAGGGTCGCCAGCGCCAGCTGGCTGGCGAGTTCGGCGACTACTGCCTGGAACTGAAAGCCGCGCAGCACAACCGCTTTGCGCACCTGCCGCGCAACGGCCTGAACTACGCGTTTCACCTGGACGCCAGCCTTTACGCCCAATTCCTGCGCCGCTTCAGCGAGCGTTTTGGTGTGCAGCGCATCGAAGGCAAGATCGTGTCGGTGCAGGCCGATGCAGCCCACAACGACATCCAGTCGATCCGCCTGGACACGGGTGCGCTGATCGAAGGCGATCTGTTCATCGACTGCACTGGCTTTCGCGGCTTGCTGATCGGCGACACACTGAAGGTGCCCTACGAAGACTGGTCGCACTGGCTGCCCTGCGACAGCGCGGTGGCGGTGCAAACGGACTCGGTGGGTCCGGCCATTCCGTACACCCGGTCCATCGCCCACGGCGCGGGCTGGCAGTGGCGCATCCCGCTGCAGCACCGCGTGGGCAACGGGCTGGTGTACTGCAGCCGCCACCTGGCCGACGATGAGGCCAAGCCGCTGCTGCTGAGCAAGGTGCAAGGCGCGACGCTGACGCAGCCGCGCGTCATCAAGTTCAAGCCTGGCCAGCGCGAACACACCTGGCGCGGCAATTGCGTGGCCATCGGCCTGTCCAGCGGGTTCATCGAGCCGCTGGAGTCCACCAGCATCCACCTCATTCAGCGTGGCATCGTGCGCTTGATGCAGATGTTCCCTGCGGGTGGCATCAGCGCCGCCGACGTGGCCGAATACAACCAGCAAACGCGCAGCGAGATCGAACACATCCGCGATTTCATCGTGCTGCACTATCACGTCACGCAGCGCGCCGACACAGCGTTCTGGCGCGACTGCCAGGCCATGGGCATCCCCGCATCGCTGCAACACCGCATCGACTTGTTCCGCGAAACGGCGCGGGTGTTTCGGGCCGGCAACGAACTCTTTGCCGAAAACTCCTGGATCCAGGTCATGCTGGGCCAAGGCATCGTGCCCAAACACCACCACCCGGTGGCAGACCTGATGGGCGACGCCGAGTTGGCAGGTTTCCTGAACGACATCCAGGCCAGGGTGGACAAGACCGTCCAACAACTGCCGGCGCATCAGGCCTACGTCAACAGCTACTGCGCCGCGCGGCAACAGGCCCAGGCGGCATGACAGGCCGTTGCGCGTGAGTGCGGCCGCATGCTGGAAAAGGTCTCGATCCGTGGCAAAGACATCGACTGCAGACTGCGCGACTCAAAGCGCTGGGCAAATCGGGCGCTTCGAACGCGTTCTTCGAACCTGGCTGCTGCTGGATCGCCGTGAAAGACCGTATCGCAGTTCTGACCAACCTGCCGCTGTTTGGGTGTGCAGCGGAGCCACGCAAATCTGCGGTTGTTGCGGCCATCGCGACACCCGCGGCCGGGCCGACGACACCGGCATGAACAAGCCGGGCTGGCACCACCGCGAGCTGCGGTACGACAGCCCGGCGCGCGCCGAAAACGCCCGGATGCAAGGGGCCGCCTGATCATCCATGCACGCCAGGAATCGATGTCGCAGGCGGCCGACCGGGGCGGCCAGCGCTACGACCAGATGCACTGGAATGCGACGGAAGTACGCTTGGGCATCGACGGCACGGTGCACTTTGCTTTGCCTACCCCAAGGCCGGCATCGGCAGGGACCCATGGCCGGTTGACACGCCGCAGTTCCTGATCCTCGACCTTGCCGTGGTTGGCGACTTCAAAGGCGCGGTAGACGACACCATCTTTCCAGTGCAGATGGAGATCGATCACGTGCGGGCCTACCAAAGAGCGCCATAGCAGCAGGGCGCAGCGGACAACCCGGCGCATCCCCTTTCTCGCCGGGCATGCCTCGTGGCGGTGTGGCAATGACAGTGCAGGCGCGTTATCGTCCAAGCACCTTTGAAAGCGATTTCATGTTCAAACCACATCCGCTTGGCGCTGAAGGCTCACACCCGTCTGCCGGCCCCATTTTGGCCAGGCCCGTCACCTCAGGCGGCTTTGTCGAAGAGGCCGGCGAGACCTGGTACCGCATCGACAACCCGGATTCACAGCCACCGTTCTTCATGACGCTGGCCGGTGACAGTGACCTTTGGGCCTTTGTTTCCACGGCTGGGTCGCTGAGCGCAGGCCGCGGCAACGCCGAAGGCGCTTTCTTGCCCTACGAGACGGTGGACAAGATCCACCTGCGCTGGGAACACACGGGGCCCCGCACGTGGATCCGGTTTCCTGTCGACCAAGGCTTTGAAGTCTGGGAGCCCTTTGCGCCGCGTTTGCACGGCCCGGTGGGCCCGATGTCGGTGTGGAAGAACCTCTCGGGTACCCGCATCCGCTTTCGGCAGGACCATCCCAGCGCGGGCCTCCGCTTCGATTACGAATGGTTCACCTCTGCCGATCTCGGCCTGGTGCGGTCTGCCAGCCTGAGCATCACGCCCGGGGCCCATGCCAGCTTGCGCGAAGTGCAGGTGCTGGACGGTGTACTCAACCTGCTGCCACCAGGCGTGGGGGTCAAGACCTCGGCCATGCTCAGCAGCCTGGCCGATGCCTACAAGTGGAACGAAGCCGCCGCGGGCGGGCGGCTGGGACTGTTCACCCTGTACGCGCAGATCTGGGACCGTGCTGAGCCTAAAGAATCCTTCCACGCCCTGGCCGCCTGGCATGCCGGGCTGCCGGCCGATACCCGCACGTTGCTGTCGGCGCACCAGGTCGCGGCCTTTTGCCGCGGCGAAACCGTGCAGACTGAAGCGCTGACACGCGGTCGGCGCGGCGCCTTCCTGGTGGCCTTTGACGCTGCGCTGTCCGAGGCCGGTTGCCAGTGGCACCTCGTGATCGATGGCCCGTGCTCGCAGGTGGCCGCGTTCGAACTCGCCCAGCGCCTGCAAGCCGGGGGCGGCACGGTGCAAGAAATCGAGGCTGCGCGCCAGCGCAATACCGCCGGGGTGGACGAACTGTTATCGCGTGCCGACGGGCTGCAACAGTCGGGCGACGCCATGGCCGCGGCGCACCACCGTGCCAACGTGCTGTTCAACATCATGCGCGGCGGTGTTTTCGTGGACGGCACCAAGCTTCAGCGCGACGACCTCCTGGCCTTTGTGCGCCAGCGCAACGTGGTAATGGGCAAAGCGCTGGCTGCGCTGGCCTGCGACTGGCCAGTCACGGTCGAACGTGAGTGGGCGCTGGCGACCAGCCGCAACGCGCTGGGTGCTCAGGCCGAACGGCTGCTGCTGGAATACCTGCCGCTGACCTTCAGCCGCCGCCACGGCGACCCCAGCAGGCCCTGGAATCAGTTTTCGATCCGCGTGCGCGACGGCGCGGGGAACCGCGTCGTCAACTACCAGGGCAACTGGCGCGACATCTTCCAGAACTGGGAAGCCCTGGTGCCCAGCGAGCCGGCCTACGTGGGCTCGATGGTGACGGCTTTCTTGGGCGCCATGACCCCCGACGGCTATAACCCTTACCGCATCGGGCGCGACGGTATCGATTGGGAAGTCGTCGAGCCCGACGACCCGTGGAGCCACATCGGCTATTGGGGCGACCACCAGGTGGTCTACCTGCTCAGGTTGATGGAGGCCGCCCAGGCCCACGATCCGGCCCTGCTGCCGTCCCTGTGGGACCGCGCGCTGTTCAGCTTTGCCGACGTGCCCTACCGACTGCACCCGCACGCCGAACAAACGGCGAACCCGAAGTCGACACTGAGCTTTGATCAGGCCGCGCACCTGCGCGCCCACGAACGTTCGCGCCGCCTGGGCGCAGACGGCCTGCTGGTGTGCAGCGACGACGGCCAGCCCGTGCTCGCGACGCTGGCGGAAAAGCTCGCCACCATCGTGCTGGCCAAGGCCGGCAGCCTGGTGCCAGGCGGCGGGCTGTGGCTGCACACACAAAGGCCGGAATGGAACGATGCCAACAATGCCCTGGTCGGCAACGGCCTGTCGGTGGTGACCCTGGCCTACTTGCGCCGGTTCCTGTGTTTCGTGCAGGCACTGCCAGGCGCTGAACGGCCCTTTGAACTGTCGGCCGCCACCCTGCAAGCGCTGCAGGGCATGGTTGCGTTGGTGCAAGCCACACCGCTGGGCGTGGTCAACGACGCCCATGGCCGTCGCGCGTTCATGGATAGCGCCGGTGGCCTGCTCGATGTCTGGCGCGCAGCCGCCTACCAAGGCGCTGCCGGGCGCCAGCCCGCACATGCACCCCAAGGCTTGCTGCATCACATGGCGGCGGCCTTGTTGCCCCTGATCGATGCCACGCTGCATGCCTGCCTGCGTGACGACGGGCTGTACCAGAGCTATCAACTGGTCGACCTGAGCGACGGCCGCGCCGAGGTCAGCGCGCTGTACCCGATGCTGGAAGGCCAGGTGGCGATGCTGTCCTGCGGCCTGCTGACGCTGGCCGAATGCGTGCGCCTGCTGGACACCTTGTTCGACAGCGCCTTGTTCACGCCCGATCGCCAGTCTTTCCTGCTCTACCCAGACCGCCGGCTGCCCGGTTTTCTGGAGCGCAACCGCCTGGACGACGCGGCACTGGCCCTGCCCCTGGTGCAGACCCTGCTGGCCCAGGGCCGCAGCGACCTGCTGCAACAACAAAGCGACGGGGTGGTGCGCTTCGCGCCCACGCTGGCGAACCGCGCCGATCTGGAAGCGGCCGGCGCCGACCTGGGTGCTGAACTGGCGCTCTTGGTGGCGACCTATGAACGGGTGCTGCGCCACCATGAATTCACCGGCCGCTCGGGCACCATGTTCGGCTACGAGGGCCTGGGCTGCATCTACTGGCACATGGTGGCCAAGTTGCTGCTGGCGGTACAAGAGCGCACCTTCGAAGCCGCGGACCTGCACGCGCCCGAACTGCCGGCGCTTCAGGCGCACTACCGCCGTGTGCGCGACGGCCTGGGCTACCGCAAGAGCGCTGCCGCCTACGGCGCCTTTCCGGCCGACCCCTACAGCCACACACCCGGCGAAGGAGGCGCGCAACAGCCCGGCATGACCGGCCAGGTGAAAGAAGAAATCCTGACCCGCTGGGGCGAACTTGGCCTGCGCGTGGCCGCAGGCCAGGTGAACTTCAACCCGGTGCTGCTGGACGCCGCCGAGCTGCCTCCAGGCGGTGAACTGAGATTCACCTTTGCCCAGGTGCCCTACACCTACCGACGTGGCCCTCACACCCGTTTGCGGGTGCAGCGTGGTGGAGTCTGGCACGACTGCCCACAGCGCAGTTTCAACCCGTCCGGTGTGCAGGCGGTGGCGGCTGAAGTGAGTCTTGAAGGCACTTGAAGCGCGGGTTCGCGAGCGCAGCGGCCGTCGTAGGCGGCGCCACCCTGTGCCGCCGCAGGTTTCGCTCCTAAAGACCAAAGAGTCGGCAGGTGGATGATCGCGAGTGGTCCGGATCCTTGACTCTTTTCCTCGGACCCCCATCCAGCGGTTCGCCTCTCTGAGACAGGAGGAAAACACAAACTCTCTGGGCGGCAGACAAGGTCGGACTGGCAGGAGAGGGTGCTGTTACCAGTCTTCCTTCACCGACAACACCGCTGCCCGGCCCGCGGCCCGGCGTGCGCTGAAGGCGGCGGTCGCCACCCCTGCAAACCACACCACCGCACACAGCAGCAGCAGCCGGCTCCAGGGCAGCACCAGCTGCATCGTCCAGTGGAAGCTCTGCGGGTTGACGACGAACACCAGCACCAGGCTCACAGCCAGCCCCAGCAGCAGCCCCACCAGCACCCCCGCGGCGACCCAGGCGGCGCCTTCGCCAGCCACGACGGCGACGATCTGCGCGCGTGTCAGCCCCAGATGGGCCAGCAGGCCGAATTCCTTGCGCCGCGCCAGCACCTGCGCCGACAGGCTGGCGGCGATGCCCACCAGGCCGATGGCGATGGCCACCGCCTGCAGGTAGTAGGTGACGGCGAAGCTGCGGTCGAAGATGCGCAGGCTCAGCGTGCGCAGTTCGGCGCTCGCGGCAAAGTCGAGCATCGATGGGTCGGGCAGCAGGGCTCGCAGCCCGTCCTGCACGCTGGCCATGGAAGCACCCGGGGCCAGCCACAGCGACAGGTCGTTGACGCGGGTGTCGCCTGTCAGGCGCTGGTAGTCGGTGTCGGCCAGCACCACGGCACCGAACTGGCGTGCGAAATCGCGCCAGACGCCGAGCACACGCGCCGGCACGGGCGGCTCGGCCAGCGGCAGCAGCAGCAACGTACCGGGCCGGGCGCCGTACAGGCTGACCATGGCTTCACTGACATACACGCCCAGTTCGCCGGGGCGCAGGGGCAGCGGTGGCTCGACCAGGGGCAGGGCTTCGGCCACGGCGGCGAGGCTGGGCAATGGCCGCGAGATCAGGGTGACCGCCGGCCGGTCGGGCGCGAACTGCAGGGCCCGCGTGCGCGCCGCCTGCACCCGCGCCACGCCGGGCAGCGCGGCGGCGCGGTTGGCGAAGTCGGGCGGCAGCCAGGCCTGTTCACCCGCCGCGCTGCTGCCGGCGCTGCGGGCGTACAGGTCGGCGGGCAGCACGCTGTCGAGCCAGTCGCTGACCCCCGTGCGGAAGCTGGCGACCATGATCGTCAGCGCCACGCTCAGCGCCAGGCTGGCCACGACACCGGCCACCGCGGCGGTGGCGGTGCGGCGCTGGAATCGGGCCCGCTCCACCGCCAGCAGCGCCAGCGCGCCGCGAGGCTTGGGAAGCAGCGACAGCACGCCATGCACCACCGCCGGCACCAGGGCCACGCCGCCCAGCAGCAGCGCCGCCACGCCGATGTAGGCGGCCAGCGGCAGCCCGGCGATCGGTGGCGCAAAGGCCGCGGCCGTGCCCGCGCCCAGCAGCAGCAAGCCAGGCCAGGACGGCGGCGCGCGCGTGTCGACCAGGCCCAGCCCCTTCAGCGCCTGGGCCGGTGCAATGCGCTCGGCCTGCAGCGCCGGCCACCAGCCGCCGAGCACCGCCGACAGGGTGCCCAGCACCAGAAAGACAAGTGCCGACACCCAACCCCACTGCAGGCTGGGCGTGATGCCCGGGAAGTAGCCGCCGCCCAGGTCGCCGGCCATGAAGCGCAGCGCGCCCCAGGCCATGCCCGCCCCCAGCGCCAGCCCCAGCGCACTGCCGGCCAGGCCCATGGCCGCGCATTCGCCCAGCACCAGCACGCGGCGTTCACGTGCCGTCATGCCCAGCACACCCAGCAGTGCAAAGCCGGGCGTGCGCTGGGCCACCGACAGCGCCACCACCGAGAACACCAGGAAGGCGCCGACGAACAGTGCCACCAATGCCAGCACGGTGAGGTTCACGCGGTAGGCGCGGCTGAGGTTGGACACGCGCTGCTCGGCGTCGTCCGGGGCCACCGCCTGCACGCCGGCGGGCAGCTGCAGCCGCGCGAGCAAGGCCGCGCGTTCGGTGCCCGGCACCAGACGCAGGTCGATGCGCGACAGCCTTCCGGCCAGGCCGAACTGCGCCTGCGCCGCGGCGATGTCCATCACCACCAGCGGCGTGCCGCCAGCGGGCACGGTGCCGGCCACGCGCCAGTGCTGCCAGGCCGGGCCCGACTGCAGCAGCAGCGCGGCGCCGTCGGCCAGCTTCAGCCGGTCGCGCGCGGCGGGGTTGGGGAAGGCGGCCTGCGGGTCCAGGAAGGCGAGGTTGGCTTCACCTTCGCGGGCCCGCGGCAGCAGGTTCGGTGCAACGGCGGCCACGCGCAGCGCATCCAGCCCGAGCACGCGCACACCCACGCGCTTGCCGTCGGCGGCCTGGGCATAGGTGTCGACTTCCAGCACCGGGCTGGCCAGTTGCACGCCGGGGTCGGTGGCGACGCGGTCGAAGAGCGCGTCGTCGAAGCCGGGCTGGCCGTTCAGTGCGGCCAGCGGCGCGCGCAGCGTGAGGTCGGGCTCGCCATTGGCGGCGCGCACGGCCGACGAGAACTCGGCCAGCGCCGAGCTGTTGATGAGATGAACCGAATAGGCCAGCGCCACGCCCAGCGCCACCGCCAGCAGCGCCACGCCATGGCGCCACGGGTGATGGCGCCATTCGCGGGCCATCAGCGGCAGCATCAGCGCCCAAGCCAGGCGCCAGCCGGGGGCCGGCGTGGCGCCGTCGGTGGTGGCAGGCAAGGGCGGGCCGGCGGCGGTGCGCGTCATGCCACGCTGGTGGCTTCGGACGCCCGCACGCCGTCGGGCGAGAGCCGCAGCACGCGGTCGGCGCGCGCCGCGGCGGCGGCCGAGTGCGTCACCAGAAGGCAGGCCGCGCCCGTCTGCCGCACCTGCGCCTGCAGCACCGAGAGCACCCTTTCAGCCGTGCCCGGGTCGAGATTGCCGGTGGGCTCGTCGGCCAGCAGCAGCCCGGGTGCGTGGACCACGGCGCGGGCGATCGCCACCCGCTGCAACTGCCCGCCCGACAGCTGCGCCGGCAGCCGCGCGCCCAGCCCGGCCAGGCCCACGGTGTCCAGCAGGGCCTGCACGCGGGCATCGTCGGGCCGGCCCAGCAGGCGCAGCGGCAGGCCCACGTTGTCGGCCACGCTCAGGTGCGGCAGCACGTGGAAGGCCTGGAACACGAAGCCGATGTGGCGGCGCCGCAGCCGCGCGCAGCCGTCGTCGTCGAGCGTGGCCAGGTCGGTGCCGGCGATGTGCACGCTGCCGTGGTCGGGCCGTTCGAGCCCGGCGATGCAGTTCAGCAGCGTGCTCTTGCCGACGCCGGACTCACCCAGCAGCGCCACGAATTCACCGGCGCGCAGGTGCAGCGATACGCCGTTGAACACCGGTGTGTCGGCAAAGGCCTTGCCCAGGTCATTGATCTTCAGCATGTGCGGCCGATGATGCCCCACCAGGGCGCGTGCGCCTGGCTTGCGGGGCATTTGCAGGCTGCGGCGGCAGGGGGCTGCGTGCTATCGTGCCAGATGGTTGTGGCGGGCGTTTCTACGAGGTAAAGCATGGCATATCAGATCGATCTTTCCGGGCGCGTGGCCTTCATCACCGGCGCGTCCAGCGGCCTGGGTGAACAGTTCGCCAAGGTGCTGGCGCGGGCCGGTGCCGGGGTGGTGCTGGCGGCCCGCCGCATCGAGCGGCTGAAGACCCTGCGCGCCGAGATCGAGGCCGCCGGTGGCGACGCCCACGTCGTCGGCCTGGACGTGACCGACCCCGTCAGCATCCAGGCCGCCGTGGCCCATGCCGAAACCGAGATGGGCGCCATCGACATCCTCGTCAACAACTCCGGCGTCAGCACCACGCAGAAGCTGGTGGACGTGCGGCCCGAGGACTATGACGAGGTCATGAACACCAACACCCGCGGCGCCTTCTTCGTGGCCCAGGCCGTGGCCCGGCGCATGATCGCGCGCAGCAAGGGCGAGCTGCCGGGCACCTATGCCGGCGGTCGCATCGTCAACGTGGCGTCGATGGCCGGGCTGAAGGTGCTGTCGCAGATCGGCGTGTACAGCATGAGCAAGGCCGCCGTCATCCACATGACCAAGTCGATGGCGCTGGAATGGGGCCGCCATGGCATCAACGTCAACGCGCTGTGCCCGGGCTACATCGACACCGAGATCAACCACCACCACTGGCAGACCGAAGCCGGCCAGAAGCTGGTGCAGATGCTGCCGCGCAAGCGCCTGGGCAAGCCTGAAGACCTGGACGCGGTGCTGATGATGCTGTGCGCGAAGGAAAGCCACTTCGTCAACGGCGCGGTCATCGCCGCCGACGACGGCTTCGGCATCTAGGCCGCCGCCATGCGCGCGCTCACGCCACTGGAAGCCCGGGTGCTGGGCGTGCTGATCGAGAAGCAGGCCACCGTGCCCGACACCTACCCACTGTCGCTGAATGCGCTGGTGGCCGGCTGCAACCAGAAGACGGCGCGTTGGCCGGTCATCGAGGCCACCGACGCCGAGGTGCAGACCGCCGTCGACGGCCTGAAGACACTGAGCCTGGTGTTCGAGGGCTCGAGCAGCCGCGTCGTCAAGTACGAACAGAACATGGCCGCCGTGACGCGGCTGCCACGGCAGTCGGTGGCGCTGCTGGCGGTGCTGATGCTGCGCGGCCCGCAGACATCGGCCGAACTGCGCCAGAACAGCGAACGCCTGCACCGCTTCGCCGACATCTCGGCGGTGGAAGGCTTCCTCGACGAACTGGCGACCAAGGAACCGGCGCGAGTGGTGCGGCTGAACCGGGCGCCGGGCGCACGTGAGCCGCGCTGGGCCCACCTGCTGTGCGGCGAGGTGCCGCTGGACACCGCCGGCAGCCCGCAGCGCCTGGCCGACAGCGCCGAGACCGCCGGCGTGGCGAGTGTGGCGATGGGCGAGCTCGCCGCGCTGAAGGCCGAGCAGGCGCGCATGGCCGCCGAACTGGCCGAGCTCAAAGCCCTGGTGCAGCGCATGGCGCACGAACTCGGCGTGGCCTGAACGGCGATGCGCTTCGAACTGCCCGCCGACAAGAAGCTGACCCACGAGATGGTGATCCCCATCCGCTGGGGCGACATGGACGCGATGGGCCATGTCAACAACACCATCTACTTCCGCTACATGGAAACGGCGCGCCTGGAATGGCTGTACCGCGTCGGCGGCCCGCCTGACCCGGCCGGCAGCGGGCCGGTGATCGTCAACGCCTTCTGCAACTTCATCCGCCAGCTCGAGTTTCCGGGTGAGGTGCTGGCGCGGCACTACGTGGCCAACCCCGGACGCAGCAGCTTCGACACCTACATCACGCTGGAACGAACCGACGAGCCCGGCGTGATCTATGCCGAAGGCGGCAGCAAGACGGTGTGGATCGACTTCCAGGCGCAGAAGTCGGTGCCCTTGCCCGACTGGATGCGCGCCCTCATCGTTCCCAGCGTCAGCGCCTGAGCACGTAGGTGTCGCGCTGGACGAAGCTGTCCAGCGCAGCGTCGTGGTCCCAGCGTTCCACGGTGGCGCGTTCCACCGCGGCGCCGTCGATGCGGATCAGGTTGACCGAGTTGCCAGCCTCGCCGCGCACGCGATGGCTGACGGCCGTGCCGGCCTGTACCGCCCAGCCGCCGTGCGGCAGCGGCCGCACGAAGGGCAGGTGGATGTGCCCGCCGACGACCAGGTCGACGCCGGCCTCGCCCCAACGTTGCAGGGCCAGTTGATGGCCGTGCAGCAGGTTCTTCCTGTCTTCCGGGCGCGTCACCAGCACCGGCTGATGGACCATGACGATGCGCCGCTGCCCGGTGCGCGCCGCGGCCAGGCGTGCTGCGATACGGTCTACCTGCTGTAGGGACACCTCGCCGTCCTCGTGGCGCCAGGGGCGGGTGGTGTTCACCGCCAGCAGCAGGAGGTCGTCGGTTTCCGCTGACTTTTCCAGGTCATGGCCGAATGCAGCGCGGTAGCGGGCGTAGGGGCGCCACAGCCGCAGCGGCAGGTGCCACAGCGGAATGTCGTGGTTGCCCGGCACCGCCAGCCAGCGTGGCACGTCCAGGCGCTCGACGAAGGCCCGTGCGGCCGCGAACTGCGCGGCGGTGGCGCGCTGCGTGATGTCGCCCGACAGCAGCAGGAAGTCGGGCCGCAGCGCGTGGGCCAGCCGCACCAGGGCTTCGACAACCCAAGGACGCTCGGTGCCGAAGTGCGGGTCGGACACCTGCAGCAGCAGGCTCACGCTGGCGCCTCTGCCGTGCCCGCAGCGGCCACCCGTTCGGGTGCGGGGGTGGGCGGGCGCAGCAGGTCCAGCGCCTGCCCGGCCACTTCGAAGGTGAGTGGCAGTCGCATCCAGTTGATTTCGCCGTCGGTCGCGACCTTGATGCGCTGGCCGCGCAGCGCACCCAGGCGGCGCCGCGGGCGCACGACCAGGCGCGGCGTGCCGATGTGCACCAGGCCGTCGGCCTCGCCCAGCCGGCCGAGTGCGCCGTGCAGCAGCAGGCCCAGCATCTTCAGCCGGCCCACCGGGCGCAGCGCAATCGCCGCCAGCATGCCGGCGTCGATGGCACTGGCTTCGGGAAAGCCCAGCTGCTCCATCTGCAGCGCGTTGTTGCCGACGAAGAGCGTGGGCGTGCGCAGCTCGCGTTCCTGGCCCTGGGCTTCGACCGTCAGCCGCAGGCTTTGGTGGCCACGCAGCAGGGTGACCAGTCCGGCCCAGAAGGCCACGACGCGGCTGCGCCCGAACTGGCGTTTCCAGGCCTCCCGGTCTTCCAGCAGCTGCGGGTAGAGGCCGAGACTGGCGTTGACGAGGAAGACGCGGTCACCCACGCGCCCCACCTGTGCCGGCTGATGGTGGCCGGCCAGCAGCACTTGCAGGGCTTCGGTGGTGTCCGCGGGAATGCCGTGGGTGCGGCTGAAGTAGTTGAAGGTGCCTTGCGGCAGCACGCCGAACGGGCAGCCGCTGCCGAGCACGGCCTGCGCGACAGCGTTGATCGTGCCGTCGCCACCGGCGGCAACGACGATGCCGCCACATTCCCGGGCACGTTCGACCGCCTGCCGGGCAATGGCGGCGAGCTGTTTCGGGTCGTCCACCAGCAGCAGCTCCAGTGTGCGGCCGGCTTCGGCGCAGCCTTTCTTCAACGTCTGGCGGACCTCGTCGGCCCGGCCCTGGCCGGAATTGACGTTGAAGACGACGATCAAGGGCGGCGCCGCCGTCTCCGTGCTCATGCCGGTGGGCGAGTCAGGGTGGCGTAGCCCATGCCCGCCACCACCGCCCCGGCGGCCATGGCCAGCAGCCCGGTGAGACTGCGCGTGGCGTCGATGAACACCGGCATCGGGGCGACGAAGTCGACAGCGCGCACCGCAGCCACCAGGCCGATGCCGGCGGCGGCGGCCAGCAGCGCTGCGCGCCAGGCCGGTGCGCGTCGCGCCAGGAAAGCGGCCGCGGCCAATGACGGCAACCAGCCCGCGGCCACGATCCCGGCGTAGACCGGGCCGAAGCCCAGCAGGTCCTGCCAGGTCGTCTGGGCGCGCACGCCGGCGGGCACGTCGACGCCCAGGCCCGACAGCGCCTGGAGGTTGAACTGGGTCTGCACCAGCGAACCCCAGGCCACGGCCAGCACCCAGGCCAGCAGCAAGGCGAGCAGATGCTGTGACCAGGGTCGGCGTGGGGAATCGCTGGCGGCGCGCTGTCTCATACTGGGCCGATGATGCGATATCTGAGTGTTTTCCTTGTAGGCGCACTGGCCGTGGTGCTGTCGGCACGCGCTGAGCCCTACCGCGTGGAAACCGTGGCGAGCGGGCTGGACCATCCCTGGTCGCTGGCCTTCCTGCCCGGCGGCCGCATGCTGGTGACTGAACGCCCGGGCCGGCTGCGCCTGATCGAGCCGGGCGACGACGGCCGCCCGCAGCTGCGTGCCGAGCCGGTGGCCGGCGTGCCGGGCGTCCTGTCCAGGGGCCAGGCCGGGCTCTTCGACGTGCTGCTGCACCCCCGGTTCGCCGACAACGGCTGGGTCTACCTGTCGCTGGCCCATGGCACGGTGGCTGAAAACCATCTGCGCGTGGTCCGTGCACGTTTCGACGGCACGCGGCTGATCGATGTGCAGCCGATCTTCACCTCGCAACCGGCCAAGACCGACACCCAGCACTTCGGCGGCCGGATGGCCTGGCTGGCCGACGGCAGCCTGGTGCTGGGCATGGGTGACGGCAACCTCGAACGCACCGACGCGCAACGCCTGCACACCCACCTGGGCAAGCTGATGCGAATAGCCGCCGACGGAACCGTGCCAGCCGACAACCCCTTCCTTCAGCGCATGGGGGCCCGCCCCGAGATCTACAGCATCGGCCACCGCAACCCGCAGGGCCTGGTGGCGGTGGGCGCGGTCTTGTATGCGCATGAACATGGCTCGCGTGGCGGCGACGAGCTGAACCGCGTCGTGGCCGGCGGCAACTACGGCTGGCCTGTCACCACCGGCGGCATCGACTACACCTACGCCCGCATCACGCCCTATCGCAGCCTGCCAGGCATCGTGCCGCCGCTGGTGGAATGGACGCCGTCGATCGCACCCGCCGGCCTGGCCTGGTACGACGGCGCGCTGTTTCCGGCCTGGCGTGGCAGCTTGTTCGTGGCGGCGCTGAAGGAGCGCAGTGTCCGGCGCGTGCCGATGGCTGGCGGCGTGCCCGGGGCGCAGGAATTGCTGTTCCGGGAGCTTGGCGAACGCATCCGCGACGTGCGTGCCGGCCCTGACGGCGCGATCTACCTGCTTACGGACAGCGCCGGCGGCCGCGTGCTGCGCGTGGTGCCCGCATCGCCGTGAACGCTCAGTCCAGGATCGAGTAGGGCCCGCCGGCCGCCAGGGCGCGCTGGTAGGCCGGGCGGGCGTGGATGCGCGCCAGCCAGTCCATCAGGCGCGGTCGCGAGGCGTTGAGCCCGGCGCGGGCCGCTGCGGCTTCCAGCGGGAAGCTCATCTGGATGTCCGCAGCCGTGAATTCCGGGCCGGCAAACCAGGGGCGGCTGGCGAGTTCGGTTTCCATGTAGTCGAGCTGCCGGGTGATGTTCGGCGCGATGAAGCTGCTCATCACCTTGTCGGCCACGCCCTTGACGACGGGCTTGATGAAAAACGGCACCGGGGCGCTGCGCACCTTGTCGAACACCAGCTTCATCAGCAAGGGCGGCATCGCGGTGCCTTCGGCGAAGTGCAGCCAGTAGGTGTAACGCCGCGCCTCGGGGGTGGCTGCAGGCGGCCGCAGCCGGCCCGCGCCGTAGGTGTCGACCAGGTATTCAACGATCGCGCCGGACTCGGCCACAGTCACCGTTTCGTCTTTTTTGCCGCCAGGCGAGTCGTCGGTGATGACTGGCGACTTGCCCAGCGGGTGCACCCGTGCCAGTTCGGGCGGGGCGAGCATCGTCTTCGGGTCGCGGGCGTAGCGTTGAACCTGGTAGGGCACGCCCAGTTCCTCCAGCAGCCAGAGCACGCGCTGCGAGCGGGAGTTTTCGAGATGGTGCAGGGTGATCATGGCCGGCATTGTGCCGGCCAGGCGGGCCGCCCCCGGTTCAGCTTTCGGACAGCGCGAGCTGGCTGGCCAGCGGTCGGCGGAAGCCGGCGGCCAGATGGCCCACGTTGGCGCGGCGCACCAGCCCGCGGAAGATCGTGGCAGCGCTGTTGCGCTTGACCGAGGCCATGCCCGCAGCCAGGCCGGACCGGCTGGCGTAGGGCTCGCTGCGACCCAGCGTGTGCTGGGCTTCGTCGAGCACCTCGAACCACTGCCGGCCATCGGGGTCGGTGTGGCGCACATAGCACTCGGAGCGTTGCGACTGCCTTCCCAGCATCGAGACAGCGTCCAGTGCCGCCTGGCGCGACCAGAACACACGGCTCGTGAGCACGGTTTCGTGGTTGCCGGCACGAAGGGTGAACATGAATGCGCCGTCGTCGCCCTCGATCAGCTGGAAGTACCCCGTCATCTCATTTCTCCTCAGTTTGTGCAATCGTTCTCAGGATGCTGGGGCTCAGGCGTCGAGTTGTCACCGTCTGCGGGTTGGGTTGAACCTAGCCTTTGGTTTCGTAGCGGCCGAATAGTTGTAAGCAGTGGTGTCGGCCATGTCAGTCCAACATCACCAGCTTGTGTTTCAGCGCCGTCAGCACCGCCTCCGTGCGGTTGTCGGCGTGCAGCTTGGCCAGGATGTTGGTGACGTGGAACTTCACGGTCGGCATGGCGATGGCAAGCCGGTTGCTGATTTCCTGGTTGCTCAGGCCGCGTGCCATCAACGCCAGCAGCTCGCGTTCGCGCTGGGTCAGGTCGGTGCCGGGGCTGTTGCGCCGTTCGCCGGCGATCAGCGCATCCGTCACTTCCGGGGCCAGCACGCGGTGGCCCGAGGCGGTGGCGCGGATGACGGTGATGAGTTCCTGCGCCGAAGCGTTCTTCAACAGGAAGCTGGAGGCCCCGGCGTCGAGCGCGCGCTTCACTTCCGAAGGTTCCAGCAGGCTCGTCAGCACGATGAAGCGGGTAGCCGGCAGCAGCGGGCGCAGGGCCGAGATGGCGGCAATGCCGTCCATCTGCGGCATCACCAGGTCCATCAGCACGACATCGGGCTTGAGCGCGGGCGCCAGGCGCACGGCGTCCTCGCCTGTGGACGCGTCACCGACCCAGTGCAGTTCACGTTCGGCCTGGACCATGGCGGCCAGGCCGTGGCGGATCATCGGGTGGTCGTCGACAACGAAGACGCGGATGGTGGTTCTCAGTGATTCGTTGGCCATGGTGTCAGGGAGCCTCCCAGCTCAGTTCAAGTTCGATGTGGGTGCCCTCGCCGGGCGTGCTGGCGACGCTGAAGCTTGCGCCGAGTTCGGTGGCGCGTTCGCGCATGTTGTCGACGCCGAAGTGGCCGTGTCGGTCGCCTTCGAGGTCGAAGCCGCAGCCGTCGTCGCTGATGCGCAAGCGGCCGCGGCCGGGTTCGGGCAGCGTCCAGGCCAGGTGCACGTGGCTGGCGCCGCTGTGGCGGGCGACGTTCGACAGGGCTTCCTGAGCAATGCGGTAGAGCTGCACACGCTGAGCCGGGGGCGGGCCATCGCCGGCCTGCAGCTGCACGCTGGTCTCGATCTCGCTGCGTCCGGCCAGGGCTTCCACGGCCTGCTGCAGCAGGTCCGTCAGGCGCGCTGCCTGCAGCGCGTCGGGGCGCAGTTCGAACATCAGCATGCGCATTTCGGCCAAGGCACTGCGGTTCAGCTTTTCCAGTGTCTGGGCCTTCTGCCGGATGTCGGCATCCAGGCCTTCGGCACGGGCCAGCGTGCCGGCCAGCAGGTTGGCCGCAAAAAGCGTTTGCGACACGGCGTCGTGCAGCTCGCGGGCGATGCGGTTGCGCTCGGTCATGACGGCGATGTCTCTTTCGCGCGCCAGCAGGTGGGCATGGCGCATGGCCAGGGCCGTCTGGCTGGCCACGGCCTGCAGCAGCCGCGCTCGTTGTTCGTCGAAATGGCCGGCCTCGCCATGGTCCACCCGCAGCACCCCGAGCACCTGCTCGCGCACCTTCAACGGCACCGCCATCCAGGCCCGGGTGTTGCGATAGAGCGCCGACGTGCGGGCATCGTCTGTGACCATTTCCCACAGCCATGACAGCAGGCCCTGGCGGGGCTGGTTTTCGACGAGCGGCAGGCCATCGGCTTCGATCTGCTCGTAGCGCTGCATGTTGGCACGCGAAAGGCGCAGGCCGGCCAGGTCGGACAGCGCCAGTTCGCCGAGGCCCGCGTCGTGGCTGCGGTAACCCATCAGCACCACCGGCCGCTTGGGTTCCAGGTCTTCACGTGCCCACACCGAGGCGCTGTTGTAGTCGATGGTCTGCTCCAGCGCACCCAGGGCCTCGGTGACGAGCGCACCGATGTCGCCTTGCTGCGCCAGGCCGATCGACAGGTCCTGGATCGAAGTCAGTTCCTTGGTGCGCGAATGCAGCTTCACGGCCAGCGCCGCGTTGCGTGCCTCCAGCGCCTGCTGGCGCTGGCGCGCGGATTCGACCATGCGGCGCAGGGCGGTGGTGGCGTCGTGCAGTTCGGCTGTCGGCGACTTGTACGGCATCTGCGTCTGCGCGTTGTCGTCACGGGCGATCAGCCGTGCGGCCTGGGTGATGTCGTTGGTGGCACGCATCGAACGCAGCGCCAGCGCAGCGGCAGCCGCAGTGGTCAGCGAGCCGGAGCCCAGCGCCCACCAGGCGGTGGCGCTGGCGTGGGCGTCCGAGCTGCCCAGCAAAGCTGCCGTCGCCAGGCTCAGCACAGCGCCCACCAGCAACACCTGGCCAGGCAGGTGCAGGCGGTCGAACAGGTGCTGAGCGGGGCGCATCGGGCGGCGGTCGTGCTCAGGCCGCGGGTGGGGCGTTCGTCGACGCTGTCGCCGGCGACGGCGTCGTTTGCGCTTCGGCCCCGGAGCTGGCGTCCAGGGCCGCCGGCAGCTCGAACGAATCGACGACGCTGTCGACCACGCGCGCTGCCGCATGGCGCCCGCCCACACCCAGGGCGACGCCGACGCCGATGGCCAGCGCGCCAACCACGGCACCGAAGGCGATGCTCACGATCTCGGCCGGCAGCCCGGCCTGGCGCAGCGCCAGTGCGCTGGCGAAGAACAGGATGGCGAAGCGCGCACCGCCGGCCAGCAGCCGCGCGTTGCGCAGGCCGCTGGCCAACAGCGACCGTGCAGCCATCGACGCCAGGAAGAGCCCGGCCACCAGCAGGACCAGGGCCACGGCGAGCCGGGCCATGGTGGCGCCCAGGGTGGCGACCATCTCGGTCAGGATCGGCAGGCCCAGAATCTCGCTGGCCTGGGTGACAGCCACCGTCACCACGGCCACCATCACTACCGTACCGGCCAGTTCAGACAGCGAACGCCCGGCCAGTTGCAGTGGCGCGGCGCCCAGCTTTTCGGGCAAGGTGTCCAGGCCCAGCCCCGACAGAATGGCGCTGGCCAGGCTGGCCAGGGCGCGACCGATGAGCACGGCCACGCCCACGACGATGGCCGCAGAGATGAGCCGCGGGATCAGTGCCGTCACGGTTTCGAGCAGCTTGGAAAGCGGCTGCGTCAGCGCATCCAGCCCCAGGGGCTGCAGCGCGGCCACCAACGTGGGCAGCAGGATCAGCACATAGATCACCGTGCCGGCCAGGCCCGCCAGGCCGCCTTCGCCCAGCGCCTGCGCCAGGCCCATGCGGGCGGCGGCTTTTTCCGAACCGGCGGCACGCAGCAGCCCGCCAACGATCTGGCGCACGATGCGCGCCAGAAGCACGCCCACGCCGAGTACGACAGCACTGCCCAGCAGGTTCGGAATGAAGGCCATCAGCCGCGACAGCATGGCGTTGACGGGCGCCAGCAGTCCGTCGAGTTCCAGCGTGCCCAACAGCGCCGGCAGGGCCAGCAGCCAGACTGCCGCCGAGGCCACGCCGGCCAGCGTGGCGCCCAGGCCTTCACTGTGCAGTCGCACGTCGAGCCCGGCACGGTCCCAGGCGCGTTGCGCTGCCAGACGCACCAGCCGAGCGCCCAGCCAGGCAGCGGCGATGATGGCCAGTGCCGCCAGCAAACGGGGCGCAAACGGGCCGAGGAAACTGCCGAAGAACGCGGTGATCGTGTCGAAGCTGTGCTTCAGCGGCTCCATGCCATGCCTTTGAGTTCGGCCCCGTGCACGCGGGAACGACAAAGCATCGGGCCAGTGCGGGGTTGCATCGAAATGCTAGGCCGCGGTCGTGGAGCGGCTCCCCGCCCATGGTATGGGGCGCCGCCTCGAGGGCTGTGCTGCACGCGGCACCGGGTTGGCCGGGGCGCCGCTGCTGGGCCGGGGTGGGGCCGCGCCAGCGGTGTACGCTTGCGGCCATCCACAACAAGCTTACTCCGTTCGCTGCGGAGCCCCTACCCAATGAAGAAGGTCTACCCCAGTGCCGCCGCTGCGCTGGCCGGCATCGTGAAGGACGGGCAGATGCTCGCCGTCGGTGGCTTTGGCCTGTGCGGCATCCCTGAAGCCCTGATCGCCGCGCTGCGCGACAGCGGCGTGAAGGACCTCACCGTCATCAGCAACAACGCCGGTGTCGACGGCTTCGGCCTGGGCCAGCTGCTCGTGACGCGGCAGATCAGGAAGATGATCAGCAGCTATGTCGGCGAGAACAAGGAATTCGAGCGCCAGTACCTGGCCGGCGAACTCGAGCTGGAGTTCACGCCCCAGGGCACGCTGGCCGAAAAGCTGCGGGCTGGTGGCGCAGGCATTCCGGCCTTCTTCACGCGCACCGGCGTCGGCACGATGGTGGCCGAGGGCAAGGAGTTGCGCGAATTCGACGGCCATACCTACGTGATGGAACGCTCGCTGGTGCCCGATGTTTCGCTGGTGAAGGCCTGGAAGGCCGATGAATCGGGCAACCTGGTGTTCCGGCTGACGGCGCGCAACTTCAACCCGGCGGCGGCGATGGCCGGCAAGATCACCATCGTCGAGGTGGAAGAGATCGTGAAGAAGGGCGAGATCGACCCCGACGCCGTGCACCTGCCCGGCATCTACATCGACCGCATCGTGCTGAATGCCCACCCTGAAAAGCGCATCGAGAAGCGCACCCTGACCGAGAAAGCGGGAGCCTGACCATGGCCTGGACCCACGACCAGATGGCCGCCCGCGCGGCCCTCGAACTGCAAGACGGCTTCTACGTCAACCTGGGCATCGGCCTGCCGACGCTGGTGGCGAACTTCGTCAGCCCCGACATCGAGGTCTGGCTGCAAAGCGAGAACGGCATGCTCGGCATCGGCCCGTTCCCGACCGAAGACGAAGTCGACGCCGACCTCATCAACGCCGGCAAGCAGACCGTGACGACGCTGCCCGGCACCAGCATCTTCGGCAGCCACGAGAGCTTCGCGATGATCCGCGGCGGCAAGATCGACCTGTCGATCCTGGGCGCCATGCAGGTCAGCGAACACGGCGACCTGGCGAACTGGATGATCCCGGGCAAGATGGTCAAGGGCATGGGCGGCGCCATGGACTTGGTGGCCGGCGTGGCCCGGGTCATCGTACTGATGGAGCATGTGGCGCGCAAGAAGGACGGCGGCCACGACCTGAAGATCCTGCCGAAGTGCACCTTGCCGCTGACCGGCGTGGCGGTGGTCAACCAGATCGTCACCGACCTGGCGGTGATGAACGTGACGCCGCAGGGCCTGAAGGTGGTCGAGATGGCCCCCGGGGTGACGGCCGAAGAACTGCAGGCCAAGACCGGCGTCAAGCTGTTGATGTAGCCGCGGCATGAAGCTGCTGGCTGCCGGCCTGTTGCTCGGCCTGGCTGCTTGCGCAACGGCGCCGACGACCCCCGTAGCGCCGCCCGCCCCGGCGGCGAACTTCGCTGCCGAAGGCGCCAGCCGCACCCAGGCCAAGCCCGGCTGGGTCTTCAGGCGCCAGGGCGTGGCCGCCGCCCACCCGCTGGCCGCGGAGGCCGGCCTGGCCATGCTGCGGGCGGGTGGCGCTGCGATCGACGCCGCGGTAGCCGTTCAAGCCGTGCTGACGCTGGTGGAACCGCAGTCCAGCGGTATCGGCGGCGGCGCCTTCCTGCTGCACTGGGACGGGCGTGACGTGCAGGCCTGGGACGGCCGCGAAACCGCGCCCGCCGCGGCCGACCCGCGCGCCTTCCTGCGTGCCGACGGCACACCGGTGTCGGCGGCCGAGGCGGTGGCGGGCGGTCGCGCTGTCGGCGTTCCCGGTGTGCTGCCGATGCTGGAATCGGCGCACCGCCTGCATGGCCGGCTGCCCTGGGCGAGCTTGTTCGAACCCGCGATCCGGCTCGCCGACGAAGGCTTCCTGATCGGCGAACGGCTGCACACGCTGCTGCGGACCAACGTGCAGCTGCGTCAGGACGCGCAGGCCCGGGCCTACTTCTACGGCGCCGACGGGCAGGCGCACCCGGTGGGACACCGCCTGCGCAACCCGGCCCTGGCAGCCGTGCTGCGGGCGGTGGCCGCGCAGGGCGGTGTGGCGATGCAACAGGGCCCGATCGCGGCCGACCTCGTGGCGCGTGTGCGTTCGCACCCGGTGCCGGGCGCGATGACGCTGGCCGATCTTGCGGGCTACAGCCCGATTCGCCGAGAAGCGATGTGTACCGACTGGCGGGCGCATTGGCGGGTGTGCGGGTTCCCGCCGCCTTCCAGCGGGCATCTGGCGATGATGCAGTTGCTGGGGCTGCTGGACGCTGCACCGGTTGCCGCTGCCCACGGGGCGGTGGCCGCGCTTGCCGCGCCCGTGGCGGCAGGGCCGGGTCCGCTGCATCTGTATGTCGAGGCCGGCCGTCTGGCCTGGGCCGACCGCGCTCGTTATGTGGCCGACCCTGCGTTCGTGCCCGCGCCGGCGGGCGACTGGCGCAGTCTGCTGGGCGCCGACTACCTGCGCCAGCGCGCCGGCCTGCTGGGCCCGGCGCGCATGCCGACGGTCGAGGCCGGCCAGCCGGCCGGCGCGGCCGACCCGAGCCTGGCCCAGGCGCCGATGCCCGAACAGCCCGAACATGGCACCAGCCACGTCAGCATCGTCGACGAGCGCGGCCAGGCCTTGGCCTTGACCACCAGCGTCGAGGCCGCCTTCGGTGCCCGCATGCTGGCCGACGGCGGCACGGGCCTGACGGGAGGCTACATCCTGAACAACCAGCTCACCGACTTCAGCTTTGTCCCGGCCGACGCCCAGGGCCGCCCGGTGGCCAACCGGCTGCAGCCGGGCAAGCGGCCACGCTCGAGCATGGCGCCCACGCTGGTGTTCGACCGCCAGAGCGGCCAGTTGCTGCTGGTGCTGGGTTCGCCGGGTGGCCCGCTGATCCCGCACTTCGTGACGCGCACCCTGCTGGCCACGCTGGTGGGTGGGCAGGACGTGCAGCGTGCGATCGACGGCGCCCATGCGGCGGATCCGGGCGGGCCGGTGTTGCTGGAAAAGGGCCGATTTCCCGCTGCGACCGTCGAAGCCCTGCGGGGCCTTGGCCACCGCGTGCTCGAAGTCGAACTGCCCAGCGGGCTGCACGGCATCCAGCGCACGCCGGATGGCTGGTTCGGCGGCGCCGACCCGCGGCGCGAAGGTGTGGTGCGGGGCGACTGACGCGCCTGCGCGGTGCCGTCAGTACAGCGTGGCCTGCTGCCGCGCCTGCAGCGCGGTGTCGTAGGCGTCGCCGTCGACTTCCGCCTGACTCAGGCATTCGAGGATGGCGCCGGGTGTTGGCAGGTAGGCCGGGGGCAGGGCCGCCGCCCAGAGCTTCGAGCGCTTGATCGCCCTGGCGCACTGGAAGAAGACGCTGTCGACCGCGATCACCAGCACCGAAGCAGGTGCCTGGCCGCTGACCACGAACTCGGCGCACAGCGCTGGCGAAGCGCTGATGCGTGCCCGCCCGTTCACGCGCAAGGCCTCGCCCGCACCCGGTACCAGGAAGAGCAGCGCGACACGAGGGTCGCGCGCGATGTTGCGCAGGCTGTCGATGCGCTGGTTGCCGCGTCGGTCGGGCAGCAGCAGGGTGTGTTCGTCGGCCACGCGCACGAAGCCGGGTGCGTCACCGCGGGGCGAGATGTCCAGGCCCTGTTCGCTCACGGTGGCCAGCACGGCGAAAGGCGATGCCTCGATGTAGGGCCGGTACAGCGGGTGCACATGGTCCACCACCTTGGCCAGCGAGGTGACACCCGGCCCGGTGGCGTACACGCGTCGCAGATCGGCTTCGTCCAGCAGGTCGTGGCTGCGGTCTTTCGCCAGGGCGAGCAGGGCGCCAGTGTCCATCGGCTCAGCCGATGCGGCCCAGCAGCAGGTACTCCATCAGCGCCTTCTGCACGTGCATGCGGTTCTCGGCTTCGTCCCAGACCACGCTCTGCGGCCCGTCGATGACTTCGGCCGTGACTTCCTCGCCGCGATGAGCGGGCAGGCAGTGCATGAAGAGCGCGTCGGGCTGGGCCACGGCCATCATGTCCTCGTCGACGCACCAGTCGACGAAGGCCTTGCGGCGTTCGTCGTTCTCGGCCTCGAAGCCCATGCTCGTCCAGACGTCGGTGGTCACCAGGTGAGCGCCTTCGCAAGCCTGCAGCGGGTGGTCGAAGACCTTGTAGCAGCGCGTGTCGCGGATGCCGGCAACGGCGGCGTCGACCTCGTAACCGCCAGGCGTGCTGACATGCACCGTGAAGCCCAGCGTCTCGGCCGCCTGCAGCCAGGTGTTGGCCATGTTGTTGCCGTCACCCACCCAGGCCACCACCTTGCCCTGGATGCTGCCGCGGTGCTCGATGTAGGTGTAGATGTCCGCGAGGATCTGGCAGGGGTGGTATTCGTTCGTCAGCCCGTTGATCACAGGCACGCGCGAGTGCGCGGCAAAGCGCTCGATCTTGGCCTGCTCGAAGGTGCGGATCATCACGATGTCGACCATGCGGCTGATCACACGCGCGGTGTCCTCCACCGGTTCGGCGCGGCCGAGTTGGCTGTCGCCGGTGGTGAGGTTCAGCACCGAGCCACCCATCTGGTACATGCCGGCCTCGAAGCTGACGCGGGTGCGGGTGCTGGCCTTCTCGAAGATCATCGCCAGCGTGCGGTCGACGAGTGGCTGGTAACGCTCGTAGTTCTTGAAGCGCGTCTTGATCGTGCGGGTGCGCTCGAAGAGGTAGGCGTACTCCTCGGTGCGCAGGTCCTTGAACTGAAGGTAGTGCTTGATCAAGCTCGAGCCCGGTTTCATGGCTCGGCCAGGAACTGGCGTACCAGCGGGCACAGGATGGCCACGATCTTCGCGGCCTCGTCGTAGGTCAGGATCAGCGGCGGCACGAGGCGGATGACGCGGTCGGCGGTGACGCTGATCATCAGCCCGGCCTCGGCCGCGCGGCCCAGCAGCACGCCGCAGGGGCGGTCGAGCTCGATGCCGATCATCAGCCCGGCGCCGCGCACTTCCTTCACGCCGGCCAGCCCGGCCAGTTCATGGCGCAAGCCGGCCTGCAGCGCTTCGCCCACCTGGGCCGCGTTCTCGAGCAGGCCGTCTTCCTCGCAGATGCGCAGCGTCTCGACGCCGGCGCGCATGGCCAGCGGGTTGCCGCCGAATGTGGTGCCGTGGTTGCCTGGGCCCAGCACGTTCAGCGCCCGCGGGCCGCAGACGACGGCGCCGATCGGCACGCCCGAGCCCAGGCCCTTGGCCAGCGGCATCACGTCGGGCTGGATGCCGGCCCACTGGTGGGCGAACCACTTGCCGGTGCGGCCGATGCCGCACTGCACCTCGTCCAGCATCAGCAGCCAGTCATGGGCGTTGCAGGCCTGGCGCAGGCCCTGCAGGTATTCCCAGCGCGCCGGGTTGACCCCGCCTTCGCCCTGGATGGTCTCCAGGAACACGGCAACGATGTTCGGGTTGCTGCGGGCCGCGGCCTCGATCGCGGCCAGGTCGTTCATGGGCACACGCACGAAACCCTCGACGAGAGGGCCGAAACCGGCCTGCACCTTCGGGTTGCCGGTGGCCGACAGCGTGGCGATGCTGCGGCCGTGGAAGGCGCGTTCGTAGACGATGATTTCGGGCCGGTCGATGCCCTTGTCGTGGCCGAACTTGCGCGCGATCTTCAGTGCGGCCTCGTTCGCTTCCAGGCCGGAATTGCAGAAGAAGGCGCCGTCCAGGCCCGAGATCTCGCAGAGCTTGGCCGCGAGTTGCTCCTGCAGCGGGATCTCGTAGTAATTGCTGGTGTGGATGAGCTTGGCCACCTGGTCCTGCAGGGCCGGCACCAGCTTCGGGTGGGCGTGACCCAGGGTGTTGACGGCGATGCCGCCCAGGCCGTCAAGGTAGGCCTTGCCGTTGACATCCCAGACCCAGCAGCCTCGGCCATGCGACAGCGCGATGGGCAGGCGCCCATAGGTGTTCAGCACATGAGGCATGGGGCGTGGCGCAGGGCGATCGAGCGCCTTGACGGGTTCGGGAGCATTCATCGCAGGGCCTTCCAGTCGGCAAGGGTGTATGCCGGGCCGCGAATTCTAAAGGTCGGCCTGGCGTGTCACCCGTCATGCTGCGACGCAGCACCTGCAAGGCACAATGTCAGGGGTTTCCCTGAACAGAGCTTGATGACTTCTACCGCGCCGCGCCGCTACTACATCCAGGGCATCACCCTGCAGGGACGCACCTTCCGGCCCAGTGACTGGGCCGAGCGGCTGGCCGGTGCGATGTCCAGTTTCCGCCCGGCCGGTGGCCTGGGCGGCAAGGCAGCCTACATCGGCTATTCGCCCTACTGCGTGCCGCAGGTCATCGACGGCGTGAAGTGCGTCCTGGTCAACGAGGCCTTGCGCGACATCGAACCGATGGCCTGGGACTTCGTGATGAACTTCGCGGCCGACAACGAGCTGAAGGTGGTGGACGCCGAATCAGCCTGAAAACGCAAAAAGCCCGCGTTGGCGGGCTTTCTTGGGCACCGGGGAAGCCCGGAGCTCTGCGGAATCAGGCCGCGAGGGCCAGGGCCTTCACCTTGGCCGACAGGCGGCTCTTCAGGCGGGCGGCCTTGTTCTTGTGGAACACGCCCTTGTCGGCGACCGAGTCGATGACGCTCTGCGCCGACTTGAAGGTGTCGGTGGCCTTGGCCTTGTCGCCACTGGCAACGGCTTTCACGACGTTCTTCACGACCGTGCGAAAGCGCGAGCGCAGCGAGGTGTTGGCGGCGTTGAGCACCACGTCCTGGCGCGCGCGCTTGCGGCCCGAGGCGAGGCGAACGGTTTTCTTCTTGGCTTTGGACGAGGTGGCCATGCTGCTGCTTGAGATGTGAATAGCAAAGACAGTCGAGTATAGCAGGCTCGCCCGCATTGCCAATCGCTGCTGGTTCGGCCGCCTATACTTCAGCGGTTGAACCTCCTCAAGGCCGCCTCCACCGTCTCGCTGCTGACCCTGGTGTCCCGCATCACGGGCCTGGTGCGTGAGCAGCTGATCGCCGCCAGCTTCGGCGCCAGCGCCGCCACCGACGCCTTCAACGTCGCGTTCCGCATCCCGAACCTGTTCCGGCGCCTGTTTGCCGAAGGTGCCTTCTCGCAGGCCTTCGTGCCGCTGATGGCCGCCACTCGGGCGAAGGACGGCGACGCCGCCACCGGCGAACTGATCGACGCCGTCGCCACTCTCCTGGCGTGGGCCTTGCTGCTGACCTGCATCGCGGGTGTGGCCGCCGCGCCGGCATTGGTCTGGGCCATGGGTTCCGGCCTGCAGGCCTTCGACGACGCGGTGGTGATGACGCGTGTCATGTTTCCGTACATCGGCTTCATGTCGATGGTGGCGCTGGCCGCAGGCATCCTGAACACCTGGAAGCGCTTCGCGGTGCCTGCCATCACGCCGGTGCTGCTGAACCTGTCGGTGATCGCCGCAGCCTGGTGGGGGGCGCCCTATTTCAAGGCGGAGGGCATCGAGCCGGTGTTCGCCCTGGCCGCTGGCGTGATGCTGGGCGGGGTACTGCAGGCCGCGGTGCAGATTCCGGCCTTGGCAGCCATCGGCCGGCTGCCTCGCATCGGGCTGCTGCCGGCGTCGATTGCGCGGGCCTGGCGCCACCCGGGCACGCGCCAGGTGCTGCGGCTGATGGCGCCGGCGCTGCTGGGGGTGTCGGTGGCGCAGATCTCGCTGCTCATCAATACCCAGATCGCCTCCCATGTGGCTGTGGGCGCGGTGTCCTGGCTGACCTACGCCGACCGGCTGATGGAATTCCCCACCGCCCTGCTCGGCGTGGCTCTGGGCGTGGTGCTGCTGCCACAGCTGTCGGCGGCCAAGGGGCGGCAAGACGCCGAAGGGTTCTCCGACATGCTGGACTGGGGCCTGCGGCTGGTGCTGCTGCTGGCGCTGCCATGCGCGCTGGCTCTGCTGCTGTTTCCCACCGGCCTCGTGGCGGTGCTCTACCACTACGGCGCCTTCACCGCTGCCGACCTGGCGATGACCGTTCGCGCGCTGCAGGGCTACGGCGTCGGCCTTCTGGGGCTGGTGGCCATCAAGGTGCTGGCGCCGGCGTTCTACGCGCGGCAGGACATTCGCACGCCAGTGAAGATCGCCATCGGCGTGCTGCTGGCCACCCAGGCCATGAACCTGGTGCTGGTGCCCTGGCTGGGCCATGCCGGGCTGGCGCTGTCGATCGGCCTGGGTGCGCTCGTCAACGCCGGCCTGCTGTTGGGCGGCCTGCTCAAGCGCGGGGTCTACATGCCGCGGCCTGGCTGGCGCCGGTTTGGCTTGCAGGTGCTGGTAGCGAATGTCGCGCTTGGCGCGGTGCTGGCGCTGGCGGCTCAGGGCATCGACTGGGTCGGGCTGCAAGCTGAATGGGCCAAGCGGGTGGGTGCAGTGGCGGCGGTGCTGGGCGGCGTGGCACTGCTCTACTTCGGCGTCCTGGCGTTGCTGGGCCTGCGGCCGGGGCAGTTCGTGCGCCGGGGCTGACCTACACTGGCTGGCATGTCCGGAACCCTGAACTTCGCCACGCCGACCGCGCTGCAGTACTTCGCCGCGCTCGTGGCCGACGACGCCACGCTGCCGGTGGCGGAAACCGCCGTGGCCGTGGGCCAGGACGACGAGCCTCGGCTCGACACCCAGGGTGTGCTGGCCCAGATCGACGCGCTGGCCGAGCGCCTGCGCAAGCGCCTGCCCAGTGACGCTGGCCCGTTGCAGCGCCTGCGCCTGCTGAACACCTATTTCTTCCACGAACTGGGCTTCGCCGGCAACGTCAACGACTACCACGACCGGCGCAACAGTTACGTGCACGAGGTGCTCAAGACACGCCGCGGCATCCCCATCACGCTGGCGGTGCTGTATGTCGAGATTGCCACGCAGGTCGGCCTGCAGGCCCAGGGCGTGTCGTTTCCCGGGCACTTCCTGGTGAAGCTGCGCATGCCGCGAGGCGAGGTGATCCTCGACCCTTTCAGCGGCCAGACGCTGTCGCGCGACGAGCTCGAAGACCGCCTCGCGCCCTTCCGGCGCCGTTTCGGCCTGACCGGGGAAAACGAAGTGCCGCTGGGCCTGTACCTGCAGGCCGCCGAGCCGCGGGACATCATCGCCCGGCTGCTGCGCAACCTGAAGGAAATCCACCGCCGTGTCGGCGACCGGCCGCGCCTGGTGGCGGTGCTGCAACGCCTGGTGACGCTGCTGCCGCAGGCCTGGGACGAACGACGCGACCTCGCCCTGGTGCAGGGCGAGCTGGGGCGCCTGGAAGACGCCATCGACGACCTGGCGCTCTACCTCCAACACCGGCCCGACGCCGACGATGCCGAACGCATGCGGGTGCAGCTGTCGTCGTGGCAGGCGCGCATCGCCCGGGCCACCGGCCGGGCGCGCTGAATGGCGATGCGACAGCTTCCCCTGGCCATCGGCCCGGTGCCCGAACCTACGTTCGACAACTTCCTGCCAGGCTCCAACGGCGCCTTGCGGGCGCAGTTGCTGGCACTGGCGGAAAACGCGACCAACGTGGCTGGCGCGCCGGCGCCGCTGTACCTGTGGGGCCCGGCTGGCAGTGGCAAGACGCACCTGTTGCGCGCGCTGACCCAGCATCTGCAGGCACACGGGCATGGCGTGGGCTGGTTCGACGCCGGCACCCCGCAGCCCTGGCACTGGTCACACGACTGGCAGCTGGTCGTCATCGACGGCTGCGACCGCCTTGACGAAGCGGGGCAGCAAGCCGCCTTCGCGCTCTTTGTCGAAGCCGCTGCCCAGGGCACGCAGGTGGCCACCGCCGGCCGGTTGCCACCGGTCGACCTGCCGCTGCGCGACGACCTGAAAAGCCGCCTCGCCTGGGGCCATGTGCTGGCCCTGCAGCCGCTGGGCGACGCCGAAACCCGGGCCGTGCTGCGCCGTCAGTCCGACGAACGCGGCCTGCTGCTGCCCGACGAGGTGCTGGACTACCTGCTCACCCGCTTCGAGCGCAACCTGGGCACCCTGATGCGCCTGCTCGACGCGCTCGACAGCTATGCCCTGGTGAACAGCCGCCACATCACCGTGCCCCTCGTGCGCGCGCTGCTGGCCGAACCCGATCTCGCCCCCGCATGAATCTCACGCTCTTCGACCTGGACGGCACCCTGCTCCCCACCGATTCGGACCACGCCTTCGGCGAATTCCTGATCCAGCTGGGCTGGGCCGACGGCGACACCCATCGCCAGCGCAACGACGCCTTCTATGGCGACTACCAGGCCGGCCGCCTGGACATGGCCGCCTATGTCGATTTCGCCACCAGCCCCTGGCGTGGCCGCGGGGCCGATGAACTGGCCGCAGCCCAGGCGCTGTTCCTCGAACGCGTGGTGCAGCCGGCACTGCACCCGGCTGCGCTGCGCCTGGTGCAAAGCCATCGCGAACAGGGCGACCTGCTCGCGATCGTGACCGCCACCAACGAGTTCGTCACAAGGCCGATTGCTGCGATGTTCGGCATCGACGCGCTGATCGCCACCGAACTGGTGCGCGACCCGGCGGGCCGCGCCACCGGCGCCATTGCCGGCACACCCGCCTTCCGTGAGGGGAAAATCGCTCGGGTTCGGGCCTGGCTGGCGGCGCAGGGCCGCCAGATCGACGATTTTCCGGCCAGCACCTTTTACAGCGATTCCACCAACGACCTGCCGCTGCTCGAGCACGTGAGCCACCCGGTGGCCACCAACCCCAGCCCGGCGCTGGAACGCCATGCCCGCGAACGCGGCTGGCCCGTTTTGAAGCTATTCGAATGATCAAGAAATTCATCAACCGCCTGTTGGGCAAGGGCGACCCCGAAACTGCACCGGCTGCCGAGCCCGCGGCGCCCGTGGTGCCTTTGGGGGCCCGCGTGGAAGTGGCCGTGGCCGACCACGGCATCGACCCCAGCCTGCTCGACGCCAACGCCGTGCGTGTCGTGAAGACGCTGAAGGACGCGGGCTACGAGGCCTACATCGTCGGCGGCGCCGTGCGCGACCTGCTGGTGGGCCTGCGCCCGAAGGACTTCGACGTCGCCACCGACGCCACGCCCGAGCAGGTGAAGGTGCTGTTTCGCCGCGCCTTCATCATCGGCCGTCGGTTCCGCCTGGTGCACGTGGTCTTCGGCCGTGGTCGCGAGCACGAGACGATCGAGGTGTCGACCTTCCGCGCCTACCTCGACATCGCCGCCGCCGACACCGTGGCCGGCAACGAGAAGACCAGCAAGAACGAAATCGCCGACAAGACCCACGTCGTCGACGCCAGCGGCCGGGTGCTGCGCGACAACGTCTGGGGCCCGCAGATCGAGGACGCCGCGCGCCGCGACTTCAGCATCAACGCGATGTACTACGACCCGGTGTCGCAGATCGTGGTGGACTACCACGGCGGCATCGCCGATATCCGCGCGAAGAAGCTGCGCATGATCGGCGACCCCGACACCCGCTACCGCGAAGACCCGGTGCGCATCGTGCGCGTGGTGCGCTTCGCGGCCAAGCTGGGCTTCGAGGTCGAACCCGCCACACGCAAGCCCATCAAGAAGATGGCGGCACTGCTGGCCAATGTGCCGGCCTCGCGCCTGTTCGACGAGATGGTCAAGCTGCTGCAGACCGGCCACGCGCTGGCCAGCATCGAAGAACTGAAGAAGCAGGGCCTGGATCGCGGCTTTTTCCCGGTGCTGGACGCCGTGCTCGCTGCACCGAAACCGAATCCTGCGCGCGATGAATTCGTGCGCCTGGCGCTGCAGGACACCGACCGCCGCGTCGCGGAGGACCGCCCGGTCGCGCCGAGCTTCATGCTGGCCTGCCTCTTGTGGCACGAAGTGCTGGACCGCTGGAACGTGCTGAAGGCCGCTGGCGAAGCGCCGATTCCGGCGCTGCAGCAGGCCGTCGATGCGGTCTTCGATGCCCGCATCGGCGACATCTCGGGCCGCGGCAAGCTCGGCGGCGACATGCGCGAAATCTGGCTGATGCAGCCGCGTTTTGACCGGCGCACGCCGAGCGGCGCGCTTGGCCTCGCGAGCCAGCCGCGCTTTCGCGCCGGCTACGACTTCCTGCGCCTGCGCGCCGACACCGGCGAAGTGCCGGTGGACCTGGCCGACTGGTGGGAAGACTTCCACCTGGGCAGCGACGAGGACCGCGAGGCCCTGCTCGCCGACGTGCGTGCCACGCAGCAGCCCAAGGTACGGCGGGTGCCCGGACCGAAGTCTTCGGTGGCCGGCGTTTCAGCCGCGGAGCCTGGGGATGCCCGGGTGGCCACGGGTGCGCCGGTTGCGACTGACGCCAGTGAAACCGAAGACGAAGCAGGCGAGTCCGCCGCTGCACCGGCCCGCAAGCGGCGGCGCCGCCGGCGGCGCCCCGCCGGGGAAGGCGCAGGCAGTGGTGCAGGCAATGCCACGGAGCGCCCGGACGATGGGCCCGACCTGTCGCCGCCCCCGCGCATCGACTGAAGCGCCGGCATGGCGACGAGCCGGGTGACGAGCCGGGTGACGGCCCATGTGGGCCTGGGCGCCAACCTGGGCGGCGACCCGGCGCGGCTGCGCGCCACCCTCGTCAGCGCCTGGCGCGCCCTGGCTGCGCTGCCCGACACCACCGTGCAGGCGACCTCGTCACTGTGGCGCAGCGCGCCGGTGGACGCGACCGGCCCCGACTACCTGAATGCCGTCGTCGCCCTGCATACCGGCCTGGCGCCGCTGCCCTTGCTGCACGCGCTGCAGGCCATCGAGGCGGCGCATGGCCGTGAGCGACCGTACCGCAATGCCCCCAGGACGCTGGATCTGGACCTGCTGCGCCATGGCGACAGCGTGATGCAGACCCTGGAACTCACCCTGCCGCACCCGAGGCTGCACCAGCGTGGCTTCGTGCTGCGGCCTTTGCTCGAGATCGCGCCTGACCTGCCGGGGCTGGCCGCCAAGCAGGCGGCCGTGGCCGATCAGGTGCTGGAGCGGCTGCCTGCGGCCGACGACTGGCCGCCGAGCTCCCACTGAAAGAACATCTGCACGCCATAGGTGATGGTGCCCATGAACACGCCGCCACCGAGCAGCAGCGCCGCGATCGCCGCCAGTACCGGCGCCCAGGTGGTGGCGCGGCCGGGCAGGCCGGGGTTGTGGCGGGCGTCCCACTTCTCGTCGGGCGTCAGGCCGTAGAGGATGGCGAACAGCGCCCCCAGCGACAGCATCAGCCCGAGCACAGGCACCAGCAGCCAGGCCAGGCGATCGTCCTGGCCCAGCTGCTGCAGGCGCTGCAGCCCCACCCAACCCACCGCGGTGGGCAGCAGGTGAGCCCAGGCGAGGGCATCGCGCGGCCCGTACAGGTACAGGCGGTGCAGGCCCAGCGCACCGCCCAGCAAGGCCAGCCAGGCGGCCAGTGACTTGGAGCGATAGCGCACGGGTGCGGGCAAAACGTGGGTGGGTGGTGATGTCATGGCGCCTGGGAACAATCCGGTAGTCTAGAATGCGCGGTTTTCGGCGTCGGCCCGGGGTGACTGTTTTTTCAGGCAGCTCCGGGTGTATCTACGGCGCCGGCCGCGGGCTTCAGGCCCTGCGGGCCAGGCAGCCGCCCTGACAGGCGGCCACCGGCCGGCAGGGGCGGCCCAACCCGATGACCTGTCCGGTGTGTCCCCGTGGCAGAGTCATCAAGGCGATCAGGTGCCCAGGCACCGTACTGCAGGAAATTCACATCATGGTCGTAATCCGGCTGGCTCGTGGTGGCGCCAAGAAGCGCCCGTTCTACAACATCGTCGTCGCTGACTCGCGGGAGCGCCGTGACGGCCGCTTCATCGAACGCGTCGGTTTCTACAACCCGGTGGCTTCGGGTGCCGAGCAGCCGCTGCGTGTGGCGCTGGACCGCGTCACGCACTGGACCGGCGTCGGCGCCCAGCTGTCGCCCACGGTGGCGCGCCTGGTCGAGCAGGCCAAGGCCGCTCCCGCCGCCTGAAGCAGCACGGTCCGATGAACCCGGCCAACCCGGCGGAAGCATCCCCGGGCGCCCTGCCAGGCGCAGGGCCGGAAGCTCCTTCGGACCAGATGCCGGCCGACGCCGTCGAGGTCGGCCGCATCATCGGTGCCTGGGGCGTGCAGGGGGGCTTGAAGATCAAGCCTTTCGCCGCCGACCCCCAGGCCCTGTTTTCCTCCAAGCGCTGGTTTCTCCAGCCGAACGACCTGCCGCGCCCGCCCGGGGCCAAGGCAGCGCAGCCCTTGCCTGCGCTCCTGCGCGTGAAGCAGGCGCGTGACCATGGTGAGGGTGTCGTCGCCACCGTGCACGACATCGATGACCGTGACGCGGCGCAGGCCCTGGCCGGCGCCCGCATCTTCGTGCCACGCGCCAGCTTTCCGACGCCGGATGATGGCGAGTTCTACTGGGTCGACCTGATCGGCCTGCAGGTCAGCAATCGTCAGGGCCTGGCCCTGGGCAAGGTGGTCGGCCTGATCGAGACCGGCCCGCACTGCGTGCTGCGCATCCAGCCCGAAGCGCCTGACGCCGAAGAGCGCCTGATCCCGTTCGTCGACGCCTACGTCGACAGCGTCGACCTGCCCGGCGGCTGCATCGCCGTCGACTGGGAAGCCGACTACTGACCGCGCAGGCCCGGCCATGCGCTTCGATGTCGTCACGCTTTTTCCGGAACTCTTCGCGCCGCACTTCAAGCACGGCATCACCCGGCGTGCCTTCGAGACCGGCGCAGTCGACGTGCGGCTGTGGCAGCTGCGCGATTTCGCCGACGACACCTACCGCCGTGTCGACGACCGCCCCTTTGGCGGCGGCCCCGGCATGGTGATGCTGGCCGAGCCACTCCTGCGGGTGCTGGGGGCCATTGCCGACGACCGCGGCGCCATGCCGGCGGTGGTGAACTTCACGCCCACCGGCCAGCCGCTGACTCAGGCCCGCGTGCGCGACTTCGCCGCAGGCCCCGGCGCCGTGCTGCTGTGCGGCCGTTACGAGGGCATCGACCAACGTGTCATCGACCGCCATGTCAGCCACGAAATCAGCCTGGGGGACTTCGTGCTGTCGGGCGGTGAACTGCCCGCGTTGGCCTTGCTGGACGCCGTGGCGCGCTTGCAGCCCGGTGTACTGGCAGCGCCGTCCCACGAACAGGACAGCTTCGAGGACGGCCTGCTTGAAGGCCCGCACTACAGCCGCCCGGAACTACTGTGGGTCGACGACCGGCAAGTCGGCGTGCCGGCCGTGCTGATGTCGGGACACCATGGCCGCATCGCCCAATGGCGACGCGAGCAGGCGCTGGCAGCCACCGCCCGCCGCCGCCCGGACCTGATCGCGCAGGCGCGGGCAGCAGGCCGGCTGCAGCCGGCCGACGAGCGCTACCTGGCTTCCCTCGGGCTATAATCAAAGGCTTTTCGATCCTCTGCCGGGGTCTGCCGCCTGACTGGTTCACCAGCACGCGGCAGAACAAACACCCAATCCACCCACCCTGGGCAAGATCGAGTCGGAGAAAACGTGTCGAACATCATCGCCATGCTGGAACAGGAAGAGATCGCTCGCCTGAACCGCACCCTGCCGGACTTTTCGCCCGGTGACACCATCATCGTCAACGTCAACGTCGTTGAAGGCACACGCAAGCGTGTGCAGGCTTACGAAGGCGTGGTCATTGCCAAGCGCAACCGCGGCCTGAACAGCAGCTTCATCGTGCGCAAGATCTCCAACGGCGAAGGCGTGGAGCGCACGTTCCAGAGCTACAGCCCGCTGATCGCCAGCGTCGAAGTGAAGCGCCGCGGTGCCGTGCGTCGCGCCAAGCTGTACTACCTGCGTCAGCGCAGCGGCAAGTCGGCACGCATCAAGGAAAAGCTGGCCTGACGCCACCGGGCCACGGCCTGACTGGCAAGCCATGACAAGGCCGCCCCCGGGCGGCTTTGTCGTTGGTGCCCCAGGCACAGAACACGCAGCATGACGCGCCCGCGCATCCTCGACCCCCGCGCCGTTCCCGTGGCCGGAACAGACGCGCACCTGCCGGCCTTGAACCTGCAGGGCCTGGACGTGCAGAGCCTGCGCCAGCGCTTCGACAGCCTGGCGGCGTCTCGCTGGGCCCCCGAATTTGCCGGTGATGGTCGCTGGGCGACCGAACGTGAGCCCGCTGCAGCTGCCGTGCTGGTGGCGTTGGTGGCGCGCCCGCAAGGATGGCAGGTGCTGCTGACCCGCCGCACCGACCATCTGCGCGACCATGCCGGGCAGATCAGTTTCCCCGGCGGCCGCAGCGAGCCCGAAGATGCCGACGCTGCTGCCACGGCATTGCGCGAGGCCGAAGAAGAAGTCGGCCTGCCGCGTCAGCAGGCGCAGGTGGTGGGTGCGCTGCCCGCCTACACGACCGTGACCCATTTCGTCGTGACGCCGGTCGTGGCCGTGGTGCAGCCACCGATGGTCCTGGCCCTCGATACCTTCGAGGTGGCCGAAGCCTTCGAGGTGCCGCTGCAATTCCTGATGACGCCGGCACACCACCGCCGCCATGTCTTCCACGCCGAAGGGCAGGATCGCCAGTTCCTGTCGATGCCCTGGCAGGGGCCGGGTGCGGATGGCGTGCAACGCGAATACTTCATCTGGGGGGCGACGGCGGCCATGTTGCGCAACCTCTACCGCTTCCTGTCCAGTTGATGGGCCCCGGCCGCAGGGTGGGGGCTGGTCGGCGGGCCGCTCGCTATGATCGGTCGCGATGAGTTTTTTTGCCGTCCTGTTCGCCCTGCTGATCGAGCAACTCAAGCCGCTGCCACGTGACAACTGGGTGCACGACATGCTGGTGGCCTGGGTGCGCTGGACCGGGCGCAACTTCGACGCCGGCAAGCCCCACCACGCGGGCGTGGTCTGGGGGATCTCGGTGGGCGTGCCGGCGCTGCTGGTCACCGCCGTCTACCTGGCCGCGGTGCAGTACAGCCTGCTGCTGGCCCTGGTGCTTGACGTCGGCCTGCTCTACCTGACCCTGGGCTTCCGCCAGTTCAGCCACTACTACACCGACATCCGCGATGCCATCGAGCGCCGCGACGAGGCCGAGGCGCGGCGCCTGCTTTCCGAATGGCGGCATCTGGACGCGAGCGAGCTGCCGCGCACCGAACTGCTGCGCCATGTCATCGAACATGCGCTGCTGGCCGCCCACCGCCATGTCTTCGGCGTCTTCTTCTGGTTCGTCGTGTTCTCGGCGCTGGGGCTGGGGCCGCTGGGTGCGGTGCTCTACCGCATGGCCGAGTTCTCCAGCCGCTACTGGGGTTACCGCCAGCGCAGCCTCGACGCACCGGCCAACGACGAACTGCTCGCTCTGTCGCGCCGGCTCTTTTCGTTGATCGACCATGTGCCGGCGCGGCTGACGGCGTTCGGCTTTGCCGTCGTCGGCAACTTCGAGGAGGCCATCAACAGCTGGCGCCGCGACGCCGGGCTCTGGCTGTACCCGAACGAAGGCGTGATCCTGGCGGCTGCCGCCGGGGCGGTGGGCGTGCAGCTGGGCGGCGTGGCCGCGCCGGGTGTCACGCCCGACCGCAGCAAGACCTTCACCGCGGGCGTGCAGGCCGGCATGGCCAGCGCCGAAGGCTCCACCGGCGGCCTGCCACCGCAGCCGGGGCACCTGCAGAGTGTCGTCGGCCTGGTCTGGCGCTCGGTGGTGCTGTGGATGCTGCTGGTGGCGCTGCTGTCGCTGGCCAACGTGCTGGGCTAGCCAGCCGTTCAGTAGCGGGTGCGCGAAAGCTCTTCGTAGAGTTCGTCGTAGATGCGCATGCGCCAGGGGCTGATCTCGCCCCTTTCGGCTGCAGCGCGCACGCCGCAGCCGGGCTCCTGCCGATGCGTGCAGTTGTAGAAGCGGCATTGGCCCAGGGCCGCGGACAAGTCCGGCATCAGCCCGGCCAGCTGCTCGGACGTGATCTGGCGCAGGCCGAATTCCTGGAAGCCCGGTGAGTCGATCAGCGCGGCGCTGCGTGCGTCGTCCAGCCAGTACCAGGTGGTGCTGGTGGTGGTGTGGCGGCCGCTCTGCAGCGCCTGCGAGATCTCGCCCACCAGGGCCGCGGCTTCTGGCACGAGCAGGTTGATCAGCGTGCTCTTGCCGGTGCCGCTCGGGCCCAGCACCAGGGTCGTGCGCCCGGCCAGCACCGGTGCCAGCAGCGCGCGGGCAGCGGCCGGGTCGGCCTTCAACGCCAGTTCGACCAGCGGCACGCCCATCGCGCGGTAGGGCGCCAGGCGTTCACGCGCGGTGGCGGCGGCGGGCAGGTCGGTCTTGTTCAGGCCGATGGTGACGTCGATGCCTTCGGCGCGCGCGGCGATGAGCGCACGCGCGAGCTGGGTTTCGCTGAACATCGGCTCGCCGGCCACCAGCACCAGCACCTGGTCCAGGTTGGCGGCAAAGCTCTTGGTGCGCCAGTCGTCCTGGCGGTACAGCAGGTTGCGCCTTGGCTCCAGGCCTTCGATGACACCGCCGTCGCCGGTGACGGCCCAGCGCACCATGTCGCCGACGACCAGTTCGCTCTTCTTGCCCCGCGTCTGGCAGCGCACACAAACGCCCTCCGGTGTTTCCACCATCACCTGGCGGCCGTGCGCAGCGACCACGCGGCCGGTGTTCAAACGAGCAGGGCGTCGACCTTGGCCGCGCAGATGAAATCGTTGATCGAGATGCCGCCCACCGCATGGGTGTTGAAGCGCACCGTGCACTGGCCGTAGCTCACCAGCAGGTCGGGGTGGTGGTCCTCGGCGTTGGCCACCCAGGCCAGCGCGTTGACGAAGGCGACCGTGCGGTGGAAGTCAGGGAAGCTGTAGCGCTTCTCGATCGCGCCTTCGGCCAGCACCCAGCCGGGCGCCTGTGCCAGATGCCGGTCGATCTCGTTGGACATCATGGCCGGCTGGCCTTCCATCGGCTGGCAGCGTTGCCGGGCAAGCGTTGGTGCGGGTGTGGACATCAAGCGGTCTTCAGGCTGGGCGAGGGCAGGGCGGCCAGGCGTTCGCTGGCGGGCGGGTGCGAATAGTAGAAACGCGCGTAGAGCGGGTCGGGTGTCAGCGTGGCGGCGTTGTCCTCGTGCAGCTTCAGCAGCGCTCGCGCCAGGTCGCCGCCGTCGGCCTGGGCGCAGGCATAGGCGTCGGCCTCGAATTCGTGCACGCGTGAGACATGCGCCATCAGCGGCGAGACGAAGAAGGTGAAAGGCGGCAGCACCAGCATGAACAGGATGAGCGCCAGCGCGTCGTTCGGCGCGCCCAGGCTGGGTTGCGCGCCAAGGCCGGCGTAGAAGCCGCTTTGCGCGGCCAGCCAGCCCAGCAGGGCCAGGCCCAAAAGGCTCAAGCCGAAGATTCCGGCCATTCGCTTGAGCACATGCCGGCGCTTGAAGTGACCGAGTTCATGCGCAAGCACGGCCTCCACCTCGCCCGGCGACAGCCGCTGCAACAGGGTGTCGAAGAACACCACCCGCTTGGCGGCGCCCAGGCCGGTGAAGTAGGCATTGGCGTGCGCCGACCGGCGGCTGCCGTCCATCACGAACAGGCCCTTGGCAGCAAAGCCGCAGCGCTGCATCAAGGCCTGCACCCTTTTCTTCAGCGCTTCGTCGGGCAGCGGCTCGAACTTGTTGAACAGCGGTGCGATGACGGTGGGGTACAGCACCAGCAGCACCAGGTTGAAGGCCACCCACGCGGCCCAGGCATACAGCCACCACAAGCCGCCCGAGTTGCCCATGATCCACAGGATGCCGGCGGCCAGTGGCAGGCCGATCAGGGCGCCCACCAGGCTTCCCTTGGCCATGTCGGCCAGCCAAAGGCCCAGTGTCATGCGGTTGAAGCCGAACTGCTGTTCGATGCGGAAGGTGCTGTACCAGTCCAGCGGCAGTTCGATGAGCGAGCCGATGACGACGAACGCCGCCAGCAGCGCCAGCTGATAGCCCAGGTTGCCGACGACTGGCTGCAGCTGGTTCAGCAGCAGGGTGTTCAAGGCGTCCAGCCCGCCCAGCAGCGTCCAGCCCAGCAGCGCCGCACTGCCCACGGCCAGTGCCAGCAGGCCGAAACGGCCCTTGGCCAGGGTGTAGTCGGCCGCCTTCTGGTGGGCTTCGAGGGTTACAGTGCTGTGAAAAGCCACCGGCACCTGGCTGCGATGGGCGGAGACATGGCGCATCTGGCGCGTGGCCAGCCACAGCTTGGTGGCCAGCGAGGCCAGCAGGGCGGCCACGAAGGCAAGGGTCAGGATATCGGCATGCATGGAGCGCGAGTCTAGAGGCTGTTGCCGGCTGGCGCGGGCGGCGCCGAGCTGGGTCAGAATCGGCGCTGGGCGAACCCGTCCGCCCGCCGAACTTCCAGACCCATGCATCCAACCTCCGCGCCTTCGCTCCAGGGCTTCCAGGCCCTGGCCTCCAGGCTCCTTGCCTGCCTGCTGCTGGCCGCCGGCCCATGCCATGTGGCCCATGCCCAGGGCAGCATGGTCCGGCTGGAAACTTCGCTGGGCCCGCTCGACATCCGCCTGTACGACAGCCAGACCCCGGCCACGGTGGCCAACTTCCTGGGCTACCTGCGCAGCGGCGCGTACGCCAATTCGTTCGTGCACCGCAGCGTGCCGGGTTTTGTCGTCCAGACTGGCGGCTACACCTGGACCGAAGGCTTCGGCCCGTCGAAGATTCCTGCCGGCCCGCCTGTCGTCAACGAATTCAGCACGTCGAGGTCGAACCTGCGCGGTACGGTGGCGATGGCCAAGCTCGGCGGCAACCCGAACAGCGCCACCACCGAGTGGTTCGTGAACCTGGCGAACAATGCCGCGAACCTGGACAACCAGAACGGAGGCTTCACGGTCTTCGGCAAGGTCACGGCGCCTGGCATGGCCATCGTGGACAGGATGGCGGGCCTGACGGTGCTGAACATCGGTGGCTGCTTTGCCAATGGCAGTGCGCTTTCGGCCGTGCCGATGCGCGCCACTCCCGCCACCTGTGCGGGCGTGTCCGACCAAAACCTCACGATGGTGCGTTCGGCGCGCGAACTGTCCGCGACCGCCACCGACGCCGACCGGGTGTTCAACTTCATCGAAGCCACCTACCCGGAATACACCCAGCCCTCCGGCTTCGCTTCGGTCACCGAACCCAGCCTGGGCTACTACTACCGCTACTACAGCGGCAGCAACGCCTACCTGGGCTACAAGGACGGCAATCTGTACTACCTGGTGCCGGCCATCAACAACCAGATCAACCTGCTCGCTCCTTTGGCCGACCTGCTGGTGCAGGCCGCTGCGGCAGGGTACTGAGCCCGCTGCGTCGATTGCGCCTTCGGGCCTGCCAGCCGGGGCCCATCGGCGAGAATCCAGCCTTGTCCACCCCGCCCCAGACCATGACCGAAGCCCTGCTGCCGTCGAGTGACCAGAACCTGATCTGGATCGACCTGGAAATGACCGGTCTGGATACCGACCGCGACCGCATCATCGAAATCGCCATCATCGTCACCGACCCGATGCTGGCCACGCGTGTGGAAGGCCCGGTCTTCGCCATCCACCAGACCGACGCCGTGCTCGACGGCATGGACGCGTGGAACAAGGGCACCCACGGCAAGAGCGGCCTCGTCGACCGGGTGCGCGCCAGCACCATCGACGAAGCCGCCGCCGAGGCCGCCGTGATCGCCTTCCTGCAGGCCTACGTGCCCAAGGGCAAGAGCCCCATGTGCGGCAACAGCATCTGCCAGGACCGCCGTTTCCTGGCGCGCACGATGCCGGCGCTGGAGGCCTTCTTCCATTACCGCAACCTCGACGTCAGCACGCTGAAGGAACTGGCCAAGCGCTGGAAGCCTGCCGCGCTGGAAGGCCTGAAGAAGGCGCAGGCGCACACCGCGCTGGCCGACGTGCACGAGTCGATCGACGAACTCGTCCACTACCGCCACACCCTGCTGGCGGTCTGACGGCTTCGCCGTCGCTGTGAACCCGTCCTACCGCCGGCGGGCCTGAGCATGCTGCACGGCTACCTGCCCATCATCGTGGGCGGCCTCTGGGTGACGCTGAGCGTGGCAGCGCTGTCGCTGGTGGTGGCCTGTGTCTTCGGGCTGCTGGGTGCCGCGGCCAAGCTCTCGGGTTCGCGGGCGGCGCGGGGCGTGGCGCAGGTCTACACCACCGTCATCCGCGGCCTGCCCGAACTGGTGCTGATGCTCGCGATCTTCTATGGCGGGCAGATCCTGCTGAACGAGCTCGTCGAAGCGCAGGGCTGGGACCATGTCGACGTGCCGCCTTTCGCCGCCGGCGTGCTGACCATCGGCTTCATCTTCGGCGCCTACCTCACCGAGACCTTCCGCGGCGCCATCCTGGCGGTGCCGCCCGGGCAGGCCGAGGCGGCGCGGGCCTACGGCATGTCGAATGGCCAGGTCTGGCGGCGCATCATCCTGCCGCAGATGGTGCGCCATGCCATCCCCGGCTTCTCGAACAACTGGCTGGTGATGGTGAAGGCCACGGCCCTGGTGTCGATCATCGGGCTGGACGACATGGTGCACCGTGCGAACCTGGCGGCCTCGGCCACCCGCGAGCCTTTCACCTTCTTCGTGGCGGTGGGGCTGCTGTACCTGGCCATCACCACGCTGTCGATCTTCCTGCTGTCGCGGCTGGAAAAGCGCTACAGCCTGGGTGTCAAGGCCGTGTCGTTCTAGGCCATGGACTGGGATCTCATCCGCCAGAGCCTGCCCGACTTCGCCGGCGGCCTGCAGGTCTGCCTGCTGCTGTTGTTCCTGAGTCTGGGCACCGGCTTCGTGCTCAGCCTGCCGCTGGCCATGGCCCGGGTCTCGTCGCGGCGCTGGCTGTCCTGGCCGGTCTGGGCCTTTACCTACGTGCTGCGTGGCACGCCGCTGCTGGTGCAGCTGTTCATCGTGTACTACGGCTTCGCGCAATTCGAAGGGCTGCGCAACAGCGCGCTATGGCCTCTGCTGCGCGAAGCCTGGTTCTGCGCCTGGCTGGCCTTCGCGCTGAACACCACGGCCTACACCACCGAGATCTTCGCCGGCGCGCTGCGGGCCACGCCACAGGGCGAGGTCGAGGCTGCGCGTGCCTACGGCCTGTCGGGCGTGAAGCTCTACACCCGCATCCTTCTGCCCGGCGCCCTGCGGCGCGCGCTGCCGCAGTACAGCAACGAAGTGGTGGGCATGCTGCATGCCACCGCCATCGTCAGCACGGTGACCCTGGTCGACGTCACACGCGTGGCGCGCGATGTCTATGCCAACCACCTGCTGCCGGTCGAGGCCTTCGGCACCGCTGCGGTGATCTACTTCACGCTCACCTTCGCGCTGGTCGGCGCCTTCAAGTTGCTGGAACGCCGTTTCCTGCGGCACCTGCATGCCGAACGCAGGCAGGCCGTCGCCCAACCTTCCTTGTCCCAGGCCCACTGAACCCGCATGCACACCGACACCTTGGCCCTCGCGCCGCCGGCCCCCGGCCACCATCCCGCATTGACGGTGCACCGCTTCGGCACACCCGGCGCACGGCCGAAGGCGACCATTCAAGCCGCGTTGCACGCCGACGAGGTGCCCGGCCTGCTGGTGGCGCAGCAGCTCAAGCGCGAACTGCAGCGGCTGGAAGACGCCGGACAGCTGCACGGCGAAGTCGTGCTCGTGCCCTACGCCAACCCGCTGGGCCTGGCGCAGCACCCGCTGGGCCAGCATCAGGGCCGCTTCGACCTGCAGGACGGGCTGAACTTCAACCGTTTCCACCCTGAACTGGCCGGTGCGGCGGGCGACCTGCTGCAGGGCCGGCTGGGCCATGACGCCGCGGCCAACGTGGCGCTCGTCCAGCAGGCGCTGCGCGACGCCGCGGCAGCGCTGCACAGCGTGCAGACCGCGCAGGATCTGAAGCACAAGCTCGTGGGCCTGGCCATCGACAGCGACATCGTGCTCGACCTGCACTGCGACAGCCAGGCCGTGATGCACCTGTACGCGCTGACGCCGCATGCCGAGCTGGCCGCAGAACTCGGTGCGCTGCTGGGCGCGCAGGCCGTGCTGCTGGCCACCGAATCGGGTGACTCGCCTTTCGACGAAGCCTGCAGCCGCCCCTGGCTGCTGCTGGCCGAACGTTTTGCCCCGCTGCCGGTGCCGCCGGCCTGCTTCAGCGTGACCGTGGAGCTGCGCGGCGAGGCCGACACCAGCCACGCACTTGCGCAGCAGGACGCCACTGCCATCGTCGAATTCCTGCGCCGCCGCGGCATCGTCGCGGGTAAGCCTGCGCCGCTGCCTGCGGCGCTGTGCCAGCCCACACCGCTGGCCGGTTCGGAGCCACTGGCCGCGCCCCGCGCCGGCGTCGTCGTGTTCCATCGCGAGCCCGGTGAACAGATCCAGGCCGGCGAGGTGGTGGCCGATGTCGTCGACGTCGACACGGGCGAAGTCCATGTGCTGAAGGCGCAGTCCTCGGGCGTGCTCTACGCCCGCATCGCCACACGCTGGGCCACGCCCGGCAAGCGCCTGTGCAAGATCGCCGGCACCTCGCTGGCCCGCACCGGCAAACTCCTCAGCGCCTGACATGGCCGGTTCCGAGCCCGGGCCCCTGCTGCTGCTGGCCGAAGGCATCCACAAGCGCTTCGGCGCGAACGAGGTGCTGAAGGGCGTCAGCGTGCAGGCGCGCCAGGGCGACGTGATCTCGATGATCGGCTCCAGCGGCAGCGGCAAGAGCACCTTCCTGCGCTGCCTGAACCTGCTGGAACAGCCCGACGCCGGCCGCATCGTCGTCGATGGCGACGAACTGGCCCTGGTGGCCGACCGCAGCGGCGCGCTCACGGCGCGTGACCCGGCGCAGCTGCAGCGCCTGCGCAGCCGCGTGGCGATGGTGTTCCAGCACTTCAACCTGTGGTCGCACATGACGGCGCTGGACAACGTCATCGAAGCGCCGATGCAGGTGCTGGGTTTGTCGAAGGCCGAGGCTCTCGACCGCGCCGAACGCTACCTGCAGCGTGTCGGCGTGGCCCACCGCAAGCACGCCTACCCGGCGCATCTGTCGGGCGGTGAACAGCAGCGCGTGGCCATCGCCCGCGCCCTGGCGATGGAACCCAAGGTGATGCTCTTCGACGAGCCCACCTCGGCGCTCGACCCCGAGCTGGTGGGCGAGGTGCTGCGCGTGATGCGCGGCGTGGCCGAGGAAGGCCGCACGATGATCGTGGTCACCCACGAGATGAGTTTTGCGCGCGAGGTCAGCAACCACCTTGTCTTTCTGCACCAGGGCCGGATCGAGGAAGAAGGTGCGCCGCGCGAGGTGCTGGCACGGCCGCAATCCGAACGGCTGCAGGCCTTCCTGGCCAATTCGATGAAGTAGCCGCCGTGGCGGCGACTGTCATCGTGCTGTCACGGCCTGCACCGCGATGGCACCTAAACTGCGGGTGATGCGCGAAGATGCCCTGCCCCTGCTCAACCGCGAGCGCTCCATCCTCCAGTTCAACCGGCGTGTGCTGGCCCAGGCCTGTCGTGCCGACGTGCCGCTGCTCGAGCGTTTGCGCTACATCACCATCGTCAGCAGCAACATCGACGAATTCTTCGAAGTGCGCGTGGCTGACTACATCGAAGCCGTGCGCCAGCCCGGCAGCGGCGTTTCGCATGCCGACCTGGCGACCGTGGCCGGCGCCGCCCACGAGCTCATCGACGAGCAGTACGCCGTCTTCAACGACCAGATCATGCCGGCGCTGGCCGGGCACGGCATCGTCGTGCTCAACCATGCCGAACGCAACGAAGCGCAGCGTCAGTGGGTGGCGCAGTTCTTCGACGAGCAGGTGCGCCCGCTGCTGGTGCCCGTCAGCCTGGACCCGAGCCACCCCTTCCCGCAGGTGGCCAACAAGAGCCTGAACTTCATCGCCCAGCTCGACGGCCGCGATGCCTTCGGCCGCGACAACCAGATCGCCATCGTCAAGGTGCCGCGTGTGCTGCCGCGTGTCATCAGCCTGCCGCGCGAGCTGTGCGCGGGCCAGCAGGGCTTCGTGCTGCTGACCAGCGTCATCCGCGCGCACCTGGCCGAGCTGTTCCCCGGGCGCACGGTGCAGTCCTTCAGCCAGTTCCGCGTCACCCGCGATTCGGACCTGGAGGTCGACGCCGACGACGTCACCAACCTGCGCCAGGCGCTGCGCCGCGGGCTGACGACGCGCCACTATGGCCAGGCCATCCGGCTGGAGGTGACGAACACCTGCCCGGAAATGCTCAGCCGCTTCCTGCTGCACCAGTTCGCACTGCCCGACGTGGCGCTGTACCGTGTCAACGGTCCGGTCAATCTGGTGCGGCTGAACCAGCTCATCGACCAGGCGCAGTCCGGTGTCTCGCCCGACCCGCTGCGCTTCCCGCCGTTCGAGCCGCGCTGGCCGAGCGAAAGCCTGGTGCCCGGCGTCTCGATGTTCGAGCAGCTGGCGCAGCGTGACGTGCTGCTGCACCACCCTTTCGAGAGCTTCGAGCCCGTGGTGCAGTTCCTGCGCGAGGCGGTCGAAGACCCCGACGTGCTGGCCATCAAGCAGACCATCTACCGCACCGGCGCGCAGAGCGTGCTGGGCGACCTGCTCATCGAGGCCGCGCGCCGCGGCAAGGAGGTGCTGGCCGTGGTGGAGCTGACGGCGCGCTTCGACGAGGAAGCCAACATCAACTGGGCCGAACGCCTGGAGGCCGTGGGTGCGCAGGTGGTCTACGGCATCGTCGGCCTGAAGACCCACGCCAAGATGCTGCTGGTGACACGCCGCGAAGGTGGCCGCCTGCGCCGCTATGCCCACCTGAGCACCGGCAACTACAACCCCAGGACGGCGCGCATGTACACCGACATGGGCTGCCTCACGGCCGACCCGGGGCTGACGGCCGACGCCGATGCGGTGTTCCTGCAACTGGCCAGCCAGACACGCGTGAAGGCGCCGCACCAGCTGGTCACAGCGCCCTTCCTGCTGCACCGCCGCTGTATCCGCCACATGCGCCAGGTGGCCGACGCAGCGCGTGCAGGTCAGCCGGCGCGCATCGTCGTGAAGGTGAATGCGCTGACCGACCCGGCGCTGATCCAGGGGCTGGCCGCGGCCAGCCAGGCCGGCGCCAGCATCGACCTGGTGATCCGTGGTGCCTGCATGCTGCCGCCGGGGCTGGCCGGCCACACCGACAACATCCGCGTGCGCTCGGTCGTCGGCCGCTTCCTCGAACACACCCGGGTGCTCTACTTCCGCTGGGGCGACGACGAAGCCGACGAAGTGCTCTACCTCAGCAGCGCCGACTGGATGAGCCGCAACATGTTCCGCCGCATCGAAGTGGCCTGGCCGGTGCGCGACCCGCTGCTGCGCCAGCGCGTCATCGACGAAGCGCTGGTGCCCTATCTGCACGACACCCTCGACGCCTGGGCGCTGGACAGCGAAGGCCGCTACCGGCGCGTGCTGGCCGAACCCGGCGCCAACCCGGCGGGCGCGCAGCAGGCGCTGATGCAGCGCTACGCCTGAAGTGGGAACGAGCATGGACCTGATCCTCTGGCGCCACGCCGAAGCCTTCGAGATGCGCGAAGTGCAGACCGATCTCGACCGCGCGCTCACGCCCAAGGGCGAGCGCCAGGCCCAGCGCATGGCCGCCTGGCTCAACCGCCAGCTGCCCAGCAGCGCGCGGGTGCTGGTGAGCCCCGCCCGGCGCACGCAGCAGACGGCGCAGGCGCTCGAGCGCAAGTTCAAGACCCTGGACGCGCTGGCCCCCGACGGCACCGTCGACAGCCTGCTGCACGCTGCGCGCTGGCCCGATTCACGCGAGCCCGTGCTGGTGATCGGCCACCAGCCGACGCTGGGCCTGGTCGCCGCCTACCTGGCTTCCGGCCAGCCGCAGGCCTGGGCGGTGAAGAAGGGCGCCGTCTGGTGGCTGCGGGGGCGCGAACGCGACGGGCAGTTGCAGGTGGTGCTGCACGCCGTCGTCGGGCCCGACCTGCTGTGAAGGCGCGAAGCCTGGGCGCAGTCGCGGCGCTTCAGCCCGGCAGCTCCAGCTTCATCGGCCCGCTGCGCGACCAGATCTCGGCCTCTTCGCGCAGCAGGAACACCGTGCGCGGGTGTTGCTCGGCCCATTCGGGCTTGTAGCTCAGGGCCGCGTCGCGGCCCCGCTGGCGCAGGACCAGCGCGCGGGCGCTGACCTCGCCGCGCGCATGGCACTTGATGGCGGCCAGTCTCAGGCACAGCACCTGCCAGGCAAAGCCCTCGTTGGCCAGCTGCGGCTCGATCTTGCGCAGCCCGCCACGCTGCGCCAGCACCAGGTCGCCGATGCGCCGCTGCTGGCTCTGCGAAAAGCCCGGTGCGTCGACATGCGCCAGCAGGTAGGCGCTGTGGCGGTGGTGGTCGTGGTGCGAAACCATCAGCCCGATCTCGTGCAACGCACAGGCCCAGGCGAGTTCGCGACGCACTTCATTGCCCGCCGCCGCGGGCAGGGCCGGCTGGGCGGCGTCGAACAGCGCCAGCGCCACCGACGATACCCGCGCCGCCTGGCCGGTGTCCACCGCAAAGCGGCGCTGCAGCTCGGCCACGCTGGCGTCGCGCATATCGCCCGGGCGGGTGCGCTGCAGGGCTTCGATGCGTTCGTTCAGGTCGACGATCACGCCCTGGCGCAGCGCGCCCTTGGCCGGCCACAGCGCATTGATGTCGAAGTGCGCGGCAAGGGTGTACAGGATGGCCAGGCCGCCAGGCAGCACGGCATGGCGTTCGGGCTTCAGGCCGGGCAGCGACAGGCGGTCCAGGCTGCCTGCGGCAATGCACTTTTCGATGCACCAGCGCAGGCCGGCGGGGGTGATGCGCCCGTCGCTCACGCCGTTGGCCTGCAGCAGCCCGGCGACGGCACCCGCCGTGCCCGACGAGCCCAGCGCCTTGTCCCAGCGCTGCGGGGCAAACGGCTGCAGGGCTTCTTCGAGCTCTGCGCCCGCGGCCACCTGGGCGGCGCGGAAGGCGGCTTCGGTGAGCTTGCCGTCGCCGAAGAATCGCATCGACAGGCTGACGCAGCCCACGCCGTAACTTTCGGCCACCTGCGGCACGCGGCCCTGGCCCAGGATGAGTTCGGTCGACCGGCCACCGATGTCGACGACCAGCCGGCGCTCGTCGCTGGGTTGCATCTGCGCCACGCCGGCGTAGATCAGGCGCGCTTCCTCGCGGCCGGAAATGACTTCGATCGGGAACCCCAGCGCTTCCTGGGCGCGCAGCAGGAAGGCGTTGCGGTTGCGCGCCTCGCGCAGCGTCTGCGTGGCCACGGCGCGCACCTGCGCGGCGTCGAAGCCCGTCAGGCGCCCGGCAAAGCGGCGCAGGCAGGCCAGGCCGCGCTGCACGGCCTCTTCGGTCAGCAGGCCGTTGCCGTCGAGGCCCGCGCCCAGGCGCACGGTTTCCTTCAGGTAGTCGACGCGGCGGTAGCGGCCATGCTGCAGCTGGGCCAGTTCCAGCCGGAAGCTGTTGGAGCCCATGTCGATGGCGGCGAGGAGCCCGCCCTGGTTGGCACGTTCTTGCATGGACGCATTGTGCCCACGGGTTTTTACGCCCCAGCCCACAATCGCGGCTTTCCAACACCCGATGGAGACTGGCATGCTCAAGGAAGAATTCGACACCCTCGTTCCCGCGCAGGGCGCCTTCGACGCCGCCGTGGACCGCCGCAGCTTCGTGCGCACCACGCTGGGCACCGGCTTTGCCGCCGCGGTGCTGCCGGTGATGGCGCAGACGGTGGTGAAGACCGACACCGCCGGCCTCGTCGCCGGCGAGGTGACCATCCCCGTGGGTGACTTCAAGATGCCGGCCTACCGCGCTGCGCCCGCCAACCGGCCGAATGCGCCGGTGGTGCTGGTCATCAGCGAGATCTTCGGCGTGCACGAATACATCGCCGACGTGGCGCGGCGCTTCGCCAAGGCCGGCTACTGCGCGATCGCCCCCGAACTCTTCGTCCGCCAGGGCGACGCCACGGCGTATGGCGAGATCGGCAAGCTCATAGCGGAAGTCATCAGCAAGGTGCCCGACGCCCAGGTGATGGGCGACCTGGACGCGACGCTGGCCTGGGCCAAGGGCCAGGGCTTCGACAGCAGCAAGGCCGGCATCACCGGCTTCTGCTGGGGTGGGCGCATCACCTGGATGTACACGGCGCACAACCCCGGCATCAAGGCCGGCGTGGCTTGGTACGGCCGCCTGGTGGGGCAGGCCTCGCCGCTGACACCCACCCACCCCGCCGACGTGACGGCCAGGCTGGCCGGACCGGTATTGGGCCTGTACGGCGAGAAGGACACCGGCATCCCGCTGGACACCGTCGAAACGATGAAGGCCGCCCTGGCCAAGGGCAGTGCCGCGGCGCAGAAGAGCCAGTTCGTCGTCTACCCGGAAGCCCCGCACGCGTTCCACGCCGACTACCGCCCCAGCTACCGCAAGGAAGCGGCCGACGACGGCTGGAAGCGGGCGCTGGACTGGTTCAAGGCGAACGGCGTGGCCTGAAGCCGCTGGCAGCCTGGGCGACCCCGCTGGCTGCTGACGGGGCGCTTGACAGGGTCGGTAGCATCGCTGCATGACCCTTGCCTACATCGTTGCTGCCACGGCCATCGGCGGCCTGCTTTCCGTTCTCATCGCGGCCGCCCTGTCGGTCACGGTGCTCAGCCGTGTCGTCAAGAGTCTGGTCAGCCTGTCGGCGGGCGTGCTGCTCGGCACTTCCTTGCTGCATGTGTTGCCCGAGGCGTTCGAAAGCGGAGCCAGCCCGCAAGCGCTGTTCGGCACCCTGCTGGCTGGCCTGCTGTTCTTCTGGATGCTGGAGAAGGCCGAGCTCTACCGCCACGTGCACCACCACGAAGGCGACGGTCACGACCACCACCACCACTTCGACGCCCAGCAGGCCGGCCGCGGTGGCCTGAGCGTGCTGGTGGGCGATGCGGTGCACAACTTCTGCGACGGCGTGATCATCGCGGCGGCCTTCATCGCCGACCCGAAGCTGGGCGTGGCCACGGCCCTGGCGGTGGCGGCGCACGAGATTCCGCAGGAAGCCGGCGACTACATCGTGCTGCTGAACGCCGGTTTCTCGCGGCGCAAGGCGCTGTTCTTCAATGCGCTGTCGGGGCTGGCGGCGGTGGCCGGCGGGGTGCTGGGCTTCTATCTCGTCGGCCCGTGGGAAAGCCTGCTGCCCTACCTGCTGGTGGTGGCGTCGAGCAGCTTCATCTACGTGGCCGTGGCCGACCTGCTGCCGCAGCTGCAGCAGCGGCTCAGCTGGCGCGAAACGGTGACGCAGGTGGCCTGGCTCGGCGCCGGCCTGCTGCTGGTGATGCTGGCGCGGGAAATCCTGCATGCAGGCCACGCGCACTGAGCCCATGCCGTGAAAGGCAGGCCGCCACCGTGGCCTTGCGGCAAGGGCACACTCCGGCCCTGTGCCGCCATCGCTGCCCCCGCACCTGCCCATGCCCGCCTTCCGCTTCGACAACACCTACGCCCGTGACCTGCCGGGCTTCTACACCTCTTGGCAGCCGGCCCGCGTGCCCGCGCCGCAACTGCTGTTTTTCAACGATGGCCTGGCCGCCGACCTGGGCCTGGACGCAGCCGCGCTGCAGGGCGAGGCCGCTGCCGCCCTCTTCGCCGGCAACACGGTTCCCGAAGGCGCCGAGCCCCTGGCCCAGGCCTATGCCGGCCACCAGTTCGGCGGCTTCTCGCCGCGCCTGGGCGACGGCCGCGCGCTGCTGCTGGGCGAGGTCGTCGATACCCAGGGCCGGCGCCGCGACATCGCCATGAAGGGCTCGGGCCGCACGCCGTTTTCGCGCGGCGGCGACGGCAAGGCCGCGGTGGGCCCGATGCTGCGCGAAGTGCTCATCGGCGAAGGGATGCACGCACTCGGCATCCCCACCACGCGTGCGCTGGCAGTGGCAGGCACGGGCGAACACGTGATGCGTGAACTGCCTCTGCCCGGCGCCGTGCTCACGCGCGTGGCCGCCAGCCACCTGCGCGTGGGCACCTTCCAGTTCTTCCTGGCCGAAGGCGACACCGACAAGCTGCGCCGGCTGCTGGACTACGCCATCGCCCGCCACGATCCGGCCCTGGCCGGCACGCCCGGGCAGGAAATGGCCTTCCTGCGTGCGGTGGCGCGGCGCCAGGCCACGCTGATCGCACAGTGGCTGAACGTCGGCTTCATCCACGGCGTGATGAACACCGACAACATGACGATCTCGGGCGAGACCATCGACTACGGCCCCTGCGCCTTCATGGAAGCCTACGACCCGGCCACCGTGTTCAGCAGCATCGACCACGGCGGGCGCTATGCCTATGGCAATCAGCCCGGCATCGCGCGCTGGAACCTGGCGCGGCTGGCCGAAACGCTGTTGCCGCTGGTGGCCGATGGCGACGACGAAGCTGCGGCAAAGCAGGCCGTGGCGGCTGCCACTGCGGTGATCGACGAGTTCCCGGTTTGGGTGGCGCAGGCCCTGCTGCACGGGCAGCGGGCCAAGCTGGGCCTGCTGGCGCCGGCAGCGACCCTGACCGCGGCCGACGACGAGGAGGACGCCCGCCTGGTGGCCGCCTGGCTGGCGCAGCTGCAGGCCCAGGCGGTGGACTTCACGCTGGCCTGGCGGCTGCTCGCGGGTGCAGCGGAAGGTGACAGCGAACCGCTGCGCGACCAGTTCCGCGACCGCGAGGCCCTCGACGCCTGGCTTCTGGCCTGGCAGGCGCGTCTGGCCCGGGACACCGCCGCAGGCGGGCCGGCCGCGACCGAGCGCGCCGCGGCGATGCGCCGGGTGAGCCCGCGCATCATCGCGCGCAATCATCGGGTGGAAGCCGCGCTGGCGGCGGCCACCGAAGGCGACATGGCGCCTTTCGACGCCCTGCTGGCAGCGGTTCGCCAGCCCTATTCAGACGCGCCGGCCTTGACTGCCTATGCGCAGCCGGCGCCCGCTGCCGAAACCTTGGTGTACCAGACCTTCTGCGGCACCTGAACGAGCCGGCGCCGCGGCCCGTTTCAGGCCTTGGGCAGCCGGTACATCGCGCAGAGCTTGTGGCCGTCCGGGTCGCGCAGGTAGGCCAGGTAGAGCTTGCCCGCGGTGCCTTCGCGCACACCGGGCGGGTCTTCGCAACTCGTGGCGCCGGCGGCCAGCCCGGCCGCGTGCCAGGCCTGGACCTCGGCTTCCGATTTCGCGGCAAAGCCGATGGTGCTGCCGTTGGCCACCGTGGCCGGCTCGCCGTCGATCGGCCGCGTCACTGAAAAGACGCCGCCCGGCGTGCGCCAGAAGACGCGGTGGCGGTCGACGAAGCCGGCCGGCACCCCCAGCGTGCCCAGCAGGCTGTCGTAGAAGGCCTTGGCTCGGTCCAGGTCGTTGGTACCGATCATCAGGTGCGAGAACATCGTGCGCAGTCTCCGGGTTTCGGGTGCCGCATGCACCCGGCGGAAGACTAACGCACGGCGGCCATGCTGCTAGCGAACCACCAGCACCGGCAGCGTGCTGTGGGTCAGCACCTTCTGCGTCTCGCTGCCCAGCAGCAGCGCAGTGACGCCGCGGCGGCCATGCGAAGCCATCACCAGCAGGTCGCACCCGTGCTGCTTGGCTTGCTCGAGGATGGCTTCCCAGGCGTGCAGCGCCTCGACGGTTTCGCCCTTGGCCGTGATGCCGGCGGCTTGTGCGGTTTCCAGCGCTTCCTTCACGCGGCCTGCTGCCACGCGTTCCTGGGCGTCGTAGAACTCCTGCGGCGGCACCGGCTGCATCTCGGAAATGGCGCTGTAGGGGAAGGGCTCCTTCACCGACAGCACCTGCAGTTCGGCCCCGCTCAGCCGCGCCAGGCCAATGGCCTGCTGCAGCGCCTTGCGCGTGATGTCGCTGCCGTCGGTGGGGAAGAGGATTCTTTTGTACATGAGATGCTCCTTTGGATGATGCCCGCGCAGTGTGGGGCGATCATGCGCCCGGCCGCTTGATGCCCGTCAAGCCCGCGCCACGGGTCGGGTGGGGTCACTGCACCATTCGCTCCAGGAACCCGGGTACAGCTGCGCCACGCCCAGGCCGGCATGGGCCATCGCCAGCAGGTTGTGGCAGGCGGTGACGCCCGACCCGCATTGCTGCACCACGGGCTGCCCCGGCTGCAGCAGGGTGGCGAATTCGGCCCGCAGTTCAGCGGCGGGCTTGAAGCGGCCGTCGGCCTGCAGGTTCAGCTTGAAGAGGCGATTGACGGCGCCGGGGATGTGGCCGGCCACCGGGTCCAGCGGTTCGACTTCGCCGCGGTAGCGCTCGGGCGCGCGGGCGTCGATCAGCACCAGCTGGCCCAGCGCGGCCTGCAGTGCGGCGGCGTCGATGGTGGGCATGGCCGGGGCCTGGGTGGGGTAGGGCGGCTGCGGCTGGGCCACGCCCACTTCGTTGCTCAGGCTGCCACCGGCCGCGAGCCAGGCCGCCGTGCCGCCGTCCAGCACCGCCACGTCGGCATGCCCCAGCCACTGCAGCAGCCACCAGGCGCGCGCGGCGTAGGGGCCGCCCTGGGCGTCGTAAACGACCACCTGCACACCCGGCGCCAGGCCCCAGGCGCCGGCCGTGGCCGCCAGCTGGTCGCGCGCCGGCAGCGGGTGGCGGCCTCGCGACGGCTCGCCGGGCCCGGCCTTCGGGCCCGAGAGGTCGCGGTCGAGGTGCGCGTAGACCGCGCCGGGCAGGTGGCCTGCGGCATGGGCGCTCTCGCCGGCGGTGGCGTCGGCAAGGTCGAAGCTGCAGTCCAGCAGCACGACGGCGCGGCCCGCCGGGGTGGGCTGCGCCTGCAGGGCCATCAGGTCGGCGGCGGAAATCAGCGTTTGCATCGGGTCGGGCTCCAGTTGGGGGCGATTCAGGTGTCGCTGGCGGGTTTGTCGGCCTTCACGACCTTGTGGCGCAACACGGTGGCGGCCAGCCCCGCCATCACGATCAAGGCCATGCCGGCCAGGGCCTGCAGCGTCACCGGGTCGTCGAACAGCCAGACACCGAGCGCGAAGGAAAACACGATGCCCATGTATTGCAGCGCCGAGTTCACCATGGCGCTGCCGATGGCGTAGGCCCGCGTCAACATCCATTGTGCGGCGGTGGCCAGCACGCCGATGCCCAGCAGCAGCGCCAGGCCCTCTGGCCGGTGGCTCGTCAGCGACCCCAGGGCGCCGCTGACGGCAGCCACCGCCAGCCCGGCGAGCAGGCCGCCCAGCGAGAAGTAGAAGACCACCCGTTCCTCCGGTTCGCCGGCGCGCCCGAGCGCGCTGACCTGCAGGTAGGCCATGGCCGCCAGCAGCCCCGACAGCAGGCCGCACAGGCCGAACCAGAGCTGGTCCTGTTCGATGGTGGGCCGCAGCACCAGGGCCACGCCAGCAAAGCCCGCCAGCACCGAAGCCACCAGCCGGCCGTCGACGGTGTGGGTGCTGCCGGGTGCAGCCAGCAACACCGAGCCGCCGATCAGGAAGAGCGCGATCCACACCGACGACATGTAGTTCAGCGTCACCGCCGTGCCCAGCGGCAAGCCGCCGATGGCATAGAACCACAGGCACAGCGAGGTGACGCCCGACAGGCTGCGCCAGAAGTGCATGGCCGGCACCGGCGTGGCCAGCGCCACGCCGCGCAGCCGCATCACGCCAGCCATCAGCACCAAGCCCACGAGCGCGCGGAAGAAGACGATCTCGCCCGCGCCGTAGGTGCTGGACGCCAGCTTCACGCCGGCGCCCATCAGCGAGAACAGCAACGCTGCCCCCAGCATCAGCAGCGGCGCGCTGCGTTTCAGAGGCCAGGACCTTCGGCGGCCAGGCCCATCTCGCGGCGATACCACTCGTGGAACTGCTGCATGCCGTCTTCCATCGGGCTCTGGTAGGGGCCGGCGTCGTCGTCACCACGCTCGAACAGGCATTGCCGTCCGGCGTCCATGCGCAGCGCGATCTCGTCGTCTTCCTTGCAGGTTTCCAGGTAGGCGGCCTGCTGGGCATCGACGAATTCGCGCTCGAAGGCGGTGATTTCCTCGGGGTAGAAGAACTCCACCAGATTGGTCGTCTTGCGCGGTCCGCGCGGGAACAGCGTGGACACCACCAGCACATGCGGGTACCACTCCACCATCACCGTGGGGTAGTACGTCAGCCAGATCGCGCCCTGGGTGGGCGGCACACCGTTGCGGTAGGCCAGCACGGCGTCGTGCCAGCGCTGATAGACGGCCGAGCCCGGCCGCTCGAGCGCATGCGCCACGCCCACGGTCTGCACCGAATGGTGGCGGCCGAATTCCCAGCGCAGGTCGTCGCAGGTGACGAACTGGCCCAGGCCGGGGTGGAACGGGCCGACGTGGTAGTCCTCGAGGTAGACCTCGATGAAGGTCTTCCAGTTGTAGTCGCACTCGTGCATGTGCGCGCGGTCGAAGACATAGCCGCTGAAGTCGAGTTCGGCCTGGGGGCCGAGCTTGGCCAGATCCCCGACGACATCGCGGCCGTTGTGTTCGAACAACAGGCCATGCCAGTTCTGGACAGGGTAGTTGCGCAGGTTCAGGCAGGGGTCCTGCGGGAAATGCGGCGCACCGACCAGGCGGCCATGCAGGTCGTAGGTCCAGCGGTGCAACGGGCAGACGATGTGACCGGCCTGCGCCTGATTGACGCGTGTCGTGCCCCGGCCTTGCAGCATCACCGCCTGGCGGTGGCGGCAGACGTTCGAGACGAGTTCGACCCCGTCGCGGGTGTGCACCAGTGCACGGCCCTCGCTTTCCTGGGGCAGGGCGAGATAGTCACCCACCTCGGGCACTGCCAGGGCGTGGCCCAGGTAACGCGGGCCATGCTGCAGCACGAGTTCCTGTTCCCTGCGGAACAGCGCCTCGTCGAAGTAACTGGAAACCGGGAGTTGTGAACGACTGCGTTCGAGAGCTTGGAGACTGAGGCTCAGGTCCGACATGATCCGGCTGGATCCTCCATGGATGGACATCGACCCCGCCACCCGGTGGCCCTGCGGGTGGCTAAAGAACCTGGCATCCGGGGCTTCACCCCAGGCGCCAGACAAATGCCAGCGCGGTTGGCCGCTGGCAGGGGCGCGATTCTACGCACTGGGGGTGTGGGCGCCGCCCGACAGGCCGTCCCCGTGACGCGGGCTTGTCGCCGCAGTCAATCTAGGCGAGCGTGCTTCGTGACACCCCGGCCCTTTGTCTAGAATGGGTGTCGAAATTTCACCTTCTGAAATGACCCGAAGTACTGCTGCCGCGAAGACCGCACCGCCCGCCCCTGTCACCTACGAACAGGCATTGGCTGAATTGGACCGTCTGGTGCAGCAGATGGAAGGCGGGCAACTGCCGTTGGACGAACTGCTCGACGGCTACCGCCGCGGCGCCGAACTCCTGGCCCTCTGCCGCGGCAAGCTGCAGACCGTCGACGATCAGGTGAAGCTGCTCGAAGACGGCCAGCTCAAGACCTGGGCGCCGGAATGAACGACCTTGAATTCGGCGCCTGGGCTGCAGCCCGGCAGCAGGCCGTGGAAGCCGCGCTCGACAGCTGGGTGCCTGCCGACGCGCCCGCTGGCCTGGGCCTTGCCATGCGCTACGGCGTGCTCGACGGCGGCAAGCGCCTGCGGCCACTGCTCGTGCTGGCCGCATGCGCCGCGCTCGACGGCCAGGCCGAGGCGGCGCTGCGGGCGGCGGTGGCGGTGGAACTCATCCACGCCTATTCGCTGGTTCACGACGACATGCCCTGCATGGACAACGACGTGCTGCGCCGAGGCAAGCCCACCGTGCACGTGAAGTTCGGCGAGGCTCAGGCCATGCTGGCTGGCGACGCGATGCAGGCCCTGGCCTTCGAGGTGCTCACCCCCGACAGCGGCGTCGAGCCGGCCCTGCAGGCACGCCTGGTGTCGCTGCTGGCGCGCGCTGCCGGCCACCCCGGCATGGCCGGCGGGCAGGCCATCGACCTGGCCAGCATCGGCCGCACGCTCGACGAAGCCGCGCTGCGCGACATGCACCGCCGCAAGACCGGCGCGCTGCTCGAAGCCAGCGTGCTGATGGGCGCAGCCTGTGGCCGCCCCGACGCCGCGGTCTGGCAGGCCCTGTCGGAATACGGCGCAGCCATCGGCCTGGCCTTCCAGGTCGTCGACGACATCCTCGACGTCACCCAGGCCTCCGAGACGCTGGGCAAGACAGCCGGCAAGGACGTCGACCACAACAAACCCACCTATGTCTCGGTGCTGGGCCTGGACGCCGCGCGGCGCCATGCCGACGCCCTGTGCAGCCAGGCCCATGCCGCGCTGGCCCGCAGCGGCCTGGGCGCACGTGCCGGCGCGCTGGCCGTGCTGGCCGACAAAGTAGTGCAGAGAGAAAACTGAAGATGGACACTCCCACGCTGCTCAGCCGCATCGACAGCCCCGCCGACATGAAGCGGCTGTCGCGCTCAGAACTGCGCCAGCTCTGCACCGAAGTGCGCGACTTCGTGCTGCAGACCGTCAGCCAGACCGGCGGCCACCTGGGCAGCAACCTCGGCACCGTGGAACTGACGGTGGCCCTGCATCATGTCTTCAACACCCCGCATGACCGGCTGGTCTGGGACGTGGGCCACCAGACCTACCCGCACAAGATCCTCACGGGCCGCCGCGACCGCATGCACACGCTGCGCCAGCAAGGCGGCATCGCCGGCTTCCCGCGCCGCGACGAGAGCGAATACGACACCTTCGGCACGGCCCACAGCAGCACCAGCATCAGTGCGGCGCTGGGCATGGCCATCGGCGCGCGCCTGAAGGGCGAGGATCGCAAGGCGATTGCCGTCATCGGCGACGGCGCCATGAGCGCCGGCATGGCCTTCGAAGCCTTGAACAACGCGGGTGTCGCGCACGCCGGCATCAGCGCCGACATCCTCGTCATCCTGAACGACAACGACATGTCGATCAGCCCGCCCGTGGGCGCGCTGAACAAGTACCTGGCGCGCCTGATGAGCGGCAACTTCTACGAGGCCGCACGCCAGGGCGTGAAGGGCGTGCTGAAGAACGCGCCGCCGCTTTTCGAACTGGCCAGACGCTTCGAAGAGCACGCGAAGGGCATGGTCGTGCCCGGCACCATCTTCGAGGAATTCGGCTTCAACTACGTCGGCCCGATCGACGGCCACGACCTCGACGCGCTGATTCCCACGCTGGAAAACCTGCGCGGCCGCCGCGGCCCGCAGTTCCTGCATGTCGTCACGAAGAAGGGCTATGGCTACCGCCTGGCCGAGGCCGACCCGGTGAAGTACCACGCCGCGTCGGCACGCTTCAACCCGGCCGAGGGCTTCCCGCCCAGCAAGCCCGGCAAGCCCACCTTCACCCAGGTCTTCGGCCAGTGGCTGTGCGACATGGCAGACGCCGACGAACGCCTGGTCGGCATCACCCCGGCCATGCGCGAGGGCTCGGGCATGGTCGACTTCCACAAGCGCTTCCCACAGCGCTACCACGACGTCGGCATCGCCGAGCAGCATGCCGTCACCTTCGCCGCCGGCCTGGCCTGCGAAGGGCTGAAGCCGGTCGTGGCGATCTACAGCACCTTCCTGCAGCGCGGCTACGACCAGCTCATCCACGACGTCGCCATCCAGAACCTGCCGGTCATGTTCGCGCTGGACCGGGCCGGCATCGTCGGGGCCGACGGGCCCACCCATGCCGGCCTGTACGACATCGCCTACATCCGCTGCGTCCCGAACTGCGCGCTGCTGGCGCCCAGCGACGAGAACGAATGCCGCCAGGCGCTGACCACCGCCTTCCGCCACGACGGCCCGGCTGCCGTGCGTTATCCGCGCGGCAGCGGCGCCGGTGTGGCCATCGAAACCGCACTGACCGCCTGGCCCTGGGGCAAGGGCGTGGTGCGGCGCAGCGCCACGAACCCGGCCATGGCCGAACGCCACGGCCAGCCGCGCATCGGCATCCTGGCCTTCGGCACCCTGCTGCATGCGGCGCTGGCGGCGGCCGAATCGCTGGACGCCACCGTCGCCGACATGCGTTTCATCAAGCCGCTCGACGCCGAGCTGGTGCTGCAGCTGGCGCGCAGCTGTGACGCGCTGGTCACGGTGGAAGAAGGCTGCACGATGGGGGGTGCCGGCAGTGCCGTGGCCGAATGCCTGGCAGCGGCTGGCGTGGCCACGCCGCTGCTGGTGCTGGGCCTGCCCGACATCTTCACCGAACATGGCGAACCGGCGCGGCTGATGGCGATGTACGGCCTGGACGCGGCCGGCATCGAGAAGTCGATCCGCCAGCGTTTTGTCCTGCGGCCCACCCTGGCCGCGGTGAACTCCTGACCAGCGCCCTTCAAACGCTTCGAACGGCGTCGTGACACCCTCGCGACGACGCGGGCACGGTGTCCATGCGATGCTCCGCCTGCCATGAACATGCTCACCGACGCCCTGCACATCCCCGACACCCAAAGCGCGCGCGACGAACGCCATCTGGCCATCCAGCGTGTCGGCGTGAAGGACGTGCGCTACCCGCTCAGCCTTCGTGTGGCCGGACAGGTGCAGCAGACGGCGGCGCAATGGTCGCTGGACGTGGCGCTGCCGGCCGAGCAGAAGGGCACGCACATGTCGCGCTTCATTGCCTGGCTGGACGCCCTGGCGCTGTCGGGCGATGCGCTGGACGCAGCCGGCCTGCACGAACGCCATGCGCTGATGCTGGCCAAGCTGGGCGCTTCTGAGGGCCGCATCGAAGCTGCCTTCAGCTTCTTCCTGCGCAAGCGCGCACCGGTTTCGGGCGTGCAGAGCCTGCTCGACTATCAAGGCCGCTTCGTCGCCGAAACACGCGCTGGCGCGACCACGGTGTTCACCGAAGTGGCCGTGCCGGTGAAGAGCCTGTGCCCGTGCTCGAAGGAAATCTCCGACTACGGCGCGCACAACCAGCGGTCACTGGTGACGCTGCGCGTGGAAGCCCTGCAGCCGGTCGAATGGCACGAACTCGTGCGCTTCGCCGAGGACGAGGCCAGCAGCGAGATTTGGCCGATGCTCAAGCGGGCCGACGAGAAGTGGGTCACCGAGCGTGCCTACGAGAACCCCAAGTTCGTCGAGGACCTGGTGCGCGACGTGGCGCTGCGGCTGAACGCCGACCCGCGCATCGGCCGCTACACGGTCGACGTGGAGAACTTCGAGTCCATCCACAACCACAGCGCCTACGCGCGCATCGAGCGCGCCTAGTTCGTTTTCGCGCGCATCGACGGCGCCTGAGGCATCCCCGGCTTCACTTCTTCGCCGGCTCGGCGCCGTAGATGTCGAAGCTGAAGTACTGGTCGTTCAGCTTCTTGTAGGTGCCGTCCGCGCGAATCGCCGCGAGCGCGCCGTTGATCGCCTCGCGCAGCGCCGTCTCGCCCTTGCGCATGGCGATGCCGGCGCCCGTGCCGAAGAAGGCCGGGTCGTCGTAGACCGGACCCTTGAATGCGAAGCCCTTGCCGGCCGGCGTCTTCAGGAAACCCTGTTCGAGCGCCACGGAATCGGCCAGGGTCGCGTCCAGCCGGCCGGCGATGAGGTCCAGGAAGATCTCGTCCTGCTTGGCATAGCGCACGATCTTGGCGCCCTTGAAGGTGGCCGTGGCATAGCGGTCGTGGATGGTGGTGCGTTGCACGCCCAGCGCCTTGCCCTGCAGCCCGGCGGGTGTGCCGTCGAAACCGGCATCGGCGCGCGCGACGACGCGGGCGGGCGTGTTGTAGTACTTGTCGGAGAAGTCCACCACCTTCTGGCGTTCCGGGGTGATCGACATCGAAGCCACGATGACGTCGAACTTCTTCGCCCGCAGCGCAGGAATCAGGGCGTCGAACTCGGTCTGCACGAACTGGCAGCGGGTTTTCAGGCGCGCGCAGACGGCCGTGGCGATGTCGATGTCGAAACCCTTCAGTTTGCCGTCGGGCCCGAGTTCGCTGAAGGGTGGGTACGAAGCTTCGGCGGCGACGCGCAGCGGGTTGGGCACCTGGGCGGCGACGGGCAGGGCCAGGACGGCGGCCAGCAGCGCAGTGGCGAGCGGTTTGAACATGGTGTCGGTTTCGTGACGGATGGCAAGTTGCTCACGATAAGCCAAGGTGCCGCCGTGGCCCGCCGTGCGTTCCTTCACGGCTGTCAGCGCGTGTAGGAATTTGCCTGACAAGACAGGGAGAACAACCGGGACTGAAGCGACGGAACTGGCCTGATGTGACAGCGCATTTCCGGCGCCTACAGTCTGTTTCACACCTTGCCACCCCGCACCCACCCCGGAGTCACTCATGAGCCCAGAACAAATCCTCGCCGAAATCCGTGAAGCCAACCTGTCGTACCTGATGCTGGCACAAAGCCTCATCCGCAGCGACCGTGAACAGGCCCTGTATCGGCTGGGTGTTTCGGAAGAAACGGCGGTGCTGATCGACGCGCTGACGCCGGCGCAGATGATGAAGATCTCGGGCGGCAGCACCCTGCTGTGCCGCTTCCGCATGGACGACGACATCGTCTGGAACCTGCTGACGAGCCATGGCAAGGGCGCCGCCAACGACGGCCTGAGCCGTCTGCACGCGTCGATCCTGCTGGCCGGCCGCCACCGCGAAGCCGCCTGACCCTGCTTCACCCAGCCCGACCCGCCAGACCCCAGAACAGATCAGGAGAACCCCATGGCCCGCAACAAGAGCATCCTCACCGAAGCCAAGCAGATCGAACGCGCCGTCACGCTCATTCACCTGGGCGCGCGTCTGCAGGTGCTGGAAAGCGAAACCGACCTGAGCTACGAGCGCCTGTTGCGCCTGTACAAGGAAGTGGCGGGCAAGAGCCCGAGCAAGGGCCAGCTGCCGTTCTCCACCGACTGGTTCATGACCTGGCAGCCGAACATCCATTCGAGCCTGTTCCTGAACATCCACGAGTACCTGAACAAGGCCGCGGCGCTGGACGAGATCGACAACGTCATCAAGGCCTACCAGCTGTACAGCGAACAGATCCAGGCCCATGGGCTGGAGCCGCTGCTCAGCGTCACCCGCGCCTGGCGCCTGGTGAAGTTCGTCGACAACGGCATGCTGACGATGACCGAGTGCAGCAAGTGTGGCGGCCACTTCGTCACCCACCCGCACGAGATGGCGCGCCACTTCGTCTGCGGCCTGTGCAACCCGCCGGCGCGGGCAGGCAAGGGCAAGCTGGCCGGTTCGCTGCAGCTCGGGCGCAGCGCCCGCGACAGCGACTGTGAAGATGTTCACGCCGCGGCCCCGTCCCTGCACGCCCACTGAACCTTCGTCGGCTTTCCCGGCCTCAAGCCTCGGGGCCCGGCGGCCGATAAGCCACTTGTACCGATTGCATGTCTCCTCCTGGCACAGTACTCTGTGCTTTCAACGGGCCCGATGGGCCCGTTTTTTTTGGTCGAGGCGTTGTCAGCGCGCACCGCGAGCCATCATCAAGTCTGGGTCCGGCCGACCGATAACCGAGGGGCATGCGGGGCCCGGCCCCGTGCCATTCCGCCACTTCAAGCCTCGTGAAACTTCAGCCGTTCTCAGCCCAGTACATCCTTCGCGACAAGCCGCTGCCTTTCGGGCTGCGCGACGCGACGGGCCGGCTGTTGCTGGCCGCAGGTGAGCGCATCGAGACCGAGCAGCAGCTGAGCCTGCTCGCCGCACAGAACGTGTTCGTCGACGAGTCCGAATCGGCCGACTGGCACCGCCGCCTGCAGGCCGCGATGGACCTGAAGATCCGCCAGGGCGCGACCTTGTCGCAGGTGGCCGCGGTCAGCATCGCCAACGAGGTACGTGAAGCGCGCCCGGCGCGCCCGCTGTCCCTGGCCGAGCAGTGGGAGGAAATGACCACCCAGCTCGACGCGCTGCTGCGCGACGTACGTGCCGACAGCGACTGGCAGCCCCGCCTGCACGCCCTGCTGGCGCGTGCCCGCGCACTGCTGCAGCGCCGGCCCGACGATGCCCTGTACCTGGGCGTCTACGAGGCCAGCCACTCGGCGGAAAAGTACAGCAGCCACCACGCCATGCTGGTCATGCAGATCTGCGAGCAGACCGCTCCCATCCTGGGCTGGTCGAAGGACTGGACCGATGTGCTGAGCCTGGCCGCGCTGACCATGAACGTGGGCATGCACCGCCTGCAGGACCAGCTGGCGCTGACCACCATGCCGCTGACACCCGCCACACGCGCCGAGATCGACCGCCACCCCGCCGTCAGCGTTGCGGTGCTGCGAGAAGGTGGCGTCGACAGCGCCTTGTGGCTGGAAGTGGTGCGCCTGCACCACGACGCCAGCGGCGCCGACCTGCCGCTGACGAGCCTGCCGCCGCCGCGCCAGCTGGCGCGGCTGCTGCGGCGGGTGGACATCTTCACCGCCAAGCTCAGCCAGCGCGCGACCCGGGCACCGATGTCGCCCGTGCAGGCGGCGCGCGAAGCCTGCCTGGGTGCCGGCGGCATGCCCGACGAGATCGGCGGTGCGCTGCTGAAGGCCGTGGGCCTGTACCCGCCGGGCAGTTTCGTGGAACTGGCCAGCGGTGAGATCGCCATCGTCGTGGCGCGCGGCCGCCGCGCCAACCTGCCGGTGGTGGCCAGCCTGATCGGCGCCAGCGGCAACGTGATGATCGAGCCGGCGCTGCGCGACACCGTCGAGCGCCGCCACGCCGTCAAGGGCGCGTTGGCCTGCAGTTCGGTGAAGGTGCGGCCGCCCCACGAACGCCTGCTGGCGCTGCGCTGAAGCCGGCCGCAGCGGCCAGGTCTGGCCGGCTGGCTGCAGGCTTCTCCGGCGATTGCTGCCGCCCTGCCGGCGGCACACTGCGTCGATGAAGGCTGTGCCCACCCCTCTGGCCAAGCGCGCCGCCACGTCGGCGCGCGCGATGTCCGGCCCCGCCTGGGGCCGGCTGCGGCTGCCCTGGCCGCTGCCCGCCGTGCTGGCCTGGCTGCTGGCCGTGATGTTGTGGCGTGGCGGCCTGCAGATGGGTTGGCCGCCGGCCGTGGCCTGGGCTGCCGGGGTGGCTGTCGGCGCGGGGCTGGCCCTGGCCACCGAGGGGCGCTGGCGCCGCGCCATCGTCGCCTTGGGGTTCCCGCTGGCCACGTCGGCAACGCTGCTGTCGCTGGCCCAAGGCCTGGCGCTGCCACCCTGGGGCTGGGGTCTGGCGGCCCTGGGCCTGCTGCTGCTGTACCCGCTGGGTGCCTGGCGCGACGCGCCGTGGTTCCCGACACCGCGTGGCGCGCTCGACGGCCTGGCGCAGGCCTGCGCCAGCGGCCCGCCGGCTTCGGTGCTCGACGCCGGCTGCGGCGTTGGCCACGGCCTGGCGGAACTGCACTGGCAGTTTCCCCTGGCGCGGGTGCATGGCATCGAACGCAGCCGGCCGCTGCGCTGGCTGGCGGCCTGGCGCTGTCCCTGGGCGCAGGTGCGGGCCGGCGACATCTGGGTGGCGGACTGGTCGCGGCACGATCTGGTCTACGTCTTCCAGCGCCCGGAATCGATGCCGCGGGCCTTCGAGAAGGCCATGCGCGAACTGCCGCCCGGCGGCTGGCTGGCGAGTCTGGAATTCGAGGTGCCCGGCGTGGCCCCGGTGCAGCGGCTGGCCGGCGCCCAGGGGCGGCCGGTCTGGCTGTACAGGCAAGGCTCAACCGGGGCCGCAGCTTGCCGATAAACAACCATGCCAGGCGGCCGAGTGGCCGCGGCGCCTTCGTCGGATCCTGAAACAGACATGTTCGTCATCATCGGTTGGGTCGTCGTGCTCGGTTGCGTCTTCGGGGTGTTCGTCGCCCACGGCGGCAACATGGGCCCGATCATCAAGGCGCTGCCCTGGGAAATGGCCATGATCGGCGGCGCCACGCTGGGCGCCTTCCTGGTCAACAACCAGATGACGGTGATCAAGTCGACGATCGCCGGCGCCCTGAGCTGCTTCAAGGGCAGCAAGTACACCAAGGCGCGCTACATGGAATTGCTGGCGCTGCTTTACGACATCCTGCAGAAGGCGCGCAAGGAAGGCCTGATGTCGATCGAGAAGGACGTCGAGGACCCGCACAGCAGCCCGCTGTTCCAGAAGTACCCGACCGTGGGCAACGACCACCATGTCACCGAGTTCATCACCGACTACCTGCGCATGATGGTCTCGGGCAACCTGAACGCGCACGAGATCGAGTCGCTGATGGACAGCGAGATCGAGACCCACCACCACGAGGCGCACGCGCCGGTGGCGGCCATCCAGCGCATCGCCGGCGGCCTGCCGGCCTTCGGCATCGTGGCTGCGGTTCTGGGCGTGGTGAAGACCATGGGCAGCGTCGGCCAGCCGCCGGCAGTGCTGGGCGCCATGATCGGCTCGGCCCTGGTCGGCACCTTCCTGGGCATCCTGCTGGCGTATGCCTTCGCCGAACCCATTGCGGGCTTGCTGGAGCAGAAGGTCGAAGAGGGCGGCAAGGAACTGCAGTGCATCAAGACCACGCTGCTGGCCAGCATGCAGGGCTACGCCCCGCAGGTGGCAATCGAGTTCGGCCGCAAGGTGCTGCTGAGCACCGTGCGCCCCACCTTCGGTGAGCTCGAGTCCCACGTGAAAGGCAAGAAGTGAGGGCCCCCCCCCGTAGCGCCTGCGGCGCTCCCCCCCAGGGGGGCGCCGCCAGCGGCCCGGCAGAGCCGGTTCCGCGGCGGCCGCTTGAAGCTGGCCTGGCTGCGCCGGCCGTTTGTTGCGGAGGTTCGTGATGGCGGGGGATGCAAAGAAGCTGCAGCCGATCATCATCAAGCGCGTCAAGAAGGGCGGGCATTCCGCCCATGGCGGCGCGTGGAAGATTGCCTATGCCGACTTCGTGACGGCGATGATGGCCTTCTTCCTGCTGATGTGGCTGCTGGGCAGCACCACCGAAGGCGACAAGAAGGGCATCGCCGACTACTTTGGTTCGCCCTTGAAGATTGCGCTGCTGTCCAGCGGTTCTGGGGCTGGCGATTCTTCGCATGTCGTGAAGGGCGGCGGCCAGGACCTCACGCGCACCACCGGCCAGGTCAAGCGCGGCGACACCACGGCCGACCGCGCCACCATCAACCTGCGGGTGCTGAAGGCCGAGCAGGCCCGCGCCGAGATCGCGCGGCTCGAGCAGCTGAAGGAAAAGATCGAGGAGAAGCTGGCCGCCAACCCGAAGCTGGAGGCCATGCTCGGCCAGATCAAGCTGGACATGGTGGCCGACGGCCTTCGCATCCAGATCACCGACCAGGAAGGCCGGCCGATGTTCACCAGCGGCAGCGGCGACGTGCAGTGGTACATGCGCGACCTGCTGCGCGAGATCGGCGCGGTGCTGGCCGAAGTGCCCAACCGGCTGACCCTGGAAGGCCACACCGATTCACTGCCGTTTTCCGCTGGCGGCCGGGGCTACAGCAACTGGGAACTCAGCGCCGACCGCGCCAACGCCTCGCGGCGTGAGCTGGTGGCCGGCGGCCTGGCCGAGGACCAGGTGCTGCGTGTGCAGGGCCTGGCCGCCAGCACGCCCTACGACCGCAAGGACCCGACCTCGCCGGCCAACCGCCGCATCAGCCTGATCGTGATGAATCGCGAAGCCGAGGAACGCATCTTCCGGGATGCGCTTCAGGCCCCCGAACCCGAGCTCGTCGTGCCCTCAAGTCCCCAGCCGGTCATCCGATAAATCAACCAGCATCCAGCCGCTCCCACCGAGGCTCCATCCATGACCACGCCCACCGATCTCAAATTCCTCATCGTCGACGACTTCTCCACCATGCGCCGCATCGTGCGTGGCCTGCTCAAGGAGATGGGTTGCAACAACGCCGACGAGGCCGAGGACGGTGCCGTCGCGCTGAGCATGCTGAAGGCGCAGAAGTACGACTTCGTCGTTTCCGACATCAACATGCCGAACATGAACGGCTTCGATCTGCTCAAGGCCATCAAGGCCGATGACTCGCTGAAGCATCTGCCGGTGCTGATGGTCACGGCCGAAGCGCGCAAGGAAGACATCGTGCTGGCCGCACAAAGCGGTGCTGCCGGCTACATCGTCAAGCCCTTCACCAAGGCGACGCTGGAAGAGAAGCTGATGAAGATCATGCAGAAGCTTGCGGCCACGGCCTGAAGGGAAACCCAGTCATGAAAATGGACGACGCCAACACATTGCAGCCCGCCCCCCTGGCCGTTTCGCCCGAGGTCTTCCAGCAGATCGGCTCGATCACGCGGCTGCTGCACGACACGATGTCGCAACTGGGCGTGATGCCCAAGCTGCAGATCGCCACCGACGGCCTGCCCGACGCGCGCAGCCGCCTGACCTACATCGCCACGAAGACCGCCGAAGCCGCCAACAAGGTGCTGAACTCGGTCGACCAGGCCAAGGCCGACCACGCCTTCATCACCGAAGCCACGCGTGCGATGGCCGCCGCGCTGGTGGAGAACCCCGTCAAGGCCGTGGCCAGTGGTGCCGTGCTGAACTTCGTGCAGGAAGTCGAGGCCCGCACCGCGCGCATCGACAACCACCTGACCGACATCATGATGGCGCAGGACTTCCACGACCTCACCGGTCAGGTGGTGGCCAAGGTCGTGACCCTGGCCAACGACCTGGAAGACAGCCTGGTGAAACTGCTGGTGAGCGTGGTGCCGCTCGACCAGCGCGAGAAGGTCGACCCCAGCGTGCTCGCCGGCCCGGTGGTGAACCCCGAAGGCCGCACCGACGTCGTGAGCAACCAGGGTGAGGTCGACGACCTCCTCGCGAGCCTGGGCTTTTAAGCCCTGGTCGCCTTCTGCTGCGCGAGCCTGGGCTTTTAAGCCCGAGCCGCCCAGGCCATGGCCTCGCGCCATGGCCTGAGAACCGTCCCGTTTAGCCCCTTTCTCCCGCGGCGCCGCAGGCGCTGCCACGGCACCATGGCAAGGCTCGCTCCAGAGCCCCTTCCGCCATGGCTGACACCGCTCAAGACAAGACCCTACCTGCCACCCCGCGCCGCATCGAGAAGGCGCGTGAGGACGGCCAGGTCGCGCGTTCCCGCGATCTCACGCACCTGGCCGTGCTGGGCAGCGGCATCGCGCTGGTGGCGGCCTTTGCCCCCGAGCTGACGGCCTGGCTGCAGGCCCTGCTGGCCCGCGGCCTGCGGTTCGATGCCGCCGCCATTGCCTCGCCCGCGGGCATGGGCGAAAGGCTGGCCGACCTGGCCGCGCCGATGCTGATGGCGCTGCTGCCCATCGGCGCCGTCACCGCCCTGGTGGCCCTGGTGAGCACGGTGCTGGCCGGCGGCTGGAACTTCAGCCTGAAGCCGCTGGAACCCACCTTCGAGAAGGTCGACCCGCTGGCCGGCATCAAGCGCCTGTTCGGCATGGACCAGCTCACCAATACGCTGAAGTCCTGCCTGCTGGCGCTGATCCTGGGCACGGTGGGCGGCACCCTGCTGTGGCTGCAGTGGGCCCAGCACGCCGCCTTACTGGCCCTGCCGCTGCCCGAGGCCCTGGCCACCAGCGGCACCCTGCTGCGCAACGGCCTGCTGTTGTTGTGCGGCGTGCTCGCGCTGTTTGCACTGGTCGACGTGCCGCTGCAGCGCCAGCTGCTGCTGCGCCGCCTGCGCATGAGCGTGCAGGACCTGAAGCAGGAATACAAGGAAGTCGAAGGCAATGCCGAGGTCAAGGGTCGGCGCCGCGCCTTGATGCGCGAACTGGCCAACCGCCGGATGCTGGGCAATGTCGCCACCGCCGACCTGGTGGTGATGAACCCCACCCACTACGCCGTGGCGCTGCGATACGACGAAGCCCGCGGTGGTGCGCCGCGGGTCGTGGCCAAGGGTGCCGACCTGCTGGCGCTTCGCATCCGCGACCTGGCGCGCGACGCCAAGGTGCCGGTGCTGCAGGCGCCGCCGCTGGCGCGGGCGCTCTACGCCCATTGCGAGCTGGACCAGGAAGTGCCCGCCCGGCTGTTCGCTGCCGTGGCGCAGGTGCTGGCCTGGGTCTTCCAGCTGCGCGATGCCGTGGCCAGCGGCCGTGCCGCACCCGCGGTGCCACCCGTGCCCGAGGTACCCGCGGACATGGACCCGATCAACCAGGACAAGCCGCGCCAGGAGCCTGAACTGTGAATGGCCTGAAGGGCTTGCTGCCCGCCCTGAACAACCTCTTCGGCGCCGACCGCGGCGCCGCGATGAAGGCCCTGCTGCTGCCCGCATTCGTCGTGATGATGCTGGCGATGATGGTGCTGCCGCTGCCGCCCTTTCTGCTGGACCTGCTGTTCACCTTCAACATCGCAATCGCGCTGATGGTGATGATGGTCTCGGCGCAGATGGTCAAGCCGCTGGACTTCGCGGCCCTGCCCACCGTGCTGCTCGTCACCACCCTGATGCGGCTGAGCCTGAACGTTGCGTCCACGCGCGTGGTGCTGATGGAAGGCCACACCGGCCCGGGCGCAGCCGGGCAGGTGATCGAGGCCTTCGGCCACTTCCTGATCGGCGGCAATTTCGCCGTCGGCCTGATCGTCTTCGCGATCCTGGTGGTCATCAACTTCGTCGTCGTCACCAAGGGTGCCGAGCGCATTGCCGAGGTCGGTGCGCGCTTTGCGCTGGACGCGATGCCGGGCAAGCAGATGGCCATCGACGCCGACCTGAACGCCGGTCTCATCGACGAGAAGGAAGCCCGCCGCCGCCGCGCCGAGGTGGGCGAGGAAGCCGACTTCTTCGGCAGCATGGACGGCGCCAGCAAGTTCGTCCGCGGCGACGCGATGGCCGGCCTGCTGATCCTGTTCATCACCATCGTCGGCGGTTTCATCATCGGCATCACCATGCACGGCATGGGCCCGGCCGCAGCGGCCAACAGCTATGTCGTGCTGGCGGTGGGCGACGCGCTGGTGGCGCAGATTCCGGCGCTGCTGGTCAGCGTGGCCGCGGCCATGGTGGTCTCGCGCGTGGGCAAGGACCAGGACATCGGCAGCCAGATCCGCGGCCAGGTCTTCACCAGCCCGAAGGCGCTGGGCATCACCGCTGCCATCATCGGCGCGCTGGGCCTGGTGCCGGGCATGCCGCACATCGTTTTCCTGCTGATCGCCGGGGGCCTGGGCTGGCTGGCCTGGTCGCTGGCGCAGCAGCAAAGGCGCGCTGCGGCCACGGCTGCGCTGCCGCCCGAACCGGTGGTGACGCCACCCAATGCCGAAGCCAGCTGGGACGACCTGACGCCGGTGGACACACTCGGCCTCGAAGTGGGCTACCGGCTGATCGCCCTGGTCGACAAGCAGCGCAGCCCGGCGGGCGGCGACCTGCTCACGCGCATCAAGGGGGTGCGCAAGAAGTTCGCGCAGGACGTCGGCTTCCTGCCGCCGCCCGTGCACATCCGCGACAACCTCGTCGAGCTCAAGCCGGGCATGTACCGGGTGACGCTGCGCGGCGCGGTGGTGGGTGAAAGCGAAGCCAACCCGGGGCAGTTCCTGGCCATCAACCCGGGTGGCGTCAGCCTGCAGGTTCAGCAGCAACTGCCTGGCATCAAGACTACCGACCCGGCCTTCGGCCTGCCCGCGGTCTGGATCGACGAGCGCCAGCGAGAGGCTGCACAGATGGCCGGATTTACGGTTGTTGATTGCGCGACCGTGGTGGCCACCCACCTCTCACACTTGATGCAGGTGAATGCGGCGCGTCTGCTGGGCCGGGTCGAGACCCAGCAGCTCGTGGAACACGTCACCAAACTGGCCCCCCAATTGATCGAGGATGTCGTACCCAAGATGGTCGGAATTGCCACCCTTCAGAGAGTCCTGCAGCTGCTGCTGGAAGAAGGTGTGCACATCCGCGACATGCGCAGCATCGTCGAATGCCTGGCCGAGCATGCCAGCACCGTCACCGACCCCGCCGAGCTCGCCCGCCGCATCCGCGTGCATCTGGCCCCGGCGATCGTCCAGCAGATCTACGGTCCGGTGAAGGAACTCGACGTCATCGCGCTCGACCCCGAACTCGAACGCCTCGTCACCCAGGCCCTCACCAGCCCGCATGGCGCGGCGCTGGACCCGGGCGTGGCCGAGACGCTGAGCCGCAGCGCGGCCGACAACGCCCGCCGCCAGGAAGACCTGGGCCACCCGGCCTGCCTGCTGGTGCCCGACCTCATCCGCGCGCCGATGGCGCGGCTGCTCAAGCGCGCTGCGCCACGGCTGAAGGTGCTGGGCCACAGCGAGATTCCGGAAACGCATTCCATCCGTATCGGTTCGATCATAGGTAGCACGACATGAACATGAAGCGGTTCACCGCCCGTACCTCGCGCGAGGCCCTGGCCATGGTGCGCGAAGCCTTCGGCAACGAAGCCATCGTCATGTCCAACAAGCCGTGCCCCGAGGGCGTGGAAGTGCTGGCCATGGCGCCGGACGGCCTGCAGCAGATCGAACGCGTGGGTGCCACGGCCACGCCGGTGCGCGCCCCGGTGCGCCAGGCCGCTGCACCAGCAGCGCCCGCGCAGCATGCCGCACCTGCCGCTGCACCTGCCGCCGCCCCGGCTGCACGACGCTTTGCCGAACGTGTCGAGCCGCGCATGGACGCCGACCCGGAAGCGGTGCAGGGCGTCGCCGAAGACGTGGAACAGCTGCAGATGAGCACGCTGTCGTTCCAGGACTACGTGCGTGAACGCATGCTGCGCCGTCGCCGCGCCGAGATGCAGGCCGAAGCCGCCCCGGTGGCGCCGCCCGCACCGCCCGTCGTTGCCCCGATCGAGGCCGCCCGCACCCGTCTGGCCGCGCAGCGCCAGGCTGCGCCGGCGCCGGTTCAGGCTGCACCGCTGGCTGCCACGCCGCAGCCGGTGTCCCGCGCCGCGGCGACGCCCCCGGCACTGCCGGTGCTGCGCGACGAGGTGCACCTGGCCGACGCTGCGCCTGCCCGCCCGACCCTGAGTGCGCAGCCGGCCGTCAGCGCCCTGGCCGCCACGCACGATGAACAAGTCGAGATGCTGACCGAGCTGCGTTCGATGCGTGGCTTGATCGAGCAGCGCTTCGGCGCCCTGGCCTTCATGGAAAAGCTGCAGCGGCAGCCGCGCCAGGCGCTGCTGTCGCAACGCCTGCTCGAGGCCGGGTACTCGCCCGCGCTCATCCGCAAGCTCGTCGAGAGCCTGCCGGCCGATGTCGACGAGATGCACTGGGCCCAAGGCGTGCTGGAACGCAACCTGATGACCGGCGAACGCGACGCCGCGCTCGAAGACACCGGCGGCGTGTTTGCGCTGGTCGGTGCCACGGGGGTGGGCAAGACCACCAGCACCGCCAAGCTCGCCGCGGCGTTTGCCACGCGCCACGGGGCCGCACACCTGGGCCTGATCACGCTCGACGCCTACCGCGTGGCCGCCCACGAACAGCTGCGCACCTACGGCCGAATCCTGGGCGTGCCGGTGCATACCGCACACGACCGCGCCAGCCTGGAAGACCTGCTCGACCTGCTCAGCGCCAAGAAGATGGTGCTGATCGACACCGCCGGCATGGCCCAGCGCGACAGCCGCACCCGCGAACTGCTGGACATGCTGTCGCACCGCAGCATCCAGCGCCTGATGGTGGTGAACAGCGCCGCCCAGGGCGAGACCATCGAAGACCAGCTCGCGGCCTATGCCGCCCCCAGCTGCCGCGGTGTCATCCTGTCCAAGCTCGACGAGGCCGTGAAGCTGGGACCGGCACTGGATTCGATGATCCGCCACAAGCTCAAGGTGCTGGCCGTGGCCAACGGCCAGCGTGTGCCCGAGGACTGGCACCGCCTTTCGGCCCATGCCCTGGTGCAGCGTTCGATGAAAAACGCCAGCGGCGCGGCCTGGAAGCTCGACGGCAGCGACGTCAGCCTCATCTTCGCCGGCCTGCCGTCTGCGCAGGGCATGGCCGACGGCCTGCCCGCGATGGCCGCCCTGCACACCCAGGGCAGCCATGCCCCAGGCCAGCGCCTGCATGCCTGAAGCCACCATGCCCAACCCGATGCGTGACTTCTATGCCCCCAGCGGCCCGGCGCCACTGGACCAGGCCGACGGCCTGCGCCGGCTGTTTGCCGGCGGTGCGCAGCAACGCGTGCTGCCGCTCGTGGCCAACCCGCATGTCGCCTTCGGCGGCGTGGTGCTGGACCGCCTGGCCGCGGTGCTGGCCGCCAGCGGCCGCCAGGTGCTGGTGGTCGACGCCGGCGCGGGCGCGCCGATGGCCGACGAACTGGCTCGGCTGAACCTGGCCGTTTGCATCGAACGCATTGCCCCGCGGGTGGCTTACCTGCCGGCGCGTGGGCTGCCGCTGTCCTATGTCGACACCCGCGGTTCGGCGGGCGGTTTCATCGACGCGCTGCAGGCCGCCGCGCCCTGGGCCGATGTCGTGCTGCTGCATGCCGAAAGCCACGAGATGGCGCGGCTGCTGGTGCGCCGCAGCGCCAGGCCGATGCTCGTGGGCGCCGACCACCCGGAGAGCATCAAGCACGCCTACGCCAGCCTGAAGCTGCTGGCACAGCGCTGCGGCCTGATGAGCTTCGACCTTCTGCTGGCGGCTTCACCGCTGTCGCCGCGCGCGGACGGCATTGCCCTGAGCCTGGCGCAATGCGCCGACAACTTCCTGGGCGCCTGGTTGCACCACAGCGCCGTGATCGACCCTGCTGGCGATGTGTCGGAGCTTGCCGACGACACCCTGCAAAGCCTGCTGGCTGGCCAGCTGGCGCTGGACGAGCCGGCCTGGAATCCGGCGCTCGCCGGTGCCAGCGGCCGGGCGCAGATGCCGAACGCGCAGGTCCAGCGCGTCTAGCGCCAGGCCAGAGCGCTCCAAGAACCCGTTCCCCGAACCCACGCATTCCTCGAAGAAAAGGGCGACCCATGTACACCGCCAAGGGACAACTCGACGCCGGCCAGTTGCTCAAGCAATACAGCCCGCTGGTACGACGCCTGGCCCACCAGATGATCGCCAAGCTGCCTGCCAACGTCGAGCTGGACGACCTGATCCAGGTCGGCATGATCGGCCTGAGCGACGCGCTCAGCCGCTTCGACGCCGGCCAGGGCGTGCAGTTCGAAACCTTCGCCACCCAGCGCATCCGTGGGGCCATGCTCGACGAACTGCGTGGCAACGACTGGATGAGCCGCGGCGACCGCCGCCACCAGCGCAGCATCGAAGCCGCCGTTCACAAGCTCGAGCAACGTTTTGGCCGCGCGCCGAGCGAAGGCGAGATCGCGCGCGAGATGGGCCTGAGCCTGACCGACTACCAGGAACTGCTGGGCAAGGTGCGCGGCACCCAGCTCATCTACCTGGAAGACATGAGCGGCGACGACGGCGACGAAGACTTCCTCGACCGCCACGTCGCCGACGACGACGCCAACCCGGTGGCGCGGCTGCAGGACCAGCGCATGCGCGAGGCCCTGGTCGAGGCCATCAAGAACCTGCCCGAACGCGAGCAGTACGTGATGAGCATGTACTACGAGCACGACATGAACCTGAAGGAGATCGCCGCGGTGCTGGGCGTGACCGAAAGCCGGGTGTGCCAGCTGCACAGCCAGAGCATCGCGCGCCTGCGGACGCGGCTGCGCGAGTGGTAGGCCCGGCGCGCGCGGCGGGCTGAGTCAGTCGACGCGGTCGGTGCGGCGCAGCTGCACACACTGCGGGTGCTGGCGCGATGCGGCTGCCGAGCATTCGCGCTGCATGCAGCGATACAGCGAAAAAGGCGTGCGCTCGCCGCAGCTTTCGCGCGGGCTTCGGGTCTGGCCGACCGCCTTCGCGGCAGCCGTCGTCGCCGCTGGCAGGGCTGGTGTCGGCGCTGGTTGTGGCGCTGGTTGTCGCGCTGGTTTCTGCACGGGCGGCGGCGTTTCGACTATCGCCGTCGGTGCCGGCCCGGCAGCGGGTGCGGGAAGCGCATCGAAGTCGGCCACCGGCGCTGCGGCCACCGTTACGGGCGGCGCGGCTGCTGGCGCCTGGACCGAGGCCATGGCCGGCGTGACCTGACTCATCGGGTTCGAAGAGCTCGCCGGAGTCAGCGCAGGTTCAGCCGGCAGCCACCAGATCCAGGCCATCACGGCCGCCGTTGCCAGCCCCGTCACGCTGGCCAGGGCGAGGGCCCGCGCCTTCGTTGGAGCCGGGGCTGACGCCAAGGATGCCGGGTCTTCCTTCACAGCATCGGCTGCCATGTCCGTGCGGGTGGGCGGAATCGGCGGCGGAAACGTCGACGTCAACGGCGGCGCGAATGGCGGCGCGAACGGCGGCGGTTCGATGCGTTCGCCCACCAGGTCGCGCGGCGGCAGCGCGGCGATGACGCTGCGCACGGCCCGTGTCGCCACCTCGTCGTCGACGAGAACCGGCCGGGGCGCGGGCGTGGGTCGTGCCTGGTCCAGCCATTCGCGGAACTCGGTGGCCGTCTGCGGCCGGCGTGCGATGTCGATGTCGGCGGCGAGGTCGAGCACGTGCAACAAGCCGGGTGGGTAGCGCATGGCCCGGTGCGCTGCCGAGAGCCCGTCGACCACCATCGCCAGGGGGGGTGACGCTGCGTCCAGGTGCGGTGCGGGCACTTCGCCGGTGATGCAGTAGCGCGCCACCCGCGCGAGGGCATGGCAGTCGCTCCAGGCGCCGACCGGCGCAGCGGCTGCCTTCGATTGCAGTTCCGGCGCGGCATAGGTGTCGGCCAATGCCGACCCGCCGGTGCGCGGCGCCAGCAGCAGGCTGCTGTCGTCGTCGAGCACGAGGATGCGCCCGGGGTGAACCGCGCCATGCACGGTGCCCGCGTCATGGAACACCTGCAGCGCGGCCAGCATCTCGTGCAGCAGGCCCAGCAGCACCGCTGCGTCGGGCGGGCCGGGCATGCGCTGGCGCAGCCGCTGCAGGCACTGGCCAGGGTACGAGGGGTGCACGCGGTAGGCGGTGCCCTGCGCCAGCAGCACGTGCAACACGCGCAGCAGGTGCGGATGATCGGCCTGCGCCAGGCAGCGTGTCTGCGCCAGGAAGTGGTCCAGCCCTGCGGCATAAGCGGGCGCGAGCGCGCTCGTGGCGGCCGAGACTTCACCGGCCTCGCCCCGCCTTGCCAGCGCCGGCGGCAGGTACTCGGTGACGACCACCGGGCGCTGCAGGGCCAGATCCCAGGCGCGGTAGCTGCGGCAGTCGTCGACCACACCATCGGCTTCGAGTTCAGCCTGCAGCTCGAAGCCGTGCAGGCAGTGGCCTATCGGCAGGGCAGGTGGCAAAAGCACCTGGGCAGGCTCGGCCGGCGGGTTCTTGTTCATGCCACGACCATAGCTGGCCGGGCCGTGACACTGTGAGCCGATGTTCGGCCTGCTGCGCCTGAGTGCAGGCAGGCCGTCGGCGCGCGCTGCGTTCGCTTACGAATGCGGGGCGGCGCGGCTGGTTCGCTGAACCTGCCGGGCGTGCCCGGCCAGCCGGGCGTCAGGCCAGAAGGCTGCCGCTGGAAGCGTTGCGGCTGCTCTGGCCGTCGACGCCATAGACCGCGGCGTTGCGCGGCGTATGCAACTCGGGCAGCAAGACGTCCATGGCGCGGTCGAGCGCCGCGGTGGCGCGGGCCAGGGCTTCGCGCTGTGCGGCCACCTGGCCGCCGGCCACGGCCAGGCGTTGACGCAAGGGCAGTGGCACCCCGCCGCTGCGAGCGGCCAGGCTGAAGTGCTGGACTGCGGCGGCCAGCGCAGCATGCAGGGCGGTGGCCTCGCGGTCGACAGCGGCGGCGTCCTGCCGGTGCAGGGCCTCGCCGAGCGCACTCAGGCGGTCTTCAACCGCCTGGACAGGGCCTTCGAGTTCGGCCACGCGCTGCAGGGCAAGGTGTTCGGAAGGCGTCGTCAGCATGGTGGCGGCTTCTCGGGTCAGCTGGTCTTGCGGCCGAGCAGTTCCTGCGCGTTCTGGATCAGCTTGTCGGCAATGGCTTCGGCATTGACTTCGAACTTGCCGTCGCGGATGGCCTGGGCGATGCGGTCGACCTTGGCGGTGTCGAACGTCGGGTCGGCCTCGGCGGCTGCCAGCACGCTGGCCGACGCCGACAGCTTGACCTGGGCGCTGGGCTCGGGGGTGGACACGGCCGGCCCGCCATCGGTCTTGATGGGCGTCGACACCTTGCGGTCTGAACCGCCAGGGGTGGCGACGGGCTTGGTGTCAGTGGAACCGATCTTCATGGTGAACTCCTGTCCGTGGCACGAGAGGGTGCAAACCCTTCGACATGCCTGTGCTATCGGCGGCTGGTCGTGGCGACTTTAGTGCCACAAGCATGATTTTCACGTATTCCCCCGGAATGCGGGGGGTGCGCAGCCGAAGCGGCGTCACAGCGGCAGCTCCACCTGGCGTTCGGCCACTGCCAGCCCCTGCACGACGGGGCCCCGCTCGGGCTCGCCTTCGCCGCCGCGCAGCAACAATTGCACACGTACGCGCTGCCCGTCCTGGCCGTCACTCAGGGCCATGCCTTCTGCGGCAATGGCAAACCCCGGTCCACCTGAAACCACCTTCACGCGGTCGCCGGCGGCAAACCAGCGCCGCGCCTTCAAATCGGCAGGCAGCAGTGCCGAGCCGGCCGACACGGCGCGCGCCAACGTGCGGCCCACGGCGTCCTGCAGGTCCACCAGCGGGGCCTGCGGGCGCGCCGACCAGTCCACCGCAGTACGCTGCAGGTCGGCCTCGGTCAGCACGGCACCCGCTGGCAGCGGTGCCTTCAGGCTCAGCCCTCCAGCGCGCACCTGCACCTGCACCGGCAAGTACAGCGTCCAGGCCACCGGGCCCTGGGAGCAGCGCAGGCCGATGCGCGTGGCGCCCCAGGCAGGCACGCCTCGCGGCAGGAAGGGTTCGGCACGGGCACAGGGTGCGGGGTTCAGGCGTGGGTCCATCCGGCCCAGCGCAGCGTTGACTTCGGCACCTGCAGGCGCCAGGCGTTCGGCGGTCTGCTGGGCCAGCGCCAGCGCGCGCGCCAGATCGGCCGCCGGCAGGGCGGCCGGCACCTGGGCCGCAACCAGGCTGCTGGCGAATGCGGCCAGCGCGCTGGCCAGGGTTCGGCGCAGGGCAGGGCGCAGCGTGTGCGTCGGCGGATGCGTCAGCACGGGCAGTGGCAGTGGCAGTGGCAGTGGCAGGCGGTCTTTCACATGACGGATGCTGCCGCGTCCGGGCCGCTGCAAGGCGGCGAAATGGGGGGCAGTGGCGGCGCTTATCGCGCTCATGTCGGGCACCGGGCCTGCCCAGAATCCAGCCCATGATCAACCGCCTGACCGATTCGCTGGACTTTCACGCACAAGCCTTGCAGCTGCGCGCCGAACGCCAGCGTGTGATCGCCAGCAACATCGCCAACGCCGACACGCCGGGCTACCAGGCACGTGACTTCGACTTCGCCACCGCCCTGCGCAACGCCACCACGGCCATGGGCGCCGGCGCCGGCAGCAGCCGCACTTCGGCGCTGGCCGGCACGCTCGGCACCGACATCGCTGCCGGCGTGATGCGCCGCGCTGCCGACGGCAGGCCTGCACCCGAGCTGCGCTATGCCGTGCCCAGCCAGACCAGCGCCGACAGCAACACCGTCGACATGGACCGCGAACGCGCCGCCTTCGTCGACAACAGCGTCAACTACGAGGCGACGCTGCGCTTCATCAACGGCAGCGTGCGCACCATGCTCGACGCCATGAAGAGCCCGAACCAGGGCTGAACGGGAGCTGAACCATGAGCATGATGAGGATCTTCGACGTTGCCGGCAGCGCCGTCAGCGCCCAGAGCCAGCGCCTGAACGTGGTGGCCAGCAACCTGGCCAACGTCGACACCGTGGCCGGGCCTGACGGCAGCAGCTACAAGGCACGCCAGGTCGTCTTCCAGACCTTGATGCTGGGTGCAGCCGGCGCCGGCACGCCCAGCCAGGCCAGCGCCGGGGTGCAGGTCAGCGCCATCACCGAAAGTGCCGAGCCCGGCCGCCGCGTGCGCGACCCGGCCCACCCCAATGCCGACGGTGAAGGCTATGTCACCTACAGCAACGTCAGCGCCGTGGACGAGATGGTCAACATGATGTCGGCCTCGCGTTCGTACCAGAACAACGTCGAGGTCATGAACACGGCACGCAGCCTGCTGCTGAAGACCTTGCAGATCGGACAAGGTTGATCATGGCCACCACCGTCGACAACTACGCGTCGCTGAACCCGGTCAGTCCGGTCAGTGCCAAGACCAACGCCTTCGAGGCCGGCAGCGCCGAGCGTTTCCTGAAGCTGCTGGTCACGCAGATGCAGAACCAGGACCCGCTGAACCCGGCCGACAACGCCCAGATCACGAGCCAGATGGCGCAGATCAATACCGTCAGCGGCATCGAGACGCTGAACACCACGGTCGAGGGCCTGAACAGCCGCTTCGCGCAGATGCAGCAGATGCAGGGCGCCTCGCTGGTGGGCCGCGACATCACCGTGCCCGGCGACAAGCTGGCCTACACGGCCGACGCGGGCGTCGGCGGCTTCGACCTCGCCGGCGCGGCCGACAAGGTGAAGGTGGAAGTCCTCGGCCAGGGTGGCCGCGTCGTCGACACGCTCGAATTCGGCAAGGCCAGCGCCGGACTGAACGGCTTTGCCTGGCAGCCCAGTGTCGGCAAGCTGCCAGCCGCCGCCGATGGCTACCGCTTCCGTGTGACGGCTTCCCTCGGTGGTGTCGCCGTTGCCGCCAATCCGATGATGCGCGACCACGTCGACGCCGTGTCCATCAGCGGCGACCGCCTGCAGCTGGAGACCACGGTGTCCGGCCGCATCGACTACAGCGCCGTGCGCGCAGTCAACGGCGGCTGACCGCCAGCGCCGCGCGCCCCCATTTTCCGAATCGCCCCGTCCCTCAGCTTCCCGAAAGAACCCCCATGAGCTTCCAGCAAGGTTTGTCCGGCCTGAACGCCAGCAGCAAGAACCTGAGCGTGATCGGCAACAACATCGCCAACGCCAACACCTACGGCAGCAAGGCCTCGCGCGCCGAATTTGCCGATGTCTATGCGGCTTCGCTCAACGGTGCCGGCACCAACAACATCGGTATCGGCACGAACCTGGTGTCGGTCGCCCAGCAGTTCACGCAGGGCAACATCACGACCACGGAAAACCCGATGGACCTGGCCATCAACGGTGGCGGCTTCTTCCAGATGACCGACGGCGCCAACCCGCCGCAGTACACCCGCAACGGCCAGTTCAAGGTCGATCGCGAAGGCTACTTCGTGAACAACGCGCAGCTGCGACTGATGGGCTACCCGGCCGACTCCAACGGCGTCATCCAGCCGGGCCAGGCCGTGCCGCTGCAATTGCCCACGGGGGGTGTCGAACCCCAGGCGACGACCGGCATCCAGCTGCAGGCCAACCTCGATTCACGCCTGAGTGCCACGGGGCTGTCGGCCACACCGGGCATCGACTTCAACGACTCCACCACCTACAACACCGCCACGTCGCTGACGGTGTTCGACCTGCGGGGCCAGGAAGTGGCGCTCACGCTGTACTTCCAGCGCACCGACACGGTGGACCCGGCCGGCCCGAGCACGATCGAGTGGAACGTGTTCGCCACCGCCAACGGCCTGCCCGTGGGCGGTGACCCGGCGACGCCGATCACGACGATGGTGTTCCCCGCCGACGGTAGTGCGCCGGTGTCACCCACCGACCCGGTGGTGCTGCCGCAGATCATTGCCGGCAACAACCTGCAGGGTGCGGTGATCGTGCCCATCGACAACGTCGAACTCGACCTCTCGGCCGTCACCCAGTTCGGATCGCCTTTCGGCGTGACCGACCTGCAGCAGGACGGTTTCTCGGCCGGGCAGCTGACGTCGGTGAGCGTCGAATCCAACGGCATCATCATGGCCCGCTACAGCAACGGCCGGTCGCGGCCGGCCGGGCAGGTCGAGATCGCCACCTTCCGCAACCCGCAGGGTCTGCAACCGATGGGCGACAACATGTGGGCGTCGACCTTCGCGTCCAACGAAGCCGTGCGCGGTGTTCCTGGCGACGGCAACCTGGGGGTGCTGCAGGCCGGTGCGCTGGAAGAGTCGAACGTCGACCTGACCGGCGAGCTCGTCAACATGATCACTGCCCAGCGCATCTATCAGGCCAACGCACAGACGATCAAGACCCAGGACCAGGTGCTGCAGACTCTGGTGAACCTGCGTTGATGCAGCCCCCGAGCTCGCTGGCGCTCGTTACCCCCCAGGGGGGCCGTCCGCCAGCGGCCCGGCAGAGCCGGTTTGCGCGGCGGTAAGCAAGAATCACCGAGGAAAGAATGGATCGCCTGATCTACACCGCGCTGTCCGGGGCCAGGGCCACGCTGCAGCGCCAGGACCTGCTGGCCAACAACCTGGCCAATGTCTCGACCACGGGTTTCCGTGCCGAGATGCAGGCCTTCCGCGCCGTGCCGGTGCGCGGCGATGGTGCCAGCACACGCGCCTTCGCCGCCGAAACCAGCGTCGGCATGGACATGCGGCCCGGCCCCATCCAGACCACCGGCCGGGCGCTGGACGTTGCCGCCCAGGGCAATGCCTGGTTCGCCGTGCAGGCGCTCGACGGCACCGAGGCCTACACCCGTGCCGGCGCCTTCCAGGTCAGCGCCGAAGGCCAGCTCGTCACGCCATCGGGCCTGCCGGTGCTGGGCGACGGCGGGCCGATCACGCTGCCGCTGAACGCCCAGGTCGATGTCGCGGCCGACGGCAGCATCACCACCACGGTCGGCAACGGCCGGCCGCAGCAGGCGGGCCGGCTGAAGCTGGTGGCCCCCGAGGGCGGGCTGACGCGCGGCGACGACGGCCTGTTCCGCAGCGACCAGGGCGAGCTTCCTGCCGACGCTGCGGCGCGGGTGCAGCCGGGGGCGCTGGAGGGTTCGAACGTCAGTGCGATCGAAACGATGGTCGCCATGATCTCGGCTGCGCGCCAGTTCGAGCAGCAGATGAAGGCGCTGAAGGGCGCCGAGGAACGCGAGCAGGGCGCGGCGAAGCTGCTCGCGCCGCAGTAGGCGGGCTTTTCCCCTTTTCCTTGCGTTCAGCTGCCCGGTTTCCGGGCCTGGGTGCAGGCCACCTGCAGCACCTCGCGCCGGCCGCCGTCGACGCGCGCCGCGCTCAACCGGCCACCCCAGACGCAGCCCGTGTCCAGCGCCAGCAGGTCGGCGCGGTCGATCAGGCCGAGGGTGCTCCAGTGGCCGAAAGCCATGGGCTGCTTCGCCGTGGCCCGGCCGGGCACTTCGAACCAGGGCATGAAGCCGGGTGGCGCAGCGGCCGCGCCTTCCTTGGTCTCGAAGTCCATCAGCCCGGCGACGCTGCAAAAGCGCAGCCGCGTGAGGGCGTTGACGATGACGCGCAGGCGGTCGGCACCCTGCAGGCTGTCGTGCCACTGCGCCGGCGCGTTGCCGTACATGGCTTGCAGGAAGGCCTGCAGGCCGGGCCCGCGCAGGGCCGACTGAACCTCGGCGGCCAGCGCCAGCGTCTGCGCGGTCGTCCAGCCGGGCAACACGCCGGCGTGCACGCACAGCCAGCCCGCTTCCAGGTGCGCCAGGCGCTGCTGGCGCAGCCAGTCGAGCAAGGCCGCGCCATCGGGTGCCGTCAGGATGTCGGCCACGGTATCGCCCCGGTGCGGCAGGCGCACGCCGCCGGCCATGGCCAGCAGGTGCAGGTCGTGGTTGCCCAGCAGGCAGGTGGCGGCAGGCCCCAGGGCCTGCAGGCGGCGCAGCGTCGCCAGCGAGTCGGGCCCGCGGTTGACGAGATCGCCCAGCAGCACCAGCCGGTCGCGTGACGGCGAGAAGCCGGCCTGGTCGAGCAGGGCCTGCAAGGCTGAGTCGCAGCCCTGGATGTCGCCAATCAGCAGAATCATCGGGTGATTCTGCTACCCTTGGCGGCCCCACAACTGCCACCACGGCCTATCGGACCGTGGCGAGCATGGACGTCGCCTTACTTGTCTTCCTGATTCTTCTCAACGGTCTGTTCGCCATGTCGGAAATGGCGCTCACTGCCAGCCGCAAGGCCCGGCTGCAGGTCATGGTGGAAAGCGGCGAGTCCGGCGCCCAGGCGGCGATGGACCTGCACGACAACCCGACCAAGTTCCTGTCGACGGTGCAGATCGGCATCACTTCGATCGGGGTGCTGAACGGCATCGTCGGCGAGGCTGCCTTCTCGCAACCGCTGGCGCGCTGGCTGGTCGACGACTTCAGCATCGCCCAGGGCGCTGCCAGCATCGGTGCAACCGGCCTGGTGGTGGTGATCATCACCATCCTCACCATCATCTTCGGCGAACTCGTGCCCAAGCGGGTGGGCCAGATGTTCCCGGAAACCGTGGCCCGGCTGGTGTCGCGACCGATGAACTTTCTGTCTTCGGCCACCCGCCCGCTTGTGGCGCTACTGAGCGTCTGCACCACGGCCGTGCTCGGGCTCTTGGGCATCAAGGGCGGACCGAACCGGTCGGTGACGGAAGAGGAGATCAACGCCAGCCTGGAGGAAGGCCTGGATGCCGGCGTCATCGAGGCCCAGGAACACCAGATGGTCCGCAACGTGTTCCGGCTGGACGACCGGCAGATCGGCTCGATGATGATTCCGCGCGCGGAAATCGTCTGGCTCGACGCCGCCGACCCGGTGGCCACGCAGCTTCAAGCCATGGCCGACAGCGGCCACACCCGTTTCCCCGTGTGCCGCGGCGGGCTTGACGACGTCATCGGCGTGATCGGTGCGCAGAACCTGCTGCTGCCGCTGGCACGTGGTGAACAGCCGCAGCTGGCCGACCACCTGCAGCCCCCCGTCTTCGTGCCAGAAACCCTGTCGGGCATGGAACTGCTGGAGCACTTCCGCCAGACCAGCGCCGACCTGGTGTTCGTCGTCGACGAGTACGGCGCGGTGCAGGGCGTCATCACCGAACGCGACCTGCTCGAGGCCATCACCGGCGAATTCGGCACCGAGACCGACGAGAATGCCTGGGCCGTGCAGCGCGAGGACGGCAGCTGGCTGATGGACGGGCTGATCCCCGTGCCCGAACTGAAGGACCGCCTCGAACTGAAAGACCTGCCCGACGAAGACCGCGGGCGCTACAACACCCTTGCCGGCATGGTGATGCTGTTGCTGGGGCGCCTGCCGCAGACGGCCGACGCCGTGCAGTGGGAAGGCTGGCGCTTCGAGGTCGTGGACCTCGATGGCAAGCGGGTCGACAAGGTGCTCGTCACCGCCACCGAAAACTCTGGAGAAAAGACTTGATCATCGAAGCCCTGCACACCAGCCCGATGGCGCTGGACCGCGACCAGCACCGCCAGCTGAAGCTGCAGCTGCCCATCACCGATTGGCGGGTGGCCGGGCGGCTGAACGCGCTGTTTGTCGCCGCCGTCGAGTTTGCCGACATCGCACGTGAATTCCCGATCGTCTTCGTGCGCGCCGGCAAGGAAGCCGACGGCCGCGACCAGATCGCGCCGATTGCCGTTCTCGGCCTGCTGGCCAACCAGAACCTGTACGAGAAGGCAGGCGAGTGGCGCGCCAGCTACGTGCCGGCGGTGCTGCGCTGCTACCCCTTCTGCATCGGCCGCATCGACGCCGAGAAGTTCGCGATCTGCGTGGACACGGCCTGGCCCGGTGCGCAGGCCGAGACCGGCGCGCCGGTCTTCCAGGACGACGGCCAGCCCACCGAACTGCTGACCGCGATGCAGAAGCACCTGGAGAACCTCGAAGCCGAGATCCAGCGTACCCGCCTCGTGGGCCAGCGCCTGCAGGAATTCGACCTGCTGCGCGAGATGCGTTTCGACGCCACGCTGGCCGATGGCAGCCAGCACAGCCTGGACGGCTTCCTCACCGTCGACGAGGAAAAGATGCAGGCGCTGCCCGACGCGGTGGTGGGCCAGCTGCACCGCGAGGGCATCCTCGGCCTGGTGCACGCGCACTGGCTGTCGATGGGCCACATGCGCCGCCTGGTCGACTGGCACGCCGAGCGCAATGTGAAGCTGGCGCCGGCCGAAGCCGCGAACAGCTAGCTCAGAGCGCGCTGCGGCGCAGCGGGGTGGCGTCTTCAGCGGCGCCGGCATTCGCTGCCGCCTGCGGCGAACGCAGCACACCCAGCACGCCGGCGGCGTCGGGCTGGGTCTTGGCCACCCAGTCGTCGAAGCGTTCGCGTGCGGCCTGGCCGTAGCGCTGGTAGACCTTCATGCCGACCCAGGCCACCAGGGCCAGCACGATCAACGTCTTGGCAGCGCGGCCGATGGCCACCACGGTGGCGATGCCCATGCCCAGCGCCACCCACTTCACCCACCAGGTGCCGCTGTAGGTCATCGCGTTGATGACCCAGCACAGGCCGACCACGAACACCGCCTTGAAGGGCATCACGATGGCGTCGGTGATGTTCTTGACAGGGCGGGTGACGAAGCTGAAGAGGCTCATGGCGGGCTCCTGCGGGGTGGGCTGATGCGATGGCGTGACTGTGCGCCCGGGCCGGCCGCAGCACCAGGGCACTGCGACGAAACGCCGCCAGCGTTCGCGAACTGCACGTGCCGGCGCCGGGCTGCGCACAATCCAGCCCACGTCCATTTCTGGCCAAGCCATGACCATCCAGCTGAAAAAGCCCGTTGCTTCCTGCACCCCCATCGTCACCGTCACGCGTGACAGCTACGCCGGCCAGCTGGCCGCAGCGCCCGAAACCACCCGCCGCTGGCTGCAGGCCAACGGCTTCAACGGCGCACCCGACACCCACCTGCTGGTGCCCGGGGCCGACGGTGCCATCGCCGCCGCCTGGGCCGGGGTGCGTGGTGCCGACCACCCCTGGGCCCTGGCGGCGCTGCCGCGCAGCCTGCCCAGCGGCAAGTACCGGCTGGCCGAAGGCCCCGTGGCCATCGCCGCCGAGGCCGCGGCGATGTCCTGGGAACTCGGCGGCTACCAGTTCGACCTGTACAAGCCGGCCAAGCGTGAGCTGCCGGTGCTGATGCTGCCGCCGGGTGCCGACGCCGAGCGCGGCCTGCTGCAGGCGCATGCCATGGCGTCGACGCGTGACCTCGTCAACACCCCGGCCGAGCACATGGGCCCGGCCGAACTCGCGCAGGCCGTGCAGATGGTGGCCAGGCAGCATGGCGCGAAGTTCCGCCAGGTGGTGGGCGACGCGCTGCTGAAGGCGCCGGGCGGCGGCTTCCCGGCCATCCATGCGGTGGGCCGCGCTGCAGAGGCGCGCCGTGCGCCCCGACTGATCGAGCTGAACTGGGGCCAGCCGCAACACCCGCGGCTGTGCATCGTCGGCAAGGGCGTGTGTTTCGACAGCGGCGGGCTGAACATCAAGGGCGGCGAGGGCATGCGCCTGATGAAGAAGGACATGGGCGGCGCCGCCAATGCGCTGGGTCTGGCGCAGATGGTGATGACGCTGAAGCTGCCGGTGCGCCTGCAGCTGCTGATCCCGGCGGTGGAAAACGCGATCGCCGGCAATGCCTTCCGCCCGGGTGACGTGTTCAAGACCCGGGCCGGGCTGCACATCGAGATCGGCAACACCGACGCCGAAGGCCGCGTCATCCTGTGCGATGCCCTGGCCTATGGCGCCGAAAGCAAGCCGGCGCTGATGATCGACATGGCCACGCTCACCGGCGCGGCGCGCGTGGCGCTGGGCGCACAGCTGCCGGCGCTGTTCACGCGCGACCTGGTGCTGGGTCGCGAGCTCGTCGACACCGGCCTGGCGCTGCACGACCCGCTGTGGCACATGCCGCTGTGGGCCGACTACCACCGCAGCATCGAAAGCGACATCGCCGACATCGTCAACACCGGCCGCAACGGCCTGGGCGGCGCCATCACGGCCGCGCTCTTCCTGGCGGACTTCGTGCCCGACAGCCTGCCCTGGCTGCATCTGGACCTGTTTGCCTGGAACGACACGCCGCGCCCGGGCCGGCCCGTGGGCGGCGAGGCGCAGACGCTGCGCACGCTGCTGCGCTATCTGGAATCGCGCTTCGGCGGCTGACTCGCTGCGGCTTCGGCTGCAGGCAAGGCGGGCAGGGCCTGCCGCAAAGCCGCGGGCAGGCCGCCCTCGGGCGTCGACAGGCGACAGCCGCCGCCATCGGCCGGGCACCAGAGCAGCTGGGTGTCGGTGAGCCAGAGGCTGGCCACGCCGCCGGCGGGCCCGAGCAGGTCGACGCGCCGGGCTTCGGGCAGGCGGCTCAGCGCGCTGGGCTGGCCGAACCGGCGGTCCGCGGCCGCTGCCGTGTCGGCCCAGCCCGGCGGGGCAATGCCAAGGTCCGCGCCGTCGATGCGCCAGCGCAGCGGTGTTGCGGCAGCGCGTCCGACCTCGGCAGCAGACGCTTCGGCCCGCGGTGACAGGGCGGCCATCGGGCCCGGCGTCGACAGGCTTTCCGCTGGCCGGCTGCGTGCCGGGGCCGCGGCAGGAACTGGCGGTGCCGCGGCTTCAGTTTCCGCAGGGCGGGCCATGGCCTTCGCTTGAGCCGTGGCGTCGGCCACCGCAGGCCTGGCCGGTGCGGCCGGCGTGGCCGGTGTGGATCGAGGGCCGGTGACCGTGATCGTGGGCGCAGCGGCATCCGGCGCCGGTGCTTCCCTTCGCATAGCCTGCCGGGTCTCTGCCGAGGATGCCGCAGCTGGTGGGGCCGGCGCTGTCGCAACGGCTGGTTGCGGCCCGTCTGCGGCCGGTCCTGGCGGGCTGCCTTGCCAGATCAGCCCGAGCACGCCCGCCAGCAGCACCGTGGCCAGCGCGCCTGAAGCGCCCAGCGGCCCCGGCAGCCACCAGCGGCGGGGCAGTGGTGGTGCCGCTGGCCGTTCGTCCAGCGCGCGGTGGGCTGCCGCGACGATCTGCGCCCGCAGATGCGCAGGTGGCTGCCGATCGGCGTCGGGTGCATGGCGCAGCGCGGCGCGCAGATGTTCGTCGCGCGGCAGGTCGTTGGGGGCTTTCGGGTTCGTCATCGCCACGTCCTCAGCGGCCACCCGTGCCCGCCAGCGGCGCAGCGAGGTAGGCGCCCATGCAGGTGCGCAGCTTGCTCATGGCGTAACGCAGCCGCGTCTTGGCGGTCTCGAAACCCAGCGACAGGCCGCGGGCGAGTTCGTCGACGCTGAGGCCGTCTTCGTGGTGCAGCAGGAACACCGTCTTCTGCGCCACGGGCAGGCCCTCCAGGCAGTCCAGAAGCTGGCGGCCGGCGGCGCGCCAGTGCGCCTGGTCGTCGGCGCCGGGTGGGGGCCAGGCGGCCCAGGCCGTGCCGGCAGGCTCGAACGGCGGTGCATCGTCGTCGCTGCCGGGCAGTGCAGTTTCGCGGCCGCTGCGGCGCAGGCAGTCGACGGCGCGGTGATGCGCCAGCGTGAACAGCCAGGTGCGGAAGCTGGCACCCTGCGGCTGCCAGCGCTGGCGGGCCTCGATGGCGCGCAGCCAGGTGTCCTGAAACACCTCGTCGGCCTGGCCGCCGGCTTCGCGGCCCAGCAGGCGGTGCACGAAGCGGTAAAGCGCCGCCTGGTGGCGGTCGTACAGGCGCTCGAAGGCGGTGCCGTCGCCCGCGGCATAGGCGCGCATCAGGGTGTCGTCGTCGAGGGGCTCGGGGCTCGTGGGGGCTGGCATGCGGGCGGGGTACGGGCGCGGCAGTGTGCCACCCCGCTTGTACGCACCAGCGGCTGCGATGGGGTGAAACCTTCATCGAAAAATTTCGCTCGCGCCCTTCACCCCGTCAGCTGCGCTCCGCCGTATCAGCCCTTGTCCCCACCGACTGGAGCCGACGATGAACCCCATCCCCCTGCACACCCCCCTGCGCACCGCACTGAGCCTGGCCCTGGTTGGCCTGGCCTTGGCCAGCACCCTGCGGACCGATGCCGCCATGGCCCGCGAATGGCTGTCGCCTTCGCCGCCGTCGCCACGCACCGCCCCGCAGCAGGACGATGCCCCCGACCCTGCTGCACCCTGGGCCGGCCGGCTGTGGGCAGGCCCGCAGGCCGGCGCGCCAGCCACGCCCAGCGCCAGTGACTGCCGGCGCCCGCCGGCGCCGTTCACGCTCGAAAGTCCGCCCGAAGTGATGCGTCGGCTGGGGCATGCGGAAACGCCGGCTGCACCGGCGATGGCCGGTGCAGCCGGGCGTGCCGAGAGCCTGTCGAAGCACACGGCCCGCGAAGCCGCTGCCCCGGTGGTCACCCCGACCGCTGCGCCGCCCGCACCTGCCGCCGATGCGAGCCTCGTGGCGCCAGCGCCCACTGCCGGCCCCGCGCCGAACCGCCGCCGCCCCGCAGACGAACCCGTGTCCGCCGGCGTCGTCGACGACAACGCCGACTTCGGCGAATACCTGGCCTACCGCGCCCGCAACCTGCAGCGTGTGCCGCGCGACCTGGCCGTGGCCGAGCGGGTGCGCCTGGACGTGCGCGACGCCGGCGGACGCCCGGTGCCCGACGCGGCCGTGACGGTTCATGCCGCCGGCCGCGCCCAGCCGCTGTGGGCGCGCACCGACGCCGCCGGCCGTGCCTGGCTGATGCCGCAGGCCGACATGGCCGGCAGCGTGTTCGAGGTGCAGGTCAGCAAGGGTGGCGAGAGCACACGCGTGCTGTGGCAGCGCGGCCAGAAAGATGCGCTGCAGGCGCGCCTGAGTGCTGCGCCGCAGCAGCGGGCCCGGCTCGATGTCGCCTTCCTGATCGACGCCACCGGCTCGATGGCCGACGAGATCGACAAGTTGAAGCGCTCGATGCGCAGCATCGCCGACCAGATCGCGCAGCTGCCGAGCCGCCCCGACCTGTGCTTCGCCTTGGTGGCCTACCGCGACCGCGGCGACGACTTCTTTGTTCGCGGTGCCGACTTCAGCCATCACCTGGGCGCCTTCCAGGCAACGCTGGCGCAGCTGCAGGCCGGTGGCGGCGGCGACATGCCCGAAGCCCTGAGCGAGGCGCTGCACACCGCCGTGCACCGCTTGTCCTGGCGCGGCGAGGGCACCGCGCGCCTGGTGCTGCTGGTGGCCGACGCACCGCCACACCTGGACCGTGGCGCGCCGCATTTCGACGACGACCTGCGTGGGGCGCTGGGCCGCGGCATCAAGCTGCTGGCGGTGGGTGCCAGCGGGCTGGACCCGACGGGCGAATACAGCATGCGCCAGGCGGCGCAGTTCACCGGCGGGCGCTTCGTCTTCTTGACCTATGCCGACGCCCACGACCCGGCCAGCGGCCCGGGCCGCGCGACGGCGCACGACGTGCGCAACTACTCGGTGCAGAGCCTGGACACCCTGGTGGTGAAGCTGGTGGCCGACGAGATGGCAAGCTGGCCGGAAAAACCCTGAATGGCGGGCCGCGGGCCCGGGTCTAGAATTCTTCGACCGCTTGGTCGGGGAATTATCCAGATGCGCGCATGAGCGATTCCACCCTTCTCGTTGCTACCGCAGGCGCAGTGCGGCGCATCACGCTGAACCGTCCGGCGGCGCTGAACAGCTTCACCGCAGCGATGCACGGCGAACTGCTGCAGGCGCTGAACGACGCAGCCGACGATCCGGCCGTGCGCGTCGTTGTCCTGGCGGGCGCCGGCCGCGGCTTCTGCGCCGGGCAGGACCTGAACGACCCGGCCATGGTCGACACCGGTCAGGGGCTGGACGTGGGCGCCGTCATCGAACGCCACTACCGCCCGCTGGCGCTGCGCGTGCGCAGCATGCCGGTGCCGGTGCTGGCGGCCGTCAACGGCGTGGCGGCCGGCGCCGGCGCCAATCTGGCGCTGTGTTGCGACCTCGTCGTGGCCGCGCGCAGCGCCAGCTTCATCCAGGCCTTCAGCAAGATCGGCCTCGTGCCCGACTGTGGCGGCAGCTGGCTGCTGCCGCGCCTGGTGGGTCGCGCCCGCGCGCTGGGCCTGGCGATGCTGGGCGACAAGCTGCCTGCCGAAGAAGCGCAGCGCATCGGGCTCATCTGGCAATGCGTCGACGACGCCGAGTTCCCCGCTGCCGTCGACGCGCTGGCCCTGCGCCTGGCCGCGCTGCCCAGCCGCGCACTCGCCGCGACGCGCCGGGTGCTCGACGAAGCCGGCACGCTGGATCTGGCCGGCGCATTGACGCTGGAAGCCCAGGCGCAGCGCGAACTCGGCAGCGCCGCCGATTTCGCCGAAGGGGTGGCTGCCTTCAAGGCCCGGCGTCTGCCAACGTTCAGGGACCGCTGAACATGGACACTCCCGTTTCTGCGCAGCAGGTGGCCGAAGCCACACGCGAAGCGATGTGGCGGCGCGATCGCGCCAGCCTCGCGCTGGGCATGCAGGTGCTGGCCATCGGCCCGGGCACGGCGCGGCTGGCGATGATGGTGCGCGAAGACATGCTCAACGGCCTGGACACCTGCCACGGCGGCGTTGTCAGCACCCTGGCCGACAGCGCCTTCGCCTTTGCCTGCAACAGCTACAACGAGCAGACCGTGGCCTCGGGCTTCGACATCAACCTGCTGGCCGCGGCCCGTGCTGGCGACGTGCTCACGGCCGACGCGGTGGAGCTGAGCCGGTCGGGCCGTACCGGCGTGTACGACGTGGCCGTGCGCAACCAGCACGGCTTGCTGGTGGCCAGCTTCCGCGGCCGGTCGTACACTCTCAAGGGCCAGCCGCTGGTGCCCGGCCTGCCGATGGGCAAGCCACGATGAAGGCGACGACACGCGGCGGCCTGGACGCCATCGAACACGCCAGCCGCGACGAGCTGCAGGCGCTGCAGTTGCAGCGCCTGCAAAGCTCGCTGCGCCATGCCTACGACAAGGTGCCGCACACCCGCGCCGCCTTCGATGCCGCCGGTGTCCACCCGTCGGACTGCCGGCAGCTGGCCGACCTGGCGAAATTCCCGTTCACCACGAAGGCCGACCTGCGCGCGAACTACCCGTTCGGCATGTTCGCGGTGCCGCGGCAGCAACTGGTGCGGCTGCATGCTTCGTCGGGCACCACTGGCAAGCCCACCGTGGTCGGCTACACGCAGGGCGACATCGACACCTGGGCGCACCTGGTGGCGCGCAGCATCCATGCCTCGGGCGGGCGTGCCGGCGACATCGTGCACGTGGCCTATGGCTATGGCCTGTTCACCGGGGGCCTGGGCGCGCACTACGGCGCCGAGAAGCTGGGCTGCACGGTGGTGCCGATGGGCGGCGGCCAGACCGAGAAGCAGCTGCAGCTGATCGAGGACTTCCGCCCCGACCTGATCATGGTCACGCCCAGCTACATGCAGGTGCTGATCGAGGAAATGCGCCGCCGCGGCCAGGACCCGCGCCGCATGAGCATCCGCACCGGCATCTTCGGCGCCGAGCCCTGGACCGAGGCCATGCGCCGCGAGATCGAGCAGGCCGCCGACATCGACGCCGTGGACATCTACGGTCTCAGCGAGGTGATGGGGCCGGGCGTGGCCAACGAATGCATCGAGAGCAAGGACGGGCCGGTGATCTGGGAAGACCATTTCTACCCCGAGATCGTCGACCCCGAAACCGGCGCCGTGCTGCCCGACGGCGAGGAAGGCGAACTCGTCTTCACGACGCTGACGAAGGAAGCCCTGCCGGTGGTGCGCTACCGCACGCGTGACCTCACCCGCCTGCTGCCACCCACCGCGCGCAGCATGCGGCGCATGGGCAAGATCGTCGGCCGCAGCGACGACATGCTCATCATCCGCGGCGTCAACCTGTTCCCGACGCAGATCGAGGAGATCGTGCTGCAGCACGGCCGCCTGTCGGGCCAATACCAGCTGGTGGTGACGCGGCCAGCCTTGCTGGACGAGGTCGAGGTGCGCTGCGAGCTCGCCGCCGAATTCCGCAACGACGACCGCGACGCGCTGGCGCATGAACTGCAGCAGCGCATCAAGGCCCTCACCGGCGTCAGCACCGCGGTCGACGTCGGGCTGCCCGAAAGCATCGAACGCACCCTGGTCGGCAAGGCTCGCCGCGTCGTCGACCAACGCCCGAGATAAGGACACCGCCGCATGTACACCCAAGCCATGGACACCGCGCCGGCCGAGCCGGTGGCACCGCTACGCAGCCCGACCGAAGCAGCACGTGACGCCACGCGCGAAGCCGCCTTCGAAGCCCGCGTCGCTTCTGGTGCCTTCGTCGAACCACAGGACTGGATGCCAGCGCACTACCGCAAGACCCTGGTGCGGCAGATCAGCCAGCACGCGCACAGCGAATGCGTGGGCATGCTGCCCGAAGGCAACTGGGTGTCGCGTGCGCCCACGCTCAAGCGCAAGACCATCCTGCTGGCGAAGATCCAGGACGAAGCCGGCCACGGCCTGTACCTTTACGCCGCTGCCGAGACCCTGGGCACCAGCCGCGACCAGATGCTGGCGGCACTGCACAGCGGCCAGGCCAAGTACAGCAGCATCTTCAACTACCCGACCTTGAGCTGGGCCGACATCGGCACCATCGGTTGGCTGGTCGACGGCGCGGCCATCATGAACCAGGTGCCGCTCACGCGCTGCAGCTACGCGCCCTACGCCCGCGCCATGGTGCGTGTGTGCCGCGAGGAGAGTTTCCACCAGCGCCAGGGTTTCGACAGCCTGCTGGTGATGATGCGCGAAGGCACCGAGGCCCAGCGCGCGATGGTGCAGGACGCCGTCAACCGCTGGTGGTGGCCCAGCCTGATGATGTTCGGCCCGCCCGACGCCGACAGCCCGAACAGTGCGCAGAGCATGCGCTGGGGCATCAAGCGGCTGTCGAACGACGAGCTTCGGCAGAAGTTCGTCGACGCCTGCGTCGAACAGGCGAGGGTGCTGGGCGTGAGCTTGCCCGACCCCGAGCTGAAGTGGAACGAGGCCAGAGGCCACCACGACTTCGGCGCCATCGACTGGGCCGAGTTCTGGCGTGTCGTTGGCGGCCACGGCCCCTGCAACGCCGAACGGCTGGGCGCCCGCGTCAAGGCCTGGGATGACGGCGCCTGGGTGCGCGACGCGGCGCTGGCGCATGCGCGCAAGAACGCCACGAGGGAGCTTGCGGCATGAACGGTGCAGCCGACGAATGGCCGCTGTGGGAAGTGTTCGTGCGCCCGCAGGCCGGCCTGGACCACAAGCACTGCGGCAGCCTGCACGCCGCCGACGCCGCTCTGGCGCTGCAGCTCGCACGCGAGGTCTACACCCGCCGCCAGGAAGGCTGCAGCGTGTGGGTGGTGCGCAGCAGCGACATCACCGCCAGCCAGCCCGAAGACGCGGCGATGCTGTTCGACCCGATGGCCGACAAGATCTATCGCCACCCCAGCTTCTTCCCGCTGCCGCAGGCTGTGGACCACATGTGATGGCCACGGCCGAATCGATCCGCCTGAATCCGACGCCGGCCGTGCGCTACGTGCTGCGCATCGGCGACACCGCGCTCATCCATGCCCAGCGGCTGGCCGAATGGTGCGGACACGGCCCGGTGCTGGAAGAGGACATTGCGCTGACGAACATGGCGCTGGACCTGCTGGGCCAGGCGCGCCCGCTGCTGGCCCATGCCGGGCGGCTGGAAGGCAGCGGCTTCGACGAGGACGCGCTCGCCTTCCTGCGCGAGGAACGAGACTTCCTGAACCTGACGCTGGTCGAACTGCCGCTGCGCAAGCCCAGCGCGCATGCGCCGGGCGGCGATTTCGCCGACACCGTGCTGCGCAACTTCCTGCTGGCCACCTGGTTCAAGGTGCTGTGGGCGCGGCTGGCCACGTCGATCGACCCCGAGCTGGCTGCGATTGCCGGCAAGGCCATCAAGGAAGCGCGCTACCACCAGCAGCACGCCGCCGACTGGGTGGTGCGGCTGGGAGACGGCACCGAGGAGTCGGCTCGCCGGCTGAACGCCGCATTGCAGCGCGCCTGGCCCTACACGCAGGAGATGTTCGACCACGACGCTGTCGACAGCGCGGCCGTGGCCAGCGGCCTGGGCCCGGCCCGCGACAGCCTGGCCGTGGAATGGCAGCAGGACGTGGCCGAGGTCTTCAGCGAAGCCCGGCTGGTGCTGCCGCCCGCCACGCCCTTCATCAGCACCGGCACGCAAGGCCGGCACAGCGAACACATGGGCTTCATCCTGGCCGAGATGCAGAGCCTGCAACGCCAGTTTCCGGGCGGCCGCTGGTGAACGCCACCGCAGCGGCCGTCGAGCAGGCCTGGGCCGTGCTGGCCACCGTGCCCGACCCGGAAGTGCCAGCCCTGTCGATCTGCGACCTGGGCATCGTGCGCGAGGTGGGCTGTGACGGCGAAGGCACGAGCGTCGTGCTCACGCCCACCTACAGCGGTTGCCCGGCCACCGAAGTGATTGCGACCAGCGTTCGCGAAGCCTTGGTTGCGGCCGGACTGGGCCCGGTGCGGCTGAGCCAGCGCCTGGCACCGGCCTGGACGACCGACTGGATCAGCGCCGAAGGCCGGCGCAAGCTGCGCGACTACGGCATTGCGCCGCCCGACGGCCTGCAGTCGGTGAACGACGGCGCGGCCACACGCGTGCGCATCCGGCCGCGCAACCTGGCCTGCCCGCGTTGCGGCAGCACCGACACCGAACGCCTGTCGGCCTTCGGTTCGACAGCCTGCAAGGCCATGCACCGCTGCCTGGCCTGCCGCGAGCCGTTCGAGCATTTCAAGCCGATCTGACCATGGACTTCCACACGCTGGTGGTTCGCGCGGTGCGACCGGAAGGGTCAGACGCCCTCGTCCTGGAATTCGACCTGCCCGCTGACTTGCGCGCCGCCTTCGCCTTCGAGCCCGGCCAGCATCTCACCCTGCGCCGGCGCGCGGGCGCCGAAGAATTGCGGCGCTCGTATTCGATCTGTGCGATGCCCGGCGAGGCCCTGCGAGTAGGCGTGCGGCGTGTGCCCGGTGGCGTGTTCTCGAACTGGGTCCATGACGCGCTGCGCCCGGGTTCGACCGTGGAGGTGGCGCCGCCGCAAGGCCGCTTCGGCGCCGCCCTGCAGCGGCCTGCAGCCGCGGGCCGGCATGTGCTGGGCGTGGCCGCCGGCAGCGGCATCACGCCGATCCTGGCCATCGTGAAGACGGTGCTCGAGAACGAGCCGGCGAGCCGCGTGACCCTGGTCTATGGCAACCGTACACCTGCCAGCAGCATGTTCCTGGGCGAACTGCTGGCGCTGAAGAACCGGCATCTGGCACGTCTGGCGCTGCATCCGGTCTTCTCGCGTGAACGTCAGGACACGCTGGCCGCCGGCGGCCGGCTGGACGGGCCGGCGCTGCAGCCGTGGCTGCGACTGGCCGGGCCGGTGGATGAAGCTTTTGTCTGCGGCCCGCATGGCTTCAACGACACGATCGAAGCGGCGCTGCTGGCGCATGGCCTGGCGCGCGAGCAGGTGCATGTGGAAAGATTTGGCGTTCCCACCGACCTGCCTGCAGCGGCTACGCCGGCGGCGCCAGCCGCGGTCGGCGCCGATGGGCCGGCGTTCGCCGTGACCCTGGTCCGCGACGGTGTCGCCCGCGACCTGCCCTGGCAGCCGGGTGATGGCAGCGTGCTGGCGGCGGCACGGCGGGCGGGCATGGACTTGCCGTATTCCTGCCAGTCGGGTGTCTGCGCCACCTGCCGCGCCAAGGTGCTGCAGGGCCAGGTCGAGATGGCGCGCAACTTTGCGCTCGAACCTGCGGAAGTGGCCGCGGGCTGGGTGCTCACCTGCCAGGCGCGGCCACGGGGCCCCGTGGTGCTGAGCTTCGACGCCCGGTAACGGCCCGGCAGCTGCGGCAATGGCCCGCCCACGATCAGCTGGTTTCGACGTCCAGCGCGAACAGATCCTGGCTGCCGCGGCCCGCGTGTTTGCGCTGCGCGGCTACACCGCCGCCACCATGCAGCAGGTGGCCGCAGCCAGCGGCGTGAGCAAGGCCACCCTGTACCACTACGTGCGCGACAAGCACGAATTGCTGGCCCAGATCACCGGCGGCCATGTGGCGCGGCTCGAGGCCTTGCAGGCCGAGGTCGCGGCGCTGGGTCTGCCGGCTGCGGAGCACCTGCGCTCGCTCATCGAAGCTTTCATGCGCGCCTACGCACGCGCCGAGAACGAACACCGCGTCCTCACCGAGGACGTCAAGTTCCTGGCCGATGTCGAGCGTGGCGAGGTTCAGGCCGCGCAGCGGCGTGTCGTCGCCAGCTTCGCTGCCAGTGTGGCCAGGTTGCGGCCAGACCTGAGCGCGGCGCAACTGAGCACGCCATTGACGATGCTGCTGTTCGGCATGATCAACTGGACCTTCACCTGGCTGAAACCCGGCGGCGCACTCGATCACGACAGCCTGGCGCCGGTCGTTGCCGACCTGTTCTTCGGCGGCCTGGGCGCCGTGAAGGTGCCGGCGGGGCGTTGAGCCACGGCCGATGGCGATGCCGGCAGGCCCCAGCCGTCGACCGCCTGCTCGGTCGCATGGGTCAGCGTCCTGACGCCCGCCAGGCCGGCCTGGGCTGCCTGAACCAGCAGCCACTCGCAGGCGGTTTCACCCAGGGTCAAGACGAAGTGCTGCCAGCGCCGCTGCACACGTTCGTGGCACCAGGCGTCTTCGAGCGCGGTGCGCAGCGTGGCGGGCTCGCTGCCCGCCTCCAGCACCCGCGGCGCCATGGCGCCGACGAACAGGTTGAAGTCGTGCCGCAGGCTGTGTGCGGGCAGCATGGCGGCGATGGCGCGTGCACGGGCGCTCCAGCCCGGGCGCAGGAACAGCTGGGTGACGAGGGCCTGCAAGCCCTGGGCGGCATTCAGCACGCGCACGCGGTTCGGTGGCAGCAGCGCCAGGGGCAGACGTGCGGCATCGGCGAAGGCCATGGCCGGCAGCACCCAGGCCGACAGCGCTGCCAGGCGCCAACAGGCGGCGGCACTGAGGCCGGCGACATCGGCGCCGAGCATCTCGGCCTGGCGCGCGCGGCGCACCAGGTCGTGCACGGCCATGCCGCGGCGCGCGTCGGTGGCGGCCTGGCTGATGACGGCCAGATTGCCGGCGGCGTAGCCAGCCTGGGGGTTCAGGCGTTCGACGACCGCGGCCAGCGGGCTGCCGGCGGCGCCCCCCAGGGGCTGGCGCAGTACGGGGCAGCGTTCGACGTGAATCTGCGCGAGGTAGTGCGGCGTGACCTGGTCTTCGTCGAACCCCACGCCTTGCCGCCAGGCCGTGGTGCGCAACTGCAGCCACAGTCGCACCGTGCGTGTGGCGGCCAGCGTGCGGTGGCCGAACACGGCGCGGGCCGCCATCCAGCCCTGGGCGACGGGGGTGCCTTCGAGCAGCAGTTCGGCGGGCGGCACCAGGGCGTGGCGGGCGTGGTCCCAGCCGATCTGGAAGCCGGTGCGGGTGACGGGGTCGGTGCCGCCCGCTTCGGGGGCAGGGGGCAGCAGGTCGAATGTGGTCTGGCTCATGGCGGTCCTTCGGCGGTGCGGGTTGCACCGGACCCCATGCCCGGCGCTGACGGGCAGTTTCAGCGCCAGGTGGCTCAAAGCATGAGCTACCGGAAACTCAGCGCGCGGTGCTTGTCAGAAGCTTGGAAGTGGGGCCGGCCACAGGTGGCGCGCGGTGGCCGCTGCCAGCAAGCCCAGGGCGATGCCGGCGCTGTCGGCGGCGACATCGAGCCATTCCGCACTGCGGGCCGGCAGATGCATCTGTACCGCCTCGATGAACACGCCGAAGGCCAGCATGCCCAGGCCCGCAGCGACCAGGCTGCGCCAGCCGGGTGCCTGCGAAAGCACGGCGCAGCTGCCCAGGCAGAAGAAAGCCAGCAGATGCTGCCACTTGTCGGCGTTGTCGATGTCCAGGCTGGGCGCTCGCGGCGAAAACGCCAGCACGCACACCACCAGCATGAGCACGATCAACATGGCCCGCCAGGCGCGCCGGGCAGGTTCTGCGTGGAGCAGGGGCTGGATCAAGTTCGGTCTGTCCTCGATGGCGCGCGCAAGCGTGCGGAAGTACGTTCGTCCAGCCACAGGCCGGCAGGTCGAGCCTGATTCTGCCCGGCCTTGCTGCTACACTCTTGGGCTGTGCTTGGTTGCTGGTGCTTGTTCTGCATGGATTTCTTCTGCAGGAACGCATGAGCAGCGGCCCACCTGCCGGTGTAGCTCAGTTGGTAGAGCAGCGCATTCGTAATGCGAAGGTCAACAGTTCGATTCCGTTCACCGGCACCAGACATCGCCCCGAAGGCCAGTAGTTCGCTACTGGCCTTTTTCATTTGGTCTTTTCGTTGCGCTGCTTTCATCGGGCAAGCGCGCTGCTCGCTGACGAGTTCAACCCAGGGATTCAACCGACGGGTTCAACCGGGTCGCAGCGACGCTGCAGGGGCGGTCCCTACAATCGCTGCATGCATATCCTGATCGCGAACGACGACGGCTACCTGGCCCCGGGCCTGGCGGCACTGGTGCAGGCCTGCCAGGGCCTGGGCGAGATCGATGTTTTTGCGCCCGAGCAGAACGCCAGCGGCACGTCGAACGCGTTGACACTGGGCCGCCCGCTGTCGATCTTTCGCGCGCGGGGCGAGCACGTCCAGGGTTTCAACGTTGTCAACGGCACGCCTTCCGACTGCGTACACGTGGCGTTGACGGGTGTGCTGGGGCGGCGCCCTGATCTCGTGATCTCGGGCATCAACAATGGCGCCAACATGGGCGACGACACGCTCTATTCCGGCACCGTGGCTGCAGCGATGGAAGGCTTCCTGTTCGGCGTGCCGGCCATCGCCTTTTCGCAGGTCGAGAAGGGCTGGGGTCACCTCGATGCCGCTGCCGCCACCGCGCGCGCCATCATCGACGAGGTGCTCGCCACGTCCCGCCTGGACGGCGCACCCTGGCTGCTGAACGTGAACATCCCGAACCGGGCCGATGCGCTGGCGCTGCCGCGTGTCGTCACCCGGCTGGGCCGCAGGCATGCCAGTTCGCCCGTCATCCAGCAGACCAGCCCGCGCGGCGAGCCCATCTACTGGATCGGCCCGGCTGGGGACGCACGCGAAGCCGGCGAAGGCACCGACTTCCATGCCGCGGCGAGCGGGCAGGTGTCGATCACGCCATTGCAGGTCGACCTGACCGACCACGCCCAGCGTGGCGACTGGGCCGCGCGCCTGGCCGCGCCGCGCCGCGCATGAGCCGTCCGCCGGCGAGCCCCGACGCAAGACCGCGCTTTCCGGCTGGTCTGGACAAGGCCCAGCGGACTGCACCAGCGTCGGCGCCGGAGCTTCTGCGCCCGCAGCGGCCGCTGCATCAGGCAGCGCAGGACGCAGCGCGCCGCCATGCACCCAGCGGGCTCGGGCTGGATTCCTCGGCCGTTCGAGTGCGCATGGTCGAACGCCTGCGCGCCGGGGGTGTCAGCTGTGAACCCGTGTTGCAGGCATTCCTGGCCATCGAGCGTCATCGGTTCATCGACACCGCGCTGGCCACCCAGGCTTACGAGGACACCAGCCTGCCCATCGGGCTGCAGCAGACGATCTCCAAACCTTCGGTCGTGGCGCACATGCTCGCGCTTTTGTTCGACAGCGACTACGCCCGCGGCGCGGGTGAGCTCGGACGCGTGCTGGAAATCGGCACGGGTTGCGGTTACCAGACCGCACTGCTGGCGCGGCTGGGGCGGCAGGTCATCAGCATCGAACGGCTCAAGCCGCTGCACGACAAGGCGCGGGACAACCTGGGCAATCCCCGAGCCGGGGACGTGCGACTGGTGTTCGGCGACGGCAGACTCGGCCACTCGCCACGGGCGCCGTACCAGAGCATCATCTCGGCGGCCGGCGGCGATGACCTGCCTGCCAGCTGGCTGGACCAGCTGGCCGAAGGTGGCCGGCTCATTGCCCCTTCGGTCGACCCGGTGCGTGGCGGCCAGGCCTTGCTGGTCGTCGACCGCACGGCACAGGGCCTGACGCGGCGCTGGCTCGATGCCGTGAGATTCGTTCCCTTAAAATCCGGCACTCAATGAAGCTCACACTATTTCCTGTTCTGCGTCGGCCGCGGTTGGGTCTGGCTGCCCTGGCGATGACAGCCGTGCTCGCCGGTTGCGCCTCGCCCACCCACAAGGCGCCTGTCGAAGACCGCCAGGCGCCTGCAACGGGCAGCACGGTGTCGACACCAGTCCCGGCCGAAACGCCGAAGGCCCCGCCTCCGGGCGCAGAGAACGCGGGCAAGCCCGGCTACTACACGATCAAGCCCGGTGACACGCTGATCCGCATCGGCCTGGACAATGGCCAGAACTGGCGTGACATCGCCCGCTGGAACGGCATCGAGAACCCGAATCTCATCGAGGTCGGACAGGTGCTCCGCATCGTGGCCCCTGGCGTGGACGCCAGTACGGTTGCCACAGCCCGCCCGGTGCCGCCGCCCGGGCGCGTGGAAAGCAAGCCACTGGACAGCGCCTCACCCGCCAGCGGCGCCACGGCCGCTGCGGCCCCGGCCCCCGCCGCCAGCCCGGTGGTCGCAGCCCCTGCCCCTGCCCCTGCCGCGCCTTCAACCGACCCCGAAGACAACCTCAACTGGGCCTGGCCGGCCGCGGGGCCGGTGGCCAGCGGCTTCGACGAGGCCCGCAGCAAAGGATTGGCCATCAGCGGCAAGGCCGGAGACCCCGTCCTGGCAGCGGCCGATGGCCGCGTGGTTTACGCCGGCTCCGGCCTGCGTGGCTACGGCAACCTGGTGATCGTCAAGCACAACGCCACCTACCTCACGGCCTACGCCCACAACCAGACATTGCTGGTCAAGGAAGATCAGGCCGTGCGGCGCGGCCAGAAGATCGCCGAGATGGGCAGCAGCGACGCGGAACGGGTGCAGCTGCACTTCGAGATCCGCCGTCAGGGCAAGCCCATCGACCCGGCACGCCTGCTGCCGCCGCGCTGAGCCCCGCCGCAGCGATGTCTGGGGGCATGGACTGGCTCGAGGTCGAGTCGCTCGACCTCGATGGCCAGGGCATCGCCCACCGCAGCGAGGGCGAGGGCGCGGGCAAGGTGGTCTTCATCGAAGGCGCCCTGCCGACCGAACTGGTTCAGGTGTCGGTGGCGCGCAAGAAGAACCAGTGGGAACAGGGCCAGATGTCGGCACTGGCGCGCGAAAGCTCGCAACGTGTGCGTCCGGGATGCCCGCACTTCGGCTTGCATGCCGGCGCCTGTGGCGGCTGCAAGATGCAGCATCTGCACCCTGCCGCCCAGGTGGCCGCCAAGCAGCGCGTGCTGGAGGACAACCTCTGGCATCTGGCCAAGGTGAAGGCCGAACGCATCCTGCGCCCGATCGAAGGGCCGGCCTGGGGCTACCGCAACCGAGCCCGGCTCTCGGTTCGTTACGTGCAGAAGAAAGGTGTCGTGCTGGTCGGCTTCCACGAACGCAAGTCGCGTTACGTGGCCGACATGAAGGAATGCCCCGTGCTGCCGGCACGCGTCAGCGCCATGCTGATGCCACTGCGCGAACTGGTGGCCGGCATGGACCAGCGTGACCGCCTGCCGCAGATCGAGCTGGCCGCGGGCGATGACGTCACCGCCCTGGTGCTGCGTCATCTGGAACCCCTGACGGCGGCCGACCTGCAAAGGCTGCGCGACTTCGGTGTGGCCCACCAGGTGCAATGGTGGCTGCAGCCCAAGGGCCCCGACACGGTTCACCTGCTCGACGATGGCGGCCCGGTGCTGGCCTATGCGTTGCCGGAATTCGGCATCACGATGCCCTTCAAGCCCACCGACTTCACCCAGGTCAACCCGCACATCAACCAGGTGCTGGTCGGGCGCGCGCTGCGCCTGCTGGCGCCTGCGCCGCAGCACCGGGTGATCGACTGGTTCTGCGGGCTCGGCAACTTCACGCTACCGCTGGCCACGCTGTCGCGCCAGGTGCTGGGCATCGAAGGCAGCGAAACCCTCGTGGCCCGGGCCCGCGAAAACGCCGCCCGCAATGGCCTGGCCGAACGAACGCAATTCGAGGCCGGCAATCTCTTCGAACTGGACGCTGCAGCGCTGCGCGCCCTGGGCCGCGCCGACCGCTGGCTGGTCGACCCACCGCGTGAAGGCGCTTTTGCCCTGGCCAAGGCCGTGGCCGACCTGCATGCCGCGGGCGACTGGCAGGGCCCCGAGCGCATCGTCTATGTCAGCTGCAACCCCGCGACGCTGGCGCGCGATGCCGGGCTTCTCGTGCACCAGGGTGGCTACCGCTGCACGGCCGCGGGCGTGGTCAACATGTTCCCGCACACCGCCCATGTCGAGTCGATGGCCGTTTTCGACCGAGCATGAAAAACGGGGCCCGCAGGCCCCGTCGTCTGTCAGGCGCCTGAACGCTCAGTCACGCTCGCCGCCAAAGATGCCCAGCAGCGCCAGCAGGTTCGAGAACACGTTGTAGACGCTCAGGTACACGCCGAGAGTGGCCGTGATGTAGTTCGTTTCCAGGCCGTCCTGCACGCGCTTCAGGTCGTACAGGATGAAGACCGAGAAGATGCCGATGGCCAGCACCGACAGCGTGATCATCAGCGCGCTGCTCTGGATGAAGATGTTGGCGATCATCGCCACCAGCAGCATGATCATGCCGATGAACAGGAACTTGCCCATGTTCGAGAGGTCGCGCTTGATGACGCTGGACATCGTGGCCATGCCGAGGAAGATGGCGCCTGTGCCGGCGAAGGCGGTCATGATCAGCGAAGCGCCGTTGTTCAGGCCCAGCACCGAGCCCACCAGCCGCGACAGCATCACACCCATGAAGAAGGTGAAGGCCAGCAGGATCGGCACACCGGCGGCCGAGTTCTTGGTCTTCTCGATGGCGAACATGAAGCCGAATGCGCCGACCAGGAAGACCACCAGGCCGATGCCGGGCGACATGGCGCTGGCAATGCCGGTCTGCACGCCGATCCAGGCGCCCAGCACGGTGGGCACCATCGACAGGGCCAACAGCCAGTAGGTATTGCGCAACACGCGGTTGCGTTGCGAAACCAGGGTGCCTGCGCCGCCCTGGCCGGGGAAAGTCTGTACGCGTTCGTTCATGGTGACTCCTTGCAGTGCTTGGGGTGGCCCTTCCTGAGAGCGCTGGCGCAATTGTAGGTTCCCTGGCCGCCCTCAGCAGAAGGCCCCACAAGCCCGTGGCTTGACAGGAGCCAACGCGGTATCGTTCCGGGCATGAAGAGCAAACCCACCCTCACCCTGGAAGACCTGCACCGCATGGCTGCAGCCGCAGAAAGTCACGCGCTGGCCAACGCCTGGGCCGTGACAATTGCCATCGTCGACGACGGCGGCCACCTGCTTTGGCTGCAGCGGCTGGACGGCGCTGCGCCCATTTCCGCCCAGATCGCGCCCGCCAAGGCACGCACGGCGGCGGTCGGCCGGCGTGAGAGCAAGGTGTACGAGGACATGATCAACCAGGGGCGCATGTCCTTCCTGAGCGCGCCCACGCTCGAAGGCATGCTCGAAGGCGGTGTGCCCATCCTCGTCGATGGCCAGTGCCTCGGTGCAGTGGGCGTCAGCGGTGTGAAATCCTCCGAGGACGCAGAGATCGCCCGGGCAGCCATTGCTGCTCTGGGCGGCTGAGCACCTAGGGTCAACCCCGATTCGGGGGCGCCGCGAGCTATACTCCGGCGGTTTGCCTGATCACATCCGCACCCCGCGAAACTCAGCTCCAGGTTGCAGGTGGGTTGGCGCGGGAGGTGCGGGAAAACCCCCGGAGCTCATGCCTTGATGGTGCCCCTGCTGCCCGTCCTGCCCCCCGCGCTGCTGGCCTTGGCCGACGGCAACACGTTCGTCGGAACTTCGATCGGTGCTGCCGGCAGCACGGTCGGCGAGGTGGTGTTCAACACCTCGTTGACCGGCTACCAGGAAATCCTGACCGACCCCAGCTACTGCCGGCAGATCGTCACGCTGACGTATCCGCACATCGGCAGCTACGGCGTGAACGACGAAGACGTCGAGTCGACGAAGGTTCATGCCGCGGGGCTGATCGTCAAGGACATTCCGCTTCGCGCCTCGAACTTCCGGGCCACGGCCACGCTGCCCGAGTACCTCGCCCGTGAGGGCACGGTGGCCATCGCCGGCATCGACACGCGACGGCTCACGCGCCTGCTGCGCACCACCGGCGCCCAGAACGGCTGCATCGTTGGCTTCCCGGTCGGCACCGAGCTGACCGCCGCCCACCGCGCCGAGGCCGTCGCTGCTGCGCGCGATGCCGCCAGCATGGCCGGGCTTGACCTGGCCCGTGTGGTGACTGCGCCGGAACGCAGCGAATGGCTGCAGACCGAATGGCAGCTGGGGCAGGGCTACGGCCGGCTCGAACATCCACACCACCACGTCGTCGCGTACGACTTCGGCGTGAAGTACAACATCCTGCGCATGCTCGCCAGCCGCGGCTGCCGGGTCACGCTGGTACCGGCCATGACGCCCGCCGCCGAGGTGCTGGCATTGCGGCCCGACGGTGTCTTCCTGAGCAACGGCCCTGGCGACCCCGAGCCCTGCGACTACGCCATCGCCGCCACGCGCACGCTCGTCGACAGTGGCCTGCCCACTTTCGGCATCTGCCTGGGCCACCAGATCCTGGCGCTGGCATCGGGTGCGAAGACCTTCAAGATGAAGTTCGGCCACCATGGCGCCAACCATCCGGTGAAAGACCTGGACAGCGGCCGCGTCAGCATCACCAGCCAGAACCACGGCTTTGCGGTGGATGCCGACACCTTGCCCGCCAATCTGCGAGCCACCCATGTCAGCCTGTTCGACGGCACCTTGCAGGGCCTGGCGCGCACCGATCGCCCGGCCTTCTGCTTCCAGGGCCACCCTGAAGCGAGCCCGGGGCCGCACGACATCGGCTACCTCTTCGACCGTTTCGTCGGCCTCATGAAGGAGGCCTCCCATGCCTAAGCGTTCAGACCTGCACAGCGTCCTCATCATCGGCGCCGGCCCGATCATCATCGGCCAGGCATGTGAATTCGACTATTCCGGTGCCCAGGCCTGCAAGGCGCTGCGCGAGGAGGGCTATCGCGTCATCCTCGTCAACAGCAATCCGGCGACGATCATGACCGACCCGGAGATGGCCGACGCGACCTACATCGAGCCCATCACCTGGAAGGTGGTCGAGAAGATCATCGCCAAGGAACGTGCGGCATACCCGCACGAGAAGATGGCCCTGCTGCCGACCATGGGCGGTCAGACGGCGCTGAATTGCGCGCTCGACCTGGCACGCAACGGCGTGCTCGATCGTCACGGCGTCGAGATGATCGGCGCCAACGAACACGCCATCGAGAAGGCCGAAGACCGGCTGAAGTTCAAGGACGCGATGACCAGCATCGGCCTGGACAGCGCCAAGAGCGGCATCGCGCATTCGATGGAAGAGGCGCTGGCGGTGCAAAAGCGCATCGTCGGGCTCATCGGCGGCCCGGGCTTCCCGATGGTCGTGCGCCCCAGCTTCACGCTCGGCGGCACCGGCGGCGGCATCGCCTACAACCCGGAAGAATTCGAAGAGATCTGCAAGCGCGGCCTGGACCTGTCGCCGACCAAGGAACTGCTGATCGAGGAAAGCCTGATCGGCTGGAAAGAGTTCGAGATGGAGGTCGTGCGCGACCGGGTGGACAACTGCATCATCGTCTGCGCCATCGAGAACCTGGACCCGATGGGCATCCACACCGGCGACAGCATCACGGTGGCCCCGGCGCAGACGCTCACCGACAAGGAATACCAGCTGCTGCGCAACGCCAGCATCGCCATCCTGCGCGAAATCGGCGTGGACACCGGCGGCAGCAACGTGCAGTTCTCGATCAACCCGAAGGATGGCCGCATGGTCGTCATCGAGATGAACCCGCGCGTCTCGCGTTCTTCGGCGCTGGCGTCCAAGGCCACGGGTTTTCCGATCGCCAAGGTGGCCGCCAAGCTGGCCATCGGCTACACGCTCGATGAGCTGAAGAACGACATCACCGGCGGCGCCACGCCGGCCAGCTTCGAGCCCAGCATCGATTACGTGGTGACGAAGATCCCGCGTTTTGCTTTCGAGAAGTTCCCGGCCGCCGACCCGCACCTGACGACACAGATGAAGAGCGTGGGTGAGGTGATGGCCATCGGCCGCACGTTCCAGGAAAGCTTCCAGAAGGCATTGCGCGGCCTGGAAACCGGCATCGACGGCCTGACCGAGCGCAGCTCGGACCGCGACGAGATCGTCGACGAGATCGGCAACGCCGGCCCCGAGCGCATCCTGTTCGTGGCCGACGCTTTCCGCATCGGCATGAGCCTGGACGAGGTGTTCGAGGAAACCGCCATCGACCCCTGGTTCCTGGCCCAGATCGAACAGCTGGTGCAGATCGAAGGCCAGCTCGCCGGCCGCGACATCGCCTTGCTGAGCGCCGCCGAACTGCGCTTCCTGAAGCAGAGGGGCTTCTCCGACAAGCGTCTGGCGAAGCTGCTGGCCACGAATCAACATGCAGTGCGCGAACGCCGCCACGCGCTGGGCGTGCGCCCGGTCTACAAGCGTGTGGATACCTGCGCGGCAGAATTCGCGACGCAGACGGCCTACCTGTACGGCTGCTACGAGACCGAAGACGGCGAGTGCGAGGCCGAGCCGACCAGCCGCAAGAAGATCATGGTGCTGGGCGGCGGGCCCAACCGCATCGGCCAGGGCATCGAATTCGACTACTGCTGCGTTCACGCAGCGCTGGCGATGCGCGAAGACGGGTACGAGACCATCATGGTCAACTGCAACCCGGAAACCGTGTCGACCGACTACGACACCAGCGACCGTCTCTACTTCGAGCCGGTGACGCTGGAAGACGTGCTCGAGATCGTGGCCAAGGAGCGTCCCACGGGCGTGATCGTGCAGTACGGCGGCCAGACGCCGCTGAAGCTGGCGCTGGACCTGGAACGCGCCGGCGTGCCCATCATCGGCACCAGCCCGAACAGCATCGACATCGCCGAGGACCGCGAGCGCTTCCAGAAGCTGCTGCACGACATCGGCCTGAAGCAGCCGCCCAACCGCACCGCCCGCACCGAAGAGCAGGCGCTGGCGCTGGCGCACGAGATCGGCTACCCGCTGGTGGTGCGCCCGAGCTACGTGCTGGGCGGCCGGGCGATGGAGATCGTGCACGGCGACAAGGACCTCGAGCGCTACATGCGCGAGGCCGTGCGTGTCAGCGAAAAGAGCCCGGTGCTGCTGGACCGCTTCCTCGACGACGCGATCGAGGTCGACGTCGACTGCATCAGCGACGGCACCGAAGTGATGATCGGCGGCATCATGGAACACGTCGAGGCCGCCGGCATCCACAGCGGCGACTCGGCCTGTTCATTGCCGCCCTATTCGCTGTCGGCCGAGCTGCAGGACGAGATGCGGCGACAGTCGGTGGCGATGGCCAAGGCGCTGGGCGTCATCGGCCTGATGAACGTGCAGTTCGCCATCCAGGGTGAAGGCGACGAGGCTGTCGTCTATGTGCTCGAGGTGAACCCGCGCGCCAGCCGCACGGTGCCCTTCGTCAGCAAGGCCACCGGCCAGCCGCTGGCCAAGATTGCTGCGCGCTGCATGGCCGGGCAAAGCCTGGCCAGCCAGAAGGACAAGGCGGGCCAGGCCCCGCGCGAAGTCGTTCCGGCCTACTTCAGCATCAAGGAAGCCGTCTTCCCGTTCAACAAGTTCCCCGGTGTCGACCCGATCCTCGGGCCCGAGATGCGCAGCACCGGCGAGGTCATGGGCGTCGGCCGCACCTTCGGCGAGGCGATGCTGAAGAGCCAGCTCGGTGCCGGTTCGCGCCTGCCGCGCGAAGGCACGGTCGTCATCACGGTGAAAAACGGCGACAAGGAACGCGCGGTGAAGGTGGCAGGCGACCTCGCCGACCTGGGCTTCAATGTCGTCGCCACCAAGGGCACGGCCGCGGCCATCGCGGCGGCGGGCATCGCCGTGCGCGTGGTCAACAAGGTGAAGGACGGCCGGCCGCACATCGCCGACATGGTCAAGGCCGGCGAGATCCAGCTGGTCTACACCACGGTCGACGAAACGCGGACGGCGATTGCCGATTCGCGCTATATCCGCACCGCGGCACTGGCCAATCGTGTCACCTACTACACCACGATGGCGGGTGCCGAAGCCGCTACCGAAGCCTTGAAGCACCAGGAAGGCCTGGCCGTGGTGTCGGTGCAGGAACTGCACGCTGAACTGGCACAGGGCTGTCTGGCGCCGCAACTGATTTAAACTTGCGATTCCCCGCCGCCGCAGGCCGCCCCCGCCAGTTCACTGGCCGGGCCCTGCGGCGGATTCACTTTCCGAACCGCCCTCGTTACGCCCATGGTCACCATTCCCCTCACCCGCCGCGGCTCCGAGAAGCTCAAGGAAGAACTGCATCGCCTGAAGTCGGTGGAGCGGCATGCCGTCATCCAGGCCATCAGCGAAGCGCGCGCCCAGGGTGACCTGTCCGAAAACGCCGAGTACGACGCTGCCAAGGACAAGCAGGGCTTCATCGAAGGCCGCATCCTGGAGCTGGAAAGCAAGCTGGCGGCAGCCCAGGTCATCGACCCCGCCAAGCTGGACGCGGGCGGCAAGGTCGTTTTCGGTGCCACGGTGGACCTGGAAGACGAAGACAGCGGCGCCAAGGTCACCTATCAGATCGTGGGCGACGACGAAGCCGACCTGAAGCTGGGCCTGGTGTCGATCAGCAGCCCCATTGCGCGCGCCTTGATCGGCAAGGAAGCCGGCGACGTGGCCGAAGTGGTGGCGCCGGGCGGCGTCAAGCACTGGGAAATCGTCGAAGTTCGATACACCTGAAGTGATGCTGGACCGCGCGCGGCGGCTGATCGCCGGCCTGTGGGTCGGCTGGTTGCTGTGCGTGGCGGCGCTGGCCACGCCCGCGGCCTTCGCCACGCTGCCCCAGGCCGACGCCGGCCGCGTGGCCGGGCGGATGCTGGCGAGTGAGGCCTACAGTGCCCTGGTGTTCGGTGTGCTGCTGCTGGTGCTGGAACGTCTGGCCGCGCGACGGGCGGTGTCTGACGGCCAGGGCTCCCAGTTCAGCCCGGGCATGGCCCTGGCACTGGGTGCGCTGTTCTGCACCGTGGCCGGCTACTTCGCGCTGCAGCCGATGATGGTGGCGGCGCGAGCGGGGCAGGGGGGGCTCAGCTTCGGCCAGCTGCACGCCGTCAGCGCCGCCTTCTACGGCGTCAAGCTGCTGCTCGTGCTGGCGCTTGCCTGGCGAAGCACCCGGCTCAGTCCGTCGCCTTCTTCTTGATGCTGGTCGGGCGCTTGCGCACACGCTTGATCTCGCCGCCTGCGGCCACGCGCTGGTTGCCGAACAGCTGCACCTTCTTGATGGTGGCGCGGTGATTGCCGCTCTTCGAGAACGAAACCAGCTTGACCGTACGCGGGCCGGGCATGCGGTCGTCGCGCTCGGCCTTCTCTTTAGGCGGAATCGGCCGCCACAGCACCAGCAGCTTGCCGATGTGCTGGATGGGGGCAGCCCCGAGTTCGTCGGCCAGCTGCGCGAAAAAGGCTTCGCGGGTGGCGCGTTCGTCGGAAAAGACCCGCACCTTGATCAGGCCGTGGGCCTTCAGGGCGTTGTCGATTTCCTTGGTGACGGCGGGCGTGAGGCCGTCGCCGCCGATCATGACGACGGGGTCGAGGTGGTGCGCTTCGGAGCGGTGCTCCTTGCGCTGGGCAGGGGTCAGGAGGATGGCGGGCATGAGCGGGATTATCCGTGTTGCAATGCCGGCGTGACGAAATCGGACGTGTTGTGAAGACCGGCAGCAAGAAAGTCAACCGCGCGTGGCTGCACGACCACGTCAACGACACCTATGTGAAGCTGGCGCAGAAAGAGGGTTACCGCGCCCGCGCCGCCTACAAGCTGAAGGAAATCGACGAGGAACTGCGCCTCATCCGCCCGGGCCAGGTGGTCGTCGACCTGGGTTCGGCCCCGGGTGCCTGGAGCCAGTACCTGCGGCGCCGCTTCTCGCCGGCCGGCGCCGCCACGGGCGAGTTGAATGGCTCGGTCATCGCGCTGGACCTGCTGCCGATGGAGCCGATCGAGGACATCACCTTCCTCCAGGGCGACTTCCGCGAGGACGAAATGCTGGCCCGCCTGGAAACCGTGCTCGACGGCCGTCCGGTAGACGTGGTGGTGTCGGATATGGCCCCCAACCTCTCGGGCATCCCGTCCACCGACGCGGCGCGGGTTTCGCTGCTGGTGGAACTGGCTGTCGAATTTGCACTCAAGCACTTGCGGCCGGAAGGCGCACTGGTGTGCAAGACCTTTCACGGCAGCGGTTACAGCGAGCAGGTGACACTCTTCCGTGACAACTTCCGGGTCGCCAAGGTCGTCAAGCCCAAGGCTTCGCGGGACAAGTCGGCCGAAACCTTTCTTGTCGGGGTGGGACTGAAGGCCCGCAAGGCGTGAGAAGACCCCGCTTCACCCTGCTGACGAACAGACAGCGAAAACAGGCTCAAAACCTTGACTGCACTAGAATCAACCCCAAGTACCGTGGCGACTGGGTGGGGCTGTGAACCCACCCGAGCCGCTGAATTTTTGAAGGAGCCGCGGTGAACAACCAATTGTTTTCGAAGGTCGCTGTCTGGCTGGTGATCGCCCTCGTGCTGTTCACGGTGTTCAAGCAGTTCGACCGCGGCATCGCTCAGGGCAACCAGATCGGCTATTCCGACTTCCTGGAAGAGGTGCGTGCCAAACGCATCCGCGCCGTCACGCTGCAGGAAAGCCCGGGCGGTGGCACCGAGATCATGGCCGTCACCAACGATGACAAGCGCCTGCGCAGCACCGCCACCTACCTCGACCGCGGCCTGGTCGGCGACCTGATCGCCAACAACGTCAAGTTCGACGTCAAGCCCCGTGAAGAACCCAGCCTGCTGATGAGCATTCTCGTCAGCTGGGGTCCGATGCTCCTGTTGATCGGTGTCTGGGTGTACTTCATGCGCCAGATGCAGGGCGGCGGCAAGGGCGGCGCCTTCAGCTTCGGCAAGAGCAAGGCGAAGATGCTCGACGAGGCCAACAACAACACCACCTTCCAGGACGTCGCCGGCTGCGACGAAGCCAAGGAAGAGGTGAAGGAACTCGTCGACTTCCTGAAGGACCCGCAGAAATTCCAGAAGCTGGGCGGCCGTATCCCGCGTGGCGTGCTGCTGGTCGGCCCCCCGGGCACAGGCAAGACACTGCTGGCCAAGGCCATCGCGGGCGAAGCCAAGGTGCCGTTCTTCGCCATCAGCGGTTCCGACTTCGTCGAGATGTTCGTCGGCGTGGGTGCAGCCCGTGTTCGCGACATGTTCGAGCAGGCCAAGAAGAGCGCGCCCTGCATTATCTTCATCGACGAAATCGACGCCGTGGGCCGCCATCGTGGCGCCGGCCTGGGTGGTGGCAACGACGAGCGCGAGCAGACGCTGAACCAGATGCTCGTCGAGATGGACGGCTTCGAAACCAACCTGGGCGTGATCGTCATGGCCGCGACCAACCGGCCCGACATCCTCGACCCCGCGCTGCTGCGCCCTGGCCGCTTCGACCGCCAGGTCTATGTCACGCTGCCGGACGTGCGAGGCCGCGAGCAGATCCTGAACGTGCACATGCGCAAGGTGCCGGTGGGGCAGGACATCCGCGCCGACATCCTGGCCCGTGGCACCCCCGGTTTTTCGGGCGCCGACCTGGCCAACCTGGTCAACGAGGCCGCCCTGTTCGCCGCCCGCCGCAATGGTCGCGTGGTCGAGATGGTCGACTTCGAGAAGGCCAAGGACAAGATCATGATGGGCCCCGAGCGCAAGAGCATGATCATGCCCGAGGACGAGCGCCGCAACACGGCCTACCACGAGGCCGGCCACGCTCTGGTGGCTCGCATGATGCCGAAGACCGACCCGGTGCACAAAGTCACCGTCATTCCCCGCGGCCGTGCCCTGGGCGTGACGATGCAGCTGCCCGAAGGCGACCGCTACAGTATGGACAAGGAGCGCATGCTCTCGACCATCAGCGTGCTTTTCGGTGGACGCATTGCCGAAGAAGTGTTCATGAACCAGATGACCACCGGCGCTTCCAACGACTTCGAGCGCGCCACTTCCATCGCCCGGGACATGGTCATGCGCTACGGCATGACCGACGAGCTCGGACCGATGGTCTACGCCGACAACGAAGGCGAAGTCTTCCTGGGCCGCAGCGTCACCAAGACGACGACGATGTCGGAAGAGACCATGCGCACGGTCGACAGCGTCATCCGCCGCATCATCGATGAGCAGTACCTCATCGCCCGCAAGCACATCGAGGGCAACAAGGACAAGATGCACGCGATGGCGCAGGCGCTGCTGGAATGGGAAACCATCGACAGCGACCAGATCGACGACATCATGGCCGGCAAGCCGCCACGTGCGCCGAAGGACTGGACGCCTTCTTCGAGCAAGCCACCCGGTGGCGGCGCGACCCCGACCGTCGGCACCGACAGCGCGCCGGCCGCGGCCTGACGCGGCACCGCCGGTTCACCACCACAACGGGGCTTCGGCCCCGTTGGCGTTTCTTGCAGGGCACTTCCTCATGTTCTGGCAGACCAGCCGCTTCCGCATCCACCTCTCGCGCCCCCTGGTGATGGGCATCGTCAATGCCACCCCCGACTCCTTTTCCGACGGCGGCCGGCATGCCGGCGAACAGGCGGCATGCGCCCATTGCGACCGCTTGCTCGCCGAAGGTGCCGACATCCTGGACATCGGCGGCGAATCGACGCGGCCCGACGCCACCGCACCCGATGTCGACGAAGAGCTGCGGCGCGTGCTGCCGGTGTTGCGCCACGCCGTCAGCCTGGGCGTGCCGGTGTCGGTCGACACCAGCCAGCCGGCGGTGATGCAGGCTGCGCTCGACCTTGGGGTGGACATCGTCAACGACGTGCGGGCCTTGCGGCGCCAGGGCGCGCTGGCGGTGCTGGCCGGCCACACCCGTGCCGGTGCCTGCCTGATGCACCTGCGGGGCGAACCCGCCACGATGCGGGCCGAAGCCGAGATCGGCTATGCCGACGTGGTGGCCGAAGTCAGCGACTTCCTGGCCGCCCGCCTGGCCGACTGTGCAACAGCCGGTGTGCAGCGGGATCGGCTGGTCGTCGACCCAGGCTATGGTTTCGCCAAGAACGCCCACGACAATCTCGCGCTCCTGGCCGGGCAGCAGGCTTTGCAGGCCCGGCTGGGTGTGCCGGTGCTGGCTGGCCTGTCGCGCAAGACCCTGCTGGGGCAGATCACCGGCCGCCCGGTCGACCAGCGCCTGGCCGCCAGCCTGGCCGCGGCGCTTGCCGCGGTGGCGCGTGGTGCGGCAATAGTGCGCGTGCACGACGTGGCCGCCACCGTCGATGCGCTGAAGGTCTGGGAATCAGTGTTGCACGGCAGGCTAGAGTCGTGGGTTGTCACTTTCGCCGCCCCCGAGCGCTGCCCCACATGACCAGAACCTACTTCGGCACCGACGGCATCCGTGGCGCGGTCGGCCGCCCGCCGATCACGCCCGACTTCATGCTGCTGCTGGGGCATGCCGTCGGCCAGGTGTTGCGCCGCAGCGCGCAGAAGGCGACCGTACTCATCGGCAAGGACACGCGGATCTCGGGCTATATGCTCGAATCCTCGCTCGAAGCCGGCTTTGCGTCGGCCGGTGTCGACGTGCTGCTCAGCGGGCCGCTGCCCACCCCGGGCGTGGCCTACCTCACGCGGGCGCTGCGGCTGGACCTGGGCGTGGTCATCAGCGCTTCGCACAATCCCTTTGGCGACAACGGCGTGAAGTTCTTTTCCGCGCGCGGCGAAAAGCTGCCCGACGAGTGGGAAATCGCGGTCGAAGCCGCGCTGCAGCAGGCCCCGCAATGGGCCGATTCGGCCAACCTGGGCAAGGCGCGACGCCTGGAAGACGCCAGCGGCCGCTACATCGAGTTCTGCAAGAGCACGGTGCCGCACAGCCTGTCGCTGCGCGGGGTGAAGGTCGTGGTGGACGGCGCCAACGGCGCGGCCTACCACGTCGCACCCGACGTCTTTCACGAACTAGGCGCGACGGTCGTGAAGATCGGCTGTTCGCCCGACGGCACCAACATCAACGCCGGCTTCGGCGCCACGTCGCCCGCCGCGCTGGTGGCGGCCGTGGCCGAACACCGCGCCGACTACGGCATTGCACTGGACGGCGACGCCGACCGGCTGCAGATGGTCGACGCCCAGGGGCGCCTCTTCAACGGCGACGAGCTGCTCTACGTGATGGCGGCCGACCGCCTGGCCCAGCGCCAGGTGGTGCCGGGCGTGGTGGGCACGCTGATGACGAACATGGCCGTGGAACTGGCGCTCAAGCAGATCGGAATTCCCCTGGTGCGTGCCAAGGTCGGCGACCGTTATGTGCTCGAGGAGCTGTCGGCACGCGGCTGGCAGCTGGGTGGCGAGAGCTCGGGCCACCTGCTGGCGCTGGACCGCCACACCACCGGAGACGGCATCGTCAGCGCCCTGCAGGTGATGCAGGCGGTGCGCCGCAATGGCGGCACCCTGGCTGGGCTGCTGGAAGGCGTGACGCTGTTTCCGCAGACGATGATCAACGTGCGCCTGCCCAACGGCAGCAAGTGGCAGGACAACGCGGCGCTCAGCGACGCCCGCACGCAGGCCGAACGTCAACTGGGCGCCAACGGCCGAGTGCTCATCCGCGCCTCGGGAACCGAGCCCGTGCTGCGCGTGATGGTCGAAGCCAAGGACGGCGCCTTGGCTCGCCGCTGCGCCGAAACCATGGCAGCGGCGGCGGCGGCCGGCTGAGATCTGGCCGTGTTCTTGCCGTCAGCGGGCAGGGGCAGCAGGCGGTAGCACCACCTTGTCGATGATGTGAACCACGCCATTGCTGGCGGGCACGTCGGCCTGTGTAACCAGGGCCTCGTCCACCGTCACGAAGCCGCCGGCACGGGCCAGGCCCAGGTTCGAGCCCTGCACCGACTTCACGTTGCCGGTCTTCACGTCCGCAGCCATCACCTTGCCGGGTACCACGTGGTAGGTCAGCACGGCCTTCAGGCGGTCCTTGTTGGCGGCCAGTTCGGCCATGGTCTTGGCGGGGACGGCCTTGAACGCGTCGTCGCTGGGTGCAAAGACGGTGAACGGGCCCGGGCCCTTCAGGGTGTCGGTCAGGCCGGCGTCGGCGAGCAGCTTGCTCAGCGTCGACAGCTGTGGCGTGCGGGCTGCCGTTTCGGCGATGGTCACGGGTGCCGGCGGGGCGGTGACGCAGCCGGCCAATGTGGCCAGGGCAAGCAAGGCGGTCACGGTCAGCAGGCTTCTGCGGGGGGTCGTCATGAGCGATAGCTCCGGAAGGTTGGAAAGAGGGCAGGTCGATGACATTCGACGGAGCCGGAGCTTAGGAAGCTTTGATGACCAGTTCGTGACGGTTTGATGTAGGCGTCATACAGGCCTGCGCTCGAACCGGCTTTGTCACGTCGCTGTCATCCAGCGTGCCTACAGTCGCGACATTGATCACAACCACTACCCAGGCCCTTGCTATGACCCTGCTTCGAATTGCCGCTGCCGCCACTTTTTTTGCCCTGGGAGCCAACGGCGCCCATGCTCAGGACGTGACGGGCGCCGGAGCTTCGTTCCCGGCGCCGATCTATGCCAAGTGGGCTGATGCCTACAACAAGGCCACAGGCGCTCGCATCAACTACCAGTCCGTGGGATCCGGCGCCGGTATCCGCCAGATCCGCGGCAAGACCGTCGACTTCGGCGCCTCCGATGCCCCGCTGACCGATGCCGAGCTGGCCAAGGACGGGATGATCCAGTTCCCGACCGTCATCGGCGGCGTCGTGCCGGTGGTCAACATCCGGGGTATCACGCCCGGCCAGATCAAGATGACCGGTCAGGTGCTGGGTGACATCTATCTGGGCAAGATCACGAAGTGGAACGACCCGGCGCTGACTGCGCTGAACCCGGGCGTCCCGCTGCCTGATGCAGCCATTGCTCCGGTGCGTCGCGCCGACGGCTCGGGCACCACGTTCCTGTTCACCAACTATCTGTCGAAGGTGAATGCGGAGTGGAAGGCCAAGGTCGGTGAGGGAACGGCCGTCAACTGGCCGGTGGGCGCGGGTGGCAAGGGCAACGAAGGCGTGTCCGCCTTCACGATGCGCTTGCCGAATGCCATCGGGTACGTCGAGTACGCCTACGCGAAGCAGAACAAGATGAGCTACGTTCTGCTGCAGAACAAGGACGGTCAATTCGTCAAGCCCGACGACACCGCCTTCAAGGCTGCGGCGGCCGGCGCCGAGTGGACCAAGTCGTTCTATCAGGTGCTGACTGAACAGCCGGGCAAGGACAGCTGGCCGATCACTGGCGCCACCTTCATCCTGATGCATAAGCAGCAGGACAAGCCAGTCAATGCCACCAACACTCTGAAGTTCTTCGACTGGGCCTACAACAACGGCGACAAGATGTCGGAGGAGTTGGACTACGTTCCGCTGCCCGCGTCTGTGAAGACCCTGGTTCGCAAGCTGTGGTCGGACAATCTGAAGGATGCTGCCGGCAAAGCCGTGGCGTTTCAATAAGAGCTGAGCTTTCCCGGGCGCGCGCGGCATCGGAGGGTGCCTCGCGCGCAGCCCTTGGGTCGCTTTCCGTCGCGACCCGGCTGCCCGTCAGTCCCCAATTGCGGAGGCCGCATGGCCGCTACACTCCCAGCGAGTTCCTACTCCGATAAGAAGAACATGGAGCGTGCCTCCCCTTCCGGTGACCCGCCCGGACGCCGACGCGTCTGGCCATGGGCCGACAGAGTCTTCTCGATGCTGGCGCACGGTGCAGCCTGGATCACCCTGCTGCTACTCGTTGGCATCATCCTGTCCCTGGTGGTGGGCGCCTGGCCGGCGATCAAGGAATTCGGCCTAGGTTTCCTGGTATCGACCGAATGGGATCCCGTGCAGCTGAAGTTCGGCGGCTTGGTCATGATCTACGGAACGATCATGACGTCGCTGATCGCCCTGATCATCGCGGTGCCGGTGAGTTTCGGTATCGCCGTCTTCCTGACCGAGCTGTCTCCGAATTGGCTGAAACGCCCACTCGGCGTCGCCATCGAACTGCTCGCGGCGGTGCCTTCGATCGTCTACGGCATGTGGGGCCTTCTCGTCTTCGGCCCGATCCTGGCGACGTACGTGCAGACTCCGTTGCAGGCTGCCTTCAGCGATGTACCGTACCTGGGCGCGCTGTTTTCAGGGCCTCCGGTCGGCATCGGTATTCTGTCGGCCGGCATCATCCTGGCCATCATGATCATCCCGTTCATCGCATCGGTGATGCGAGATGTGTTCGAGACGACGCCGGCAATGCTGAAGGAATCGGCGTACGGCCTGGGTTCGACCACCTGGGAGGTGGTCGGCAAGGTGGTGCTGCCCTACACCAAGACCGGTGTCGTCGGAGCCATCATGCTGGGTCTGGGCCGGGCCCTGGGTGAGACGATGGCGGTGACCTTCGTCATCGGCAACTTCAACCAGCTCGACAGCTTGTCGCTCTTCCAGGCCGCCAACAGCATTACCTCGGCCCTGGCGAACGAGTTCGCCGAGGCTGGCGAAGGTCTGCACCAAGCCTCGCTGATCTACCTGGGTCTGATCCTGTTCTTCATCACTTTCGTGGTCCTGGCCTTTTCGAAGGTTCTGCTGTCACGCCTGCGCAAGGGCGAAGGGAGTCGCACATGAGCTCATTCGCCCAGATGGACGCAGGTCGAGCGTCGATGCATCGCAAGCGCAAGGTCATGAATGTCGTTGCCTTGAGCTTGGCCCTGGCTGCCATGTCGTTTGGCCTGTTCTGGCTGATCTGGATCCTGATCGAAACCGTGCGTCTGGGCGTGGGCGGCCTCGCGCTCTCTGTCTTCACTGAATCGACCCCGCCGCCGCAAGCAGAAACCGGGGGACTGGCCAACGCCATTGTCGGCTCGTTGCTGATGGTATCGCTGGCCACCCTGCTCGGGACACCGATCGGCGTCATGGCGGGCGTGTATCTGGCCGAGTACGGCAAGAGCACCTGGCTGGGCAAAGTAACAGGCTTCATCAACGACATCCTGCTCTCGGCGCCCTCCATCGTCATCGGCCTGTTCATCTATGCCGCGGTCGTCGCAACGACCAAAAGCTTCTCCGGGTACGCGGGCGTACTGGCCTTGTCGCTGATTGTCATTCCGGTGGTCGTGCGTACGACCGAGAACATGCTCAGCCTGATTCCGAACGCGTTGCGAGAGGCGGCTTACGCGTTGGGAACGCCGAAATGGAAAGTGATCTCGGCAGTGACGCTGAAAGCCGCTCGGGCGGGCGTCATCACAGGAATTCTCCTGGCACTGGCGCGAATTGCCGGCGAAACGGCGCCGCTGCTGTTCACCGCCTTGTCGAACCAGTTCTTCACCGCCAACCTCGGCGAGCCGATGGCGAGCCTGCCGGTGACGATCTTCAAGTTCGCGATGAGTCCGTACCAGAACTGGCAGGAATTGGCCTGGGCGGGCGTCTTCCTCATCACCATCGGAGTACTGGCGCTCAACATCCTGGCGCGTGTCCTCTTTCGCAACAAGCACTAACGGAGGGCGTCGATGGACACCCGTGTCAATCTGCCGACGTCCGAGAAGGTCAAGATCTCGGTTCGCAATCTCAATTTCTACTATGGGTCGTTCCTGGCCTTGAAGAACATCAACCTCGATATCCCCGAGCGCAAGGTCACGGCCTTCATCGGGCCTTCGGGTTGCGGCAAGAGCACGCTGCTGCGTGTCTTCAATCGCATGTTCGAGCTCTATCCCGAGCAGCGGGCGGAAGGCAGCATCACGCTGGACGGCGTGGATATCCTGAAGAGCAAGATGGACGTCACGCTCATTCGCGCGAAGATCGGCATGGTGTTCCAGAAGCCGACGCCCTTCCCGATGTCGATCTACGACAACATCGCCTTCGGCGTGCGACTTTTCGAAACCCTGCCACGTGCCGAGATGGACGAGCGCGTCGAATGGGCGCTGAAGAAGTCGGCCTTGTGGGGCGAGGTCAAGGACAAGCTCAATCAAAGCGGCGCCAGCCTGTCCGGCGGTCAGCAGCAGCGCCTGTGCATCGCCCGCGGCATCGCCATCAAGCCCGAGGTGCTGCTGCTCGACGAACCCTGCTCGGCGCTGGACCCCATTTCCACCGGCAAGATCGAAGAACTCATCCACGAGCTCAAGACCGACTACACGGTGATGATCGTCACCCACAACATGCAGCAGGCCGCACGCTGCAGTGACTACACGGCCTACATGTACCTGGGCGATCTGGTGGAATTCGGCCCCACGGGCGAACTCTTCATGAAGCCGCAGAAGAAGGATACTGAGGATTACATCACCGGGCGCTTCGGCTGAAAGCCGGGCGGAATCGCATGACTGAAAAGCATCTCTCCACGCAGTTCGACACCGAACTCAGCGGCATCTCCAACCGGGTGCTCGAAATGGGTGGCCTGGTCGAGTCCCAGGTGTCCCAGGCCGTCTACGCGCTGGTCAACTTCAGTGACCTCACTGCGGCCCAAGTGCTGCGCGAGGAAGAGCGTGTCAACCAGATGGAAGTCGAGATCGACCGCGATCTGTCGGCGATCATCGCCCGCCGTCAGCCCACCGCGCGCGACCTGCGCCTGTTGATCGCCATCAGCAAGACCATCGCCAATCTCGAGCGTGTGGGCGACGAGGCGGCGCGCATTGCCCGCACCGTGCAGCGGCTGGTCAACACCGGCGTTTCTTCGCGCATGCGCCTGCCGGTCAGCGATCTCACTTTCGAGGCCGACCTGGCCGTGGCCCAGCTGCGCAAGGCTCTCGACGCCTTCGCCCGCCTCGACACTGCCAAGGCGCTGGAAGTGCTGAAGCAGGACGACCAGATCGACCAGGAGTTCGATGGCCTGTTGCGCAAGCTGATCACGTACATGATGGAAGACCCGCGCACGATCACTGCGAGCATCGACCTGGTGTTCGTTGCCAAGGCGATCGAGCGTGTGGGCGACCATGCCAAGAACCTGGCCGAGGCCATCATCTATGTCGTCAAGGGTACGGACGTGCGCCACCACAGCGTCGAAGCCGTGGAGAACGCCGTCCGCTGAAGCCACGGCCGTTGCCAAGCCACTGACATGAGCCGCATCCTCGTCGTCGAGGACGAATCGGCAATCGCCGAGCTGATCACGCTGAACCTGCGCCATGCGGGGTTCGATGTCTTCCATTGCAGCGATGCCGCCGCTGCCCAGGCCGCGGTTGATGGCAGGCTGCCCGACCTGGTGCTGCTGGACTGGATGCTGCCTGGCGAGTCGGGCCTGCAGCTGGCGCGGCGCTGGCGAAGCGAGGCCCGCACGCGCGAATTGCCGGTGATCATGCTCACGGCCCGTGCCGACGAAGGCGACAAGGTGGCCGGGTTGGAATCGGGTGCCGACGACTACCTGACCAAGCCTTTCTCGGTGAACGAACTGATGGCGCGCATCCGCGCCGTGCTGCGCCGCAAGGCGCCCCAGGCGCTGGACGTGGCCGTGCAGTTGGCCGGCCTGCGGCTGGACCCGGCCACGCGGCGCGTCAGCTGCGGCGGGCTCGACCTGAAGCTGGGTCCGACCGAGTTCAAGCTGCTGCACTTCATGATGAGCCATGCCGAGCGGGTGCACAGTCGCGCGCAGCTGCTCGACCGGGTCTGGGGCGACCATGTCTTCATCGAGGAACGAACCGTCGACGTGCACATCAAGCGCTTGCGCGAGGCCCTGGCCCCGGCTGGTGCTGGCGCGATGGTCGAGACCGTGCGTGGTGCCGGCTACCGCCTGACAGCCCAGCCGCAGACGGCGACGGGCGCAGCAGCCACAGAGCGAGGCTCAGCATGAGCTGGCTGCTGGCACGGGCCCTGGCCGCGGTGCTGGCCATGCTGGCGGGGGCCAGCATAGGCTTCGTCGCAGGGCAATTCACACGCGCCCCCGTGTGGACGAGCGTGACCGGCGCGGCGCTGGCCGTCGCCATGCTCGCCGGACTGGACGCCTTGCGCGGCGAACGCCTGATGCTCTGGCTGCGTGGCGGCCAGGACCGCCAGGCCCCGCGCGACGCCGGCCTCTGGGGCGAGCTGGCCTACCGCATCGAAAAGGCCTTGCGCCAGCGCGACCAGACCATGGCCACCGAACAAACGCGGCTGTCGCAGTTCCTGGCGGCCATCGAGGCGTCGCCGAACGGCGTACTGCTGCTCGACGCGCAGGACCGCATCGACTGGTGCAACCGGGTCGGTGCCGAACACTTCGGTCTGGACCCGCAGCGCGACCGCCTGCAGCGCGTCACCAACCTCGTGCGCGCGCCGGCCTTCGTCGCCTTCCTGCAGGCCGGACGCTTCGACGGTCCGGTGCAGTTCGTTGCGCCGGGCGGGCGCGACACGCTGCAAGTGACGGTGCGGCCCTATGCCGAGGGCATGAAGCTCGTTCTCTCGCAGGACATCACCGAGGCCGAGCGCAACGACTCCATGCGCCGTGACTTCGTGGCCAACGTGTCCCACGAGATCCGTACGCCGCTGACGGTGCTGTCGGGCTTCGTCGAGACCATGGCCCGGCTGCCGCTGTCGGAAGCGGAGCGCGCGCGTGTGCTCGTGCTGATGGAACAGCAGACACACCGCATGCAGGCGCTGGTGGCCGACCTGCTGACGCTGGCCCAGCTGGAAGGCAGCCCGCGGCCGCCGAACGACCGCTGGCTGTCGGTGGCCGCGCTCATGCAGCGCGCCATGGCCGATGGCCAGGCCCTGTCGGCCGGCCGCCACCGGCTGCAAATGCTGGGCGGGGTAGACGACGAGATAGCAGGTAGCGAAGGCGAGCTCTTGAGCGCGGTCGGCAACCTCGTCAGCAATGCCGTGCGGTACACGCCCGAAGGCGGAAGCATCGACGTGCAATGGCGGCTGCGTGAAGACGGCAGCGGCGAGCTCGTCGTCACCGACACCGGGCCGGGCATCGCGCGCGAACACCTTCCGCGCCTGACCGAACGTTTCTACCGCGTCGACGCCAGCCGCGCCCGCGACACCGGCGGCACCGGCCTCGGGCTGTCGATCGTCAAGCACGTGGCTCAGCGCCATGGCGGCGAAATCGACATCCAGAGCGAGCTCGGCAAGGGTTCCAGTTTCCGCCTGCTGCTGCCTGCGCTGCGCGTGCGCCAGCGCGCAGCAGCACCGGTGGTGCTGGCCGGCGCGGCCTGATTCAGGGCGCGCCGCGCCGCCTGTAGAGCAGGGTCAGTTCGTCGCGCTCGGTTGGGCGGCGTTCTTCGGCCACCTGTTCCCACGACGCGGCATCGGGCACGGGGGAAGACGCCACGGCGTCGGCGCGCAGGCGCGTCACGCGCAGCAGCCAGGGGCAACTGGTGGCGCGGCCGGCCGTGGCTTTGCCGTCACCGGCCACCACCCGCCAGCCGCCGAAGTATTCCAGCGCGGCCACCATCACCGGGCTGACACCCGGTGCCTCGATGCAGGCCTGGGCCGGCACGACCCGGGCAATGCGGTCGACCAGCGGGCGCGGGCTGCGGGCGTAGTCGATCAGCGGCAACCACAGCGTCATCAGCAGCAGCCAGCACAGCGCCACGCCGCCGGCGGGCAGCACCAGGCTCTTCCACAGCGCTTCGCGCTGGCGGCCGCTGCGCCAGCGCACCAGCGCCAGCCAGGCCGCACTGCCGGCCAGCGCAATGGCCAGGGCCACCCATGAGAACTGTGGTTCGAAACCCGGCGCCAGCTTGGCGATGTTGGCCGCGGGTTTGGCGGGCACGCCGGTGTGCATGGCCACGAACATCACCCAGATGGTGATGGCACAGACGCTGAAGAAGAACATCGAGAACCAGTCGATGGCGGCGCTGGCGCTGCGTTTCAGCGTGGGCAGCGCAAAAGCAGCCAGCACCGCAAGGCCAGGCAGGCCGAGCATCAGCGCGCGGTCGGAACCGCCCATGGCCAGGTTGGCCCCGAGCGCCACGAGCACAGCCACCAGCGGCACGGAGATGTGCCTGTGCAGCAGCTGGCGCCGCCAGCGCCACAAGGTCCACATGGCCAGCGGCCAGGCTGGCCACATGAACCACAGCCACTGGCGGGCGATCGACGGCAGGTCGGCCGCGAGCACACCCACCGCGCGCCAGCGCCAGCTGCCCAGCGCCCAGACCAGGGCGGCAGAAAGCAGCGTCGCTGCGGCGACCCAGACCGCGAAACGGCGCGCTGCCGGCAGCCGCGAGGCGATGCACACGATGAACCCGCCCAGCCCCGCCAGCAGGCCCATCGTCGGCGCGCCGCTGGCCACCAGCAGTGGCAAGGCCAGCAGCACCGCCACACGGGGCTGCACCTGGCGGTGCGGCGCCGCGGCCAGCGCGTACAGCAGCAGCGCCATGCCGAAGAGCTGCAGCATTTCCGGCGTGGTCTCGTGGCCCAGCTGCAGCAGGCCCAGCGTGGCCATCAGTGCCAGCAAGGCGCCGTCGGCCATGGCGCGGGCGTAGTCGATGGGGTCGGCCTCGCCGCCGAAGGCAAAGGGCAGCGGTTGTGCGGCTTCGGTGCGCGCCAGGTGGAAGGTGGTGTACCAGGCTGCGGCCAGCGTCAGGCCCAGCAGCAGGGCGAAGGGCAGGCGGGCGGCAAAGGCGGCGTCGAGCGTCGGCGAGAGCAGGCCGATGAAGGCCGCGCCCAGCCAGTGTGGCAGCAACGCAGCGTCGGTTCCCTGGCCGCCCAATGCCGGTGCCCACCAGGAGGTACGGCCTTCGGCCATGGCCACCATCTGGCCGAAGGCGACGAGGTCGGCATTGCGCCAGGGGTCGCGGCCGAACAGCCCTGGCAGCACATAGGCCGCGCACAGCAGCCACAAGGGCACACGCGGCAGGCGGCGCGCGCCGCGCTGCGAGACCAGGGCCGGGTTGGGGCTGCTCACACGCCCGGGCCCGGGCGCTGGGCGCGCCAGAGGCATAACAGGGGCCGAAAACGAAAAAGGCAGCCGAGGCTGCCTTCGTGCTGCTCGCAGCGCCGGGGCGCGCGAGCCATGCTCACTTCTTCTTGCCGAGGTGGGCGAACTTGGTGCGGAACTTGTCCACGCGGCCACCCAGGTTGTCGATGCTCTTTTGCGTACCCGTATAGAACGGGTGCGTCTCGCTCGTGGACTCCAGCTTCATCAGCGGCACTTCGCGGCCGTCTTCGAGCTTGATGGTCTCTTTGGTCTGCAAGCATGACCGGGTGACGAACTTGAAGCCGTTCGACAGGTCCTGGAAGCAGACGTCGCGGTAGTTGGGGTGAATGCCGTCTTTCATGGGGAGCCTCTTTCTGTGGTGGTCAGCCACGCTGCGTTTGTTGAATGCTGATCGCAGCGCACTTGATTGAGCGGGTGGCGAAAAACCCGGAATTGTAGCCTGGGGCGAGTGCGAAGCCTCAACCGCCTCTTCGCATCATGTCGAAGAAGTCGTGGTTGTTCTTGGTGGCCTTCATCTTTTCCAGGATGAATTCCATCGCCTCGATCTCGTCCATCGGGTAGAGCAGTTTCCGTAGGATCCAGGTCTTCTGCAGGATTTCCGGCTTCAGCAGCAGTTCTTCGCGCCGCGTGCCGCTCTTGTTGATCAGGATGGAAGGGTAGACGCGCTTCTCGGCCATGCGGCGGTCGAGGTGGATCTCGCAATTGCCGGTGCCCTTGAATTCCTCGTAGATCACCTCGTCCATCTTCGAGCCGGTGTCGATCAGCGCGGTGCCGATGATGGTGAGCGTGCCACCTTCTTCGGTGTTGCGCGCGGCGCCGAAGAAACGCTTGGGGCGCTGCAGGGCGTTGGCATCGACACCGCCCGAGAGCACCTTGCCGCTGGAAGGCAGCACGTTGTTGTAGGCACGGGCCAGGCGGGTGATGCTGTCGAGCAGGATCACCACGTCCTTCTTCATCTCGACCAGGCGCTTGGCGCGCTCGATCACCATCTCTGCCACCTGCACGTGGCGGGCGGCGGGCTCGTCGAAGGTGCTGCTGATGACCTCGCCGCGCACGGTGCGCAGCATTTCCGTCACTTCTTCAGGCCGCTCGTCGACCAGCAGGACGATCAGGTGCACCTCGGGGTGGTTGGCCACGATCGCGTGCGCCAGCTGCTGCATCATCACCGTCTTGCCGGTCTTGGGCTGGGCCACGAGCAGGGCGCGCTGGCCTTTGCCGATGGGAGCGACCAGATCGATGATGCGGCTGGTGATGTTCTCTTCGCCCTTGAAGGCGTCGCGCTCGAGCCTGAACTGTTCCTTCGGGAACAGCGCCGTCAGGTTCTCGAACATGATCTTGTGCTTGCTCTCCTCGGGCGTGAGGCCGTTCACACGGTCGACCTTCACCAGCGCAAAGTAGCGCTCGCCGTCCTTCGGCACCCGCACTTCGCCTTCCACCAGGTCGCCGGTGTGCAGGTTGAAGCGGCGGATCTGGCTGGGGCTCAGGTAGATGTCGTCGGTCGACGCCATGTAGCTGGCTTCGATGCTGCGCAGGAAGCCGAAGCCGTCGGGAAGCACTTCGAGCACGCCGTCGCCGAACACCTGCTCGCCGGCCTTGGCGCGCTTCTTCATGATCGCGAACATCAGTTCCTGCTTGCGCAGGCGGGCGACGTTCTCGATCTCCAGCGCTTCGCCCATTTTCAGGAGCTCGGCGACGTGCTGGGCCTTCAGTTCGGACAAGTGCATGGGGCGGCACCCTTCGGATGCGGTTCGGCCGGCGTGCTGAGCACGCGGGCCTTGGCGTAGAACGCTGGTGATGTGGTGCCGGAGCCCCGCTGTGTGGTCTTGCGAGCCGGTGGGTCCGGCGAAGACAAACGCGGGGTGGCGGGTCAGGCGGTGGCCGGAAATCCAGCCACCGTTGCCGAATTATAGATGACCGTCGATGAAGGCGGTAAGTTGCGCCTTGGGCAATGCCCCCACCTTGGTGGCAGCCAGTTCGCCGCCCTTGAACAGCATCAGCGTGGGAATGCCGCGGATGCCGAACTTCGCCGGGATGGCGGTGTTCTCGTCGACGTTCATCTTCACGATCTGCAGCCGGCCTTCGTAGGCCTTCGACACTTCTTCCAGGATCGGGGCGATGGCCTTGCAAGGGCCGCACCATTCAGCCCAGTAGTCGACCAGGACCGGGGTGTCCGCTGCCAGCACGTCGGTGTCGAACGAGTCGTCGGTGATGTGTTTGATCAGATCGCTGCTCATGGGAGCCTTTCGCATTTCGCGCGGGGTCTTCGGCTGCAGCGGGCTTGCCGCAGCGCAACAACAACACGAATTCTGTCACACAGGGCCCGCTCAGCGCGCTTGCCGAACGGGGGCCACCGGCTATGGCGGCCATAGCCGGGTGGCGGGCACGCCCGTGCCGAACTGGCCGGCCATGCGCCCGCTGTTCGCCGCTTCGCCAGCGGCCGGGAAGGAGTGCAATCCGCTGTCATGGCGCTCAATGCATCTGCACCTTCTGCACCGACGGCTGCTGCCCGGCCGGCGGCGGTGCGCATGTTCGGCCGCCTGCAGCTGCTGCGCCTGCTCGGCAAGAGCGAGCGCAGCATGGCCTGGCGTGTGCTGGACCCGCGCAGCGGCCAGGAACTGATGCTGGTGCTGCCGCGCTTGCAGCCCGCCGATGCCGACGCACTGCAGCGCTGGCAGTCGACGATGCGCCAGGCTTCACGCCTGGCCCACCCGGAACTGGCGCCGGTGCTGGAAACCGGCGTGCAGGATGGCTGGCCGTACGCGGCCTACGACCTGCGCGACGCCGCGCCCTTGTCCGAACGCCTGTCGGCCAAGGGCTTGCCCGGCCCGGAAGCTGCGCAGCTGATCGCGCAGGCCCTGCGTGGCCTGGCTTTCGCCCATGAGGCGGGCCTGGCCCACCACGACGTCCAGCCCGGCCTGCTGCTGGTCAGCGACAGCGGTGCGCTGCGGGTCGCCGGCCTGGGCGTGGCCTGCGAAATGGCCGTCGCCGCCGGTCCCGCCCTGCACCACCACCGCGACGCATCCGAACGCGATGTGCTGGCCACCGGCGTGCTGCTGCACCTGCTGCTGGCCGGGCAGCCGGCGCTGGACGAGCCCGATATCGGCACCGTCATCGGTCGGCTGCCGCCGCAGGGCCGCGAGATCGTGCGCCTGCCCTGGACGCTGGCCCAGCCCGTGGCCGACGCGCTGCGTGCCATCGTCAACCGCGCCACCGACCGCCAGGAACGCCAGCGCTACCGCAACGCGCGCACCCTGCTGCGCGCATTGGAAGGATGGCTGCAGACGGCCGACGGCGGCGACGGCGGCCCGCTGGCGCTGCTGGCCGACCGGCTGCGCACCGCCGGCGTGCTGCCGGCTTCACCCGGCGCGGCCGAACGCGCGGCGCGCCTGGCGCTGATGGAAAGCCAGCGCACCAACGAGCTGGCCGAAGTGGTGCTGGAAGACCTGGCCCTGTCGTTCGAACTGCTGCGGCTGGTGAATTCCGCGCAGGTGCGGGGTGCGCAGGTGGCGGGTGCCGGGCCGGTGCTGACGGTGCGCCGCGCCATCGCCATGCTCGGGCTCGAAGGTGTGCGCCGTGCCGCACTGGCGCTGCGGCCCTGGCCCGGGCCGCTGGCCGAACCCGGCGCCGCGGCG
>JALHPF010000013.1 GCA_022842595.1 Rubrivivax sp.
GCGGCGCCGGTGGCCTGGGCGCGGGCATCCTGGTGGCCGACGCCAGCGCCGCTGGCGAAGCGCCCTGAACGCCGCAGTTCAGGCCGCCAGCAGCCCCGCCACGCGCTCGCGCAGCCCCTGCGGGCTGGCCGCCGCCGCCGGCACGGCTTCACCGGCCACCAGCCCGACGCGGCTGAACAGCCCGCGCCGGAAGGGCCGGGCCATGGCCGTGCCCTTCTCGATGCGCGAGAAGTAGGAACCCCACAGGTTCTGCAGCGCCAGCGGCACCACCGGCACCGGGTGGGTCTGCAGGATCTTCATCACCCCGCCCTTGAATTCACCCAGGTTGCCATCGCGCGTGATGCCGCCCTCGGGAAAGATGCACAGCAGGTCGCCTTCGTCGAGCACCTTGCGCGCTTCGGCAAAGGCACGTTCGTAGGCCGCCGGGTCTTCACGCTGCGGCGCAATCGGGATGGCCTTGGCCAGCCGGAACATCCAGCCCAGCACCGGCGTGGCGAAGATGCGGTGGTCCATGATGAAGCGGATGGGCCGCGGGCTCGCCGCCATGAGCAGGATGGCGTCGACGAAGCTGACGTGGTTGCACACCAGGATGGCCGCGCCCTGCACCGGGATGTGTTCGTCGCCACGCACCTTGAAGCGATAGACCACGCGCGTGAGGATGAAGGCCACGAAGCGCAGCAGGTATTCCGGCACCAGCAGGAAGATGTAGCCGGCGACCACGGCGTTGAGCAGTGCGATCACCAGGAACACCTGCGGGATGCTGAAGCCCGCCGCCAGCAGCGCACCCACGCCGATGGAACTGACCACCATGAACAGCGCGTTCAGGATGTTGTTGGCCGCGATGATGCGTGCGCGGTGCGTGGCCGGGCTGCGCAGCTGGATCAGCGCATACATCGGCACGCTGTACAGGCCGGCGAACAGGCTCAGCCCGAACAGGTCGGCCAGCACCCGCCAGTGCGCCGGCTGCGCCATGAACTGGGCCACGCTCAGGGCATCGGCCGGGGGCAGGCTGTTCGATGCGAAATACAGGTCGAAGGCGAACACGCTCATGCCGATGGCGCCCAGCGGTACGAGGCCGATTTCCACGTGCCGCTTGCTCAGCATCTCGCACAGCAGCGAACCGATGCCGATGCCGACCGAGAACACCACCAGCAGCAACGAAGCCACCTGCTCGCCGCCATGCAGCACGTCCTTGGCGAACGACGGGAACTGCGACAGGAACACCGCGCCGAAGAACCACATCCAGCTGATGCCCAGCAGCGAACGGAAGACGACGGTGTTGCCGTGCGCCAGCTTCAGGTTGCGCCAGGTTTCGGTGAAGGGATTCCAGTTGATCTTCAATTGCGGGTCGGTGGCCGGCGACAGCGGCACCGCCTGCGCCAGCACCCGCCCCAGCAGGGCCAGCGCCACGCAAGCCAGTGCAGTGATGCGCGCACCGGTCTCGGGCAGGGCGATGAGCAGGCCGCCGGCCACGTTGCCCAGCAGGATGGCCACGAAGGTGCCCATCTCGACCATGCCGTTGCCGCCCGTGAGCTCACGTTCGTTCAGGTGCTGCGGCAGGTAGGCGAACTTCACCGGGCCGAACAGCGTGCTCTGCAGGCCCATCAGGAAGATGCAGCCCAGCAGCACCGGGATGTTCTGCGCCCAGAAGCCCCAGGCCGCGATCAGCATCACGACGATCTCGAAGCTCTTGGCGAAGCGGATGAGCCTGGCCTTGTCGTGCTTGTCGGCGAGCTGCCCGCTGGTGGCCGAGAACAGCACGAAGGGCAGGATGAAGAGGGCGCCGATCACCAGTCCGGCCAGGCTGGCCGGCAGCCAGGCCACCTGCAGCTGGTAGGTGACGAGCACCGTGAACGCGAACTTGAAGACGTTGTCGTTGGCCGCACCCAGGAACTGCACCCAGAAGAACGGGGCGAAGCGGCGCTGGCGCAGCAGGTCGAACTGGTTGGGGTGTTCGCCGTTGTGGTTCATCGTCAGGCTTTGGAAGGGGTCAGGGCACGGGCTTCGAACAGCGCTGCCGGCAAGCGGGCTTCACCCCGGCGCAGGCGGCGCTTCAGCACGAAGTCGAAGAGCAGCGGGTTGTGTTCACGCAGGCGGGTCAGCGGTTCGATGTCGGCATCAGCGAGCAGGCGCGCATTCTGCAGGGCCGGCAGCGAGAACAGCGGCATCAGGCCCGGCAGCGGGTAGTCAGAACCGTGCAGCAGCCGGTGGTGCCAGTCCTGGCGCTGCAGCACGGCCTGCCAGACCGCCGGCTTGCGGTTGCGCTGGAACACGGCCGAGATGTCGGCGTGCAGCCGGCCGTCCCACTCGCGTTCGTCCATCAGCCGGGTGAACAGATCGAAGGCCGGAACAGCCGGCGCCGATCGCTGGTCGGTGTCGTGCGCCCGGCCCAGCGACGCGCAGTGTGCGACGACGACGCGCGTGCCGTAGGCCAGCAGGTGGCGCACCAGCAGCGGGTTGACGAGCGCTTCGCGCCCTGCCCCTGGCGCGGCCTTCTCTTCGCCGCAGTGCACGATCAGCGGCATGCCGGCGCGAACCAGGCGTTCGCAGAACGGCCGGCAGCGGGGGTCGCGCGGGTCGATGTTCATCGCACTCGGCAGCCACTTCACGGCCACCGCACCGGCCGCCAGTGCCGCGTCCAGGCGCGCCAGCGCGTCGGGCCGGTAGGGGTGGACCGAGGCCACCCAGTCGAAACGCTGTGGCAGCGCCGCCGTCACCTGCTGCGCATAGGCGTTCGGCACGTGGAAGGTGGTCCAGTCGGGCACCGGCTGGCCGGCATCGTCGCAGGCCTCGTCGAACGCGAACAGCCACCAGCGTGCGCCGGCCGGGAAGCCTTGGGCCAGGGCCTGCAGGCGTTCGACATAGGCGCGGTCGACCGAAGGCGCATCGACGGGTACGCAGGCCGCGTCCATGATGGCGCGGCGGCGCAGCACCTCCAGCGGCCGCCACCACTGCTGCATGCTGGGGTGGATGCTGCAGCCTGAACCGGCGTCGCCGTTGCCCAGCAGGTGGGCGTGGGTGTCGACCAGGCGAGTGGCGGCGATGCCGTCGAAGGCCTCGTCGATCAAGGCCTGCCCTGGCCCGGCCGCAGGCCGCGCGCCCAGGCAGGGGTTGCGCAGCGCGCCCGCGGCCTGCGCGGGCCGGCTGCCGACCAGCCCGGTGAACAGCCCCACCGCGAGCGCGCCGCAGCAACCCTGCAGCAGGTGGCGCCGGCTGGGGCCGGGGCGGTGGTGCGCAGCGATGCGGTCAGTCATGGCTGCGGGCCTCCACCAGTTCGCGCAGCGGCTGCGGCAGCAGGCCGTGCAGCCGGTCCCGCAGCCGCGCTTCATGCCGCTGCCACCACACGCCAGCGGCCATCACGCCCAGGCCGATGGCGGCCAGGGCCAGCGGAAAGAGCAGGCTGTCGCGGAACACGCTGTGGGCCAGGTGCCCCAGGTAGACGGCCATGCCCAGGCCACCGAACACCGCCAGCACCCGGCGCGACAGCGCCGCACCCAGACCGATCAGCAGCAGGTTGATGACCGCATAACCCAGCTTGCCCAGTTCGCTGTCGGACCGCATGCTGGTGAGTGCACACCAGAAGGCCAGGGTGCCGAAGAGGTAGATCCAGAAGGCGAAGTCCGGCCCGCGGCGCGCGCGGATGTCCACCCAGAGGGCCACCACCAGCATCGCCAGGCCGAACGCCATGCTGATGCGCCGGCCCTCGTCGGAGAAGAACGCCGCGCGTTCGCCGTGCAGCAGCATGGGCACCAGGTCCATGCTCAAGAACCACAGCGTCACCGCCAGCGGCATCACCGTGAACGGCAGCCGCCAGCGCCACAGCGCCAGCAGCGCCGCCACCAGGGCCGCGGCTTCCATCAGCACCCAGCGCCAGTCGATGCGGGCGAAATAGTCGCGATAGGCGGCCGGCACGCCAGCATCACGTTCGGCCCACCAGCCCAGGGCCAGCTGCAGCCCGTACACCGCCAACGGCACCATGGCCACCGCCAGGGCGGCCACGATGCCGGCCGGCAGAGGCAGGCGCTTCTTCAGCAGCCACTCCGTGCCCAGGCTGGCCGCGAAAGCGTAGGCCAGCGCGATGGCGAACAGCGCGGTGCCACCCAGCCGTTCCCAGGCCAGGTTGATGAACAGCGTCATCGCGCCGATGGCGACCATGCCGCCCAGGTAGTACAGGATGTGCGCCGGCTTGAAGGCGGGCGGCTCGCCCGCACCGGCCGCCTGCTGTTCGGCCAGGAAGGCCCACAGCCGCTGGTCCTGCCCGGGCTGCAGCACGCCCTGGCGGGTGGCCAGACGCAGCAGTTCGAGGTTGACGTTCATGAGCGGGTTCTCCTCATCGCAGCACCTGCACCGGGCCGGCCAGGCCGCTGCGTTCCAGCCAGGCGAAGACGCTGTCGACGGTGACGGTCTCGATGCGGCTGCTGTAGCGCTTGGCGTCGGGGTGGTCGTCGAAGGCGATGTGTGCAGCTGTCATGCGCGCACCGAGGCGCTTCATCGGCGAGATGCGCAGTGTCGTCGGCTCGTAGCCCTGGAACTGCAGCCAGGCCTGGGCGCGCTGGCGGTTGCCGGCGGCAGGCTCGCGTGCCAGCGCCAGCGTCTCGATCGCCCACTGGTTGCTTTGCTGGTAGGTCTGCGACCAGGGGTAGGCCACCATGCTGTAGGCCGGCTCGTGCAGCTGGTCGACGCGGGCGTTGCTGGCCAGGAGCGGCAGCAGCGCCGCCTGCACGGCACTCGTGGGCACCGCGTAGGCGGCTTCGTAGCGGTAGAGGTCGTCCATGAAGAATTCGCCCAGGCCCTGGCGGTAGAGGTCGGCACGTGCACTGCCGCACTGATTGAGCTTGTGCACCACGCGCCAGCGCGCCTGGCTGCCCTGCCCTTCACGATAAGCCCAGCCCAGGTGGGACCAACGCAGGCCCCATTCACCCAGGTTCTGGCCGGCGCGTGCCAGCGCCACCACCTGGGCGCCGCTGGCGTCCAGCGTGCGTGCGGTGCGCTCGGCGAGTTCCAGCGCACGCTGCACGTTGGCGGCGGTGGGCGGGGTGGTCTCGCAGTTGCGGCCGGCATGGGCTGTCAGGCTCACGGCCAGCAGTGCCGTCATGGTCACGGCGCGCGCACTCATCGTGTCACCCGTTCGTTGTAGATCAGCGCCTTGCCGATCTCGTTGGGGATGAAGGCGATCGCCTTGCCGGCGGCCGACAGGACCCAGCCCGCCGTGAATGCCGTGACGACCACCGCCGTGCCCGCCACCACCGACACGCCTGCCACCGATGCCCCGGCCAGCATGATGCTGAAGCGCGCACCGTCCGAGGCCCGCTCCAGCACCCAGACGGTGGCGCCAGACACCGTTTCGACGGCAACGACGGTAAGCAGGCTGCCGCCCACCAGCACCGAGGCGCCCAGAGCCGCTGGCGCAGCCACCGACACGGCCACTGGCAACATCGACAAGGCACTGGCTTCGGACACGCCCGACTGTGCCCGAGCGGCCGGCAGCGCGACGGCCAGGGCCAGCGACAAGGCGGCAATGAGACAGGACTTCTTCATGGGTGTTCTCCTTCGGTTGGAAACAGGCCGGATGGCGATCACAGCTCTTGCGCGGGCTGCAGCGCCTGCGCGGCTTCGTGCGCGTCGCGCAGGGTCTTGGCCAGCGTGAACACGCTGGAGATCAGGAACAGCCAGCAAACGCCCAGGTAGGCCTTGTAGGACGGGTTGATCTCCATGCGCCACAAGCCCCAGCCCGTCAGCGCCATGGCCAAGGCGAAGCCGCCCCACACCACCCCGCCCCACATCGGCGTGTCGCTGCGGCGGTGTTCGTTGTCGCGAACGTACTTGGCCACGGCGAACCCGTTGGACAGGCAGAACAGGTAACCCATCACCATGAAGGCGCGGTCGAGGTCGGCGCCGGGCAGCCAGACCAGCCCGGTGGCGCACAGGCCGACGGCCGCAGCGAAGGAAACCCAGACTTGCAGCCGCCAGGCACGGGTGTCCTGGCGGAGTGCGGCGGCAGCGGTGCGGGCGGGGGCGTTGTGCATGGCAGGGGTGGTTTTGTTGAACACGTGGCGACTGTGCCGGTTTGCGAGTCCGGTATCCATCACTCCCTGGAGCGTCGCGCTACTTCAGACATCTGGTATCGTTTTGCGATACTCTTCGAGCACCCCGACATGAGCACGAGCCAGGCCCTCGTCAGCGCCCTGAAGGCCGAACTCCGCCGCGCCGGCATCACCTATGCCCAGCTGGCGCGCGAGCTCGACCTGGCCGAGAGCAGCGTCAAGCGCATCTTCGCCAAGGGCGACCTGAGCCTGGCGCGCATCGACCAGGTGCTGGCAGTGCTGAAGATGGACTTCGCCGAACTGGCGCGGCTGGTGGCCACGGCCGCGCCGCCGCAGCACGAGCTGTCGCTGGAACAGGAACGCGCCGTCGTGGCCGACCCCAAGCTGCTGCTGGCGGCCATCTGCGCGCTGAGCCAGTGGACGCTGGAGCAGATCACCGCCACCTACCGCCTGAGCCGGCCGCAGGCGGTGGCCTGCCTGCTGGCGCTGGACAAGCTGGGCTTCATCGAGCTGCGTGCGCAGAACCGCTACCGCCTGAAGGTGGACAAGACCTTCCGCTGGCGTCCCGACGGCCCGGTGATGCGCTACTTCCGCCAGCACGCCGTGGGCGACTACTTCAGCGGCGACTTCGGCGGCACGGGTGAACTGCTGATGCTGGTGCACGGCCACATCGCCCAGCCCCAGGCCCAGTTGCTGAACGAACGCCTGCAGCGCCTGGCGCAGGACTTCGCGCAGCAGCACCTGGCCGACCAGCGCCTGCCCGACGCCGACAAGCGCCCCTACACGCTGGTGGTGGGCATGCGCTCGTGGCTGTTCGGGGCCTTCCGCGACCTGCTGCGCGAGCCTGCAGCGGACAATGCCGGCCACGATGAGCGCCAGCCCCCGCCCCAACCCTGAGTCCCTGCCCTCGCGCTGCCCCTGCGGCAGCGGCCAGGCCTACGCGGCCTGCTGCGGCCGCTGGCACGCCGGGCCGCAGCACCTGCAGGCGCCCGACGCCGAAGCCCTGATGCGGTCGCGCTACTGTGCCTATGCGCTGGGCCTGCACGACTACCTGCTGGCCACCTGGCACACCAGCACCCGCCCCGCTGCGCTGGACGCGCCCGAGCCCGGGCTGCGCTGGCTGGGCCTGGAAGTGCGGCGCCACCAAGCACGCGACGAAAACAGCGCCACGGTCGATTTCGTCGCTCGCAGCAAGCTCGGTGGCCGCGCCCACCGCTTGCAGGAAAACAGCCGCTTCGTGCGCGAAGACGGGCGCTGGTTCTACGTCGACGGCGGCCCCGGCTAAGCCACTTCGTGCCCGCTGCTGGCTTGCCAGATGCGATACCAGTCTTCTGAAGGTAACTGCAGCGTCATCGCCGCCACCGCTTCGCGCAGCGCGGCCAGCCTGCCGGAACCCGTGACCGGCCGCGGCCTTGCCGGGTGGCGCATCAGCCAGGCATAGGCCAGCGTCGCTGCCGATTCGCCATGCTGCAACGCCAAGGACTGCAGCACCTGCAACACGCGCCGGCCTGGTTCGTCGTGCTCGTTGAACAGCCTGCCGCCAGCCAGGGGCGACCAGGCCATGGTCTGCAGGCCCAGGTCCAGGCACTGCGCCAGCGTGCCGTCGTCCAGCGCCTGCATCCGCAGGGGCGAAAACTCGATCTGGTGGGCAGCCAGCGGAAAGCGCCGGTGCAGCATGGCCACCTGGTCAGGACCGTGGTTGGACACCCCGAAGGCCAACACCTTGCCCGCCGCTTGCAGTTCGCGGAAGGTGTCGGCCAGTTCATCGGGATCCATCAGCAGATCCGGACGGTGCAACAGCAGCAGATCGATGTGGTCGGTGCACAGCGCGCGCAGCGACTGGTTCACCGACGTCAGCACATGGGCGCGCGAGCTGTCGTAGCTCTTGATGCCGTGCCCCGGGCGCGCGGGTGAGACCAGGCGGATGCCGCACTTGGTGACGATCTGCAGCCGTTGGCGCAGCCCAGGCGTGCTGGCCAGGGCCGCGCCGAATTGCGCTTCGACGCTGTAGCCACCGTAGATGTCGGCATGGTCGAAGCTGGTGATGCCCATGGCCAGGGCTTCTTCGATCCAGCCCACCAGGCCGGGCGTGGACAGGCGCCATTCGGGCAAGCGCATCAGGCCCGCGACGACAGGTGACAGCATGGCAGCCCTTTCAGTGCGACAGCTTCAAGCCGCCTGCGAACCATGCGGGCCCGCGTTCTGTTTCAGGAGCGTGCTGGCACAACATGCTCATCATGGTCTTCCTCGTGCGTCTGGCTGTTGTTCTGGACGTCTTCTGACCGTCGGCCCATAGCCGGCCTACCCTGCCTGGGCTGGCGCGCGCACCATAACGAAGCCGCTGGCGCAACGCCAGTACTTCGAGTCAATCCAAGGCATAGCCACGGGTTTTCACCGAACCCGGTGCGGTCTCAGCGCAGGCCGAGCAGGCGCAAGGCCAGGTCGTGCAGCCGCCCCGCTGGGTCGACCAGGCTCTCAAGCACCGTGAAATGGTTCTTGCCCGGCACGGTTTCGCACACCGGTACGGCCGTCGGGCCCCAGACGTCGCGGATCAGGCGGTTCTGACGCAGGAATTCGTCGCTCTCTTCGGCGCCGACTGCGGCGTACAGGCGACCGCCCTTGGGTCGCGGGAAGAACGCCGGGCTCAGCCGCGCCACCGAGGCTGGCGTCAGCCGCAGGTCGCCCTGCACAGAGGCCACGTGGCGCAGCGGCTCCAGGTCGTACAGGCCGGAGATCGACAGCGCGCCTGCCAGCGGTTGCGCTGGCAACGCGGCGTCGACGTCCTTCCACCGGCAGCTGAGCAACATGCTGGCCAGGTGGCCCCCTGCGGAATGGCCCACCAGTGCCAGCCGCGAGGCGTCACCGCCATGTTCGCTGGCATGCCGCCAGGCCCAGGCCACGGCCGCCGCGACCTGCATGCAGATGTGTTCGATGCCGACCGCCGGGCACAACGCGTAGTTGGGCACGATGACGAGCGCGCCGTCGGCATTGAACGAAGGCGCCACGAACGAGTGCTGCGACTTGTCCAGGGAACGCCAGTAGCCGCCGTGGATGAACACCAGCACGGGCGCTCCGGCGGCGGGCACCGGGACCGTGGCGGGGAAGACGTCGAGCGTTCCGCCATCGCCTTCGGCGTAACGCAGGTCCAGCTTCGCCGGGGCGTTCTGGCGGACGAGCGCCGACGCCTGAGCCCAGCGCTCGAAGACGCGCTGATGATCGGGCACGCGAACACGGTTGTTGTACTGGGCTTCGAGCCAGGCCGGGTCGGCGTTGGGCTTCATGGGGGTCTCCTGGCAAGCGGCGGCGCGATGTTAGCGGCCCTGCCGCGTCAGCGCGACCTGCTCAGGTCGGCTACGGGGGCTGGTGATAGACTTTCTGCTGATGATGGGGGCGTAGCTCAGCTGGGAGAGCGTCGCGTTCGCAATGCGAAGGTCAGGAGTTCGATCCTCCTCGTCTCCACCACTGAATATGGCAAGTAAATCAAGGGCTTGGCGCATGCCAAGCCCTTTTTCTTTGGGCCGCCGTGGGTACGGTTTTGGGCACGGATGGGCACGGCGTGCCCATCCGTGCCCAATGACCTTCGCATGAACCCGCCGCCGAAGGCCTTTGGGCACGGCCGGATCAGGCCACTGCCTGGGCCACCAGGGCTTCGGCCAGTTGCGCGTGCTTGGCGCGGACGGCGGCGATGCGGGCTTTGAGCTGGTCGCAAAGTGCGAGGAATCCGGTGACCTTGGCGACGATGCGTGGCTGGTCCTCTTGAGGGGGAAGCTCCACCGGGATGCTGCGGATCTTGCCAACGCTGAGGTTGAACAGGCCGCTTGTCGTGATGGCCAGACGGCGCATGTGCGCCGTTCCGACTGGCGAGTTCAGGTAGAGAGACAAATACTCGACGTCATCACCGGCATTGGGCCGCACCCGCATCAGGTGGTTTTGGTAGACGCAGTCTTCGACCTCTCCGCGCCAGATGGCACAGCGCCCGATCTCGTTGGCGCTGCCATTGCCTTCCACGATGAGCAGATCACCGGCGTGCAGCCGCCATCGATCCAGTTCTTCAGCAGCCAATTCATAGCGCTCAAGCTCGGTCCCGTCCACGCGACCCCGCTGAACATTCGCGACGCGCAGGTAGGGAAAGTGATGGCGAACTGGTGCGCGCAGGGGCGTCTTCTGGATCCCTATCCGAACATCGTTCGAATCGACGCTCACTTGGCCACCGTCGCTGCTTTTCAGCAAGCCGCACCTGCAGCGCAAGCCGATGCGGAATAGACGCTGGCTGCGCAACGATGCCCACAAATAGACAATCGGCAGGCCTGCGCGAAAGGCCGCAAGAAGCACCCGCTCGAGCTTCTTCAGGGGGCATGCGATCAGCGGGCCAGATCGCGGCGCGTAGGCCTTTCACCGGCCGGTGAACGTCTGACGCCATGCGGTCGGTGTCACGCCGAACGCGCTACGGAACTGCTGCCGAAATGCCACGGGCGAGCCGAAACCCGCCAGTTCGGCAATGCGTTCGACGGCTTGATCTGAAGCTTCCAGCAGGCGCTGGGCGAGCGAAAGTCGCTCCGCAATCAACCACTGCTGTACCGTGGTGCCTGTCAACTGCCGGAAGTGCCGCGTGAATGTGCGGCGGCTCATGGCCGCGCGAGACGCCAAACTGTCCAGCGTATGCCGTTCGCGAAGCGAAGATCGAACCTCGTCCAACAGGGTCGACAACCGCGAGTCGCGCGCGGAACTCGGCAGTGGCTGTTCAATGAACTGCGCCTGCCCGCCCTGACGGTGGGGCGGCACCACCAGACGCCGCGCCACGCTGTTGGCCGCAGCCGCGCCGTGCCGCTGGCGAAGCAGATGCAGGCAACAGTCGATGCCGGCGGCCGTGCCGGCGGAGGTGACGATGTCGCCCTCATCGACGTACAGCACGTCGGGGTCCACCCGCACGTTCGGAAAGCGCTGCGCAAAGTCGGGGGCACAGGACCAGTGTGTGGTGGCCGTGCGGCCTTCCAACAGGCCTGCCGCACCCAGCACGTAGGCGCCGAGACAGAGCCCCACGATCTTGGCGCCGCGCCGGTGCGCCATCACCAGGGCCTTCAGCAAAGGCTCCGGGGGCCGCTCGGCCGGGTCGCGCCAGCTGGGGACGATGATGATTTCGGCCCGCCTGAGCGCATCCAGGCCATGCACGACCCAGACCGCGAACCCCGCCGTCGTGCGCAGCGTGCCGGTTTCGCCGGCGCACACCCTCAGGTCGAATGCAGGCACCCCAGGATGCGCGTCGCCGAATACGACGCAGGGCACCGAAAGGTGAAAGGGACTGACGCGATCGAACGCGACGACGGCGACGACGGGGAGCTTCTGGCGTGTGCTCATCTCGACAGATCTGAAGGGGTTGGCCCGATTCCATCGAAGTATGGCATTCGGGCCACTCGCGTGATCAGCCTGCGGGTCCAAGAATGGCGCCTTATTCATGGAAGGCAAACCAATGAACTCGAAGATCCTCAACGGCTCGCTCTGGGCCGGCGTGGCCTATTTCTGCTGCATGGCCGTCGCGCACTTCTTCGGTCTCAAGTACCCACTTGTATTCGTCTACTACGACGTGCCGTTCCACGCCTATCAGGACAAGATCATCTCGTTCGCGGTCGTGGCCTACATCTGTCTTTTCTACACGGCAGCGACGATCCGGGCCGCCGTGCCCGCCGCACTGGTGGCCTTGGCCGTGACGGTCCTGGGCTTGTCGGCCGTGAACCAGTCGGAAGCGCTGCAGTCGGTGCTGGCAGGCCGCCCGACGTCGATGTACTGGGCGCAGACCGGTCTGATCGCTGGCTACCTCGCATGGCTGGTGGTCTTTCACCTCCGAGCCAAGGCCGACGTCTAGGGATCCGGTTGCGCGGGCTCTCCCGGCGCGAGTGCACGCGATGGATTGATGGACGCCGCGCTCCAATGGGCGCCTGACAGGCTGCTGGCTCGAACCTCAGAACCAGCGAGCCCCAATGCCCATAGCTGTACCAATGTCCGGTTCAGCGCCATGAATCTGGCCGAACGGATGTCGCTTGTGGGTCGACAAGCACCGGTTGGACGCGCGATCCCATCGCCGGAAAGCTGACTCCCAAGTTGCGAGTCCGGATATCCGACGTCCCCGGCCGGCAGAACCCGACCCAAAAGGAGCCCGTGGACGCCTTCCATTTGAAGGTCCGTTCTGCTTCGGAACTCGCCGCTTACAGAGCTCGTCTAGGGCCAGAACCGGAATGCGAGCGGTAGTTCGCAAGTGGCGCCTGCCCATCGCGCTGTAGGCGATTACGTGATGGGTCGGGACAGGTATCGCGCCTCGGACCGACCAGGTCTTCGCTTGATGCCAGTCGCTCCAATGCCCGCGCCAGCGCGCTGCGCCGATTTGACCAAGCGACCGTGCCAAGTCCAAGGCAGACCATCTCCACCACGAAATGGACCCCCGCCAGCCGCAATGCCTCGATGGAGTGAATGCCCGTGGCCTCGATGCGTGCGATGACAGTCGGGCCGAGGCCAGGCTGCGATAGCAGCATGCGCCGTTCGTGGTCTTGAAACTTCATCCTTGAGCCCGGGTTCCGACACGCCGTGCGCTTTCATGTCGTGCCGTGATGCCAACCCTGGACATGCCTGCTTCCGCCTTATGGCATTCGTTCAGCCTGCCGCGGGGGTTACCGTTGCGCTGCATGTCCCGAACGCACTGTTGCCTCGGCGTCCTTGCAGCGGTAGGCCACATGGTGAATGCGCTCGATCTGCATTCAGGCCTCCGCCTTGATGGCGCCACGCCGCAGTTGGTCGCGCTCCAGCGACTCGAACAGGGCCTTGAAGTTGCCCTCGCCAAACCCCTCGTCGGCCTTGCGCTGGATGAACTCGAAGAACACCGGGCCCAGCAGCGTCTGCGAGAAGATCTGCAGCAGCAGCCGCTTCTCGCCATTGGCGGTGGAGCCATCGAGCAGGATGCCACGCGTCTTCAGGTCCGGCACGTGCTCGCCGTGCGCGGGAAGTCGTTCTTCGAGCATCTCGTAGTAGACGTCGTTGGGTGCAGTCATCAAGGGCACGCCGGCCAGTTGCAGTCGGTCCACGGCGGCAACCAGGTCATCGCAGAGCAACGCGATGTGCTGGATCCCTTCGCCGTTGAACTGCATCAGGAATTCCTCGATCTGGCCATTGCCCTTGCCGGACTCTTCGTTCAGCGGAATCCGAATGAGGCCATCTGGCGCGGTCATGGCCTTGGAGGTGAGCCCGGTGTACTCGCCCTGGATGTCGAAGTAGCGAATCTGCCGGAAGTTGAACAAGCGCTCGTAGAAGCGGCCCCAATACTCCATGCGCCCGCGGTAGACGTTGTGGGTGAGGTGGTCGATGGTGGTGAAGCCATGCCCGCGCGGCCTGCGGTCCACGCCCGGGAGGAAGGCGAAGTCGATGTCGTAGATCGACTGGCCGTCTTCGAACCGGTCGATCAGGTACAGCGGTGCACCGCCGATGCCCTTGATGGCGGGCAGCCTCAGTTCCATCGGACCGGTGGGCATATCCATGGGTTGAGCCCCCAGTTCCAGCGCCCGGTTGTAGGCCACGTGCGAGTCCTTCACGCGGAATGCCAGGCCGCAGGCGCAGGGGCCGTGCTCGGCGGCAAAGTAGGCAGCCGGGCTCTTGGGCTCGCGATTGACGATGAAGTTGGCGCCGCCTTGCCGGTACAGCACCACATCCTTGGATCGGTGCTTGGCGACCAGCGTGAAGCCCATCTGTTCGAACAGCGCTTCCAGAACGTCGGGAGTGGGTGACGCGAATTCGACGAACTCGAATCCCATCAGACCCATCGGGTTGTCAAACGGTTGGGTCATGCGGTCACCTCGTCCATGCGTAGTTCGTCAAAGGCATACAAGTCGAAGAGGTTCGAGGCCAACGTCTTTCTGGCACGCAGCGAAGAGGTCGCCGCCTTCAAACGGGGTCTGCAGCACCTACCTTGTCGCGCCGTCGCCAGTGCGCACCACCATCATCGGCTCGCTGCCGGCGGGCGTCTCGGTGGATGTGGACGGCGTGGGCGTGCTTGACTGATCAACGCCTTGAGCTTGCGTTCCCAGCAAAGCCATCAGTACTTCGTGGCGACCCTTCATGTACTCGCGCGTCTCGGGCCACGTGCGTTGCGCGGCGACTTCAAGGGCGCTGCGGACCAGCGGATCCGCCAGCATGTCCCACATGGGCCACAGATAGGTCTTCAGGCCGAACGCGATCGCAGCAGTGCGCGGCAGTTTCACCAGCGTCTGGTGCTCGGAGCGGATAAAGCCGTGTTCCAGCAGCCGTTCAGGCGTCATTTGTGGGACAAGGTCCAGCGCATCGGCATGACGGAACAGCCTTGGCGACAGGTGGGGGCCCCAGTTTCGCCGCCAGACCACCCGTTCAGGCCGCATGGCATGAAATGCACGGTCTACCGATGTTGCGAGGTGAGCCTCGTATTGCGGCACTTCGCCCTGGTGAATCTCGCGCGTCGTCCGACCCAGCCGCGCCCGTTCCCGGCTCAACTTGCCGTCCTGTTCCCACTGCGCGCGCTGTTGCTCGTGCCCTGGCCCCGGCTCAGGACGGTCGAAGCAGCTGCGCAACGACCAGCCGTTTGGAAACAGCAGTGCGCCGCTCATCAGACGATAGGTGACCTGGCCCTGCGCGTCCGCTTCTGAGGGCAGCATGAGCAGGAAATCCTCGGTGGCCAGTGCCGCCACGGCAACCATCGGCTGCGCGCCCTGCGGCCCGACGTCGACGACCACCCCGGTCAGGTGGCAAATGACGTGATCGCCTTGCTGGGTGAACGCGCGCGGATGTTGTGTCGTGAGCCACTGGACGACGCGATCACGCAACTCGGTCTCGGCCAGCAAGACCGTCTCTGAATCCAGCCGGTCCACCACCCACGTGGGTCGTGCCGCCAGCAGCGCCAAACGCTGCCTCATCTGCTCGGGGTAGGTGGAGTCAATCCTCAGCCAGCTCGGGTCACCCGCCGGATAGGCATTCATCAGCACCGTCTGGGGCGGGGGCAGCAAGCGCTGCATGTGGTCGCCTGGCAGCGCGCGCACCTGTTCGGCATCCACTGGCACCGCATCCAGCTGGATGCCATGCGGGGCATCGGCAGTGGGTGACGCGAACTCGAATCCCGCCTGCCCTATCGAGCTGTCAAGTGGTGCGGTCATGCGGTCGACTCGTACTGACATGCAGTGAAGAGGGCAATCAGTACTTGAAACCGAACCTGAGCTCGTAGGTGCGCGGCGCACCGAAGCTCTCCACCACGCCGCCGAAGGTGTAGTCGGCGCGCATCGTGCGGTAGAGCTTGTCGGTGGCGTTCAGGACGCCGGCTTGAACGTACCAGGCGTCCTTTGGAGCCGTCCAGCGCAGCGAGGCATTCACTAGGCCATAGGCCTCTCCCTTGTTGTTCGTCTGGTCCAGCGTCAACGGGAAGATCACGCTGCTGCGGTAGTTGTACTCAAGGTGGCTGCGCAGTTGCCCTCCGGCCACCGAAGTGCTGTGATCCAGCCAGACGGAACCACTGCTCTTGGGCGTCAGAGGCAACGGCAGGCCGCTGAGGTCGCGGCGCGTCGATGGGGACACGTAGTTCTGCAGTTCGCTGTCGATGTACGCGGCCGAAAGGCCACCACTGAAGCCAGCACCCAGCGCCAGATCGGCGCTCAGCTCAAGGCCCTGTACCTTGGCTTTGGAGGCGTTGTTGACGCTGACCACGAAATTGCCCGACACGGCGTCCAGTACAGCCGTGCGCAGCTGCAGGTCCTTGTAGTCGTACTTGAAGGCGGAGGCATTCAGCGACAAGGCTCCGCCCATCAAGGTGCTGCGTACGCCGACCTCAGTCGCCACGATGCTTTCGGGCTCGAACTTCTCGATCCCGGCGCGGCCGAAGTTGAAGCCGCCGCTCTTGAAACCCTTGGACACGCCGGCGTACGCCATCAGCCCTTTCGAGGGCGTCCATTGCAGCTGCGCCTTGGGCGTGAACGACGAGAAGCTGACGTCGCCTGTGAAGTTCACCCCCGACCGCCGGTTGGTCGCATCGCCATCCTTGGTGTCACGGTTGTAGCGCGCACCCAGCAGGGCAGACCACTCGCGTGTGAAGTGATAGGTCATCTGGCCGAAGACGGCTTCTGAACGACCGGTGCTTTTCACCGTCTGGCGCGCGAAGGCGCAGCTACCCGGCGCGCCGCAGTTGATGGGCCCGTACAACAGCCAGTCCAGCGTCTCGGTGCCCTTGTCGCGGTAGAGGAAGACGCCCGCCGTCCACTGCAGAGGCCCGTCCCCTTGGCTGTAGAGCTGGAACTCCTGCGAGGTGGACTTGACGTCGGTGGTGGTGTCCTGGGTTTCCAGCTTGCCGCCCGTCCAGTCGACGTCGTTCTGGTCGCCGCTCTTGAAACTCGTGAATCCGGTGATGGACTTGAACCCGACAGAGCCGAGGTCCCAATTGACGGTGGCCGCCAAGACGCGGGTCTTGCGCGAGCTGGTGACAGGGGAGTCCAGGCGAATACTGCGGGCGTCCGTGCGGTGGTCCGCCGCAGTCAGTCGGTAGTCGGGATCACCCAGCGAGTACGGGTACAGCGGCCCCGTGATCGAGGTGTCGGTGGATACACCGTAGCCGAGCGTGCCCTTGTCGTCGGACGCCTGGGCCAGCAGGGTGAGATCAGCCTTCGTGCCGAGCGCAACACGCAACTTGCCGCGGAAGGCCTTGAAATCGTTGGTGTCCAGCCCCGTCCCTGTGCTCAGGTTGCGCGTGTAGCCGTCGTCCTTCGAGTACGCCACCGCGATGCGCCCGGACACATCGTCCGTGCCGCCACCCGCCGCCAACTGCGTACGGCGCAGGCCCAGCGAGCCGAAGCCCACGAAGCCCTCAGCTCCGGGCTTGGCGGTGGGCGCGCGCGTCACCACGTTGATGGCGCCACCCGTGGCATTGCGGCCATACAGGGTTCCTTCCGGGCCCTTCAGCACCTCGACACGCTGAAGGTCGAACAGTTCGGTCAGCACCATGCTGGATCGCGGCAGGTAGACGCCGTCGATGTGCACGGCATTGGACGGATCGGCGCCGATGCTGCGGACGTTGTTGGACACGCCGCGGATGGCCAGGTTCGTCTCGCGACCACCGGATGACAGACTCAGGCCGGGCACCTTCTGCTGAAGGTCGGCCGCGTTCACGAGGCCGGCGCGAGCCAGGTCGTCGGCCGTCAGCGCGGTGACCGATGCCGGCACCTCTTGCAGGCTCTGGCGTGTTTTCAGCGCCGTGACTTCAACCCTCTGTGTGCTGGTGGCGTCCGATTCCGCTTGCACGCTGTCTGACCCGGTTTGCGCGGGTGCACTTTGCTGGGCATGCGCCGGCAAGGCGGCCAGCATGGCGATGGCAAGCACCACCGGGGAGTGACGTAGACGGGGGGCGATCTGGGTCATGGGCTCCATCCTTTCGCAGATGGCGCAGTGTCGGCGAAAACTTTCCAAGATGTCAATGACGTATCCATTATGGAAAACTCTGACACAATCGGCTGCTGGAAAGTCCGCTTCTGAACAAATGCGCAGGCGCAGTCAGCGTGGACAAGTGATGTTGCCTGACGCTATATTTCCAAAAGAGAAACTCTTTTTTCCAGGAGCCCACCATGGTCCATGACAGCCACCCAGTCACCGCGTCGCTGGAGCAGCGCGATCGCGACTCCTTGCTGCACCCCTTCACCCGTGCCGACGACTTTGCCGCCGGCCGGGTTCCAGGGCAGCGCATCGTTCAAAGTGCATCGGGCATTCGCGTCACCGACGCCCACGGACGCTCGGTCATCGACGGCATGTCGGGCATGTACTGCGTCAATGTGGGCTATGGCCGGCAAGCCATCGTCGACGCCATTGCCGAGCAGGCGGCTGAGCTGCCCTACTACCATATCTTCGCGGGCGCTTCGCACCCGAAAGCCATCATGCTGGCCGAGAAGCTGATCGCGCTCACAGGCGGGCGCATGAAGCGAGTCTTCTTTGGCCTGTCGGGTTCGGACGCCAACGAGACGCAGATCAAGCTGGTCTGGTACTACCACAACGTCATCGGCAGGCCCCACAAGAAGAAGATCATCGCGCGCCAGCGCGGCTACCACGGCGCCACCACGATGACGGCCAGCCTGACGGGGCTGCCGAACTATCACAGCGGCTTCGACCTCCCCTTTGCACTGGTGAAGCACACCCTCGCGCCCGATGCCTTCTGGGCACCCGAGACGGACCCGCGCGCCTTTTCTCAACGCTGCGCAGACGAACTGGAACGGCTCATCCTGGAGGAAGGCCCCGACACCGTGGGCGCCTTCATCGCCGAGCCTGTCGTCGGCTCCGGCGGCATCCTGCCGCCCCCGCCTGGCTACTGGGAAGCGATCCAGGCCGTGCTTCGCAAGTACGACGTGCTGCTCATCGCCGACGAGGTGATCACCGCCTTCGGGCGGGTGGGCCATATGCTGGCCGTCGACGGCTATGGCATCGACGCCGACCTCATCACGCTGGCCAAGGGCTTGAGCAGCGGCTATGCCCCGCTGTCGGCTGCGCTGGTTGGCCCCAAGGTGTGGCAGGCGCTGCAGGACGGCGCGCGGACGCACGGCTTCTTTGCGCACGGCTACACCTACTCGGCGCACCCGCTAGGAGCCGCCGCCGCCCTGGCGAACATCCGCATCATCGAAGAAGAGGGGCTTTGCGCGAACGCTGCCGAGGTGGGCGCCTATCTACTTCAGCAGTTGCGCGATCGCTTGGCCACCAACCCGCTGGTGGGCGATGTGCGCGGCGCCGGCCTGCTGCAGGCCGTGGAGTTCGTGGCCGAGGGCCCGCCGCGGCGGCGGCTTGACGCCACACTGAAGTTCTCGGCCCAAGTGGCTGCCTTGGCCATGGAAGAAGGCCTGCTCGCCAGGCCGCTGCCCGTGAACGACATCGTGGGCATCTCACCCCCGCTCATGCTCACGCGCAGCGATGCCGACCAGATTGCCGAGATGCTGCACCGGGCCATTGCACGTGCATCGGCGATGCTGAGCGCGGACCAGCGCCGGGGAGCCGCGTGATGGCCCGAACCTACGAGTTTGTCACCCTGGACGTGTTCACTGACCGTCGCTTCGGCGGCAACCCGCTGGCCGTCTTCGCCGACGCCCGCAGTCTGGATACTGCGACGATGCAGGCCCTGGCCGGCGAGTTCAACCTCAGCGAGACGACTTTTGTGCTGCCGCCCGATGACCCTCGCCACACCGCCAAGGTCCGCATCTTCACGCCGTCGGCCGAGATCGGCTTTGCCGGCCACCCCAACATCGGCACCGCCTGGGTGCTGGCGACGCAGGGGCGCGACACCCAAGGTCGGCTGACCTTCGAGGGCGGCAGTGGGCTGGTGGAGATCGGCGTGGAGCGCGAGGGGGGTGAGTTGCGCATGTGCCGTCTCATGGCACCTCAGGCCCTGAAGCTGGGTGCCGCCCCCGGCGCTGCCGACCTGGCGCCGTGCGCCCGGCTGGACACTGGCGATATCCGGCGCACCGACGTGGCCTCGGTAGGCCTGGACTGTGTGTGCGCCGAGGTCTCCGTCGACGTGCTGACACGCGCCGCGCCCGATGCCTCGGCCTTCCGCGCGGTGGCAGACCGCTGGCTGGGGCCGCAGGGCCGCTTCATGCTGTGCCTGTACGCCCGCGACGGCGACCAGTTGCGATCGCGCGTCTTTGGCCCGCTTTATGGTGTGACCGAAGATCCCGCTTGCGGCAGCGCCACCGCCGCGCTGGCTGGCCTGTTGCTGGAGCGGGATGGTGCACCGAGCAACCGGATCGTGATGCAGATGGGCGCGGAGATCGGCCGCCAGAGCGTGCTGCATGCCGGCGCCGAGCGCGGCGACGACGGCGTGCGCGTGTGGCTGGCTGGCCAGTGCGTAGAGATGATGCGCGGATCCGTCAGCCTGTAGCACCGGCGCCCGCCGCCCTGGCGCCGAGCAACTCAGCGCTTGCGGGTCTTGGGGCGTGGGGGCGGCTTCGCCCGAGCGGGCGCTGCCGCTTCCAACACAACGGGCGCCCGCACAACCTGCGGCTCGGCCATCGGCGGCGGATAGCCGGCGGCCGCCAACGACGGCCCGTCCGAGCAGACGGTCAGCACGCGGCAGGGCCCATCGCCGACGCGCAGGTAGGCATGCGCCATGCTGCTGTCAAAGTACACCGAGTCCCCGGCCTGCAGCAGCGCCGGCGCATAGAGCTCGGTGTGGAACATCACAGCACCTTCCAGCACCACCGAGAATTCCTCGCCACTGTGGCGCAGGAGCTCACCGAACTCCGCCAGCGTGCGCGCCTTGGGTTGGCCGAAGATGGGCACCATCTGCTTGTTCAGCAGCTCGGTGGCCGGGTACACATGCCCGTAGTTGGGCGTGTCGATGACACTGCCCTCGCCGCTGCGGGACAGGCTGCGCCGCCCTGAGAAGCCGAGCACTCGCGCAGGCGCTGCGCCGTTGGGGGCCGAGCCCGCGGCGAAGAGCTGCCCGATGTCGATGGACAGCCCCTTGCTGATGCGCGATAGCTTGTCATAGGTGAGCGACATCTTGTCGTTTTCCACCTTCGACAAGGTGGAAACCGACAAGCCCGTGCGCTCACTGACTTCGGCCAGTGTCCAGCCGCGCTGCTCGCGCACGGCCCGCACCACCGCCCCGGGCCTGGCGGGCAGGTTATGGAGCTCAGGCTCGGAGTCGCTCATGTCTGTGCTTGGGTCAAAGGGTCTGGGACTAACGGTGGGCGCAACTGCATGGGAAACGGTCGCATCGGATTCATATTCTCTCCTGTGCAAGCCAGGCCTGGGCCAGCCTCACCCAAGCCGATGCGCCAATGGGGATCAGGGCATCGTTGAAGTCGAAGCTCGGGTTGTGCAGCATGCAGGGGCCCAGGCCGTGCCCCGCATGGCGGTGGTCGCCATCGCCATTGCCGATCATGAAGTAGCAACCGGCCTTGGCCTCCAGCATGAAGCTGAAGTCCTCTGCACTCATGGTCGGCTCGAACAGATGGACGTTTGCCGGACCAACGAGTTCACGCAGCACGCCCTGCAGGAAGGCGGTCTCCACCGGATGGTTGGTGGTGGGTGGGCAGTTGCACTTGAATTCCATCTCGCAGCGCGCGCCATGGGCCGCGCCGATGTGTTGCACCAATTGCCGCATCCGCGCCTCGACGAAGTCGCGCGCCTGCACCGAGAAGCAGCGCACCGTTCCGCGCAACTGGCAGCTGTCGGGCAGCACGTTCAGCGCGTCTCCGGCGTGCACCTGGGTGATCGACAGCACCACCGACTCGGATGGCTTGACATTGCGCGACACGATGGTTTGCAGCGCCGTGCCGATCTGGAACGCCACCTGGATGGCGTCGATACCTTGATCCGGCATCGCCGCGTGGGCACCCTTGCCATGCACATTGATGGTGAACTCGTTGCACGAAGCCATCATCGGCCCCGGGCTGACCGCGAAGCTGCCCACAGGAAGGCCCGGCCAGTTGTGCGCAGCGAAGACGGCGTCCACAGGAAAGCGCTCGAACAGGCGGTCGGCCATCATCGCCAGGGCGCCGGTCCCACCCTCTTCGGCGGGCTGGAAGATCAGCACGATGGTGCCGTCGAACTCGGCATGCAGGGCCAGGTGCCGCGCCGCAGCCAGCAGCATCGCCGTGTGGCCGTCGTGGCCGCAGGCGTGCATTCGGCCGGGGTGACGGCTGGCATGGGCGAAGCGGTTGTGCTCTTCCACAGGCAGCGCATCCATATCGGCGCGCAGACCGATGGCGCGCTTGCCCTGGCCCCGTTTCAGGACGCCCACGACGCCGGTGCGGCCGACGCCGCGCACGACGGGGATGCCCCAGTCCTCCAGCAACGCGGCCACGCGGGAGGCCGTGCGCTCTTCGGCAAAGCTCAGCTCCGGATGGGCGTGCAGGTCGCGGCGGATGGCCATGAACTCTGCCGCGCTGTCCTCGATGTCGCGAATCATGAGTCTTCCCCCTCGAAACCTGCCAGCACGTTCGCGACGTTGACACCCAGGACCTCGACCGCGTAGCCGCCTTCCAGGACGAACAGTGTCGGCACGCCCAGCTCGGCCAGGCGGCGGCCCATCAGGACGAAGTGGCTGCTGTCGAGCTTGAAGGTGCCGGAGGGGTCGTCGCGGTGCGTGTCCACGCCCAATGACACCACCAGGGCCTGCGGCGCAAAGGCGTCGATACGCCCGCAGCAAGTCTCCATCGCTGCGCGCCAGACCGGCCAGTCGCTGCCGGCCGGCAGCGGGCAGTTCAGGTTGAAGCCTTCACCCGGGCCTGCACCGGTCTCGTCGGCACGCCCCACGAAATATGGGTAGTCCTCGGCCGGGTCGGCGTGCACGGAGCACACGAGCACATCGGCTCGCTCGTAGAAGATCTCCTGGGTGCCGTTGCCGTGGTGGTAGTCCACATCGAAAACCGCCACCCGTTGCAGCCCACCGTCAATGAAGGCCTGCGCGGCGATCGCCGCGTTGTTCAAGTAGCAGTAGCCGGCCAGGCGTGCAGCCCCAGCATGGTGGCCAGGCGGGCGACACAGAGCGAGCGCCGAAAGTGCACCTTCGGACAATGCGCGCTGCGCCGACAGCGCCACTTGAGCGGACCCATAGGCTGCCGCCCATGTGCCGGCCAACAAAGGCGCGATGGCATCGCCCGCAAACCAGCCGAACTGGCCCACGACAGAGTCAGGGCAGCGCGCGGGCATGCCGCCGGCTGGGCTGCGAGGCCCCGGCCAAAACTGGGGCAATGCCAGCTCCGCACCACGCTCGCGCGGCCAGCGTTCCCAGGCTGTCTGCAGGAAGCTCAAGTAGTCGGCCCGGTGCACCCGCGCGATGGGCGACAGGCCGGCGTCGCCAGCCGGCCGCAGCAGGTGCGCACCTTGGGCCCGCAAGGCATCCAGCACCACATCCACGCGATCGGGCACGTCGAAGTTCGGCGGCTGGCCTGCGCGCTTCATGGCCGCGCTGGGGTCGTGCAATCGGTGGGCGGTGCCGTGGACGATCAGCATATGGATGGTCTCCGCGCTGCTCAGGCCGCACGCAGGCTCTGCGCTGCATGCCGGGCCGCGATGTGGCCGAAGACCATCGCCGGGCCCAGGGTGATGCCGGCACCGGGGTAGGTGCCGCCCATGAAACTGGCAGCGTCGTTGCCGGCCACGTAGAGGCCCTCGATGGGCCGGCCGTGCACGTCCAGCGCCCGGGCGTGCTCGTCGGTCTGCAGACCCACGAAGCTGCCAATGTCACCCGGCACCACCCTGACGGCGTAGAAGGGTCCTTGCTCGATGGGTGCCACGCACGGGTTGGGGACATGGGCGCGGCTGCCATTGAAGCGTTCGTAGACATCAGCGCCCTTGTTGAACTCCTCGTCGATGCCGCGTCCCGCACCCGCATTCAGCCGTGCCACCGTCTGACGAAGGCCTGCGGCATCGATGCCGCAGGCCTGCGCCAGTTCATCCAGCGTCTGCCCGCGCTTGAGGTAACCGTTGCCAATGAAGGACCCGATGGGCAAGGGCCAGGGCGGCGCCCGTCCGAGCCCGTACTGCCGGATGGCGCGGCTGTCACAGATGATCCAGCTGCACACCTCGGCGTCGTCGCGGCAGGCGTGGATCATGGCCGGCACGAAGTCGTGGTAGGACAGCGACTCGCTGATGAAGCGCCGCCCGCGCCGGTCCACCGCGATGTAGCCCGCCTTGCCGCGGTCGTTGTAGTGCGGGAAAGGCACATCAGTGCCATTCGGTTGCGGCACCAGCGATACCGGCGTCCAGGCCGCCGGGTGATGCTGCGCTTCCTTCAGCGCCACGCCGGCCTGGCCGGCCAACTGCAGTGAGTCGCCGGTGTTGTCAGCCGGCGCAGCGGTGCGGTGGTTCTTGCCCGCCGAGACATGCGCGTAATAGCGCGCGCGCAGTTCAGGGTTGGCCGGGAACCCGCCGCAGGCGAGCACGACGCCAGCACGTGCTCGAATTTCGCACGGCCCTTCGGGCGTCTGCACCAGCGCGCCCGAGACACGGCCGTCCTCCACCAACAGTTGCTGCACCGGCGTGTTCAGCCGCAGGTCGACACCGCGCTCGAATGCACTGAGCGCGAGCATGGCCACCAGGGCATTGCCGTTGGACAGCCGCGTGCTGCGCCCATGGCCACCCAATCGGTCCATCACGTAGCGCAAGAATCTGCGGCCTACGACGCCACGGCTCTGCCAGGACTTGGACACGCCGAAGTAGTGCACCAGATCCTCACGGCCAACGATCATGCCGCCGAAGATCGTTGTGCTGACCAGCGGCGGGCGCAGGTCGCGCATGCGCGGGCCCAGGCGCCGCGCGTCGAACGCGTTGGCCCCCAGCGAGCGGCCCCCGCGGGAGGCACCAGCCACGCCTTGGTGGTAGTCGGGCCACAGTGGAGACAAGTGGTAGCTGACATGCGTGTGGTCCTCGAACCAGGCAAAGATGTCAGCCGCCTGGCGCACATAGGCCTCGGCCTTGGCTTCGTCGGTGTAGGCACCGCCCTCACCGCGCAGGTACTGCAGGGCGAGCGCCGGGTCGTCTTCAATGCCGGCGGCGCGCGCCTGGCGGCTGCCGGGGATCCACACCATGCCCGCAGAGAAGCACGAGGTTCCACCGAACACGGGCGCCTTCTCCACCACCACCACGCGCAGCCCCTGGTGGGCCGCAGTCACCGCAGCCGCCAGGCCGGCTGCACCCGACCCAGCCACCAACAAATCGCACTCAAGTTTCACGGCCGAACACTCCAAATTGTCATTGCACATTCACTCCAGACCGTTGCATCAAGTGCAGCCCGGTGCCGACACCTGCCGGGCCAGACGCCGCCGCAGCACCCAGGCGAAACCCAGAGTGGCAAACCCTGCGGCAAGCAGCACGATGAGCAGGCTGGTGGACAAGGCGTCGCCGCCGCCACCGATCTGCTGGTTGAGCGCTGCCACCGAGGTCGGACCGAGGCCCATGCCGAATCCGATTGACATGCACAAGGACAGGGCGGCGGCAATTCCACGGGTTCTTCCGCTGACCTGATCCTGCAAAGTCGAAGCACAGCCGACATAGGCAGCGTTGGCGGCCACCTGCCAGCAGGCAAAGGCCGCCACGGCGGCCCAGCCACCGGGCAGCAGCAGCAGGCAGGCCGACAGCAGCATGGCCAGCGCGGCGCGGACCACGGTGTTGATGCGCCCTGTGATCGGCGCACGAGCATGGGCGCGGTCGGACAGCACGCCGCCGATCCAGCCGCCGCCTACGCCGGCTATCAGCATGCAGGCGCCAAGCACCGTGCCCGCCTCGGCCACGGTGAAACCATGCGTGCGCGTCAAGAGTGCCGTCGCCCAGATGCTGAAGCCGAAGTCGGCCAGCGCCACCGTGGCGCCCGCCAACACCACGGGCACGAGGCGACCGCGCAGGGACCACAGCTCCTGCGCCCGGTTGCCCAAGTGCTCGGCAACTGCCAGGGCGCGGCGCTGCGGCTCGGGAAAGGCCAGTATGGCGGGCACCAGCAAGAACCCGCTTGCACCCATCAGGACCACGACCTGCCGCCATGGCGTGAGTTCGCCCACCCACGGCAAGCTGGCATACTGACCCGCGGCCGCCGCCTCCAGCATGCGCCCCCCCGCGGCAAAGGCCAGTGCACTGCCCAGCGTAGCGCCAAAGAACGACACCGCGATGGCCCTGCCGCGCCGCTCAGGGCGGAAGTAGTCGCACAACATCGAAACGCTGGCAGGCCCCAATGCGGCCTCTCCCAGGCCCACCATGGCACGACTCGCGAGCAAGCCCGTGAAGCTGGTGGACAAGCCAAAGAGAACCGTGCCAAGCGTCCAGACGACAATACCCAGCACGACCAGGTTGCGGCGGTGGACACGGTCGGCCAGCAACCCGCACACCAGCGACGCAGCGCCGTAGAGCACCGCGAAGGCCGTTCCCTGCAGCAAACTGAACTGCAGGTCGCTGATGCCCATCTCCTGCTTGATGGGGTCGACCAGCACTGAGGGCACGTATCGATGCACAAATGAGAACGTCGCCGCCACCAGCATCACCAGCACAAACGCCTGCGCGACCGAGGTGCTTGGCCACGGCGGATCGACTGCGCCCCGCGGCGCCGGTGCAGCGGCCGAAGGTGAGGTAGGAGCTTCCAATGAGGTTTCCATTTCGGAAACAAGCTTGACACATTGACAAAGAACGGTCAAGCTCAACCGTCGCGTCGCCGCCGACCCCCGCTGGCCCCGTTACCGATGAAACTCTTCCTGGCCGGCCTGCTGGCCGAGAACAACTCCTACTCACCGATCCCTACCGGGCTGGGAGCCTTCGAAACCGGAGGCATCCGCCGCGGGCCGGCAAGCGGCGTGGACCCGGGCGGCTATCTGAGCGCCATCGAAACCGTGCGCCGCGTGGTCTCGTCGCGAGGATGGGAAGTGGTCGAGGGCCTGTTCGCCGCTGCCGTACCACTCGGCCCCATTCGGCAGCCGGTGTACGAGCACTTGCGCGACGAATTGCTGAACGACTTGCGCGCCGCGCTGCCAGTGCAGGCCGTGATGCTGATGTTGCACGGTGCCATGACGGCCGAGGACTGCCTGGACTGCGAGGGCGACCTGCTTGAGCGTGCGCGCGCCATCGTGGGCCCTGACGTGCCCATCGGCGTCGAACTGGACTTGCACGGGCATGTCACGCGCAGCATGGTCCGACATGCCACGCTGATGGTCGCCTACAAGGCCTACCCGCACACCGACATCGACGAGCGCGCCGCTGAAGTGGCGCGACTGACCATCGACACCGCGGAGCGCCGCATCCGCCCCGTCACCGCGGTCTGGGACTGCCGCATGGCGGGCAGTTGGCCCACCACGCGCGAGCCCCTGAAGAGCTTTGTCGGGGAACTGCAAGCCCTCGAAGGACACAACGGCGTGCTCTCGGTCTCGCACGCGCACGGCTTCGCGTTTGGCGACGTGCCAGAAGCGGGCGCCCGTCTCTGGGTAGTCACCGACGGCGACGAAGCCCTGGCCGTGCGCCTGGCGTCAGAACTCGGCCAGCGCCTGTGGGCCATGCGCCATGCACTGCACCAGCCGCCACTGGCTATGGCGGCCGCCATGCGACGGGTGGCCGACCTGCCGCCCCTGCCAGGGGCGGGGCCCATCGTCGTGGCCGACATGGCCGACAACCCGGGCGGCGGCGCACGCGGCGACAGCAGCTTCGCGCTGCAGGCTGTGCTGTCGCTCGGCATACCGAATGTGGCCCTCGGTGGCCTGTGGGACCCAGGCGCCGTGCAGCTGTGCTTCGAAGCAGGCCTGGGGTCCACGCTGACCCTGCGCGTGGCGGGCAAGTCCGGAGCGACCTCGGGTTCCCCCGTGGACTTGCGCGTCACCGTGCGGGCGCTGGTCGAGAGCCACGAGCAGACCGCCTTCGGCACCCGTTGCCCCCTGGGCGCTTCAGCCTGGGTGAGCACAGCAGAGGGCATCGATTTGGTGCTGATCTCGCGCTGCCAGCAGGTCATCGGCACTGATCTGTTCACCGGCTTGGGCATCGACTTGAGCCGCAAACATGCCGTGGTGGTGAAGTCCATGCAGCACTTCCACGCCGCCTTCGCACCGCTCGCTCGCGAAGTGATGTACGCCGATTCGCCTGGGTTGCTCACGGCCGACATCGCCGCGCTGCCCTTCCGCCACCGCGACCCCAACTTCTGGCCGCGGGTGGCCGATCCTTGGTCGGGTACCGGGTCCTGAGGGCCTGCCCGGCAACTTCATTGCGTGAGCCAATGTCCACGCGCCAACGCTTCAGAGAGGAGTTCCATGCCTGCTATCGACGACCGCCTTGCCCAACTGGCCATCGTGCTGCCCGAACCGCTGAAGATGCCTCCGGGCATCACCTTGCCCTTTCCCTGGGTCCGCGTGCTTGGCCAGCGGGCTCGTTTCTCCGGGCATGGCCCTACATTGGCCGACGGCAGCGTGGCACAGCCCTTGGGCAAGGTGGGCGCCCAAGTGACCGTGGAGCAGGGCTACGCGGCAGCCCGACTCACGGCGCTGGCGATACTGGGCAGCCTGAAGCGGGAGCTGGGCAGCCTGGACCGGATCGAGGCCTGGGTGCACATCCTAGGCATGGTCAACTCGGCGCCCGGCTTCGACCGACAGCCTACGGTCATCAACGGCTTCACCGACCTGATCCTTGAAGTCTTCGGCCCGCAGATCGGCGCCCATGCCCGCAGCGCCGTTGGCATGGCCGAGCTGCCGTTCGGTATCCCTGTGGAGATTGAAGGCGAGGTGCTGCTGCGACCGGCCTGACGCGCTGCGAAGGACACCGCAGCCTCGGAGCCTGAGGTGTCCGTTCCAGAGCATGGTGCCAGTGCCGCTGCAGATTCTTCAGAAGGTCCGCTGCCTCGCCGCGGCATCAGATGTCGCCGCCTTGCCGACCTGCTCGCCGGGACAGCATGCCAAGTAGAGCACAGAGTTTCGGCCGCAGTGTGTCCAGTGACCACGCCCATGCACCGGAAGCGGTCGCTCAAGAGCATGGATCGAAGACCCGCCCCCGACCCTGAGCCGCCGGTCGCGATTCCCGAAAGCTGGCAGACACGCGAGCCGATGACTGTCTCGCTTCGCTTCCACGAAGCAGACGTTCGTGGCCATCGGGATCCGGCCATGAACAGTCATTGGCGAACGGCAGCTTCCTGGCAACCCAATGCGATCGCATGCCGAACACCCGAACCGGGTGACGCATAGGTGGGCACTCACGGGCAGGCGGCACCCTGAGCGATTGAGGCGCCGCGCGCGGCCTGAGACCTTCCGAGGCCACAACCTCGGGAGCCCCAAGCCATTCAGGCCAGTATCGGCGGGTCACCCATGCGTCGATCGGCCTTTCAAGAGACCGTTTGACATTGCTATACGCCGCACTTCCCGGCCCTGCATGCCACCCAGTTGCTGCCGCTGGCCGCGCTGGCGCTGACCCGCCTGCCGCTGCGGCGCGGCCTGGCGGTGTGCTGGCGGTGTGCTGGCGGCGACGGCTGTGGCGTACACCGCGCTCTGGGTCGGCGCCGTGGCGCTGGGCCTGCACGGTGCGGTGCTCACCGTGCCGCATGCACGCTGAGGCGCTCAGTCGTCGTCGCGCACCTTGTGGGCGGCGACGAGCTGGGTCTGCACCGTCGGCGGCACGGCCTCGTAGCGGGAGAGTGCGATCGTGTATCGGCCCTGGCCAGCCGTCATCTCATTGAGCCGGTTCTGGTAACCCGCCAGTTCCGACAGCGGCGCCTGCCCGCGCACCAACATCATGCCGGGGGTGCCGTTGGCCGTGCCGCTGACCAGGCCGCGGCGAGCCGAGAGATCGCCGGTGATGCCGCCCAGCGTGCCGTCGGGGGCACTGATCTCCACCTCGACGATGGGCTCCAGCACGATGGGCCGGGCCTCGCGGATCGCGGCCATGAAGGCCTTGCGCCCCGCGGTCACGAAGGCGATCTCCTTGCTGTCCACGCTGTGGTGCTTGCCGTCGAACACCGTGACCTTGACGTCCACCACCGGGTGGCCCGAGATCGCGCCACCGCGCAGCACCTCGCGCACGCCCTTCTCCACCGCGGGGATGAACTGGTACGGGATCACGCCGCCCTTGACCGCATCGACGAATTCGAAGCCGCTGCCGCGCGGCAGCGGCTCCACGCGCAGGAAGACCTCTCCGAATTGCCCGGCGCCTCCGGTCTGCTTCTTGTGCCGGTGGTGGCCCTCGGCCGGCGCCGTGATCGTCTCGCGGTAGGCGATGCGCGGCGGCTCCGTATCGACCTCGAAGCGGTGCAGTTCGCGCAGCCGCTCGAGCAACACGCGCAGATGCAACTCGCCCAGGCCGTAGACCACGGTCTGGTTCGTCACCGCCACATGTTCGATCTTCAGGCAGGGATCCTCGTCGACGAGCTTGCTGAGGATCTCCCACATGCGCTGTTCGTCGCCATGCCGCCGGGGCCGGATCGCCAGGCCGTGCACCGGCACCGGGAAGGGCAGCGGCAACAGGCGGATGTGGTCGTCCTCGGCGGCATCGTGCAGCACGGCGTCGAAGCGCATCTCGTCCACCTTGGCCACGCCGCACAGATCCCCCGGCATCGCCTGGTTCACCTCCACGTGCTCCTTCCCCTGCAACAGGAACAGATGGCCCACCTTGAAGGGTTTACGGCCATCGCCGATGTAGAGGAGGCTGTCCTTCGTGACCGTGCCCTGCCAGATGCGGAAGATGCCCATGCGGCCGATGTACGGGTCCACCGTGACCTTGAACACATGCGCCAGCACGTGTTTTGTCGGGTCGGGATCGGCGTGCATCGCGATTGCGGCCTCGCCTTCACCGCTCAGGAAGTCGGGCGGATTGGCTTCGGTCGGGTTCGGCAGCAGCTTGACGATCACGTCCAGCAGTTCGGCGATGCCGGCTCCGGTGCGGGCGCTGGTGAACACCACCGGGATCAGGTGGCCCTCGCGCAGCGCCTGCTCCAGCGGCGCGTGCAGCTCCGAGGCGTCGATGTCGCCATCGTTCAGGTAGCGGTCGACGAATTCGGCATCCACCTCGACCACCTGCTCCACCAGCGCGCGGTGTGCGTCGGCCACGGCCCCGAAGTCGCTGTGGCCGTCGCGGTTGTAGAAACAGTCCACCACCTTCGTGGCACCTGCGTCGGGCAGGTTCAGCGGCAGGCATTCCTTGCCGAAGGTCTCCTGGATCTGCACCAGCAGCTTCGCCGGGTCGACGCCGGCGGCATCGATGCGGTTGACGATCACCAGCCGGTCCAACTGGCGCTGCGCTGCGTACTCCATCATGCGCAGCGCCATCGGCTCGATCCCAGTGGCGGCGTTGATCACGACCGCGGCGGTCTCCACCGCCTCCAGCGCCGGCAGCGCCTGGCCCAGGAAATCGGAGGATCCCGGCGTGTCGATCACATGGATGCGGCAGCCGCCGTGGTGCAGATGCACCAATGCGCTGTTGAGCGAGTGCTGCATGCGGCGTTCGATCGGATCGTGGTCGCTGACCGTGCTGCCACGTTCCAGCGATCCGAGGGCACCGATCACGCCGGCGGCCTGCAGCAAGGCCTCGGCGAGCAGGGTCTTGCCGGCCGCGGACGGGCCGACGAGCGCCAGCGTGCGGATATCGGTGGTGCCGACAACGCTGGCGCCGCTGGATGGGCTTGGCATGGGGTGATCCTTCAGTGCTTCGCCCGGCCCGGCCGGGCTCTTTTGATCGGATCAAGGCTACGCTTTCGCGTCGCCTCGCACAAGGGCGCTGGATCAAGCCAAACCACTAGGCAGGCTGCGTTCCGGGGCTGCCAGTCTGCCCGGCTGTGCGAACCGCCATCGTCTCGCTGCTCGTCGCGTCATGGCTGGCTGCGGTGCGGGATTGCGCCCCGCCCGAGTCGCCCTGGCAGCGCCTGCGTGCGCCCGATGGCGTGCCCCGCTCCTAGGCAGGCGCAGCACCGGCCAGAGCTGTTTGCCAGTGTGATGCGCCGCCTTGTTATGTACTTATCGATTGGCGAGCGCAGTAGTCGCCTGCTCTCCGGCGCCTTGCTCGGGGCGATCGCTGCGCGCGCCGGCGCAGCCGTCTGAACGTCGGCATACTGGCCGCGGTGAGCACATCCGATTCAAGTTCGTCCACAACCTCCGCCGTTGCTCTTCGGCCGCGGCGACGCACTTGGTGGTACCGCGCCCTGCGCGCGGTGGTCGGCTCGGCGCTGCTGCTGCTCATGGGACCGCTGGCGGTGATGGCCTTCGGCGACGTAGATCTGGAGCGTCCCTGGTACGAAGGCAGTCAGGACCGCTTCGGGCTGGCCCCCGATCCGGCGGCGGTGCACGAGGCCATGGTCCAAGTCTACGGAGCGCGCACGGTGCGCTGGCGCGGCGCTTTTGCCATCCACCCGTGGATAGCCGTCAAGCGCAGCGGGGCGAGCGAGTGGACGACCTACCAGATGGTCGGCTGGCGAAGCTTGCGTGGCGGCGATGGTGTTGTCGAGTCGAGCACCGATGCACCCGACCGCCGCTGGTATGGCGCGGAGCCCATGCTGCTCGCGCAGCATCGCGGACCCGAGGTGGACGCTCTGATCGATCGCATCGAGGAAGCGGTGCGCGGCTACCCCTGGTCGCGCAGCTATCGACTCTGGCCCGGGCCGAACAGCAACACGTTCATGGCCTGGATCGCCCGTCAGGTTCCAGAGCTCGGCCTCGACTTGCCAGCCACGGCGATCGGCAAGGACTACCTCGGACCCACGACGTTGCTGGCCTCAGCGCCAAGCGGCACGGGATGGCAGGTCTCCGTACTCGGACTGGTGGGCGCGACGTTGGCCCGCTCTGAGGGCCTGGAACTCAGCCTGCTCGGCTTGAGCGTTGGCATCGACTTGGATGACCGTCGCTTGCGGCTGCCTGGGGTGGGATTCTGGCCTGGGACCACGGACGCGACGAGCACGGCTCCGCCGCCGGGCACGGCGCTCGCACCCCCTTGAGCGCTCTCTGGGGGCCGAGAGTCCGGCCGCCGTGGACTCCAATGACCGCTTGCGCCAGCAGCGGTCACTCCCGCGCTCAGACCAATGTCCGAGATCAGTTGGTGCAGCCGGCCACCCGGGCACCGTGAAGATCGGTAGATGGCCGACCTGAGACAGCCAGCTCGCCGGATAGCTCGCTCCCAACCGGCCGGTCCGGTCTTGAATGTCAGCAACCTGGCGTCGAGCTCGCCGGCAGGATCACCCGCCCTCGGCCATGAGCCGACCTTCCCGGCGCATTCAAAGTTCTCGCCACAGAGCGCCCGCGAACGACAGGTTTTCGGCGACGAATCTGAACCGCAGTCTGGCTGGACTCGGCCAGTTCCAGCCGCTGGGCGCCGACAGCTTTGTGGCACCTCGATTCGCAACCCTCGGTGCGTAAGCGACTGAAAGGCAGTCGCGCAAGTTGCTCTCGGTGCGTGCAGAAATGAAGTTGAAGCACGATCAGGTCGACCTGGACTGCTGCAGCGCCGGGGACGGCGTCGAACTGCCATTCGACGGCGTCAAGAACTGCGGCCACGGCCCCAAGAAGGGCTTCTGGCGCTGGAGGAGTTCTGCGTTATCTAGACCTTGTCGCAGCATCACAGCCTGTTGGGGGTCTGGTGTCGCGGAAGCCGAAGTTGTCGTTGATCCGGCGCAACCGATCGCCGGTGACGAGGCGGATAGTGGCCGCTTAGGGTGCTTGGTAGCACCGCTGGTGCTGGGCGCCCCCGGCGTTGGCATAGTGCCAGCGCTGGCATCGGGAGTAACCCATGTCAATATTCACTCCATCCCTCCGAGCCATACCTGCCATCAGTGGCACCGCTTCAAGGCCGCTTCCGCTCTTCAGCTTGGTCCGCCAGCCCATTGCTCTGGCCGTCTGCCTGTTGCCAACGGTTTCGGCCATGGCGCAGCCCTACGCACCGAACCAGTACGTCCTTCAAAGTGAGGTCCAAGCGGCCATGCAGCTTTTGAGGCAGGGGCAGTACAGCTGGCCTTCCCGGTCGTCTGGCTTGATCGAAGGCCAGATTCTGGTGCCGGATCTCGTCACCGACTCTGCCGATCAGTTCCGCGGACTGAATTTCACCCACACCATCTGCATTCCCAATCCGTTTGGCGGCTGCCTCTATTCGCACGACTACGGCCTCAAGCTCGACATGAACTTCGGTGCCAGCGGGCCGCTGACGCTGAGTTACAGCGTGCCCTTCAATGTGACTTTCCGATTTCCGGTATCGGTCTACCCGGGACAGCGCATCGTGTTGGAGCCTCGTATCGAGTGGCAGTCCGGAGCGTCGATTGCAGGCCAGCAGTCGTTGCAGTATCACCAGACCACCACGTCCGTTACCGATGCTCCGGGTGACGGCATGGACGACCTGACAGTGGCCTTTTCGCAGTTCGCCGATCGCGCCTTGCTGCACCTGGGGCTGCCGCTCGTGCCCGGGCTCAACTCGGCGCCGTTGGACCTTCCGCTGGGCATGCCCCCCTTTAATCAGGGCGGAGGTTCGTTTGGTGGATCGACGACCCATCTGGGTGGCACGGGCCGCCTGGACAACAAGGGTGACATTGTCTTTGGCCAGACGGAAACCGAGTTGTCAATCGGCGCTTCATCCAGCAACGCGCGCCTGCAAGCCTGGCGGCAGAGCAGCGAGGTCTTCAGCCTGACGTCCACGGTGCTCGGCTACGTGCCGACGCCGCAGACGCAGGCGGCGAGCGCGGTGTTGAGCGCAGTACGCGCCGCCGGAAGCTTCAAGTTAGATGTGTCGCTGGATGGAGGTATCAGTCGCACAGACATCGTCAGCATCGCCTTGGAGAGCCAGCCACTGGTGGTGGACGTACCCAGCAGTTTGGCGCCAGGGGACACCTGGCGGTTTGACAACCTGGCCTTGTCGTTGAAGTACGGCGTGCGGTCGCTGACGCACACCTACTATCCGCTCAGCCTGAGCGTAGTGTTCGACATGCGTGGTGTTGACCCCGCAACGATCGCCAAGCAAGACCTGGGTGAGTTCTGGGCCGGCACCCGCGAGGTGCCGTGGCAACCAAGGTCTACGGTTGTCTGGGTGGCGGGTGCGTTGCCTGTGGTGGCCAAGGACAAGGCACCGCCTGCCCTTCAGCTGGATGCGCGGCTGCCGATCGCCAGGATACTGGCACAGCCTCCTGCCGATGTGCGGCCCGTTGCGCCCCTAGCCTGCGGATAACGCCCGCCATGCTGGCCACCAAGGTCATACGCACATCGACCCGCGTGGCCCCCAACGCGCCCGACCGTGCCGCTGCGTCGCCGCGTACAAATGAATATGCAGTCGTGCTTGGCAAGGCCTCCACAGCAAGGGCGATGCGCTTGGCGGTCTGGATGCGTACTCATGGTGCTCCAACCTATGTGGCCAAACTGAACGACTCGGAACAGCTGATCAGCTTTGGCGTCTTTCGCCGGCAGGATGATGCCGAGCGTTTGGCAACGACGTTGAGACTGGCCTACGACGTGCCGGTCTTTGTGCAGCCCGGAAGCCGGCCGATGGTCCTTGGATCGGTGGACGAGAGGATTGAAGGGCGTATCCTGAGGCAGCCACCTTGAGCTTGTGCGCAGGGCATGCAGCAGTGCTAGTGGCTGCCTTGCATCGGCCTGCGACGGTGATGAGCTCGCCGGACCGCCGCAAGTGCGAATACCGGAGTGCGGAGCACGAAGGTATTCCAGTAAGCAGCCGACCCGGGGTGCTGGCCATCCCCAAGGCTGGCACGCTGCAGCACCTGTAGGAGAACCTGGCGGCCAGCGCCGTCGAACTGGACTCCTCCGAGCGGCAGGCCATTGAGGCGCGGTCTCCGCGGCCGCGGCGCAAGACGCCGCTGGCCATGATCTGAGCGGCCGCATTGCCCGGCGCACTTCCGCGGTTGAGGGGCCGCTGTAGGCGCAGTCCGCGTCCGTCGGAATCCGGTGAGGGCACGTCGAACGCCGAGTGCTCATATCTTAGACCTTCGAGTCAAGGGGTACCGCAGCGATGGCAGTCCCGCCGGTCGACAGTGTGGCGTCGACTGACTGCTACTTGGCCTGGCCTCGACCCCACGCGCGCGGCCATCAGCCGTCATTCGCGGTGCGCTCGAAAACTAGGCCTCGGCAGGCCAGCGAACGTCAGCTTTCCGGCGACGAACTTGAGAGCCGTTTCGGCTCGACCCGGCCATATGCAGGCGCTCGCGAAGGACTGCTCCGCGGCGCCCTGGTTGCTCTGGCCGCGCAAGCCACGATGAAGTCGTAGTCGCGATTGGATGATCCCGCCCAGAGAGGTGACCAATGACAGATAAGCTACGAACCGTAAAGCGCCTTGAGGAAGCCATCAATGTTGAAGATCGGGCGGCTTCGGGCGGTGGAGGGGGGACAGATTCAGGCCGGATAGCGGCCTCAATGCCGGCGATATCATGCCGAGAATGTCGGCGTCTGCCTCCTCCGGATCCCAAGCATCCATCGCCAAACCCTCACTCGAGGCCTTGCTGGAGATCTCACGTCGGCTTCAGCTCGCCGGGGACCAGGAAATGTTGGCGCAGGAGTCCATCGCCGTTCTGGAGCGCACACTGGGCTACCGCTATGGCGCAGTCCTTCTGCTGGACGATTCCGGCCACCGCTTAGCGCCCTTCGCATTGAGCGACCAGGGGCTTGGCGCGGAGTTCGTCGACCAGGACAAGCGCTACGTCTCCAGTCGGGGCGTGGTGGTCGGCGACGGCATCACGGGTTGGGTGGCGCAACACGGCCTCCCCGTCCGCGTGGGTGACGTGCGAACGGACGCGCGCTACAGGGCGATGCGAGAGGACATACGCTCCGAACTGTGTGTGCCGATCACCATCGGCGGTCGCACGATCGGCGTGGTGAATATCGAAACACCCGAGCTCCAGGCCTACGACGAGTCCGATCAAGCGGTGTTGGAGATCGTTGCCGCGCAGATCGGGCTGGCAATCGAGATGAAGCGCTTGGCCGGCATCGACCACCTTACCGGCCTGGCCAATCGCCGCGTCTTCGATGCGACGCTGGAAACGGAGTCACGGCGGATGGCGCGAAGCGGTGGCATCTGTTCGATCTTGATGATCGATGTGGATCACTTCAAGCAGTTCAACGACGGCTACGGCCACAAGGCAGGTGACCAATGCCTCAAGGCCTTGGCGGGGGTCATCCGGCGCACGCTCGCGCGCGCCGGGGATCTGGTGGCCCGCATCGGAGGCGAGGAATTCGCCTGCCTCATGCCCGCGAGCGACAGTGCCGGCGCGCTGGCAGCGGCCGAGCGGCTGCGTCGGGCCGTGGAGGACCTGGCCACCAGGCATGCCTACTCGCCAGTGGCGCCGGTCGTGACCGTAAGCGTCGGCACGGCGACGGGTGAGTGCGGCGCGGAGGGACTGAGTCCGCTTCTGGGCCTTGCCGACCAAGCACTGTTCGAGGCCAAACGCCTGGGCCGGAATCGCGTAGCAGCAATAACGGTGCCTGCCGTCGACTGACCGCGCGGATACCCGGGTGATGCGGTGATCGACGACATCGCGCAAGCGCTGAACCAGCGCTTCTCGGTGCATCACAGCACTCTGCAGATCGAACAAGGCACGACGCAGTGCGCCTTCGGTTTGCCAGCCAAGTAGGTTCGCGATTTACCATTGACCGGCCGGTTTGGGGCGCTGAATCCGGCGCCCGGAACTTCAGCTGAGGGTCGACTACTGCCGGCCGCGGACGTCAGCTATCCGGTTGCTCAACTTGGGAGTCAGCTTTCCGGCGGTCAGATCGGGCGTCCGACCGGCGCTGATCGACCCATAGGGTGAGCTCGACGCCGCGTCTTCGAACGTCAGCAATGCGACACCGAACAGACCGTGGTCCGAAGTCACGCTTCGGCAAGACCCGGCCATGAGCCGCCATGCGCTACGCGCCACTGCCTGTCCCGCGCGTTCGTAAGTTCTGCAGCTGACACCGGCCGCTGGTCGTTTCGTCGCAGGCCCGCTTGCGTCGCCGCCCCGCTTCGAGAAACTGCGCGCTTTGCCACCCGTACACCTCCTATGCAAGCTCCCTCGACTGTGCCAGCGTGTTGGCGCCGCATCGCCTTCCTGCTCTGCGCCGTGCTGATCTGCGCGCCGCTGCGCGCGGCAGAGCTGCCGCTGCTCCACTCGCATGCCGGCGATGCCAGCGTGCGCGCGCCCCTGGTCATCGTTGCGGTCGACGACGCCTGGCGCGCCGCGCTGCCGCGTGACGCCAAGTTGGCCACCCAGGCTTATCTCGACCGCCTGCCCAAGGAGGCGGTGCAGCGCTCCAACGACTACGACGAGGGTGGCTACTGGCTGCAGCTCTGGGAGGCGCTGATCGTTCTGGCGATCGCCGGGCTGCTGCTGCAGGGGCGGCGCTCTGCGCGGCTGCGCGACTGGGCGCAGCGTGTCGGTCGCTATGCCTTGCTGCGCGACGGCCTCTACGGCGGCGTCTACGGCCTGGTCGCCGGCCTGCTGATGCTGCCCTTGAACTTCTACCAGGGCTACTGGCGCGAGCATGGCTATGGCATGTCGACGCAGGACCATGCCGATTGGTGGCTGGATTGGGCCGTTGGACTGGGCGTCGAGGTCGTCGGCACGATGCTCGCGGTGGCGCTGCTCTACGCGGTGTTCCGCCGTGCCGGCGAGCGCTGGTGGTTGTGGGGGGCGGCCGCCTGCTCGGTCTTGCTGGCCTTGCTGCTGCTCGTCAGCCCGGTGCTGATCGACCCGCTGTTCAACACCTACAAGCCGCTGGAACCGGGCCCCGTGCGGAGTGCCGTGTTGACAATGGCGCATGCCACCGGCGTACCGGCCGACGAGGTCTATGCCTTCGACGCCTCGCGCCAGACCAAGCGCGTCAGCGCCAACGTCAGCGGCTTGGGGAGCACGGCGGCGATCCGCCTCAACGACAACCTCTTGAGCCGCACCTCGCTGCCCGAGATCCGCGCGGTGATGGCCCATGAGCTCGGCCACTACGTGCTCAACCACGGGCCCAAGATGCTGATGCAGTTCGGCCTGCTGATTCTCTTCGGTCTGCTGTTCTGCCACTGGGCGATGCGCCGCCTGTTCGCGCGCTACGGCACTCGCTGGGGTACGCAGTCCGTCGCCGACGTGGCCAGCCTGCCCTTGCTGACCGCGGTGTTCTCGGTCTTCATGCTGGCGGCCACGCCGGTCTTCAACACAATCATCCGCACGCAGGAGATCGAGGCCGATCGCTTCGGCCTGAACTTGGCCCGCGAGCCGCATGGCTTTGCCGAGGTGATGCTCAAGCTCTCGGACTACCGCAAGCCCGATCCGGGCGCCGTCGAGGAGTTCGTGTTCTTCCACCACCCGAGCGCGCGGCACCGCATCCACGACGCAATGCGTTGGCGGGAGGCAATGGGCACGCCCTGACCTGAGCCAGGCCCAGTGGGTCGAGTGCCGCCTGCCGGCTTGCGTTGCCAAGCGACCGGTTGTTGCCAGGTTCCCGACCTTCGTTTTGCTTCGATCGACGGTTCCTTCTTGGCCGACCGCCGCAGGCCACGAACGGCAGCTTCGTAGATGCGGAACGCGAAGGATCTGGACCGGTCGTCGGACAGCTTCGGAGCGCGTCGATGGGCTGGTATGGGTCGACTACTGCCGGCCGTGGACGTCAGCTATCCGGTGGCTTAAGTTGTGGGACAGCTTTACGGTTCAGCGATCGGTCTCGCGTCAGGCAGCCCGCGACCCTGACCTGCCGCTCACTGGCCTGAACTGGTCGGGGGAAAGCAGTCGCTCGCGTGGGTGTTTCGCTGAAGGCTGTCGGGCCGGACCACACAGCGTGGAAACCGCCGTTGCCAGCCGCTACATGAACTCCAGCGGCAGTATCACCAAGTGGGTGGTGCTGTCGCGCCAGGCTGTCTTGAGCTTGAGCACCACCTGCCCGGCGGCGTTGGTCTGCACGCGTTCGTTGGCCAGCGCCGGGCGGGTGATGGTGCGGCACAGTTGCTCCAGCGCCCGCCGGTCGTCGGCGCTGCTGCGCACGGCGGCGTGCAGGCTGAACCCGTCGATGTCGGCGCACAGCGTCTGCTTGAAGTCTGTCTCCCATGGCATCGCGCCCTGGAACGTCAGCACTTTCTGGCCGGCGCGGGGGCCGAAGGGTCCAGAACGCCGGCCGGCACGGGTTCCAGTACTACTACGAGAACATCAGGGTGCCTGAACGCCCCGACGCAATGGCTGCGCCGGACGGCGACGACCCGTTGTCGTGCTTTGCCCGCTTCATGAAATCCGAACCGGTGCTGGACCTTGCGCGCCACTGGGTGGGCAATTCGCGCTTGGCGTTCGCGGACTGCCAGGCCACCTGCTACAGACCGGGCCACTTTCTCACCACCCATGACGACGGCGTTGCCGCAAGCAGCGCCTGGCTGCCTCTGTCTTCAACCTCACCCAGGGCTGGCGGGCCGAGTGGGGCGGGCTGCTGAACTTTGCCGCCGATCCGCTGCACATCGCCGAGGCCTGGGTACCGAGCTTCAACGTGCTGAACATCCTGCGCGGTCCCCAGCCATACTTCGTCAGCATGGTGACGGGCCTGGCGCCGCCCGAGGCCCGCCGCCTGTCGGTGACCGGCTGGTTCCGCGCGGCCGGCTGAGGCCCGGCCGCTGCTCGCCGGCCTTACCCGGCGGCGTGTTCCAGGCGCGCCTTGACAAAGCCGCTGGCCCCGTAGCGCGTCACCTGCCGGTAGTACCGTTCGCTCAGCCGCGCCACCATGGCGCCGTAGTCGTCCACGAGTTCGGGCCGGATGTTGAAGTGGTCGTAATTGACCACCACGTCCACCCGCTCGCCCAGTGGCGCCACTTTCTCGATCACCGCGGCCTCGATCTCGTCGATGTCCGCCGCCGACTTCACCTCCAGGCCTTCGAAGTCGATGAAGAGCATGCGTCGCGCGTCATCGAGCGCCAGCCGCTCGGACAGGGGCACCGCCAGCATGCGGCTACGCAGGTCCATCGTGGCTTCGGCAAACAGCCTCGCGTCCATCAAGCGCAGTTGCGGGCTCACCGCGGGCGCGAAGTCCATCTGCGCCAGGATGTCGCGTTGCAGGTCCACGCCCGGCGCGATCTCGACCAGTTCGATCCCGCCTTCGACCAGCCGGAACACGCAGCGCTCGGTGATGTAGAGCACCCGCTGGCCGTTCTGGCGCGCGATGCGGCCGCTGAAGGTGCGGTGTTCCACCTCGTCCACGAACTTGCGGGTGCGGCCTTCGCGCTCGATGTGCAGCTGGCCGCCGGCCACGCGCAACTGCAGGTCGTCGGTGGTGAAGGTGCCGACGAACACCACCTCGCGCGCCGCTTGGCTGATGTTGATGAAGCCGCCGGCGCCGGCCAGCCGGGGGCCGAACTTGCTGACGTTGAGGTTGCCTTCCCGGTCGGCCTGCGCCAGCCCCAGTACCGCCAGGTCGAGGCCGCCGCCGTCGTAGAAGTCGAACTGGCTGGGTTGGTCGATGATGGCCTGGGTATTGATGGCGGCGCCGAAGTTCAGGCCCGAGGCCGGGATGCCGCCGATCACGCCCGGCTCGGCGGTGAGCGTCAGCAGGTCGAACACCTTTTCCTCGGCGGCCACGTCGGCCACGCCTTCGGGCATGCCGATGCCCAGGTTCACCACCATGTTGCGGCGCAGCTCCAGCGCCGCCCGGCGGGCGATCAGCTTGCGCTCGCACAGGGCCATGACGGGCAAGCTGTTCATCGGGACGCGCAGTTCGCCGGCGAAGGCGGCGCTATAGGCGGTGACGAAAGTCTGCATGTGATGCTCGGACTTCTCGGCCAGCACCACGCAGTCCACCAGCACACCGGGCACCTTCACCTGGCGCGGGTTGAGCGAGCCCCGCTCGGCGATGCGTTCTACCTGGGCGATGACGATGCCGCCGCTGTTGTGCGCGGCCATCGCGATGGCCAGGGCTTCCAGCGTCAGGGCCTCGCGCTCCATCGTCAGGTTGCCGTCGGGGTCGGCGGTGGTCGCGCGGATGATGCCGACGTTGATCGGGAAGGCCTTGTAGAACAGTACCTCCTCGCCATCGATCTCCATCAGGCGCACCAGGTCCGCCGTGGTGTTGGCGTTGATCTTTCCGCCCCCCAGCCGGGGGTCGACGAAGGTGCCCAGGCCGACGCGGCTGAGGGTGCCCGGCTTGCCCGCGGCGATGTCGCGGAACAGGTGCGAGATCACGCCTTGCGGCAGGTTGTAGGCCTCGATCAGGCCGGCCACGGCCAGTATCTGCAGCTTGGGCACCAGGCCCCAGTGGCCGCCCACCACGCGCCGCACCAGGCCCGGATGCCCCCAATGGTTCAGGCCACGTTCCTTGCCGTCACCCTGGCCGGCCGCGTAGACCAGTGTCAGCCCCTGCGGCGAGCCGCTGCCCGTTTCGGCCTGGGTGGCCAGGAAGCGCTCTTCCAGCGCCACGGCGATGCCTTCGGCGAAGCCGATGCCGACGAAGCCGCCGGTGGCCACGGTGTCGCCATCGTGGATCAGGCGCACGGCCTGCGCCGCACTGACGATCTTGTCCGGGCGCACTGCGCCGGTGTTGCGATGGTGGTGGGGATGGATGTGCATGGCGGCTCCTGCATCGGGCGCAGCCGATTGTGTGGCACGCCGCGGCAGCTGCGGCAGCAGAGCGGCGGACAGGCGAGGAGCCAGGGTCCGTGACTTCTGCGGGTCACCGCCCCAGGCGAGCGGCCCGTGCGGACCGCTCGCGTCAGCGCTGCGCCAACAGGGCGGACTCGGCGCCCGTGCGAAGCGCCAGCAAGCGCTCGAACCTGTCTTTGGATGCAGGCTGCGATCTGTGGGGCGTAGACGACCCACAGATCCGGTGCGTCGCGAATTCGAACGCTGCGGCAGCGTCAGCGCCACGGCACGTGCACTGAGCATCAGCCGCACCACGGTCTATCGCCATTTGCGTGTGGGCGGGGACCTGAGGGCCTGAGCCCTGGCAGCGGGCTGGCGCCCCTGCCTGTCCGGTCGGATGCGCTTGCAGAGTCTCTGGGAATGCCGGCCCGTGGAACACTCCGGCGGATGGACACGCCTGCCACCCCCCGCCGCCTGTCCGATGCCGGACCGCGCTGGCGCAAGCCTCTGCTGATCGCGGCCGGCCTGCTGGGCGCCGGCAGCTTCATCTGGAGCCAGCTGCCCGACGGCAGCTATTCGACCGAGCTCTCGAAGATCGGCGCCGGCCGGCCGGCGGTGGTCCTGACGCTGGACCCCAACTTCGTCACGGGCAATGAAGTCATGGAGATGCTCAATGCCATCCGCCCCGATTACGAGGCACGGGTGAGCTTCAAGGTCGCCCACCTGGCTTCCCCCGAGGCCCGAGGCTTTGCCATTCGTCACGATGCCGGCGACGGCACGGTGCTGCTGTTCGGCGCCGACGGCAGCACGCTGGCGGTGCTGCACCAGCCGCGCAGCACCGAGGTCCTGCGCCAGGCCGTGCAGCAGGCTTTCGGACCCGAGGGCGCGCCTAAGCCCCCTTGACAGCGCCGGCCAGGCGCGTCGCCCCGGCGAGCGCGTCGTCCGCGAAGGCTGTGCCGGCTTCGTCGTAGATGTGGAAGACCGCGTCTGCGCCCAGTTCGCGCAGCACCTCGACTTCCTCGGGGTAGTCGACGATCGCGGCGATGTGGCCGGCGAACGCGCGCTTGCGGAGTTGCTTGAGGGCGTAGACGTTGCCCGCGTGCCCCGGCATGGCCAGCAGCACCAGACCCACGCAGTCGGTGATGACGAGCTTGTCCCAGAAGTCGGAGTCCACCGCGTCGCCTTCGATCACACGACGGCGCGCAGCCTGGTGCGGCGCCAGCTTGGCGGCATCGTTGTCGACGCCCAGCACCCGCAGGCCATGCGCTTCGGTCAGGCGCAGGAAGGCCCCGCTGCCGATCTGCCCCAGCCCCAGCACGACGGCGTCGACCTGCTCGATCGCCACCGGTCGGTCCGCTGCCATCAGTGTGCTGGATTCGAGACCTGCCAGCGGCTTCTTCAGCCGGGCGTAGATGCGCTCGCTGGCGGCGTTCAGCGGCGCGGCCAGCACGAAGCTGCCGGCCAGTGCCAGCGAGATGACGACCAGCCAGGCGTCCGACACCAGGCCCGAGGTGGCCGCAATCGCCGCCACGATGAGGCCGAATTCAGAGTAATTCGTCAATGACAGCGTCGCAAGCACGCCGCTGCGTGTGCGCAGCCGAAAGCGCATCAGCACCAGGTAGTACAGCGCGCTCTTGAGCGGCAGGATCAGCAACAGCACCAGCGCCATCAGCAACATGGCCAGGTTGGGCAGGGCGCCCAGCCCGACGCTGAGGAAGAAGCCCACCAGGAACAGCTCCTTCAGGTGGAACAGCGACTTGGCCAGCCCGGCGGTGGCAGGGTGCGACGCCAGCATCATGCCCACGATCAGTGCCCCCAGGTCGCCCTTCACACCCACGGCCTCGAACAGGCCGTAACCCACCACCAGCGCCAGAAAGGCGCCGTACAGCACCTGCAGGTCGCCATGGCCGACGCGGTCCAGCAGCACCTTCAGCAGCCTGGCCGCCGGCCACAGCAGCACCAGCCCCAGCGCCCAGACGCTGGGCAGGTTGCCGCTGCTGGCGCTGAGGAAGATCACCGCGAACACGTCCTGCATCACGAGGATGCCGATCGCCACCCGGCCGTACAGCGAGCCCAGTTCGCTGCGCTCTTCCAGCACCTTGACCGCGAAAACCGTGCTGGAAAAGCTCAGCGCGAAGCCGAGCAGCACCATGGCCGTCCAGCCAAGGTCGGCAGCCAAGGCCAGACCCAGTGTCTTCAGCACGAACAGGGCCCCGGCCAGCAGCAGCGTCGAGCCCACGATGTGCAACGTGGCGGCACCCCAGACTTCGACGCGCATCAGGGTGCGGATGTCCAGCTTCAGCCCGATCGTGAAGAGCAGCAGGGTGACACCCAGGTTGGCGATCGTGTCGAGCGTCGGGCTGCGTTCGAATCCCAATGCATTCAGGCCGAAGCCCGCTGCCAGGAAGCCCAGCAGCGGCGGCAGCCGCAGCAGGTGCGCAGCCAGTCCGGCGGCAAATGCCACCGCGATCATCAAAGGCTCGATCACCGGCCTGTCCTTCTGGGTGGGGCATCGTTACCGGAAACTAGAGGACGATGCTACCGGCGTAAAAACACCCCCACGGCCAGGCCGGCAGTCGGTGTTGGCGGCTTGCCTGCGCGGCCGGCTGGAGGATGGGCTTTTCAAACGCCCTTTTTCCTCCCCGACGGCACCCCGAACACGGCAGCACAGGGGCGGAACGCAGCGCCCGAAGCGCTCGAACCTGTCTTTGGATGCATGTGGCGATCTGTTGGGCGTAGACGGCCCACCCGACCATCGTCCTTCCGGGCGCTGCCTACGGGTTACCCCTGGTCGCCAGGCCGTTTCCATCGGTCCCGTAGCCACCGAGACGCCGCCGACACCAGCGGCCCTGCGGGCCGGGCCGCTTGAACAGTGGGGGGGTCGGAATCGTCAAGCCGCCTGCAGCGCTTGACTTCGGGCCGGCGCACGGGGCCGTGCACGCGCCTGCAACCCCAAGTGCGTGAGGATCTTCTCGATCACCGGCGCCTCCAGGGTGGCCGCAATGACATTCAGCTTGCTGCCGCAGTTCGAGCAGTCCGCCAAGTCGATCCCGAACAGGCGCCTGAGCAGCTTGGCCCAACGCATCAACCAAGTTTGTCCGGAACCGGCCGTCCAGCAATGCCCGCTTCTGGCCGATGCCGGGTCCTCCGTCAGACGAGTTTGACGCCACTTTGCTGACGTTCAAGACGGTATCCAGACTGGCCGCATCGAGGCGAGCAGTTCCGGGAGGCGGCCGTCGGAGGTCGGCCACAACCGGTCCTTCTCGACGCGCTCTCAAGTCCTGCAAAGGAGCACCTACGTGCGACAGGATTCAGGCGACGAATCTGAAGCCCTCGTTGGCTCGACTCGACCAAGTGCGGACTTTGGCGTCGGGTTTTAGATCTCTTTAGGACGCGCCGGATCGCGGTGGGCAGCATGCCTGCATCGACGTTCAAGCGCCCGCTGCGGGCGCTGCCACCCCCGAGGACCGCGACCATGACCTACCTGCGCCTGCCCCTGCTCACCCACCTCGTTGCACTCTGTGCGTGTCTGTCCGCTGTCTACGCCATGGCGGCCCCTGCCACGGCGCGCCAGATGCCGATCGACATCGTCACGCCGCTGATTGCCGACGACGGCAGCGCCTACCCCGGCGCGCATCGCGAGCCTGCTGCGGAGGCCGCGGCGGGAGGCCCGGCGCCCGGATGGGCCACGCAGGCGCAGCGCAATCAGCTGCTGCAGCTCCATCCGAGCCGTGTGGTACAGCTGCGCGCGACCGGTGGCGACATGGCCCTGCAGCAGACCCCAGCACGCGATGCCTGGGTGTTCGTGGACGGGCAAGGCGAAGACGCTGTCCGCCTGGCCCGCCGCCTCGCCGGCGCAGGCATCGAACGGGTGTGGGTGGTGTTGCACGAGCGCGTGGCCGCCCCGGCCCAGGCCGCGCAAGCCGCCCGCAGCAGCCAGCCGTGAGCGCGCGCCTGTTGGACTTGCCGCCGCCAGCCGTCGGCATCGACCCACCGCAGCCCGCTTCCGCGAAGAGCGATCGCATGCCATGGCGCACCCACTACCTGACCGGGCTGACCTGGGCCTTCACCCTGCTGAACTCGGCCCGCGTGTTGTCGTACCTGCCCACGCTGTGGGCCCTGATCCACAGCGGCGACTCCAGCCAGCACTCGCTGTGGACCTGGGGCATGTGGGTCGGTGCCAACGTGACGATGGCCGCCTGGTTGTACGAGCAGCAGGGCCAGCGCTGGAACCGCGCCGTCGCCGTCAACCTCGTCAACGCCTCGATGTGCGCGTCGGTCTTCCTGGTCATCGCTGCGCTTCGGATGTGAGGGGGCACCGCGCATGAGCGCTATTGACGCGCAGTTCCTGGGCTGGCTGGCCGCGGTGCTGACGCTGGCCACCTTTATCTGTCGCGACATGCGCCGCCGCGCCTGCTGGCGCTCGCGGCCAATGCGGCCTTCATCGGCTACGGCGCTGCAGCGCAGCTGTTGCCGGTGCTGATGCTCCACCTGGCCTTGGTGCTGGTGAACCTGTGGCGGCTGAACCAAGCCTTCCGGCCCGTGTCGCCCGAGGACGCCGCACCTTCGCACACCCTGCGCGCCCGGGCGAGGCCAGCTCGGTGCCGCCGGCCCCGCAGCTGGCGCGCCGCCGCACGCAGCATGCCTTGCATTCAGGGTCTGGCGACCGAGCCCAGGCTCATCGACAGCGGGTGTGGCCCGCTGTCGTCTTGCGCCAGTGCTGCAGCGAAGACGCTCCCCGCAGCAGCCGGCTCGCCCCCCTCGGCCCGCAGTGCCGCGAACGCCTGGTCACCCAGTGCAGACCGCGCCGCGGCCTCCACAGCCGCCGCCGCCTGCGCCTCGAGCGCCTGCCGGGTGTCGTTCAGCCGTGCATAGGCCGCATCGGCCAGGCCGAGCAGCCGTGCCGCGGTGGTCTGCCGCCCCTCGCGAACGGACAGCATCGCCAGGTGGTCGGCCCACCAGGCTTCGGCATCCTGCGCGCGGGCGTGCAGCCAGCCTTCGGCAGCCGCCTCGCGCGCCGCGACCAGGTTGCCCAGCGCCACGTGAGCCGCAATGAGGTTGGGCAAGAGGAAGGCGTGCAGCGTGGCGCGCATGCGGATGCGGCGGGCGATGTCCACCGCCTCGACCAAGCGTGGCAGCGCCGCCGCCGCGTCACCGCCGATCTGCTCCGCATTCGCCAGCGAGTGCAGCGCCTGCACCCGGCTGTGATCGATCTCACCGGTCATCTGCAGCTGCTGGCGCCAAGCGGTCATTGCCCGTGGCAAGTCGCCGGCGCTGACGGCAGCCACGCCCTCGGCAAACCACCGCCAGCGGCGGCGGCTCGGTGGCCACGCAGGGTCTTCCAGTTCGCGCACGCGGGCCAGCAACGCAGCCGCTTCATCGTGCCTGCCGCGCATGGCGGCGCAGTCCGTGGCGCGGGCCAACGCCCGAAACTCGTCGAAGGTCTGGCCAACCTCGCCCCAGAGCCTGGCCGACGAGAGCAGCAAGTCCCCGCGCAGCGCCAGGTCGGAGTGGCGAATCAGACCAGCGGCAGCTTCAAGTCCGCGCGCGCGCAACGCCGCCGGCAACACGGACAAGGCCGCGCGCTCGCGCAGCGCGATGGCCCAGCGCAGCCGGTCGGCGGCGGGTCGCTGCAGCGCATGCTGGTCCAACAAGGCATCAGCGACGCGGATCGCCGTGGCAGCAGCGTCGGCGCCATCGATCGACAGCAGGGCCTCGAAGGCCGCTGTGATGTCTGCGGCGACGGGCAATGCCGAGCGAATGGCCACTTTGCGGTCTGGCGACAGAGCGTCGCCAAGGGTTTCCACGCGCATCGCATCGCCCAATGGCGCCAGTGCGCGGGCAAGCCGGACGAGCGCGCCGGGGCGCTCGCCGCTTTCGCGCAGGAACTCCAGCGCCAGCGCGCGCGGTGCCTCCAGCAGGCGGTAACACGGCGCACCGCCGGCGCCGGTCTCGCACTGCACCAGTGCGCGATCGACCAGGTCGGCCAGGGCCTCGGTGACCTCGTCGCGGGAAGCGTCATCGTCCCCCACCACGGACACCGCCAGCGCCAACGCCAGCGGCAGTGGCCCCTGCGCCACTGCGAGGCGGCGGAACACCTGCCGTGCCAGCGGCGGCAGCAGGTCGTGCGACCAGCTCAAGGCGGAGCGCAGCACGTTGGCGGCCGGGTCGACCGCGGCCGCGTCCGGCCCGGTTTCGCGGCGCGCCAGCCGCTCGCGCAGCGCCGCCAGCGGCATCTGCCCCAACAGCGCCGCGGCCAGCTGCACGCCCAGTGCCGAGCCGCCCAGGCTGGCACAGATGGCGACGACATCGTCGACACAAGCGTCGACGAAACGGAAGCGGCGGTCGGCCTGCTTCGCGTGGGCGACGAACAGCACCACCGCGGCATGGCGCACTGCTTCTTCAGCGCTGCAGGGCCCAGCGGGCACGGACAAGCCAGCCAGCACGTGCACGGCTTCACCCGCGCAGCGCAGCGGCGCCTGGCTCGTGACCAGCAGCCGCACGCCGGGTGCTTCGCGCCGCAGGGCCGCTGCCAGCTCGGACACTGCAGGGAGCACGTGCTCGGCGTTGTCCAGCACCAGCAGCAGCTGCGCGTCGGCCAAGGCCTTCGCCAGCTCGGCAGCGCGGCGCGGCGGGCCTTGCACCTCGGCGGCAATCGCCACAGCCGGCACCACGGCCTCGGCTGCGGTGAGCTCAAGCAGGTCGACCCACACGGGCGCTGCGCCATCGACCGTGCCGAAGCGCGCCGCCAAGTGGCGGGCCAGCAGCGTCTTGCCGCTGCCGCCTGCGCCCGTGACCGTGACGAAGCCGCCTTGAGTGGGGTCTGCCAGCGCCCGCGTGATGCCGGCCAAGTCGTCGTCGCGGCCGAGCAACGGCGGCAATGCCGAGACGGACTTCAAGGGTGCGCTGCCGCTGGTGGCCGGCACCGCCGGTGTGGTCTGCCCGGCCTGCAGCGGCAACACGAACTGGTAGCCGCGACCAGGCACGGTGGCGACGGCTTCGCGGCCGATGGCCTTGCGCAGCGCCGTCATCTGCACGTGCAGGTTGGCCTCCTCGACGATCACATCAGGCCAGACCCGGTCCAGCAGCTCGCCCTTCGTGACAAGACGGCCTGCGCTTTGCACGAGAACCAACAGCAGGTCGTAGGCGCGCGCGCCGAGTTCGACCGGCACGCCGCCCTTCTCCAGCCGGCGTTCTGTCGGGTCGATGCGAAAGTCGGCGAACCGGATCGGCGTCACGTCCACTGCTCCAGAGGCCGACAGAATAAGGCAGGCGTCGTGGAGCCAGCGGCGGCGCTCTCCCACACAACCGGCGTCCGCTGGTCAGGAGGATCGACACGGTCGGCCTCGCACCGTCTGCGCCAGAGGTTTGTCCTGGCATCGTTGCGTCTTTCTCGTCTTCCTCGTCTTCAGGCGCGACGCCGCCCCGGGGACACCGGGGTCATCCGGCGCTCCGCTCGCCCACATGACCGGGGTTTGGAACGCAGTTGCATGGCGGCCGCATCGGCTGCCGAAGGCGACAGCCTGGGGGCGGCCGTGACTGTGAGATTTCAGGCGGCGAGATCGCGACAACGGACGTCGCTTCAGGGGCGGTCACTGCCGACCGCGGAGGTCGGCTCTCCGGTCACTCAACTTGGGGGTCAGGTCTCCGGCGGTGAGATCGGTCACCCTGCTGTCGCTGGCCGACCCCTATGAGCCGGTGGCGGTTGTTTCAGCGAGCGACTGGTGACCCTTGGAACCTGACCTTTGCTCAGGCGGCCGGGAAAGTCAGCGACGGTGACAACGGTCATTCGCCAGTGGCAACCAAACCACCGGCCGGGACCGGATCCCCGTTGATAGGCCGCACCCGAAGGCCGCGTGCTGAGGCCGCCGACCGTGAGGATTCAGTCGGGCTTGTGATGACATGCCGTTGGAGCAGTTGGGCCGCCTACCAGAGAGCGAGAGCCAGCATCGCCCTTTGCCACAGCACCCGACACGACAGGTATGGGCTGAGTCCCGAGGGACGCCAGACAGGAGGAAGCGGCGTCCATCCTGAAGAAGGCGTGGGGCAGGAGTCGCCAGACATTCCAGACCCGCCGAACCACGCGGCCCGGCAGCATAGTGTTGTCCCAGAGACCAAGCATGCACCCGATCATCGGGCCGACCGGCACTTCGCCGAGTGGGTCGTATGTCGTTGAGGTCAGCACAACCCGTCCACCCCCCTTGTGCAGCCCAGCCTGAGGGCGAAACAGCGTCGGTTGTCGAACCAAGCGTGGCAGATAGTCGAAGTGCTTGCCGTCGGGACTGGGGAAGAACTTGAAGAGGAACGCAATGGCCTCCCAGCATTGGCGTCCTGCCGAGTCCACCGCCTCGTCCCAGAAGATGCCTGGGTCACCCGGTTCGGCCATGGCGTTCGGTTCAAGCTCGATTCGCAGGATCTCGGCGCCCTTGCGAACCAGGCGGCCGACCACCTGCGAGCCAGTGTCCTCAAGGGAGATGATCTCTGCAATCTTCTTGGGGAAGCCGAAGCGCTCCCGGCCGTACACCATGGCCATGTCTTCAGTCACCGGCATCGCCAGGCAGTACAACCCTGTCTCATGGCCGAGACGGGCCTGAAGGAAAAGTGCTCCCTCGTGATAGGCGCTGCCGAAGTTCGTCTGGGGATGATGCGCCACGAATGCGAACGCGATAGGCTGGGACGTCGGCCTCAGCGGTCTGGGCAAAATCCTTGCGACTGCATGCGGTTCTGTTTGAAATGCCGCCAACAGCATCTCAGACCCGACGAACTCCGCGACCAAGGGCGCGCGACGCAAGTCAGCGACTTCCGAAGGAGAAAGCGCGAAACGCATCGTCGTGCCCCCGGTTCCCGGTGCGGATGCGTCAGAGTGACGGCAAGGCCATCGTCAAGGCCCAGGAGCCCGCGCCCCTTGTGAATCGCATTCTGTGGGATCCATGGTGTCCGAAATTGATCTGCCTCAACGTCCACCGACAGGCGCTGCGTAGAAGGTGAAGGCCTGTCTAGGCGCGAAGCGGTGGAGTTCGACCTCGCATTCGCTCGACAAGATGGCGCGAGGATGAATCGGCGCCGCGTCGGCGTCTGAAAGAACGTTCTATGGAGGTCATCCGATGACGCAGCGAACGGCTGCCGAAATCCACAGGATCGTGGTCACGAATCTGTTCGTGGACGATCGGTTCCTGGGCTGGCGCCGAGGTGGAAAGTTCGTCGTGCTGTTCGACCCGGCGGCTGGGAAGATCAACCCGCAAGCGATTCGATCGATCACGGTCCAAGGCCCCAACCATTACGCCTTCGAGGTTCGACCCCATGCCAAGTACCGCGCGCCGTCGTTCAACGGCTATGTCGACGACGCCCTTCTCGACACATGCTGGTACATGGCCATCGAGCGATCGACGCTGCTCGCGGATGGCGAATACACGATTCGCGTGACCTGGGCCGATGGCACGGCCAAGGAAAGATCCCGCGTGCTTACGTTTGATCCGGCACTGTCGCGCTCGGCGTACGCGAGCCGGGCCAGGATGCACTTCGAGCCCACCGGCCTCGTGCATCGGAATGTCGACCTGAGCGTCACAAGACTGACTTGGACGACGCTGAAGAGCTTGGACGGGCAAGACGCGTTCTATTCGTCGCGATTGTCCAGGGGTCTCTCGCTGTACGTCGATACCCCCGGGCTGGCGCACTACGACAACATTCTCGAGCTCTCACAAACGGTTCCCACAGCCGGACTGAACATCGGGCAGTCGACAGCGTCGCCGCCGCTCCAACGCTTGTCCGGGTACACGTGGTTCGTTGAAGCGCTCGATGGGAACGAGTACGAGGCGATCAATACCGCAGTCTTCTTCAGGCACCAGTGGTTTGCAACGCTGTAGCAGCGAACTGGACCTCGGCCGTCAACGACAGAGCCGCGGCAAGAACTCGATCCTTGTTACGGAACGCATGAGCGTCGCCATCGCGACCACACGCTGCGGCAGCCGCTCGCTCACCATCGACTTCGGAGGCTGTTGATCGAACTGCGTACCTACGGCCTGCATCGGGTGCCTACCAGCGCAGCAAGATCGTCAGCGACTTTGGAGATTGGGCGCGTGCGATATTGCGTCGGCCTATGGCGGCAGCGCCTTGAAACCGGTCGTTGGCGTGGCAAACTTTCGGCCAATCGAAAGACCGGATGTGGCCGTCTAAAGCCACCCACGGCAGTCACCTCTCTGGCGGCGCTCCGCGGGTGACAGCTAAGCGGCACGGACATCGCATGTCCTGCAGCCTCCTGTCGACTTCTGCAGCCCCAGTGGATGTGTAGTTGGTGGGCATCGGGCGCTCACGGGTCGCCATCGCCCATGGTCAAAACCAGACCGCCAGTGGGCAGGAAGACCCTACCGCCCCCGAAGTGCGGAATGTCGGCGTTTGCTGGACGGGGTGACGCCCGTCAACCGGCTGCCTTCCAAGGCGCGTTTGCACCACGCTTACCGGGTGGCCGCGGGCGTGCCATGCGCGAACTACATGCACAGCAAGCCGGTGATGGCGAAGTCCGGGTCGAATGCCTTACCGAGCAGCCCCGCCTCGCCCTGCCCCAACACTGGCGGCAGGCCGGCCAAAGGCTCGGGCCGCAGCTACATCCGGCCGCTGACACCTGGGTCGACTACCCGCCCCTGCGCATGAGCGGCTTCATCATGCGGGTGATGATTTCGTGCCATACGGTCTGCAGCGATTCGTCGGTCGTTGCAGTGGCCTCCACGGACTCCGGCGCGCCATCGGCGCCGCACCGGTACACACCGTCCAGCACCAGGCAGCGAAAGTGGACGTTGGGGTTGGCGGCCGCGCCGAAGCCTTGTGTCAGTGGGACCGCGCAGCTGTTGGCCTCGGCTGCCTGGAGACCCGCTTGACCGAGCAGGTGCCGCGTGATCACCCGGCGCACCACTTGCCGCGCAGGCGTCACCAGCTTGGGTAGTGCGGCCAGGAACGGGGGGGTGACATGGTCCACCAAGTGCTCCGCCGCTTGCGCCATAAGGCAGGCCCCGCACGAGGGGCAGAAGCCGCGCCGCTTGATGTGTCGGCGAGAGGCCCGCAGCATATGATTGCGGGCAGGAGAACGCGCCATGGATCTTGCCGAGCTGACCGTACGCCTTCGCAGCACGACATTGTTCTCGCCGCTTGATGAGGTCCAACTTCGCGCGTTGCTAGAACGCAGCCCGCGGCGCACGGCCCAAGTCGGCGAATGGCTCGCCGATGTGCCGGAGGGCTTGCGCCACCACCTGGTCTTGCTGGCCGGTGAGGTCGAGGCGCGACGCCTTTGGACCGGACCCGACGGCACCGAGCGCAGCAGCACCCGGCGTGTCGCCGTCGAGGTGGGTGGCCCTGAATTCGCGATCCTCGGCGCGGGTGGCAGCGGGCTTCGGGTGCGGGCCACGGCCAACACCGAGTACCTGTCGATCGACACCGACGATCTCGACGACTTACTCGGCTGGTCCGTCCTGGGCGCGTTCGTGCTGCCCGAGCCACACCTGAAACTGTTCCATAACCTGCCGCTGGAGACCGTCGCCAGGGCGATCAACCGCTTGACCGAGTTGCGGGTGGCGCCGGGCGAGAGCATCGTCAGGCAAGGCGAGTCGGGCGACAACTACTACGTCATCCTGGAGGGCGAAGCAGAAGTATGGGCCAGCAGCGCCGCCGGAGAAGTTTCAACCCTGGTGAACCGCCTGGCCGACGGCGACAGTTTCGGCGAGGAAGCCCTTCTCGCCGAAAGCAGCCGCACAGCCACAGTCACGATGACGACACCCGGGCGTCTGCTCGTATTGAGCAAAGCCGACTTCATCGCCCTGCTCCAACCGCCGATGGTCGCGGAGGTGGATGCGGCAGCGGCCAGGGACATGGTCGCGCTTGGCGTCGCCAAACTCGTGGACTGCCGCCATCCGATCGAGCACAAAGCCAGCCGCATCACAGGCGCACGATCAGTGCCGTTGGACAGCCTGCGCCATGCAGGGGTGTTCGCGCTTGATCCCGACACGACCTATGTCGTGTACTGCGACACTGGGCGGCGCAGCCGGGCCGCTGCTTTCCTGCTTCATGAACGCGGCATCCACGCCCTGTCGCTTGTCGGGGGCATCACCCATTGGCCCTACGAGATCGAGGGCAGCACTGTCTGACGCGCGGCCTTGCCGCAGAGGCAGGCGGCGCTTCCGGAATTGCCGCGCAAGACAGCGTAGCGAAGTTCTGCGAAGCCCGTTCCTAACGTCCTTGCTGACAACAGTCGAAGCTGCGGCTACGTCGGGTGCCGAGGGAACAGTGTCTTGCCCCATGCGAGGGTCAACGATCCGATCTGGACAGTGAGCTCATCCAAGAGACCTGCATGCAAAGACTGTCCCGCCAGGCCGCCAGCGCCAACGGTCGTGATGTTCTTGGCACCAGCGACCGCCGTCGTTGCTTCGTGAGCTGATCGCACGTCGCCGCAGTGAGCGCGGAGAGCAACGGGGCGGCGGATTTGAGCGTGTTCGAAGTGAGGTTCAAGCGGGGTCTCCCAGTTGAGCCGCAGCGGGAGACTCAACTCAATGGTTCAGCGCAGAACGCCGCGCGGCTTGCCGGACCGCCGAGTTGCCCGCGATGGACCTCAGGACAGCAGACAGTCTTGAGCCAACGTTCATGGCGCAGCCGGGTGGCACACGATCCGGTGCACTGCACGCGAGCCACAAGACCAAGAACAACGCCAGTTGGGCGGCGCAGTCAACGCCGCCCGGGGGCCTCGAAGCCCAGCCCGGGCCCCACGATGCCAGGCCGCGCCGGCAGATCGGCGTACCCATGGGGGCGACAATCGGGTCAGCGCCGGTTGCGTGGCAATCCCTCCGGGTCCTACGCCAAGGTGGTGGGCACCGATTCCTCAGCCAGCGACGCCATGTCGATGACGTAGCGGAAGCGAACTTCGCCTTGCTCGATGCGAGCGTAGGCCTCGTTCAGGTCCTGGATGCGCAACATCTCGATGTCCGGGCCGATGTCGTGCCGGGCGCAGAAGTCGATCACTTCCTGGGTCTCGGCGATGCTCCCGATCAGCGACCCCGAGATGCTTCGACGGTGAAAGGCGACTTGCTGGTTGTTCACGGGCGCCATGACCTCCAGCGCACCGACCACCACCAGCGTGCAGTCGCGCTTCAGCATCGGCAGGTAGGCGTTCAGGTCGTGCCGCTGGGGCACCGTGGACAACATGAAGTCGAAGCTGGACGCATGGGCCTCCAGGGCCTTGGCGTCACTCTCCAGCACGGCGTCGGCGCCGAGCTTGCGCGCTTCCGCGAGCTTGGCGTCGGTGCTGGTGAACACGACGACCTGCGCGCCCATGGCCAGTGCCAGCTTGATGGCCATGTCGCCCAGTCCGCCGAATCCGATGATGCCGACCTTCTGGCCCGCCTGCACGCCCCAGTGCTTCATGGGTGAGTAGGTGGTGACGCCCGCGCACAGGATGGGCGCGGCGACCTCGGGCTTCAGGGCCGCAGGAATCCTGATCAGGAAGTCGTCCCTCACCACCAGCACGTCGGAGTAACCGCCGTAGGTGTTGTCGCGTCCGTAGGTGTTCATGCCGTCAGGCGCCAGTTTGGCGGGCACCATGGGCCCGTTGTAGGTGGCCAGCCAGCTGTTCGGACCTTCGCAGTAGTTCTGCAGCCCCAGCTTGCACGGCTTGCAGTGACGGCAGCTGTCGATCATGCAGCCCACGCCGACGATGTCGCCCACGGCGTGCGTCGTTACGCCAGCACCGATCTTCGTCACGCGGCCGACCACCTCGTGGCCCGGCACACACGGGTATACGGTGTTCGACCACTCGTTCTTGGCCTGGTGGATGTCGGAGTGGCAGACGCCGCAGAACAGCACCTGAATCTGCACATCACGCTCGCGCGGCTCTTCCCGTTCGAAGGCGAAGGCGCGCAGGCGGCTTTGCGGGTCATGGGCGGCATAGCCGCGGGCGGAGATCATGGGAGTTCCTTTCAAGAGATACATGCCGCCCGCTGGGGACGTTGGGCCGAGTGCCCGTCGCCGTCAGTGCGGAGCGGCGGAAGTGCTGACCCGCCCGCGCTGATGCACGAGGCAGTGGCCATCGTCTGTGCAACGCGGCTGTCGCCGCCGGACACGTGAGCGGTTCCGGGGGCTCTTGACTCGTTGGGAGATAACCGCGCGATGGTGGGATCGGCGCGTTCATGCGTCTGTTCGGTGACGCACGGGCCGTTCGGGCCATGGCAGCCGCAGACCGAGGTCGCTCCAAGGACCCGGCGGACTTCGAGCCGCGCCTGGCCTGCCCTGGCATGGGCTACCCTGCACAAGATGCACACGCCCTCGGCCTCCGTCCCCCGCGCTGCCGCCTGGATGGCCGGCTGGCTGACGCTGATGGTGGTCATGGCGGTGGCCGGCCGGGAGGCCACGCGCGAGCTGTCGGTGTTCCAGGTGATGCTGCTGCGCTCGGTGCTTGGCCTGGTGATGCTGTGGCCGCTGGTCCAGGCCGCCGGCGGCATCCAAGCCATGAAGACGCTGCGCCTGCCGGAGCATGTCGCGCGCAACGTGGTGCATTACGCGGCCCAGTACGGCTGGTTCGTCGCGCTCACGCTGATCCCGCTGGCCCAGTTGGTGGCGCTCGAGTTCACGATGCCGATTTGGTCGGCTGCGCTGGCGGTGGCCTTTCTCGGCGAGCGCATGAACCGCTGGAAGGTGCTGGCCGTGGCGCTGGGCCTGGCGGGTGTGGCGGTGATCGTGCGGCCTGCAGCCACCGGCTTGAACCCGGGCCAACTCGTCGCACTGGCCGCGGCGGTGGGCTTCGCGGTGTCGGTGGTGATGGTCAAGTCGCTGACCCGCACCGACACGGCAATCCAGGTCAGCTTCTGGATGCTGGTGGTGCAGAGCGTCATCGGCCTGGTACCCGCGCTGCTGGCCTGGCAGTGGCCGTCAGCCGAAGCCTGGGGCTGGGTGGTGGTCGTCGCGTTCTGCGGCACGTTCTCGCACTACTGTTTCGCCCGCGCGATGCAACATGCCGACGCCACGGTGGTGGTGCCGATGGACTTCCTGCGCGTGCCGCTGACCGCAGCGGCGGGCTGGGCCGTGTATGCCGAGCGGGTGGACCTGTTCACCGCACTGGGCGTCGCGCTGATCCTGGGCGGGAACCTGCTCAACCTGCGGCGCGCACCCACGGTACGCTGAGCGGGCACAGGCCGGCGGCGGTTTTTTCAGCGAACGACCGGTCTACCTTGACACTTGACCTTCGTTCACACCGCCAAGAAAGTCAGCGACAGCAGTCGTTGCCAGGTGGCCAGCATCGACCGGGAGAGGATCCCGGCTGAGCAACTGCATCGGAAGGCCGTGTACTGACACTGCTGACACGCAGGACACTTCCAGCCGCGACCCCTGAACGCCAGTATTGCAGCCGTTCCGGCCCGTGGTTGACCTGTCTGAGGCGCCTGCTCGCCAGAGCGGTCCGTGTGCGGTTTCAGAACTCGCTGGAGAATTCGCTGGAGCTTGTGGCGACCCCCTGGGAAACCTGGTCCCGGCCACGAGCCGGTGTTCGCTACAACCCGAGGCGGGCCCGGTCGCCACGGGTTGGCGAGACGGGCGAACGGCCTGGCGATGAGCGACCTGGCGTAGGCGAAGGCGCTCTGGTGGCCGGTGCAAGCCCGTCGCGCCGGGGCGCCGACGCTGATTTGTGCAGAGCGCAAGGATGTGCCCGGGTTCAGATCTCCGTCGACCCAGGAGGAGCCGGCCGGGTCTTGCGCGCTGCAGCCCTGCGCACGCGAGCCAGGCGGACACTTCGCGCAACGCTGCCCTTTCGGCGGGCTGCCGCGAGCTCCGCAGCTACAGGACACCTTTCTTTCCGCAGTCGGAAAACGACGGCCATGCATTGGCCTGCCGTGTTCGGGGTGCCGCCCTCGATATCTTCGGGACGGAGACAGGGCGCTAGAAAAACCTGTCCCCAACGGCGGCGCGTTCGGCATCGCCAGCGGCAACGCGCAGCTGCGCCAGCACTCGCTTGCGGCAGGACTCGCCAGCATTGTCGGGGTCTATGTTCACTACCGACAGGCTCGGCAGCCAGCTGGAGCCGAGCGCTGTCACCTTCGTGCGCTCCGGCTGGCTATCCACACGGTCGACGCCGTGCCCATGGTCGCGGGCGCGCGGCGGAGGCCCTGCTGCAGCAAGTGATGACGATGCGCTCAGCGGCCGAAGTCGGCGCGCAGCGTCTTCACCATGTGCTCGAAGAGCGCGTACGCGCGCCGGTAGTCATGGCGCTCGACCGCCCCCACCGACGGCAGGATGTAGGTTCGATGAATATTCGCGTAGACGGCTGCAGCGTCGTCGCGGCGATCGATGCACTCCACGATGGCGGGCGCACTGGCGTAGTACTCGGCGGCTCGGCGCCGGCCCTCTGGTGTCGACACGACGACCTCGTCCCGGAACCAGCGCAGGGTGGTCAGTTCGTGGCAGTCGTCGGGCAGGCCCTGTGACAGGCAGGTGGCGGTGGTGATGTAGCAGGCCGACTTGCTCTTCTTGCCGACGATCCAGAATGGCTCCATGGAAGTGAAACGGCACTTGGCCTTGCGGTCTCGCTCGATGGCCGCCACCAGGTCGCGCGTGTCGCAGTACTGGTATTTGTCGTAGTCGTTGGGTGTCTGCCAGAGACTGACGCATTTGCCCGGGCCCATGTTCACGGCCACGTGCACGGGACACTTGTCCAGCGGAACGCTGGCTGCGTACACATCCTTGCCGTACACGCCCTCCAGGCTGTCGAGATAGAAAAAGAGCAGGTCGCCCGGCACGCCTTCGTCGGCGCCGGCCAGCGCGCCCTTGAGGAACTCGAATGCCGCACGCTGTGATGCGTGCAGCTTCGACAGCTCGGGGTACTGGAAGGCCTTCATCGAAAAATCGTCGACGGTCTTCTTCTTCAGCCGACCCTTCTTGTGGGCGATGTAGATCGGCGCGCACCAGCAGTTCATTGCCAGGTTTTCGGTGTCGTCGCTGGCCCAGTCTGCGGTATTGCCGGCCCACTTGAAGCGGCCGAGGTACTGCAGTACCTCCTGGCACCAGGCCGCGCGCTCGCCGGCGGCATGGGTGGATATGACCGTGTTGACGAGCTCTCGCTCGTGATCGCTCAGGGGTCCGGGCATCCTGGGTCTCCGACAGTTGTGGCGCTGGGCTTGCTTGCAGCTTTTACCACGCAGGTTTCCCTAGTCCAAGGCCCCGCGGCCCGAATGCAGCGGGCAGCGCCATCGTCAGTCTCCAGTCATGGCCTGCCATGGCCTCGGGCGCTCGAGCAGCGGCGCTCAGTCCACCCCGGGCTCGGCGGTGAAGGTGGCGGCTTGCTGTTGCACCAGGCCGTACAGCGCGGTCTGTTCCAGACGGTAAGGCTCGCAGTGAACCGGGGTGCCATCCGCTGCGGCCCAGCTTCGGGGCCCTCGGTGCCAGTGCGACCGATCGCTTCGGGCGACGAATTGAGGGCCGCCGATTTCGCTGAAGGGCCGACAGCGCAAGTTCGGGCAGGTGAAGAGCGGTCATCGACGGGGTGCTGCGTGCCACGCGCAAGCCTTTCGGCCGCTGCGGGCCTCCAGTCGACCCTGATCGCCACCACCGGCAGTGCGAACCTCACGCCGGTGCGGGGCGCTGCATGGCCGGGCCCTCTGCTGTCCCGCCTGCGCTTCAGTGGACAGAACGCCGGCCTGCCGCTGCCCCATCGTCGATTGGGCATTCGCCGCCGAAGCTGCCTGTTCGAGGCGATACGCCGCGCCGAGGCACTGCGCGACGTAGCGCTGCGTGGAAGGCGCCAAGCGGGTTCACGCGCCCTTGCCGGGCGCTGTTTCCGACACCGGCTGAACGGGCCTGGCGCACGACGACCGACGTGACGCCGCGGGCTTCGTCTGCCACACTCACCGCGCAACATCTCAGCGGCCGACGAGCCGAATCACCGAAGCGGAGTCCGAAGTGGCTGGCAACAACAATTTCGCAGCGCTGAAGCAGCACGCGACGAAGGAATACAAGTTCAAGCAAGGCCGCTCGATCGCCGAGCTCGACCCGCAGAAGGCCGCCACTAGCGACGCGATCAATGCCGTCAAGCTGTCGAGCAGCGAATTCGACGGCATCAAGAAGGGCATGTGCGCGGCGCTCGCCGCGCACTGGCTGAAGGAAAAGCTCGGCTCGTCGTCGCATCCGGCCTTCAAGGGAAAGTCGGCCGGTGACGCCGTCCACGCAGGCCGCAATCTCGAGACCGTCAGCTTCAACGTGCCGAAGTTCCTGGCCTATGCCCAGAGCCCCTCGCCAGAGGCCATCCTGAAGCAGCACGGCCTGGAGCCCAGCGCGAAGGCCGCTGATTTCCAGCCGATGGTCACCCGCTCCCGCATCGCCGAGGAACGTCATCACAACCGCGACGGCAGCATCCGCATCAACCGGGTGTCGGTGGTCGACACCCAGGTCGTCGAGTCCTTCGTCAACGCCTGCAACGTGCAGTTCCTGAAGGCCGGACGCGGCGTCTACATCGCCTTCAAGGCCAAAGGCCGGACCCTCGAGAAGCCGGGTGGCGGGCACGCGGTGGCCGCCTACCGCAGCCGTGGCAGCACGCTGTACTTCTTCGATCCGAACTGCGGCGTTTATGCCATCACCGATCCAGCAGCGTTCTTCAGGGCCTTTGTCGCCTGCTATGACGGCATCGGCTATGACGTGGACTTCAACACCGTCCAGGGCAGCGGCTTCACCTACGTCGACCGCTAGCATTGCCAACACCGGTTGTCCGCTTTGCCGCGCGCCATCGCGCCGAGCCGGTTTCGACGACGGGGACGTCGTGCTCGTCGACCCCGCCATCGAGGCCGCGCACGGCCACGCACGGCCACGCACGGCCACGGCTTCGTTGCGCTGGTCGACGGCACATCCGGCTTGAATCGGTTCTGGCGCCGCGGCAGCAACGGGTGCCCGCCTTGGCCGAGAACGGCTGAGTCAGCCGCAGCCACCGATACAGGCTCTCCATCGGATCGGCGCTGATCGATGCCGATCGCGAACGCATCGTGCGCACTGCGGCGCAACCGGGGGCATGGGTGGCAAGTCGGCCGCCGACATCGACGGCCTCCAAATCACCGGCGGCTGCACCGGCCGCATGGCCTGGTGAAGCGCATCGCCAGCGTCACTCCGGCCGCGCAGTGGGTGCGCGGCGCGACCGCTCTTCCAGCGTCGTCAAAGGCCTCGGGCAGGACGCCCGACCGGTCTTCGGCTGAGGCCGCTGCGCGACCCCGCGCCGCGGCGCCCGCCAGCGCGACACCAACCTAGGGATACACGCCTGCCGGTGGCGGATCGACACTGATCCTGCACGCTGAAGCTGGTGGTTGGCTTCCTTGTCGGAGCCCCCCATCGGCGCAGAGGCTGGCCTGCCGGCTCGACAGGTCCCTCTCCGATGAGGCGTGGCAGAAGGAGGCACAAGCATGGCCATTCGCAATCCGCCACCTGGCGACGATGCAAAGGGCAGCGCCGGCCAGCCTGCAGCGCCGCCAGGCGACGACGCCCCGGTGGAGACCAAGCAATTCGTCTACCACGTCAATCCCGAAACTAACCAGGTGCTCAAGGTCGAAGAGCTGGACCCCGCCACTGGTGACAGGAAGGAGCTCCCCATGGACAACCAGTCCTACGATGCGTACGGCAGCTACGACCCCTATGCCAACTACTACGCAGCCGGTGCCGGTGATGCCTATGCCGGCTACGACATGTCCGGTTACGCCGACCCTTATGCGGGCTACGACATGTCCGGCTACGGCGGCTACGGCAGCTATGGCGACCCCTATGCCGGCTACGACATGACTGGTGGCTACGAGGCTTATGGCGACGATACCGGGGGCAGCGCACCTGCGTTCCTGCCACAACGCTGCATCCCGCCGCCGCGCTGCGTTCCGCCGCCGCGTTGCCTGCCCCCGTGCTTGCCGCCGCCGCGCTGTGCACCACCGCCACCCCCGTGCCTGCCACCCCAGCGCTGCTTGCCGCCGCCGCGGTGCATTCCACCTCCCTGCATTCCGCAGCCTTGCATCCCGCAGCCTTGCATCCCGCAACGCTGCTTGCCGCCGGTGTGCATCCCACAACGGTGCCTGCCACCCCCGCGTTGCATTCCGCCACCCCGTTGCCTGCCGCCGCCGCGGTGTCTGGTCAATCCGGGCGGATGACTGAAGGCGGCACGATGTGATGCCGGGCATCGCCGTGTGGCCATGCCCCGCCATGCCTTTCCCACCCAGATGCGATTGCAGAGCCGGCACCGTGCACCCCTGAGCGCCACCTTGCGGGCCCTGCCGCGCTTGCTGCATCCACAGCGCGGGCCGATCTTCTCGTTGGAAAGGCAGCCTGTCTGCGGTGCCGAACCACGGTTTGCCCATGTGCATGCGTGGGCCGGCGCTGGCGCAGCGCACAGGCGCGGTCGGCCTGGCCGCCTGCGCACGGGCGGCTCGGCATTGAGCTGGCCGCTGGCCACGGCCAAGGCGGTGGGCGAATCTGTCGAGCGCAGCAGCGTGCTCCAGTGGGAACCGCAAGTCCAGATGGCGCCCGCGCGCGCCCTGGGTGCCCATGCCGACCTGGCGGCCTGCGACATGTTCCACGCCGACCAGCGCGCCGCGCCGGGCTTCGCGTTCCAGCGCGTCGACGAGCACACCGTGATCGGCTGGGTGATGGCCTACTCGCTGACGCGACAGCAGCCCGGCTTCGTGCCGGCCACGCTGGCCCATCTCTATTACGAACCGCGAAGCACGGGCGATGCCTTCGACCTCTGTCCGGTCAGTGGCTACGCCTGCGGCAACTCGCTCGAAGAAGCCTTGCTCGGCGCCTTGTGCGAAGTGGTCGAGCGTGACGCGCTGATGATTGCCTGGTATCAACGCCTGGCCGTGCCCTCGCTGGACCTGGGCTCGCTGCGCAGCCCGATGGTGCGTGAAGCGCTGCAACGCTTTGCCCCGGCGCCGGTGCGCCTGTACTGCAGCGACATCACCACCGACATCGGCATCCCGGCGGTGCTGGTGATGATGAGCTCGCAAGCGCCGGGCTGGCCCGCTGCGGCGGTGGCCACGGCGGCCGATCTGTCGATGGACCGTGCCGTCGTCAAGGCCCTCGGTGAACTGAGCAGTGGGCATTGGTTGCATCGGGCCAACCCGGGCCGGGTGGTTCCGATGCGCGAAGTTCAGACGCCGGAAGAGCACGGGCTTTTCTACGCGCACCCGTCGGCCTTGCCCCACCTCGATCTCTTCCTGCATCCGCGCAGCTGCCACCGCGCGCTGCCGCCACAGGCCGTCGGCGCGGCCGAGGAGGATGTGCTGGTGCTGCTCGACACGGCCGTGCAGCGCCTGGCCGCACGCGGCCTGGAGGCCTGGGCCATCGAGCTGACGGCGGCCAACGTGGCGGCCGAAGGCCTGCATGTCGTCAAGGTCGTCGTGCCCGGCATGCAGCCGATCGACTTCGGCAACCGGCAGCGTCACCTCGGCGGCACACGCTTGTATGCCGCGCCCCGGGCCATGGGCTTTCGCACCGCGGCGACTGCGCCGGCGGGGCTGAACGCCGCCCCTCACCCGTTTCCCTGACGTTCGGAAAGACAGGCCCGAGATGCTGCCTATCGAAGAAAACGCCGCCATGGTCTTTCACAGGCAGACGTCGATGCAGCCGGTACCAGGCATGCCGATGCCCGAACCACCGGCCCCGGCGGCTGCGCCTGCGGCCCTGGCGTTGCCGCTGCCACCGGCTTTGCCTTTGCCCGCACCTTCGCTCGAACAGGCCATCACCGCCCGCCGCACCGGCCGCGCCTTCGACCCCGGGGCGCAGATCACGCTCGACGCCCTCGCCCGGATGCTGCAGCTCTCGCTGGGCCTCACGTCGAGTGACGCCCATGGCGTGCACCGCGCCGTGCCATCGGCGGGCGCTGCCTACCCTGTCGATGCCCTGGTCATCTCGCAGCGCGTCTGCGGCCTGGCGCCAGGGGTGTATGCCTACGACGCTGTCGCGCACAGCCTGAGCTTGAGGCGGCAAGGCCTTTTCCCGCGAGAACTGACATGCTGGACGCTGGGCCAACCCTGGATGGCCCACGCGCCCATGATGCTGGCCCTGGTGGGAACCCAGGGGCGACTGCAGGCACGTTACGCCGCACGTGGCTATCGCTACATGCTCTTCGAGGCAGGCCATGTGGCGCAGAACCTGTGCCTGCTGGGTGCCTCGCAGGGCTGGTGCGTGCAGGCCGCAGGCGGTTTCGTCGACCGCGCCATGGATGAGTTTCTGGTGTTGGCGCCGGCAACGCGCACGCTGTACTTGCTGGCAGCAGGCCCTGGCGACCTCGATGCGCCGCTGCCAGGCGCGCAGCGATGACTGCCCCAGGCGTGGGCGTTGCTGCACCCGCACCGCGCCGCAGCAGACACTGAGCGGGCAGCCCTGATGGCGCTGGACATCTACCACCGCGACGCGATCCACCGGGCCATGCTGGCCGACACGGTGCGCAACCGCGCCTTCGACCGCGCCCTGCGCCGCAGCGTGGGACCAGCAGACGTGGTGCTCGATGTCGGCGCTGGCACTGGCGTGCTGTCGATGATGGCGGCCCGTGCCGGTGCGCGCCGCGTCTATGCCATCGAGCTTTCGCCGGCGGCTGCGGCCCTGGCGCGCGCCAATACGGCCTCCTGGGGCGGCCGCATCCAGGTGCTGCAAGGCGATGTCGCCGAAGTCGATGTGCCCGAGCCGGTCGACGTCGTCGTCAGCGAATGGCTCGGTGCATTCGGCATCGACGAGAACCTCGTCGCCATGGCCCTGGTGGCGCGCGACCGCTGGTTGCGGCCGGGAGGCCGCCTGCTGCCTGCACGCGTCACCGCTCTTGCAGCGCCGGTGGAACAGGTGCAGACGCTGACACGGCCGGTGTCTGCGGCGGCGACGCCTGGGGGCACCGTTCTGCGCTGGTCAGACCGGGGATTGCCTGCCGAGGCCCTGCTCGGCCCTGCCCAGGCCATGTGGTGCACCGACCTCGCGACCCTGACCGTGCAGCAGGCACGCCTGCCTTTCCGTGCAGCCCTGCGCTGGAAAGCCACGCGCCCGGCGGTGCTGGAAGGGCTGGTGGCCTGGTTCGATTGCGGCTTCGGCGAAGGGTCGCATCTGAGCAACGCGCCGGGCGAACCTGCCACCCACTGGGGCCAGTTCGTCTTTGCCTTGCGCGCACCCGTCGCCGTGCATGCCGGGCAGGACATCGCCGCGGAGATCACCGTCATCCCCGCGGCACCGGGATACTGCCACCACGCCTGGTCCGTGCGCGTCGAGGGTGGCGTCTGGCAGCATCACGACACGCGGGGCGGCTGAGCGCCGCGGACGCTGACGCAGTCGACCGCGCGCCGAGGGCCTCGGCTCTGGGCGCCGGCCTTGTTACGCGCGATCGATTTCTTCAGGTCGTCCAAAGACGAGCGGAGATCTTCAATGCCAGATCGCACGGCAATCTCGGGCAAGCCTGGAGCCAAGGGATGGCTGTGGCAGGGGCGCCGCTGCCAAACCTGCAAGGCCATCGACCGGGGCACAGCACTCAGCTTCAGACGGAAACCACCTCGACGATCACAAAGTCCGGTGCACCGTGGGTAAGCACCGGGTGAGCTCGTACTGACAACTGGTCGCCCGACGTCACGTCACCCGATGCCGTTGAGTCGATATGCACGCGCACGCCGATGCTGGGCTGGTCCTGGGGAACGGTGACATCCAAGTTGAAAGGCAGTTCGGTACCGGCCGACGCACCAGCAGGCAGGGGCAGGGCTACCTCGGCAAGCAGGATTGCGGCCGCATCCAGGCGAGAAACGTCCTCAACCTTGACCTGCGCGATGGTCCCGGGTGGTACGGCAGCCGCAAGTCTGATCCGGCCGGACAAGGTCCGGATTTCACCGGCAGGCGCGGTTGGGGGCACAGGGCAGTTCACGCATTCAGTATGGCGTATCGGGCCTGGAAAGACACAGGCCCGCCCGTCAGGTTCTTGGCCGTGATGAACCACTTGACGAGGTTCGCAGCCTGTCGCGTGTTTCGTATGGTCCACTCGATCTGGGCATTCCCGTCGACCACGGGTGCCGTCGGGACACACATCCAGACGACATTCCAGTTGGCATTCCAACTGTGCGTGAACCAGGTCTGCGTCTGGCCGGGTGCCAAGGTGCCGGTGAACTGCGTACCAAAGCTGATCGCCATTTTGCTGTCCTTCTCAAAGCGTTGCTGGGGCCGCGCCGCCATCGGTTCCACCCGATTGGCCAGGGCTATCGCCGCTCGCGCTCTGGGCGGCGGCAATCGAGTCCAGTAGATCCGCTGACGGGCCACCACCGTCGTTGTCCGAGCTTGCCGTGACGAGACCGGAGCCAGGCGCCCCGCCGCCGTCAGAGGGTGCAGCCTCGGCCGCAGCTGGAGTTGACGGCTCGCTAAGGGGCTTGTCCACCGTCGTGGTGCCATCCAGTTCGATCACGATGCGCATGACGGATGCTCCCGATCAGAGAAAGCTGGGGTGCCAACCCAAGACTTCGTAGCGGGCCTGGAAGCTGACGTTGGCAGTTGTCAGGTTTCGTACGAAGAGGTGGTACTTCACCAGGCGGGCGTTGGCACGATCGCTCTGGCGCGAGATCCGGACCGTGAGTTCGAGTTGGGCCGGGCCATCGACGACAGGCGCCGTCGGCACCACGGTCCAGACGACGAACCAGTGCGACGGCCAGCTGTGCGTGAACCACTGGTTTGTCTGGCCCGGCGCCAGTGACCCGCTGAATTGCGTGCCACGCCAGGTGGTCGTCGGTTCGAGTTGCGGATACATCGCGCGAATGGCGGCGATGTCACCTGCCGAGAGCCCATTTCGCTGACCGATGGCCTGACCGCCCGTTGGCACGATCGTGTCCTGATTGTTCCGGGAGAAGGCGCGGCGCCCGTAGTGCATGATCGAGCCGAAGTCGTAGCCTCCGATGTCGTCTCCGTCTGCAATCTGTTGATTGAAGTTGTGCTCACGACCGGGCTGAATATTGGCCCAGACGATGCGAACGGCTTGGTCACGGTCTTCCCGGCTTTGCTCGTGCCAGAGCCCCAACGCGTGGCAGATCTCGTGAACAGCGATGCCGAGCGTTTCGCAACCGGCCCCGAGGGAAATGACCTGCCTGCCGCCACGCATGCCGACCTGCGACCAGCAACCGTCCTGCTGCTCGAAAGCCACCCAGTTGGGAAACTGCGCCTGATTCGCCGCGGTGCGCTCGACGAAACGGATGCGTGTGTTGACACGGAAGTGCTCGATCGCCTGATTGACGACATTGCGCAGTGCCGGGACCACGGTGTAAGGCATGAGTCCGTCGGGCCAGCGAAACCGGAGCCCCGGCAAGCCGACGCCGTGGACGACTTCGCCCGGTCTGGTGGCATCGGCTGTCTCGCGCACGCTGTCCGCCGTCTCGGCAGCCACGGCGGAGGCCATCGCTGCCATTTCTTCTTCACTTCCGAGCGCGATGTCACCTTCGAAGATCGCCATTTCGCCGATCTGGTTGTAGGTGACTGGCTTCAGGTCGAACTTGGCGATGCCGCGCACAAAGCCATGTCGGACGTCGTCGGAAGATCGGAACCAGCAGGTCTCGTCACAGCCATCGCCGGGTGCATGGGCAGATGGGCCACTGGTCGCCAGGGGCGCTGCGCCGACGTTGACTGGCGCAGCCGAAGACGCAATCTTGCCTTTTTCCGCCATGGCACACCTCCTGACCGCGCAGTTGATGCCTCGCCTCAACTGCGAAGTTCAAAAACTCTCAGTTCGGACATCGCCCTCAGCACGTGAATGCATGCTAGGCCTGCGCCAGAACTGCACGAACCCCTAACGTTAGGGAAGGTCCGCACAACCGGTTCGCTCAGCATGCGAATTCGCAGAACTGCACTGAGCGTGACTGGCTTGGCCACATTCGTGCGGGGGCGGCTTGGTGTCAGCCTCTTCTGCCCCGGTTCTGCGGGCACCACTGGGGCACTGGCTTGCCGCCGGTGCTCGCCAGGCGATTCTGTTCATCGATAGAGGACCATCGTGATCCCACACTGGCACTTGATGACGCGGAACAGGTGCTCGACATTGGCGCGGATGCTGGCCCGCATCTTCTCAACGCGCTCGGCGCCAGCGTCGTCGAAGACCTCTTCTTCCTCGCCACGCAGCAGCGAACCGGCCGTGTACAGGTCGCTGACGTTGGCCGCGGTGCCCGCCAGCGCATGTGACAAGGGTTGCGCGCGCTCAACGACGGCGAGCCTGCGCGGACTAGCCTTGCGCTGGAGAAACAGGTCATGACGCAAGACAGTCCGACGCCCCCTTCGCCCCCCGTGTTGCCCGATGACACGGTGCCATTGCTGCCGATGCGCAACGTGGTGCTCTTCCCTCATGTATTGACGCCGGTGACTCTGGGGCGACCGAAATCGGTGGCAGCCCTCGAACACGCGCTGGCCGGCAACAGGCAGGTGGCGCTGGTGCTGCAGAAGGACGCGCAGGAAGACGACCCCGGTCTGGAGGGCTTGTGCGGCATGGCCACCCTGGCCAAGGTCCTGCAGGTCCAGCGCAGCGAAGACGGCCAGGCCCATGCGGTCTGCCAGGGCCTGCAGCGCATCCGCCTCGTCGAGCCGGTCGAAGGCGCCCCGTTCCTGGCCGCCCGGTTCGAGCACCTGGACGAGGTGGACGCCCATTCCACGCGTGCCGAGGCGCTGGCCTTGCAGCTGCGCGAACGTGGGATGGAGATCCTGTCGCTGATGCCCGGCGTACCGGCTGAACTGGCGCGTGTGCTGCAGGGCACGCGCTCACCCTCGCACCTGGCCGACCTGGCGGCCAGCCTGCTCGAGGCCGAGCCGGCAGAGAAGCAGGCGATCCTGGAAATGCTGTCGACCGAAGAGCGCCTGGCCAAGGTGCTCGAGATCGTCAGCCACCGGCTCGAGGTGCTTCGGCTGTCGCATGAGATCGGCGCCCGCACCAAGGAACAGCTCGACGACCGGCAGCGCCGTGCGCTGCTCGAGGAACAGCTGCGCACCATCAAGAAGGAACTCGGCCAGAACGGCGAGAGCGCGCGCGAACTGGCCAGCCTGGGCAACGCCATCAGCGCCGCGGAGATGCCACCCGAGATCGAGGCGCAGGTGCGCAAGGAACTGCAGCGGCTGGAGCGCATGCATGACGCCACGGGCGAAGCGTCGACACTGCGCACCTGGATCGAGTGGATGACCGAGCTGCCCTGGGCCACGCCGGCCGAGTTGTCGATCGACCTCGGCGCGGCGCGGCAGACGCTGGAGGCCGACCACTTCGGACTGGCGCGCGCCAAGCAGCGCATCGTCGAATACCTGGCGGTGAAGAAGCTCAATCCGCAGGGCCGCGCACCGATTCTGTGTTTTGTCGGCCCGCCGGGCGTGGGCAAGACCTCGCTCGGGCAGAGCGTGGCACGTGCCATCGGGCGGCCTTTCGTTCGCGTCTCGCTGGGCGGCGTTCACGACGAGTCCGAACTGCGTGGCCACCGCCGCACCTATGTGGGCGCGATGCCCGGCAACATCGTCCAGGGCCTTCGCAAGGCCGGCGCGCGCGACGCGGTGATGATGCTCGACGAGGTCGACAAGATCTCGTCGGGGATGCACGGCGACCCCTATGCCGCCTTGCTGGAGGTGCTGGACCCCGAACAGAACGCGAGCTTCCGCGACAACTACCTGGGTGTGCCCTTCGACCTCAGCCGCGTGCTGTTCATCTCGACCGCCAACGTCATCGACAACCTGCCGCCGCCGGTGCGCGACCGCATGGAAGTGATCGAGCTGCCCGGCTACACGCTGGAAGAGAAGCTGCAGATCGCCCACCGCTACCTGCTGGGCCGCCAGTTGCAGGCCTGCGGGCTGAGCGCCGGGCAGTGCGAGCTGAGCGATGCCGCGCTGCACACGATTGCCACGGGCTACACGCGCGAGGCCGGCGTGCGCCAGTTCGAACGCGAGATCGGCCGCGTGATGCGCGCCGCCGCGCTGCGTGTTGCCGAGGGCAGCGCCAGCCAAGTGCGCGTGGAAAGCGCCGACCTCGAGGCGCTGCTGGGCCCGCCGACCGTCGAGCACGACGTGGCCCTGCGCAGCAGCCTGCCCGGCGTGGCCACCGGGCTGGCCTGGACTCCGACGGGCGGCGACATCCTCTTCATCGAGGCGACTCGCGTCGCCGGCAACGGCCGCCTGATTCTCACGGGACAGCTCGGCGATGTGATGAAGGAAAGCGCGCAGGCAGCGCTGACTCTGCTGAAGTCGAAGGCCCCGGCGCTCGGCCTGGCTGCTTCGGCCTTCGAGAACGTCGACGTGCACGTTCACGTGCCCGCGGGCGCGATACCCAAGGACGGGCCCAGTGCCGGCGTGGCCATGTTCGTCGCCCTGGCCTCGCTCTTCAGCGACCGTCCCGTGCGCCACGACTTGGCGATGACGGGCGAGATCAGCCTGCGAGGACTGGTGCTGCCCGTCGGGGGCATCAAGGAAAAGGTGCTGGCCGCGCAGCGCGCCGGTGTGCGCGAGGTTCTGCTTCCTGCGCGTAATCGCAAGGATCTGCATGACGTGCCCGAGAGCACGCAGCAGAAGCTCAAGTTCACCTGGCTGGACATGGCAGACGATGCCCTCGCGGTTGCACTGGGCGAGCGTGCCCGCAGGCCGGACAGTCATTTCAGGCTGGTTTGAGTTGAGAGTCGGAGTCGAAGATGCCCTGGACCGTGGACCAACCCCCCGCGTCGATGCGCCACCTGCCGCCCGAGCTGCGGCGCAAGGCCATCGAGATCGCGAACGCCCTGCTGCGCGAGCGCATGGACGAAGCCCAGGCGATTCGCATCGCCACCGCCAAGGCCCGCGCGTGGGCCCTGCAGGAGCAGCGGCAGCGCGAGGCGGACACCGGGTTCTGAATGTCAGGCCGACAGCCCTGTGTCGTCCCAGGGCAAAGCCGGCAACGACTCCGGACCGCCCTTATGCCCGTACGCCCGTGTCGAACCGGGTCTGATCGGGGTATCGACAGCCGCCCGAAGCTGCGCCGTTCAGCCGGGCTTGGGGCCTGGCCAGCGCCAGCCCAGCGCCTGGATCAGGTGGGCGCAGGTGCTCAGGGGCAATGCGGGGGTTCGGACAGTTCTGACGCCTCTGGCGGCTCGACGAACTCCGAAACGCCCTCGTCCGGCGCTGCCTGGCCCGGCCTTTCCTCGATGAAGCTCACGGGCTCATCGCACGGCGGGTCGTCGAAAGGCGACGGCGCCACGTCGCCGCCCTCCAGATCCAGACGCCCGACAGGATCGTTCGTGACGCTTGCAGCCTGCGTCTTCGGCAGCATCGCCGTGCGGCCATGAACGCGGGTACCCTTCGGCCTGCCGGGCTTGTGCTTCGCTCTTGACTGCGTGCCCATGCGGCGATGCTCGCGCGCCACAGCCGGTTCCGGTTGAGCGCCGTCAACGCGGCGTCACGATCGGCGCGCGAGTTTCTCTTCGCAGTAGTGTTCGAGTTGCTCCAGCGTGCAAAGCAGGCCGGTGTCGGCATCGGTCAGGTCGACACCCAGCCTCTCCTGCGCTGCCCCAAGGAAAGCGAGCCAATGCTCCGGGGCGAGTTCCACCTGCTGCTGTAGCGGGCACAAGGGGTCGAGCAGGCGGACGCCCGCCTCTGGCGCGGCTTCGGCCAGCGCAGCCAGCAAAGTCCGGTGAATGTCGTCGCGGGTCATGGTTGTCCTTGTCCTGGGCGTCGCGCAGTGCGCGTGCATGCCGGCCATCAACCCGGCCGCAGGCCACGTGCCGACGAGAGGGTACCCATGATCGACTGCGCATGCGCCTGGCGATTGCGCCTGCTCAACGGGTGGCCTTTACCTGTCTGCATGGCGGCGTGTCGAGATGCGCCGCGATGAGCGGGCTCAATCCTGCATGCGCCAACCGCGCTAGTCTGAACAACCAGCGCCAGGGCGCATCTGCACGGGAGATCGAACATGTTCAAGCGCATCTTGGTTCCCATCGACGGCAGCGACACCGCGCAGCGCGGCTTGCAGGTGGCCGTGGATCTTGCGTTGGCCATGAAGGCGCCCGCGCACCTGATTCTTCTGCATGTCGTGGAGCAGCCGCCGTACCTGTCCGAAGGCGGTGTCGCCTATGACTCGGCAGCGCTCCTGCGCGGCTTGCGCGACCATGGGCAGGGCCTGCTCGACCGGGCCCGCGCCCAATGCGAGGCCGCCGGGCTGACCGCCGAAGCCGACATCCAGGACGCCGGTGGCCGGATTGCCGACACGGTCTCCGACCGCGCGCACGAACGCGGCTGCGATCTCGTCGTGATGGGCACCCACGGGCGGCGCGGCGTCAGTCGCTGGGTGATGGGCAGCGACGCCGAGATCGTGGCCAGGCACAGCCCGGTGCCGGTGCTGCTGGTGCGCAGCAGCGAGTGAACCGCCTGCGCAAACCGATGCATTGAGCGCGCGCAACCTCTGTTGCCGGTTCGCGCGGAGACTCCAACCGGCAGGTTCCCCTTCTGACCGTCAGCGATGAGCTGCTCAGCCCCGTTCCAAGCCGTCCGATGGCCGGCTCAGGACGGCTCCCAGGCGCCGCAAGGGGCTTCTTCAGACCCCCTGGCAAGGCGCTCCGATACGCCTGACGCGGAGGATCGCTTCGGTGCAGTTCAAGGACTACTACCAGGTGCTCGACCTCACCCGTGACGCCAGCGTCGACGACATCAAGAAGGCCTACCGAAAGCTGGCGCGCAAGTACCACCCCGATGTCAGCAAGGAGCCCGACGCCTCGGCGCGCATGAGCGAGATCAACGAGGCCAATGCGGTGCTGTCGGATGCCGAACGGCGCGCCGCCTACGACGCCCTCGGTCAGGGGCGCCAGGCCGGCGAACGCTTCACGCCGCCACCCGATTGGGACGCAGGCTTCGAATTCAGAGGCAACGGCGCCGAAGGCATGGACGCCGGCGAGTACAGCGATTTCTTCGCCGAGCTGTTCGGCCGCATGGGGCGCGGCTCGCGCCATGCCGCGCGGGGCGCTCACGGCTTCGAGGCCCGAGGCGAAGACCACCGCGCCAAGGTCCTGCTTGACCTTGAGGACGCCTGGAAGGGGGCGCGACGCCAGATCACGCTGCGCTCGCCACAGCTCGATCCGCAGGGCCGCCTGCAGCTGGTCGAACGCACGCTGGAAGTCAGCATTCCCCCCGGCGTCAGGGCCGGCCAGCTGATCCGCCTGGCCGGTCAGGGCGGCGCCGGCGCGGGACAGGCGCCGGCGGGCGATCTGCTGCTCGAGGTGCATTTCCGGCCCCACCCGCGCTTTCGTGTCGAGGGCGCCGACCTGATCACCGAGTTGCCGCTCGCACCCTGGGAAGCGGCACTCGGAGCGGCCGTGCCGGTGCCGCTGCCCGACGGCAGCACGCTGCAGGTGCGGGTGCCGGGCGGCGCACAGAGCGGCCAGCGCATCACCCTGCGCGGCCGCGGCCTGCCGGCGCGCACACCGGGCGATCTGGACCTGACGGTGCGGGTGGTCCTGCCCAGCGCCTACGATCCGCGCGCGAAGAAGATCTATGAACAGATGGCCGCCGAACTGAACGACTTCGACGCGCGAAAGGTGGCCGCCGCCGAAGACGAACGTCGTTCACGGGAGCAGGCGACATGAACACGTCCTTGCCGTGCGTGGAAGCCCCGCTCGAGGAGTTCTGGCTGGACGTGGCTGTGCTGTGCCGCCTGGCCGGCGTGGACGAAGCCTGGCTGCGCCTGCGCGCGGAACAGGGCCTGCTGGGCACCATGGGCGGTGGCGCCCGAGAAGAGTGGCGCTTCGATGCACGTGCGCTTCGGCACGCCGTGCGCATGGCGGCGCTGGAGCGTGACTTCGACGCCGTGCCGGAACTGGCCGCCCTGGTCGCCGACCTGGAGGAAGAGATCGCCGCGCTGCGCACACGCCTGGACATGGTGCAGGCGATGGGCCGATGAGACGCCACCCCCCGTCACCGAAGTGCGCCGCACGACCTGGGGCGAGATCAGGCACGGGCTGTCGGTGATGGCGTTCGACGCGCGTTTCGGACAGCGGGTCGTGCCGCTGACCAGCTCGAGCATCAGCGCGAGCATCGCCGCGAGCAGCCTCGACTGGTTGCTGCGGCTGATGCGTATGGTGTTCACGCGGCAGGTGCTCGACACCTGCAACCCGCTGGGCCATGCCATCTTGCAGACCCTGTCCGGCAGGGTCAAGCCGCTGCAGCCCGGCGTCTGATGCCGTCCTTCGAGGACACGACATGCAGGCCAATCCGAAAACGCAGTGGAATGTCGGCTACTGGCTGCTGGCCCTGCTGGCTCTGCTGTGGATACAGTCCACCTGGCAGGCGGCGCGCACCATCGAGCCGGTGCCCTACAGCGCGTTCGAGAAAGCCTTGGCCGAGGGCCGGGTGGTCGAGGTCGTGATCGGCGAGAACACCATCACCGGCAAGCTCAAGTCGCCCGAGCCGGGCGGCAAGACCGTCATCGTGGCCAACCGCGTCGAGCCGGCCATGGCCGAGCGGCTGTCGAAGTACGACGTGCCCTACACCCGTGTGCTCGAGAGCACGCTGCTGCGCGACGTGATCTCCTGGGTGGCACCGGCAGCGGTGTTCTTTGCGCTCTGGTTCTTCCTCGTCCGCCGCTTGGCCGACAAGATGGGCGGCGGCATGGGCGGCTTCATGAGCATCGGCAAGAGCCGCGCCAAGGTCTACGTGGAGAAGGTCACCGGCGTCACCTTTGCCGACGTGGCCGGCGTGGACGAGGCCAAGGCCGAGTTGCAGGAGATCGTGGCCTTCCTGAAAGACCCGCAGGGCTACGGCCGCCTGGGCGCGCGCATGCCCAAGGGCGTGCTGCTCGTCGGGCCGCCGGGCACCGGCAAGACCTTGATCGCCAAGGCCGTGGCCGGCGAGGCCGGCGTGCCCTTCTTCAGCATCAGCGGCAGCGAGTTCGTCGAGATGTTCGTCGGCGTCGGCGCCGCGCGCGTGCGCGACCTGTTCGAGCAGGCGCGCGCCAAGGCCCCGGCGATCATCTTCATCGACGAGCTCGACGCGCTGGGCCGCGCGCGCGGCGCCGCCGGGCCGGTGGGCGGCCACGACGAGCGCGAGCAGACGCTGAACCAGCTGCTGGTGGAACTGGACGGCTTCGACAGCTCCTCGGGCGTGGTGCTGCTGGCCGCGACGAACCGGCCGGAAATCCTCGATCCGGCGCTGCTGCGCGCCGGCCGCTTCGATCGCCAGGTGCTGGTGGACCGGCCCGACAAGGCTGGCCGCGTGCAGATCCTGCGCGTGCACGTCAAGAAGATCCATCTCGCGGCGGGCACGGACCTGGAGCAGGTCGCGGCGCTGACCACCGGCTTCTCGGGCGCCGACCTGGCCAACCTGTGCAACGAGGCGGCGCTGGCCGCCACGCGCCGTGACGCCCGGGAAGTGACGCTGGCCGACTTCACGGTGGCCATCGAGCGCATCGTTGCCGGGCTGGAGAAGAAGAACCGGGTGCTCAACCCGCGCGAGCGCGAAGTGGTGGCCCATCACGAGATGGGCCATGCGCTGGTGGCGCTGAGCCTGCCCGGCACGGACCCGGTGCACAAGGTGTCGATCATCCCGCGTGGCATCGGCGCGCTCGGCTACACCATCCAGCGCCCCACCGAGGACCGCTTCCTGATGACGCGCGAGGAGCTCGAGCACAAGATCATGGTGCTGCTAGGCGGGCGCGCAGCCGAGAAGCTGGTCTTCGGCCACCTGTCCACCGGGGCCGCCGACGACCTCGCCAAGGTGACCGACATCGCGCGCGACATGGTCACGCGCTACGGCATGGTCGAGGAACTGGGCTACGTGGCCTATGAGCCGCAGCGCCAGGCCTTTCTGGACATGCCGGGTTACGCGCAGGGCGGCTGGCGCACCAGCCCCGACACCCAGCAGCGCATCGACGAGGCCGTGCGCGGCATCGTGATGGGCGCCTTCGCGCGCACCAGCGCGATGCTGCAGCAGCGGCGCGAAACGCTCGAGCGCGGCGCGCGCGAACTGCTGGTCAAGGAGACGCTGGACGAGGCGGCGCTGAAGGCGCTGCTGGCGCCGCCCCCAGCCACCTGAGGGCCCGGCTGGCAAGCCCGCAAGCGACGCCCGCGCCACAGGCGCGCTGCGCCCGACCCGTCCGGCTGTTGCTGTGACCGGGTTGCGGGCGACCCTCGCGGCGGCGGCATGATGATCGAGCGCCAACTGGAACCCGGCCGACAGGGCCGGGGGCCGGGCCAGCCACTGAAGCCCGGCGGTTGGACCACCGACCCCTGCTCGCGTTTAGCGCAAACGCAGCCGGCGCCGCAAGGCCTGCCCGTGGCGGCGCCTTGCCCAGACCACCGCGCCCAGGCCGAGCAGCCACAAGGCGGCAGAGCCGGGCTCGGGCACCGTCAGGCTGGCGGCGTCGAGGCGGAAGTTGTCGAACGCCACCCGCACGCCCGGCGTGACCGTATCCCCGCCGAAGATGCCGAAGCCCATCGTGCGCGGCACCAAGCCTTCACCGGCGACCGCGTAGGTGCCGATGACCGCCCAGCCGGTGCCGTCCCAGTAGGCACCCTGGACGACATTCCCGCTGCGCTGCAGCCGCAGCGTGCCCGACCTGTCGGTGGTAGGCGTGCCGAGGATGCCCTGGCCGGTGAAGTCCGTCAGATAGACCTCGCCGACCCGTGTCGGGTCGTAGACCACGTCGCTGATTCGCTCGATCAGCAGTTGCGCCTGCGGCCCCGCATAGGCGTTCAGCACCAGGCGTTCCTTGTTGTCGGCCGGCCAGTTCAGCAACTCGTAGTCGACGCTGACGGTGAAGTCACCGGTGATGGCTTCGATGAAGCTCAGCGCGGCAAAGCCACCGGCACCCTGCGTCATCACGACACGCGAATCAACGACCTGCCAGGTCGACCCACCCTCGGCTCCGGTGAGCCACCAGTCGGGATCCACCACGCCGTTGTCGAAACCGTCGAAGAAAGTGTCCGCGCTCGCGACCGAAGGCTGCAGCAGGGCAAGACCGCCCGCGAACATCACCGCCACCCACCGAAGCCTGAATGACCAACGCATCTGCCACCTCCGAACCATGACTGGACTCTGGCGTTCATATTGCCGAGCCGTCGCCTGCGGGCGCTTGAGCGGGCTCAAGAATCCTGCCGTTGCGTTCCACGCCAGGTCACGACCCCGCTTCACGCACGAACCGGATCCTGGTCCTCCAAAAACAATTGAAGTGACAGCAGGCAAGACTTGTGACCGAAGCCTGTGCTGCGTGCGGGTTGACCCTGGATGCGCGATCGCCAGGGGCCCCGAACAATGGTCTGCGGCAACGGCTGCAGCGGGCGCCTTCCGGCACGGCCTTTGCTGCAGTTTGTGGAGGTGCTATCCCGTGAATGGCATGCACCCGTCGCCACACCGGCACGACTCTTCAACCGACTGCACAGCAAGGAATTGAAATGCCCCGACAAGTTCGACCCCAGCGACACCTGATCGCCTGCGCCTTGGCCGCCCTGTGGGCCCTTGGCCCGCAGGCCCACGCTGGCCAGGAAGAGTTCCAGCCGATGCGCGAGGCCGCGCAGCAACCCGCACAGGGCCTGATCGTGCTGTACCGCGATGACACGGCCGCGGCCGACCTGGCCGGCAGCGGCGCCTCTTTCGCGGCACGCACCCGGGTGATGCAGCGGCTGGAGGCGCTGTCCGCCCGCACGGGTGCGCGGCTGAAGCACGTGCGTGCGCTCGCCATCGGTGCGCAGCTGGTGGACGTGGCTGACGCCAGTGCCGACACCAAGACCGACCTCGCGGCCCTGGCCGAGATCCTGCGCCAGGACCCCGAAGTGCTGTCGGTCGAGCCCAACGCGATGATGCAGCCGCTGCTCACGCCCAACGACACGCGCTACCCCGAGCAATGGCACTACTTTGAAAGTACCGGCGGCATCAATGCCGTGCCCGCCTGGGACCGCCGCACGGGCGCCGGTGTGGTGGTGGCCGTCATCGATACCGGCATCGTGCCGCACAGCGACCTGAACGCCAACGTGCTGCCCGGCTACGACTTCGTCTCCGACGCTGCCTCCGCGCGCGACGGCAACGGCCGCGACAGCAACGCCCGCGATGAAGGCGATTGGTCCCTGGCCGGCGAGTGCGGCCGCCCCACGGCTGCCAACAGCTCGTGGCACGGCACGCACGTGGCCGGCACCGTCGCGGCCGTCACCAACAACGCGGCCGGCGTGGCCGGCGTGGCCTTCGGCGCGAAGATCGTGCCCGTGCGCGCGCTGGCCAAGTGCGGCGGCACGCTGGCCGACATTGCCGACGCCATCGTCTGGTCGGCTGGCGGCAGTGTGCCGGGCGTACCGGCCAACGCCAACCCGGCCAAGGTCATCAACATGAGCCTGGGCGGCAGCGGTGCCTGTGGCACCACCTACCAGGCGGCCATCAACACCGCGCGCACGCTGGGCACGGCCGTGGTGGTGGCCGCGGGCAACAGCAACGTCGACGCCAGCAACGCCCGGCCGGCGAACTGCACCGGCGTCATCACCGTGGCCGCCACCACGCGCAGCGGCGGCAAGGCCAGCTTCTCGAACTTCGGCACGGTGGTCGACGTGGCGGCGCCAGGCGCCGGCATCCTCTCGACGCTGAACAGCGGCACCACCGTGCCCGCCGCTGAGAGCTACGCCAGTTACAACGGCACCAGCATGGCCACGCCGCACGTGGCGGGTGTGGCGGCGCTGCTGTTCCAGGCCAAGCCCACGGCCACGCCGACCGAGATCGAGACCGCGCTGCGCAACACGGCCCGCGTGTTCCCGCAGGCCTGCAGCGGCTGCGGCACCGGCATCGTCGATGCCAATGCCGCCATCACCGCCATCAGCGGCACGACGCCGCCCCCGCCGGCCGGCAACGTGCTGCAGAACAACGTGGGCCGCGTGATTTCCGGCGCCACCGGCACCGACAACCGCTTCACGATGGTGGTGCCCGCAGGCCGCACGAGCCTGAGCTTCTCGATCAGCGGCGGCACCGGCGACGCCGATCTCTACGTGCGCTTCGGCACCGCGCCCACCACCACCAGCTACGACTGCCGGCCCTACCGCAGCGGCAACACGGAGACCTGCACCATCACCAACATCCAGGCCGGCACTTACCACGTGAACGTGCGCGCCTACTCGGCGTACTCGAACGTCACTTTGGTGGGCCGCTACTCGCCGCAGTGAGTGGACGGTGTGGAAGCGCCTGTACCTGGCTTGCCGGCATGCGGCGGCCTGCGCCGCGCTGGCCGGAGCGGCGGGGCTGCCAGCCGCTCAGGCGGGGTCGCCGGGCCCGGTGGTCCCGCACCCCGACACCACCGTGCACGCTGACGAGCTCATCCTGCAGTTCAAGCGCCCCGAACTGCAGGGCGCGCTGCGGGAGGCCGGGCGTGAGGGCCCGGCGCGCGCCACCGTGCAGCGCGCGCTGGACGCTCTGGGCAGGCGCCAGGGCGTGACGCTGCATTACGTGCAGACACTGGGGGTGGGCAGTGCGCTGGTGGCCATGACGCCTGCAGCTGACCCGCAGGCCGCGCTGGACCTGCGGGTCCAGCGCCTGGCCGCCGATGCCGAGGTGGCCTCGGTGGAGCTCAATGCGCGCATGACGCCGTTCAAGCCCAAGCGTTGAAGACCGGTGCGCCGAGCCGCAGCGCTCAAGGCTGAAGCTGGCAGACCTCTTGCTCGGCTTCGGCCACTTCCTTGCCCGGCTCGGTGAGGTCGGGCGTGCGCTCCTCGCTCTGCCATTCGACGTCAGGCCCGCACGACCGACCGCTGACCGGCACCCGATCTTGTGGCTCTGGTTCCCAAAAACTGCCCGACGGTGATAGGCCGCTTTCCGCTGCGTCACCGACGGTCGTGATCACCTTTGCCTGCGGCCCAGCGTTGCGCATGGAGCGACGCTTCGGCTCATGCACACCACCTTGCAGAGCGGCATCGCTGGCGATGTCGGACGCTCGGAATGGCGCCGCTCCAGGTTGTCGGACAGCCGCCCCTCGCAGATCAGAACCCGCACTCGTGCCTGCAAGCCAGGTGGCTAGGCTGCCAGGTCATTCGATGTGGGCTCGGCGCTTACTTTGCTGGGCGGGGCAGGCCATCGCGCCGCAGTTCGCGCAGCATGAACAGGTACAGGCTCTCCACCTTCTCGCGGGCCCATGGCGTCTTGCGCAGGACCTTCAGGCTGGAGCCGATGCTCGGCTCGTTGCTGAAGCAACGCAGGGCCACGCGCTGCGCGAGGCCGTCCCAGCCGTAGTGCGCCACCAGCTCGGTGAGGATGGTCTCCAGGGACTTGCCGTGCAGCGGGTTGCGCGGCTGGAGCGGCGGTGGCGGTGGCGGTGGCGGTGGGGTCGACATCGCGGACCATTCTCGCGCCTTTGCCAGCAACGCCGGTCAATGGGAACAGAACCGTTCGGCACGTTCCCCTCATAGGGGGATCAGTCCAGCGCCTGTGCTTGACGATGCGGCGGACTTCCAGGGTGCCGGTTCGCGGGCTCTGCGCAACGCGATTTACCAATGAAAACGGGCCCCGTGGGGGCCCGTTTTCGGATGTCGTTGGCGGAGAGGGTGGGATTCGAACCCACGGTACCTTGCGGTACGCCTGATTTCGAGTCAGGTACATTCGACCACTCTGCCACCTCTCCTGGTGTTTGCTGCTTTCCAGCAAGTTCGCGGTCGGCGAAGCCCGCTAGTCTAGCGCATCACGGACGCAGTTCCTTGACCCCACCCATGTAGGACTGCAGTGCGGCAGGAATTCGCACCGAACCGTCGGCTTGCTGGTGGTTTTCCAGCACCGCCACCAGCGTGCGGCCCACCGCCAGGCCCGAGCCGTTCAGGGTGTGCAGCAGTTCCGGCTTGCCCTGCGCGTTGCGGTATCTGGCCTGCATGCGGCGCGCCTGGAAGGCCTCGCAGTTGCTGCACGAGCTGATCTCGCGGTAGGTGTCCTGCGCCGGCAGCCAGACCTCCAGGTCGTAGGTGCGAGCGGAAGCGAAGCCCATGTCGCCCGTGCAGAGTGCCATCACCCGGTAGGGCAGTTCCAGCAGCTTCAGGATGGCTTCGGCATGCCCCACCATTTCCTGCAGGGCAGCGTCGCTGTGGTCGGGGTGGACGATCTGCACCATCTCGACCTTGTCGAACTGGTGCTGGCGGATGAGGCCGCGGATGTCGCGCCCGCCACTGCCGGCCTCGCTGCGAAAACACGGGGTGTGGGCCGTCAGCTTGATGGGCAGCACCGCGGCGTCCAGAATCTGGCCGCGCACCGTGTTCGTCAGCGAAATTTCCGATGTCGGGATGAGGTACTGCTCGGGCTGGTTCTCGTCGCCGCCACGGGTCACCCAGAACAGGTCTTCCTTGAACTTGGGCAGGTTGCCGGTGCCTTCGAGAATCTCGCGGTTGACGATGTAGGGCGTGTAGCACTCGGTGTAGCCGTGCTGCAGCGTGTGCACGTCCAGCATGAACTGCGACAGCGCCCGATGCAGCCGGGCGATCTGGCCCCGAAGCAACGTGAACCGTGAGCCGGACAGCAGCGCCCCGGTCTCGAAGTCCAGCCCCAGCGGGCCGCCCAGGTCGACGTGATCTTGCGGCTTGAAGGCCAGGGCCACAGGCTCGGTACCGCTGGGCGACCAGCGTCGCACCTCGAGGTTGCCGGTTTCGTCCGTGCCCTCGGGCACGCTGGCCTGCGGCAGGTTGGGCAGCGACATCAGCATCAGCTGCAGCTCGGCCTGGATGGCTTCCAGCCGCACCGCCCCCGCTTCCTGCTGGCTGCCGATGCCGGCCACCTCGGCCATCACGGTGCCGACGTCGCCACCCTTGGCCTTGATCTGGCCGATCTGCTTGCTCAGCGCATTGCGCTGGGCCTGCAGCTGTTCGGTCTGCGTCTGCAACTGCTTGCGCTCGGCTTCCAGCGCGCTGTAGCGCGGAACGTCCAGGAAGGGTTGCGGGTTCTTGCGACGCTGCAGTTGCGCGACCACCGCGTCCAGGTCGCGGCGCAGCAGGTTGATGTCGATCATGGAGGTCTCGGCGGGGGGATCAGTCGGTGCGTTGGGAATGCAGGGCCGTATCGGACTGCGCGGTCATCGGCAGGCCGGCCATGCTGCGGTCGCCCAGGCCACGCGGCAGCGGAAAGTGCACGGCCTCGACCACGCCTTCCATCTTGCGGATGCTGACAGCACCCAGCTCGCGCAGCCGCACGATGACCTGGTTGACGAGGATGTCGGGCGCCGAAGCACCAGCTGTCAGGCCGACGCGGCGGCGGCCTTCGAACCATTCGGCGCGCAGGTCTTCGGCGGCGTCGACCATGTAAGCCGCAGTGCCCAGGCGCTGCGCCAGTTCCTGAAGCCGGTTGCTGTTGCTGCTGGTGGGGCTGCCCACCACGATGACGACATCGACCGCGGGCGCCAGCACCTTGACGGCGTCCTGGCGGTTCTGGGTGGCATAGCAGATGTCCTGCTTCTTCGGTTCACGCACATGCGGGAAGCAGCGCTTCACTTCAGCCAGGATCTCGGCGGCGTCGTCGACGCTCAACGTGGTCTGCGTCACCACCGCCAGCTTCTCGCCGCGCGGGCGCACGTGCTGCACGTCGGCGGTGTCTTCCACCAGGTAGATGCCTTCGCTCAGCTGGCCCATGGTGCCTTCGACCTCGGGGTGGCCCTTGTGGCCGATCATGATGAACTCGAAGCCCTCCTTGGCCAGCTTGGCCACTTCCACGTGCACCTTGGTCACCAGCGGGCAGGTGGCGTCGAACACCTGGAAGCCGCGCTGCGAGGCTTCGACACGCACTGCCTTGCTCACGCCATGGGCGCTGAACACCAGGGTCGCGCCAGGGGGCACGTCGGCCAGGTCTTCGATGAAGATCGCACCCTTGGCCTTCAGGTCGTTGACGACATAGGTGTTGTGCACGATCTCGTGGCGCACATAGATGGGCGCGCCGAAGCGCCTGAGCGCACGTTCGACGATCTCGATGGCACGGTCCACACCGGCGCAGAATCCGCGCGGTTCGGCCAGAAGAACTTCTTCGATCGACACGTTCACGCCGCCTTTTCCCAATCGGTTGAAGTCCGTCACATCACGCCCAGCAGCTTCACTTCGAAGCGCACGGCCTGGCCGGCGAGCGGATGGTTGAAGTCGAAGAGCAGCCAGTCGGCGCCTTTTTCGCGCACCACGCCGGCATACGAACCCTGGCCGTCGGGCGTGGGGAATTCGACCACGTCACCGATCTCGTAGTCGGCGCCGGCATCGCCCAGTTCATGCAGCAGGCTCAGCTTCACGCGCTGCAGCAGTTCGGCGTTGCGCTGGCCAAAGGCAGCGCCGGCGGGCAGCTCGAAGTGTTCGTGCGCGCCTTCGGCCAGGCCCAGCAGATGCTGTTCGATGGCCGGTGCCAGCTGGCCTGCGCCGAGCGACAGCGTGGCCGGCTTGTCGCCGAACGTGTTCACGACGTCGCGCCCGTCGGGGCCCGACAGGCGGTAGTGCAAGGTCAGGAAAGAGCCGGGCTGAACGCGGGTCACAGGGTTCACGGGGTTCACGAAGGGCTGCCTGCACGTGGCAAGGGCGTCGCATAGACTGGATCGCAGATTCTAACGAGCCCCCCATGCCCATGAAGGACCTGCCTGCCGACCAGCGCCCGCGCGAAAAGTTGCTGGTTCGCGGCGCCGCCACGCTGGCCGACGCCGAACTGCTGGCCCTGCTGCTGCGCACCGGCACCGCCGGCACCGGCGTGCTGGCCCTGGCCCAGCAGGTGCTGGACCGCTGCGGCGGCTTCGCCGGCCTGCTGGGCGCACACCCCAGCCGGCTGCTGGGCCTCAAGGGCCTGGGCCCGGCCAAGCAGGCCGAACTGCTGGCGGTCATGGAGATGGCCCGCCGTGCGCTGACCCAGCAGCTGCAGGCCGCGCCGGTGTTCGACAGCCCCGGCAGCGTCAAGGACTACCTGGCGCTGAACCTGGGCGGGCGCGAACGCGAGGTGTTTTCGGTGCTGTTTCTCGACGCGCAGCACCGCCTGCTGCAACTGGAAGAATTGTTCCAGGGCACCCTCACCCAGACCAGCGTCTACCCGCGAGAAGTCGTCAAGCGCGCTTTGGCCCTCAATGCAGCGGCCGTGGTGCTGGCCCACAACCATCCTTCCGGCGCGGCCGAGCCTTCGCGCGCCGACGAATTCCTCACGCAGACCTTGCGCTCGGCACTCGGGCTGGTGGACGTGCGGGTGCTCGACCATGTCATCGTCGGCCGCGGCCACGTGGTGTCGATGGCCGAACGGGGCCTGCTGTGAAGCCCGCCACGCCATGAAGGCCGGCAGCCTGAAGGACCTGGGCCGCCTGCGCGACGCCCTGCAGCAGCGCGAACGTGCCGCCGCAGAAGCCCTGGCACGCGAACGCGTCGCCCGGGCCACCGCCGAGCGCGCGCGACATCTGTTCGCCTCGTCGGTGGGGCCGGTGCACCCCTTGCCCACACCGAACCTGGCCGACCTGGCCGTGCCGCGGCCGGCGCCCGTGCCGCGCCAGCGGGAACTGGACGAGGCCGCGGCGCTGCGCGAGGCCTGGTCCGACGAAGTCGACCTCGAATCGCTGCTGCTCACCGACGACGGCCTGAGCTTCCGCCGCCCCGACGTCAGCCCCGACGTCGCCACCAAGCTGCGGCGTGGCCACTGGTCGATCCAGGGCCAGATCGACCTGCATGGCCTGCGGCGCGAGGAAGCGCGCGATGAACTCGCGCAATTCCTGCGTGACAGCAAGCGCCGCGGGCAGCGCTGCCTGCGCGTAGTGCATGGCAAGGGTCACGGTTCGCCGGGCCGGCAGCCGGTGCTCAAAGGCAAGGTGCAACGCTGGCTGGCGCAAAGCGCCGAGGTCCTGGCCTTCGCCCAGGCCAGCGGGCCGCAGGGCGGCGCCGGGGCCTTGATCGTGCTGTTGACGGGCTGACGGGGCCGGCCGTCTCAACCCCGGCGGTTGACCATCCAGTCGGCCGTGCCCTGGAAGGACTGGCCCAGGCGTTCGGCCAGCGGCGCCGGCACGGCCTCGTCCTGCATGGCGAGCAGCATGCACGCCATCCACTGGTCGCGCTCCTGGCTGGCGATCGGGTAAGGCAGGTGTCGTGCTCGCAGCATCGGGTGGCCGAAGCGGCTGATGTAGTGGTCGGGGCCGCCGAGCCAGCCGCACAGGAACCAGAACAGCTTGTCGCGTGAGCCGTCCAGGTCCTGCGGGTGCAGGGCGCGCAGCGCTGCGAACTGCGGTTCCAGGTCCATCAGGTCGTAGAAGCGGTCGACCAGCGCCCGCACGGCGGGCTCGCCGCCGAGCTGGTCGAACGGTGAAACGGCTGCCGTCGTCACGGCTGCAGCAGCTTGGCCGCCGCTGCCACGATGCCCAGCGACGCCGGCGTGCCGGGCAGCCATTCCAGGACCAGCTGGCGTCGCAGCACGGCGTCGCGCACCGCAGGGTCGACCGGCACTTCGCCCACCAGGTCCAGCCGCACCGGGCTGTCCAGCTGCGGGTTGACATAGCGGTCCACCACCTGCTGCAGCTGCTGCCGGACCTGGCGGCCTTCGCCGGGCTTGCGCGTCTGGTTCACCAGCAGGCCCATGCGGCGCCGGCCCTGGGTGGTGGCCAGCACCTTGATGGTGGCGTAGGCGTCGGTCAGCGAGGTGGGCTCGGGCGTGGCCACCACCAGCACCTCACCGGCGAGGGACACGGTATAGAGCACGACGTCGGAGATGCCGGCGCCGGTATCCAGCAGCACATGGTCGAACTTCGGCGTGACTTCGTCGATGACCTTCTGCAGCTGGTCGCGGACTTCAGCCGTCATGCGCGAATACTCGACCATGCCGGAACCGGCCAGCAGCACCGAGAAGCCGCCTGGCGCGGGCAGGATGGCATCGGCCAGCGTGGCCTTGCCGGTGAAGACGTCGTGCAGCGTGATCTTCGGGAACAGGTTCAGCACCACGTCCAGGTTGGCCAGGCCCAGGTCGGCGTCCAGCACCAGCACCTTGCGGCCGGCTCGGGCCAGCGCTGCGGCCAGGTTGGCCGAGACGAAGGTCTTGCCCACCCCGCCCTTGCCGCTGGTGACGGCCAGGATGTTGGCAGGCGCCGGGCCACGCCGGGCTTCGGAAGCGGGTTCAGACATGGGCAGGGCGTGCAGGTCGGACGAGGCAATCAGTCATGGTCTTGGAATTGGAAACTGTCGAAGAGCAGGCGCTTCTCTTCGCTGCTGACCACGGAAACAGCGGTGGGCTCCAGCTGTACCAGGTTGCGCCCCTGGCGCTTGGCGCGGTAGAGCTGCTGGTCGGCCCGTTCCACCCACAGGGCTGGCGTCGAACGCACCCACTGCGGCGCAAAGGCGCCGCCGATGCTGACGCTGACGACGATCTCCTGGCCCGGGCCCACCACCACCGGCATGTGCTCGACCCGCCGGCGCACCCGTTCGGCCACGGTTTCGCCGAAGGCGCTGGCGCAGTTCGGCAGGATGATGGCGAATTCCTCGCCGCCCACACGCGCCACCAGATCCATCGGGCGCACGCTGTCGAGCAGCGCCGTGGCCACGGCCTTGATGACGCTGTCGCCGGCAACATGGCCGAAGGTGTCGTTCACGCGCTTGAAGTGGTCGATGTCCAGCGCCAGCAGCAGGGCCGGTTCGCCGCTGCGGGCGACACGGTCGATCTCGCGTTCCAGCGCCACTTCGAAGGCGCGCCGGTTGGCCAGGCCGGTCAATGCGTCGCGGCTGGACAGCTCGACCAAGGCGTCGACCAGCCCCTGCAGGAAAGCCGGGCTGCCGGGAACGCCCGCTGGCAGTTCACGCCCTGACGCTCCCAGCAATTGCAGCGCCCGGTCCAGCTGCAGGGCAGCGTCGGCGGGTGACTGGGGGGCAGTGGAACGGTCCAAGTGGCTGCGGCGCAACGATGTTCAGGTCCGGGCGACCGCCAAGAGTGGTGACTCTTCAGTCTATCAGCGCGCCTGCCCGTTCCCAGGGGGCGAAATGCCCGGTCGACGCCCGCTATTTCACGGCATGGCGATGGCCACAGACGGGACAAACTGGAAACGAGCCCCTTCCCCCCAGGACCCCATGAGCGCTGCCACCGCACCCCCGACCGGCCTGTCAGAGCCGGAGTTCACGCTCTCGCCCGCCGACTTCGAACGCATCCGCCAGCTGATCTACCAGCGCGCAGGCATCAGCCTGCACGCCGGGAAGCAGGCCATGGTGTACAGCCGTCTGTCGCGCCGGCTGCGCGAAACCGGCTACAGCTCGTTCGCCGACTACCTGAGCTGGCTGGAACGCGCCAGCGGCGCCGGTGGCGAAGCCGAGTGGCAGGAATTCGTCAATTGCCTGACGACCAACCTGACCGCCTTCTTCCGCGAGGAACACCACTTCCACGCCCTCGTCGACGACCTGAAGGCGCGCGCGTCACGGCCCATCCGGCTGTGGTGCAACGCCGCTTCCACGGGCGAAGAACCCTATTCGCTGGCCATGACGGTGGCCGAGACGCTGGGGCTGTCGGCGCAGGTGAAGATCGTCTGCAGCGACATCGACACCAAGGTGCTGGCCACGGCGCAGCGCGGCGTCTACGCCGCCGACGCCCGCGGTCTGAGCCCGGAACGCCTGAAGCGCCACTTCATGCGCGGCACGGGCGGCAATTCCGGCTTCGTGCGCGTGAAGCCGGAACTGGCACGCTTCATCGATTTCCGCAGTTTCAACCTGATGAGTCCGAGCTGGTCGGCACTGGGCGAGCCCTTCGACCTGGTGTTCTGCCGCAACGTGATGATCTATTTCGACAACCCGACACAGCGCCGCGTGCTCGAGCGCATCCACGCCGCGACCACGCCCGGGGCACTGCTGTACGTGGGCCATTCCGAGAACTTCACCGAATCGCGCGACCTTTTCCGGCTGCGCGGAAAGACCATCTACGAGCGCGTGTGACGGCCCGCCAGCGGCCCGGCGCCGCGGGAATTCAACTTCCGCCTGGCACGGCCGACAACCCCATCACACCATGCTTGCAACCGCACCCTCCCCCTTCCCGCCCACGCGCCCGGTCAGTGGTGGCAGCAGCCGCCTTGAGCGGCTGAAGACCGCACCGCGCAAGCCCGGCGAGGCCAGCTTCTTCTTCTACGACGCGCACTTCCGCAACGAGGCGGTGAAAGTGCTGCCCGGGGAGTTTTTCGTCTACGACGAAGACATCCTGGTGATGACGACCCTGGGCAGCTGCATCGCGGCCTGCATCTGGGACCGCGACAAGCGCATCGGCGGCATGAACCACTTCCTGCTGCCCGACACCGGCGGCGGTGGCGGCGACAGCGGCCGCTACGGCAGCTATGCCATGGACCTGCTGATCGGCGAGCTCATCAAGCGCGGCGCCACGCGCGGCGGCATGGAAGCCAAGATCTTCGGCGGCGGCGCCGTCATCAGCGGAATGAACACCATCAACGTCGGTGAGCGCAACACCGCCTTCGTGCTGGACTACCTGCGCACCGAACGCATCAGCGTCGTCAGCAAGGACGTGCTGGACATCTACCCGCGCAAGGTGTGTTTCCTGCCGCAAAGCGGCAAGGCCATGGTCAAGCGCCTGGCTTCGGCGAACACCGAGGCCCTGGCCGCGCAGGAACGCGCCGCCGCCACGCGCAGCGCGCCAGCGGCCACCAGCGGCGGTTCGGTGGACCTTTTCTAGAACAACAACGACTCTGCAAGAGGCAATTGCAATGGCAGCCGCAAAGATCCGTGTGGTGGTGGTGGACGACTCGGCGCTGGTCCGCGGTCTGCTGGCAGAAATCATCGACCGCCAGCCCGACATGTGCTGTGTCGGCGCGGCCGCCGACCCGCTGGTCGCGCGCGAGATGATCCGCAACCTGAACCCCGATGTCATCACGCTCGACATCGAGATGCCGCGGATGGACGGCATCGACTTCCTGGCGCGGCTGATGCGCCTGCGGCCGATGCCGGTGGTGATGGTCAGCACCCTCACCGAACGCGGTGCCGACGTCACGCTGAAGGCACTGGAGCTGGGTGCGGTGGACTTCGTTGCCAAGCCCAAGATCGGCGTCAGCGACGGCCTGCGCCAGCTCGGCGCCGACATCACCGAGAAGATCCGCACCGCTGCGCGCGCCCGTGTGCATCGGCTGGCGGCAGCTGCGCCTGCCGCAGCGGGCGCAGCAGGTGGTCCGGGTGGACGCGCGGGTGGTGCCGCCAGCATGCCGGCACCGGCCTCGCTGGGCCGGCTGTCGACCGAGAAGATCATCTTCATCGGCGCATCCACCGGTGGCACCGAAGCCACCCGGGAAGTGCTGATGCAGCTGCCTGCCGACGCACCCGCGGTGATGATCACCCAACACATGCCGCCAGGCTTCACCAAGAGCTACGCCGCGCGCCTGGATGGCCTGTGCCGCATCGCCGTGGCCGAAGCACGCGACGGCGAACGGGTGTTGCCCGGCCATGCCTACATCGCCCCCGGCGGCCACCACCTGTCGGTGGAACGATCGGGCGCCAACTACATTGCGCGCGTGCAGGACGGCGAGCCCGTCAACCGCCACAAGCCGAGCGTGGAAGTGCTGTTCGAGAGCGCCGCCCGTGTCGTCGGCCGCAACGCTCTGGCCGTGATGCTCACCGGCATGGGCGCCGACGGTGCCAAGGCCATGAAGACGATGAAGGACGCCGGCAGCTGGAACCTGGTGCAGGACGAGGCCAGCTGCGTCGTCTTCGGCATGCCACGTGAAGCCATCGCCCATGGCGCCGCCCACGAGGTGCTGCCGCTGACGCAGATTGCGCCGCGCCTGATGGAATGGCTGCGCGCCAACGCGGGTGCAGCGATGACGCGGGTCTAGCGAACGACCCGTTCGAAGCCTTCATACCGAACGCTGTGGAGCAATGTCAGCTCTCCCGAGGCTCGGACGCACACTGACGGCCCGTTGCGGTCATTCGATGGGCTCGCCACCGGATCCCGTGGATCAGGCGACTGGGGTGTGTTGCTCCGCTCATGTCCCCCGCCCGCGGCCCATCAGGTGCCTGGGGCACCTGACGGGCCGCGGGCTCCTCCTTTACTTCGCTACGCAACACACCCCAGCCACCTGATCCAGCAACGGGTGATGTTTTCCACCGCTGCGCGCCGACACGTTGGTGGGCTGGGCGAGTCGGGTGGCCCCCGCAGCGAAGTAAAGGAGGAGACATCGGCCCGGCAGGTGCCGCAGGCACCTGCCGGGCCGATGGCGGGGGACATGAGCGGGGGGGGGCACCCCGCGAGCCCAGCCCCCCGGACGAAGCCAGCGTCCCGAAGGATCCGAGCGAACGACCACAATGGGCCGTCAGCCGACCGGCAGAAACGCCGACTGCAGATCGGAGAGGAAGTCGAAACCACGGGCGGTCGGCGTGACCCGGTCGCCCTTCAGTTCGACCAGGCCCCGTTCCCGCCCCTGCTGAAGCCCGGGAAGCACCGCAGACAGCGGCAGGCCGGTGCGTTCAGTGAAGCCCGCCAGCTCGAACCCTTCGCGCAGGCGCAGTGCGCCCAGCATGAATTCGAACGGCAGGTCGCGCCGCGCCACTTCGTTTTCGTTCGACACCGGCGTGCCGGCCAGCGCGTTGTGCATGTAGGCCGCCGGTTCGCGCCAGCGCACCTGGCGCAGCACGCGGTGCGGGAAACTCAGTTTGCCGTGCGCGCCGGCGCCGATGCCCAGGTAGTCGCCGAAAGCCCAGTAGTTCAGGTTGTGCGCACAGCGGTGGCCGGGCCGCGCGAAGGCCGAGACCTCGTAGCGCTGCAGGCCGGCGCCAGCGGTGCGCTCGGTGATGAGGTCGAGCATGTCCGACGCGGTGTCGTGGTCGGGCAGCACCGGCGGATGCGTGGCGAAGCGGGTGTTCGGTTCCAGCGTCAGGTGGTAGACGGACAGGTGCGGCGGCCGAAAGGCCAGTGCCGTGTCGAGGTCGCGTGCCAGGGCCGCCAGGTCCTGCCCGGGCAGGGCGTACATCAGGTCCAGGTTCCAGGTGTCGAAAGCCGTTGATGCCTCTTCGACGGCGGCGCGTGCCTGGGCGCCGTCGTGCACCCGGCCGATGGCCTGCAATGCGCTGTCGTCGAAGCTCTGCACGCCGATCGACAGGCGCGTCACGCCAGCGGCGCGGAAGGCCTTGAAGCGCGCACGCTCGAAAGTGCCGGGGTTGGCCTCCAGCGTGATCTCGGCCCCCGGGTCCAGAGGCAGGCGGGCGCGGATATCGGCCAGCAGCCGGTCGATGCCGGCGGGAGAAAAAAGGCTGGGCGTGCCGCCGCCGATGAACACCGTCTGCACACGCCGGCCCCAGACCAGGGGCAGCGCGGCTTCGAGGTCGGCGCAGAGGGCGTCCAGGTAGCGCTGTTCTGGCACGGCACCGGCGTTTTCATGGCTGTTGAAGTCGCAGTACGGGCACTTCTTCAGGCACCAGGGCAGGTGCACGTACAGCGAAAGCGGTGGCAGCGCGCCCAGCTGCAGCGTACCTGGTCGCAGATAGCGCTGGGCAGCGTCGGCCGCGCCCCCCGGGGCCGTCACAGGTGCCAGACCTCACGCAGGAGGACCAGCATCTTCTGCATCGCGCGGGCGCGGTGGCTGTGCTGGTTCTTCATCTCGGGCGTCATCTCGGCCACCGTCATGCCGAGTTCAGGAATGAACATCAGAGGGTCGTAGCCGAAGCCGAGCTCGCCGCGCGGTTCGCTCAGCAGTTCGCCGGGCCAGCGGCCTACCGCGATGAGCGGTTCCGGGTCGGCGGCATGGCGCACCGCCACCAGGGTACTGACGAAATACGCTCTGCGATCGGCAGCACCATGCAGGCGCTGCAGCAACATGCTGTTGTTCGCGACGTCCTGGACACGGCGGCGCGCTTCGCGGTCGGCCTCGCGCGCGCTCTTGCGGGCACCGGGCAGCGCCACACTGGCGAAGTTCGCTGAATTGACGCCAGGCTCGCCCGCGAGCGATTCGACGCAGACGCCGGAATCGTCGGCGATGGCCGGGCCGTTGGCCGCTGCCGAAGCATGGCGGGCCTTCACCAGACCGTTTTCGATGAAGGTGCAATGCGGTTCGGGCACCTCCGTGATGCCCAGTTCGCCCTGCGGCACCAGCGTCACGTGCAGGCCAGAAAGCATCGCCGCCAGCTCGCTGAGCTTTTTCGCGTTGTTCGACGCCAGCACCAGGCGCATGGGCGTGGAACCCGCCATCGAAGCGCTCATCACAGCGGCTGCGCCAGGGCGGCGCGCTGCAGGGCCACCAGTTCGCGGATGCCCTGGTCGGCCAGGGCCAGCAGGGCGTCCATCTCGGCACGCGTGAAAGGCGCGCCTTCGGCGGTGCCCTGGACCTCGACGAAGCCGCCGCTGCCCGTCATCACCACGTTCATGTCGGTGTCGCAGGCACTGTCCTCCGTGTACTCCAGGTCGAGCAGCGGCGTGCCCTGCAGCACTCCCACGGAAATGGCGGCGACCGAATCACGGATCGGGCTGGCGCTGATCTTGCCCTGGCCCAGCAGCCAGGTGACGGCGTCATGCGCGGCAACGAAGGCGCCGGTGATGGCCGCCGTGCGTGTGCCGCCGTCGGCCTGCAGAACGTCGCAGTCCAGGTGGATGCTGCGTTCACCCAGCGCTGCCAGGTCGAACACGCTGCGCATCGAACGACCGATCAGGCGCTGGATTTCCTGCGTGCGGCCGCTTTGCTTGCCGCGGGCGGCCTCGCGGTCGCTGCGGGTATGGGTGCTGCGCGGCAGCATGCCGTATTCGGCCGTCACCCAGCCTTCGCCGCTGCCACGCTTGTGCGGCGGCACCTTCTCTTCGACCGAGGCCGTGCACAGCACCTTGGTCCGGCCAAAACTCACCAGCACCGAGCCTTCGGCGTGAACGGTGTAGCGCCGCTGCAGGCTGACGGGGCGCAACTGGTCGGCACGGCGGCCGGACGATCTCTCGAAACTCATGGCAGGGTCTTTCGAATGGGGACTGGCCGATCCGCGGCGCCTGCTTTGGGGGCGCTGCGGGATCGGGCGTGCGGGGCCGGGCCCGCTATCTTCGTTTGCTGGACGAGCGCTGGATGGCCTCGTTGATCTCGCGGATGGACCGCTCGATCTCGGCGTCGTCGAGTTCTTCGGACGCGGCGTCGGGGCCGATGCTGGCCTGGATGGTGGAGGCAAAGACCTCCTCGCCCAGCGACGAGGTGGAAACGCCGCTGACGGCGTCGTTGATCTCGGAGGCCTCGAATTCCACCGCCAACGCGGTGACGTTATCGCTCTTTTCGCCCGCCACGCGCAGCGCGCGTTCGACGAGCTCCGGCACGGCGTCGGAAATCGGGCTCGTGGCCAGGACCTGGGTGATGTCGGCGTCGCTGAGGCTGCCCCACAGGCCGTCGGAACACAGCAGCACCCGGTCGCCTGGCTGCATCAGCAGCGGGCCGGCGGTGTCGACGACCGGCTTGCCCGGGCTGCCCAGGCAGGTGAAGAGCACGTTGCGGTTGAAACGGTCGCCCAGGGGCACGACGTGGGCCAGGGTGTCCTGCAGTTCGGTGTAGGAATGGTCGCGCGTGCGCGCCACGAGCTTGTCGCCGCGCACCAGGTACAGCCGCGAGTCACCACAGTGCGCCCAGTAGGCCGCGTTGCCCTGCAGCAGGCAGGCGACCAAGGTGGTGCGCGGGGTGTCGATCAGTGCGCGTTCGGTGGCGTAACGCAACAGCTGGTGGTGGCTGGCGATGATGGCTTCGTTGAGGAAGCGCAAGGGCTCGGCCAGTCGCGGCTTGGCTTCACGCTGAAAGCTGGCCGCCAGGGTCTGCAGCGACAGCTGCGAGGCCACTTCGCCTTCGGGGTGCCCACCCATGCCGTCGGCCAGCGCAAAGAGGCCGGCGTCCCGCGTGTAGCAGTAACCCATGCGGTCTTCGTTCTTCTGGCGGCCACCCTTGCGGCTGACCTGGTAGACGCTGAACTTCACGTGTCGGCCCTCACGCCTTCTGGCCGGTCTTCAGCGTTTCCAGCTGCAGTTTCAGGCGTTCGCTGAAACTCAGCTTGGTGTAGCGGCGTTCGGTTTCGCGGGCCAGTTCCTTCTGCAGCGCGAACACGCTCTGCGGGCGGCTCAAGGCGTCCAGCGACATGCACCATTCGGTGACCTCGATGAGGTTGTCGGAATAGACATTGCGCAGCCGCGACAGGCTCAGCGCCAGCCGGTCCTTTTCCAGACGCTGCGGCGCGTCGTTGGGTGGGTAGCCCTGCATGCAGGCATAAATGCAGGCGCCGATGGCATAGATGTCGGTCCACGGCCCGAGTGTGCCGTCGCGGCGGTACATCTCGGGAGCCGCGAAACCCGGGGTGTACATCGGCCGGATGAAATTGCCTTCCTTGGACAGCACCTCGCGCGCCGCGCCGAAGTCCAGCATCACGGCCCGGTTGTCGTTGGTGACGAACACGTTGGCGGGTTTGATGTCCAGGTGCAGCATCTTGTGCTGGTGGACGATGCGCAAGCCGCGCAGGATTTCGTCGAACAGGCTGCGGATGGTGCTTTCGCGAAACACCTTGTCACGCTTCAGGTCGCGTGCGGTGACGATGAAGTCCTGCAGGGTGTCGCCCTGAAGGTAGTTCATCACCATATAGACGGTTTCGTTCTCGCGAAAGAAATTCAGCACGCTGACCACGCTGGGGTGGCTGATCTGGGCGAGACTTCGGCCTTCCTCGAAGAAGCTCTTCAGGCCCAGCCGGTAAAGCGGCTGCTTGTCGGGCTTGACGCGCGGCGTGAGTTCGCCTGGCGAACGTTCGGCCAGGGAAGCGGGGAGATATTCCTTGATCGCCACCAGATGCTGGTTTTCGCCTTCGGCCAGATAAACCACGCCGAAGCCGCCAGCAGCCAGTTTCTTGACGATCTGATAGCCCCCGACCACGGTGCCCGAGGGCAACGGCGCGGGCTTGGGCTTTGACATAATCGAATGACGAAACGAGGCGCGAACGCGATGGCTGTTTATAGCATGACGGGTTACGCCAGCGCCTCGACCGAGGCCTTGGCCAACGCCCCGCAAATCACGGTAGAGGCGCGCTCGGTGAATGGTCGTTTTCTCGACCTTTCCTTGCGCCTGCCTGACGAATTCAGGGGCCTGGAGCCGGCGCTGCGGGAATTGGTCACAGGCACGTTCAAGCGCGGCAAGATCGAACTGCGCGTGGCCAGCGGCCGCGACGGCGACAGCGCCTGGCCGCAGCCCACGCACGAGCAGCTGAATCGCCTGTCGCGGCTCGAAGGCAGCGTCCAGGCCTGGCTGCCGCAGGCGCGGGCGCTGTCGGTCAACGAAGCCCTCCACTGGTGCAAGGGCGGCGCGGTGTCGGAAAACCTGGACGAGCCGCTGCTGGCCGCCGCCGCACGCTGCGTCGCCGGCCTGCGCGAGGCCCGCGCTCGCGAAGGTGAGCGGCTGGCCGTGATGCTGCGCGACCGGCTGGCCCGCCTGCGTGAACTGTCGGCCCAGGCGCAGCCGATGGTGCCGGCCGTGGTGGCGCGCCAGCAGCAACGCTTCCTGGACCGCTGGCAGGAAGCGGTGGCCAGCGCGAACGGCAAGGCCGGCAGCCCCGCCGTGCCCGACGAGGCCTTGCGCGAGCGTGCGATGTCCGAAGCCGCCAGCTACGCCATCCGCATCGACGTGGCCGAAGAGCTGACGCGCCTGGCCTCGCACATCGACGAGATCGAACGCCTGCTGAAGACCGGCGGCGAACTCGGCAAGCGGCTGGACTTCCTCATCCAGGAACTGCAGCGGGAGGCCAACACCCTGGGCAGCAAGAGCGCGGCGCTGGAGTTGACCAACCTGTCGGTCGAAATGAAGGTGGCCATCGAGCAGATGCGCGAGCAGGTGCAGAATTTGGAGTAGTCCCGGGGCGGCTCTTGCCGTCCGTCAGCCGCAAAGCCTTGCCTGGAAGATCGCCGACCCACTCGGCTGGCCCGACACCTTCGTGGCCGAAGACATCGCCCTGGCCTGTCTTCAGGGTCGATACCTTCGTCTGCCTGAACCCAGCGCTCGCACATGCCATCGGCAACGACGTCACCTCAGCGTCCACCGACGGTCTGTTCGGCAGCGTATCGCGCCGACGGGAGTCGTCCTTCGAGGCAGGCAGAACCCGCCAGGTGACGAACAGCGATGTGGCGTTGTTACGGGTGTCATTGACGTGCACAGTCGTTACGCACCACATTGCTTCCATGAAGGCTGCGGACGCCGCGACCGCCTCCACCCACGGACAGCAGATCCTGTGCCTCGCGCGCAAGCGCACCTTGCTGCGCGCGCATGACGTGGCGCAGCACGGCCTGCCGACCATCGCCCTGACGCGACGGGTGCGGGCCGGCAAGCTCGAGCGCGTGGCGCGCGGTCTCTACGGCCTGCCCGGTACTGCCATCAGGGAGCACCGCTCGCTGGCGGAAGTCTCGCCGCGCGAGCCCAAGGGCGTGGTCTGCCTGCTGTCAGCCCTGAGGGTTCACGAGATCGGCCAACGGGCCCCCACGCGGTCTGGATCGCGATCCCGCCGCATATGGTGAGCCCGCGGCTCGACCAGCCCGCCATCCGCGTCGTGCGCATGTCCGACGAAGCCCTCGTCGATGGCGTCGATCGCCTGAAGATCGTCGGCGTCGACGTGCCGGTCTTTACCGCCGCCCGGACCGTCGTCGATTACTTGCGGTTCCGCAACAAGATCGGTCTGGATGTGGCGCTCGAAGTACTCCGCGACGGCTGGAGCCAGCGCGAGTTCACGCTCGAAGACCCCTGGCGCCACGCCACGCGCGGCCGGGTGGCCAATGTCATGCGCCCCTACATCGAGGCCATCACGGCCTGAGCGCGCACCGCGGCACGTTCACCCAAGCAGCAGCACGCGCGATGGGCGGCAGCCTCGAATGGCGCGCCATCTTGACAACTATTGATAGTCCGACAGATGATGCAGCCCATGAGCACCAACACCATGAGCTTTGCGCTGCCTGAAACCATGCGCAGTTACGTCGATCAGCGCGTACGCTCCGGCCAGTACGGCAACACGAGCGAATACCTCCGTGAGTTGATTCGCCGCGACCAGGAGGAGCAGGCCAAGAAGCGCCTGCGCGAGCTGATCGAGGAAGGGCTGAGCTCCGGCCCCGGCCAGGTGCTTACGCCGCAGCGTGCCGCCCATTTGAAGAAGCAAGCCCGGGGCAAGCTGCGTTGAAGCGCGCGCACCTGCGCCCGCGGGCGGAGGCCGACCTGCTGGAAGCCACGAGGCACTACGCCACTGAAGGCAGCGTCGAACTGGCCGAGCGCATGTTCGACGCCGCCATCGCCGTGCTGGAGTCCATCGAGCGCATGCCGGGCATGGGCTCGCCCCGCCTGGGACAGTTGTGCGATGTGCCGGGCCTGCGTTCCTGGCGGGTCACCGACTTCCCCATGCAGTGGCTGTACTTCGAAGCCGAAGACCACCTCGATGTCATCCGCCTGCTAGGAGATAGGCAGGACATCATCGGCATCCTGAGCACCGCCGAGTAGGCCGCAAAGCACTTGAGGCCGTGCGCCAGAAGCCGCTGTCGATCCCCATGCCAAAGGCTCTGTTCGATTTCACCGACCCCAGTGCGGCAAACGCGTGGCATGCCATCGACGACCGCGTGATGGGCGGCATCTCTCGCAGCACACTGCGCCACGACCCGGCAGGTCACGCCGTGTTCGAGGGAAACGTCTCGCTGGAGCAAAACGGTGGCTTCGCCTCCGTGCGGTCCAGCCCCGGCGACCGGGGACTGCCTGGCGCCCAGGCCTGCCTGATCGAACTCCGCGGTGACAACAAGCAGTTCAAGCTCAGCCTGCTGACCGACGACGGCTTCGACAGCCCGAACTACCAGGCCAGCTTCGCCTCCAAGGGCACCGACTGGCAGACCTTGCACGTGCCGCTGGCCGACTTCCGGGCCAGCTTCCGCGGACGCGAGGTCACCGACGCACCACCGCTGGCCCCCGCGCGCATCCGCCAGGTCGGCCTGATGATCGCGGCACGCCAGGCCGGCCCCTTCGAGCTCCACATCCGGCGGATCTGCCTCGCCTGAGCCGGCCGGGGAGCAGCGAACGGAAAAGGGGCAGCCCAGCGCCCCCGCAGCCCTCAAAGCAGGCCGCGCTCCGCGAAGCTGCAGACTTCGGCGCCCGCCACCACCGGGTGATCGAGCACCCGCACGTCCACCAGCGCCAGCGCCAGCGCCGTCTTCAGCGTCTGCGTCAGGAACTCATCGGCCCGGCTGGGCTCGACGGGACCCGAGGGATGGTTGTGGGCCAAGACGACAGCCGCCGCATCGACCGCCAGAGCTTCCTTGACCACCTCGCGCGGATACACGGAGGTCTGCGTCACGCTGCCGCGGAACATCTGCTTCAACGCGATGATGCGGTGTTGCACATCCAGAAACAACACGCAGAACACCTCGCGCTCCAACACCCCGATCTCCACGCGCAGGTAGTCCTTCACCGCCTGACGGGCGCTGCGAACGGGATCGGCTGGAAGCAGCCGGCCGCGGAGCATAGCCTGCGGCGGCGTCACGGTGCAGCGGCCGCCGCGCGGCAGTTCGCGCCCGACCAGGCAGGTCGTGATTCGGCGGCGGGCGGCTTCCTGCGCCGGATCCTTCCATCGGCTCAAGGCCAGATCAGCGCCGCCAGCGTCGCGAAATCGGGTGCAGCCTGCCAGCCCGGTACCTGAATCTGCGCTTTCAAGTGGCTGTAGCGGTGCAGCAGCAGCAGACGCAGCAAGGGCTCGCGCTGGCGGCGGTCGAAGGGGTGGCCGTGGTAGCCGTCGAAAAAGGCGTCGATGCGCGGCGCATCGCCGGCGGCCAGGAAGCACAGCGGGCCCAGCCAGTCGTAGGCACGTGGGCCGACGAGGCCGTCGCCGAAGTCGAACATCGCCGACAGCCCGCTGCCCTGGTGCAGCAGGTTGAACGGCGTGTACTCCCCCGTCAGGATCACGTCCTGGCCCTCGGGCACCGGGCCCTGGAGGAAAACATCCAGCTGCGCCAACAGGTGGGCAGGCAGGCCCGTGCGCTGCTGGCGCCCGTGGCAGCCTTTGCGCTGGCCTTGCAGGAAGTCGGCCCAGCGCGGCGCCAACGGGGGCATCGGGCCCAGCGGCAATGCGTGCACTTCGGCAGCCAGGTGGCCGATCGTGCGCAGCACCTCGCACTGTTCGTGCTGCGCCAGGGTGGGCCAGACATCGTCGAGTGGCGTGCCCGGCAGCTGCGTCATCACCAGATAGGGCCAGCCTGCGTGCTTGGCGCTGTCCACCAGGCGCGGGGTCGGCAGCGACAGCCGGCCCTGCAGGTGGCCGAGCATCGCGCGCTCGAACTCGAAGTGGTCGCGCAGGAAAGGCGGGTAGAGCTTGACCACGAGTTCGCGGCCGAGCAGCGCCACCAGCACCGTGCCGTCGCCAGCCGGCACCGCCGGCGCCACCGTGTAGCGCGCGCCGAGCGCGGCCACGACGCCGATCCAGCGCTCGGGTTCTTCCTGCAGCGCGTCGAATTCGGCCACGCCGGGGTGAGCGGGCAGTTCCGGTGGCGTGTTCATGGTTCGCAGACGGGTGCGGTGGTGCGAGTCCCCGACTTTAAAAGGCCGACGCCCGGTCAGCGACAGGCACGAGCAACATTGCTTCACCTGGCTCCGCAATGTCTACGCATTCGGCAGGCATGCTCCCCGCACATGTCTGCACTTCACTCCCCGCCCGCCGCATCCCCCACGCCGCCCACCCCACCTGATGCGCCAGGCCGTCGCGCGCTGCGCCGCTGGCTGCGCTGGCTGGTCATCGTGCTGTGTCTGTTGGCCCTGGCCGGTGGCGGCTGGTGGGCCTGGAAGAACTGGGGCGCCGCTGCGCCCGGCAGCGAACGGCTGCTGGCGAAGGTGCAGCGCGGCGACATCGAAGACCTGGTGGGCGCCACCGGTTCACTGCAGCCCCGCAACTACGTGGACGTCGGCGCACAGGTATCGGGGCAGCTGAAGAAGATCCTGGTGGAAGTGGGTGACCCGGTCATTGCCGGCCAGCTGCTGGCCGAAATCGATGCCGAACAGGCCGCCGCGCGGGTGGAGGCGAATCGAGCCTCGCTGCGCGCCCAGCAGGCCAGCCTGACCGAACGCCAGGCCAACCTGGCGCAGGCCCAACGTGACCTGCAGCGCCAGCGCAACCTGGCCGCCGAAGCCGCCACCACCACCGAGCAGGTGGAGATCGCCGAGACCAGCGTGCGCACCTCGCAGGCGCAGATCACCGCCCTGCAGGCACAGATCGCCCAGGCCCAGGCGACGATGCGCATCGAGGAAGCCAACCTCAAGTTCACGCGCATCTTCGCGCCGATGGCCGGCACCGTCGTCAGCATCACCGCCCGGCAGGGGCAGACGCTGAACACCAACCAGAGCGCGCCCACGCTGCTGCGCATCGCCGACCTGTCGACGATGACGGTGCAGACGCAGGTGAGCGAAGCCGACGTCAGCAAGCTGCGGCTGGGCATGCCCAGCTACTTCACCACCCTGGGCAGCCAGGGCCGGCGCTGGCAGGGCCGGCTTCGCAAGATCGAGCCCACGCCCACCGTCACCAACAACGTCGTGCTCTACAACGCATTGTTCGACGTGCCCAACCCGACCGGCAGCCTGATGAGCAACATGACGGCGCAGGTCTTCTTCGTCGTGGCCGAGGCGCGCGACGTGCTGCTGGTGCCGATGTCGGCGCTGACCCTGGACGCCCCGGCAGCCGCAGCGCGGCGTGCGCCGGCGGCCAGCGCGCCGGTTGCGACCAGCCCGGCCAGCGCCGGTCGCATCGCGAATGCAGCCGATGCCGCGAGTGCCGGCGCCGGCCCCCGCACGCCCCGCGGTGCCGGCCCACGCCGCGCCACGGTGCAGGTGCAGGCGACCGACGGCACGCTGCAGACCCGCGAGGTGCAGGTGGGCGTCAGCAACCGCATCAATGCGCAGGTGCTGTCGGGCCTGCAGGAAGGTGAACAGGTGGTGACGGGCATTCGCCAGCCGGCCGCCAGCCGCCGCGCGCCGGCCACCGCCAGCACCGGCCTGGGCGCGGCAGCTGGCGCAGGCGGCACGCCCCCGGGTGGCCCGGGGGGCCGTTGATGACCGCGCCGCTGATCCGCCTGCAGGGCGTCACCAAGCGCTTTCGCAATGGCGAGATGGACGTGCAGGTACTGCACGGCATCGACCTCGAGATCCACGCCGGCGAACTGGTGGCCATCATGGGTGCCTCGGGCTCGGGCAAGAGCACGCTGATGAACATCCTGGGCTGCCTGGACAAGCCCAGCGAAGGCCGCTACGAATTCATGGGCCGCGATGTCTCGGCCCTGGACCGCGACGAACTCGCCGAACTGCGGCGCGAATCCTTCGGCTTCGTCTTTCAAAGCTACAACCTCATCGGCACCGGCACGGCCACCGAAAACGTCGAGGTACCCGCCGTCTATGCCGGCCTGCCAGCCGAAGAACGCCACGCGCGTGCGGCGCAGCTGCTGGCGCGGCTGGGCCTGGCCGAACGCAGCCACCACCGGCCGAACCAGCTGTCGGGCGGCCAGCAGCAGCGCGTGTCGATCGCGCGCGCGCTGATGAACGGCGGGCGCGTGATCCTGGCCGACGAACCCACGGGCGCGCTCGACAGCCAGAGCGGCGCCGAGGTCATGGCCCTGCTGAAGGAACTCGCGTCGCAGGGCCACACCGTGATCCTCATCACCCACGCCCGCGAGGTGGCCGAAGAAGCCACCCGCGTGATCGAGCTGAAGGACGGCCGTGTCGTCGCCGACCCCGGCCCGCAGCCGCCGGCCAACGGCGCGTCGGCCGCTGCCTGGCAGCCGCGCCGGGGCGAGGATTCGGTCTGGGCCGACGCCGCCGAGGCCACGCGCACGGCGTTGCGGGCGCTGCGCCACAACGTCTTCCGCTCGGTGCTGACGCTGCTGGGCATCGTCATCGGCGTGGCATCCGTCATCGCCATGCTGGCGATTGGCGACGGCGCCAAGCAGGCCGTGATCGACCGCATCAGCGCGATGGGCTCCAACCTGCTGCTGGTGCGCCCGGGCGCACCCAATCAGCGCGGCTTCCAGAACACCGCCACCCTGGTGCTGTCGGACGTGCAGGCCATCGACCGCGAGGTGCCCAACGTGCTCGCCGCCGTGCCCGAGCAGGCCAGCACCGCCACGCTGCGCTACGGCAGCGCCGACCTCAGCACCAGCGTCGTCGGCACCTCGGCCAAGTACCCGCTGGCGCGCCAGTGGACGGTGGAACGCGGCGTCTTCTTCCGCGACGAGGACGAGCAGGACAACGCCACCGTGGCCGTGCTCGGGCAGACCGTGGCCAACGCATTGTTCCCCGGCGGGCAGGACCCGCTGGGCCGGTTCGTGCTGGTCAACAACCTGCTGTTCCAGGTGATCGGCGTGATGGCGCCACGCGGCGCCTCGCCCAGCGGCCAGGACCAGGACGACACCGTGCTCGTGCCCTATGCCACCAGCCAGCTGCGGCTGTCGGGGCAGCGTTTCCTGCGCAACGTCACGGTGGCCGTGGACGACGTGGCGCGCATGGACGAAACCCAGGCGGCCGTCGAGGCACTGCTGACCGAGCGCCATGGCCGCGTCGACTTCCAGATCCGCAACATGGCCTCGATCATCGACACCGCCACCGAAACCCAGGACACCCTGACCGTGCTGCTGGGATCGATTGCCGCAATCTCGCTGCTGGTGGGCGGCATCGGGGTCATGAACATCATGCTGGTGAGCGTCACCGAACGCACGCGCGAGATCGGCATCCGCATGGCCACCGGGGCGCGCACGCGCAACATCCTGCAGCAGTTCCTGATCGAGGCGCTGGTGGTCTCGGCCGTCGGCGGGCTCATCGGCGTGGTACTGGGGCTGGGCACCGCCGCGGCAGTGCAGGCACTGGGCACGCAGGTGCAGTTCTCGCTGCCGCCGGTGCTGCTGGCCTTCGGCTGCGCCTTCGGCACCGGGCTCATCTTCGGGTGGCTGCCCGCCAACAAGGCCGCCCGGCTCGACCCGGTGGTCGCACTGTCTTCGGAATGAAGCTCATGCACCCCCCTGCCCCCTGGCTCCGCACCCTGGCTGGAGCCCTGGCCCTGGGCGTCAGCGGCTGCGCCATCAACGAACCGCGCACGCTGCCGCAGCTGCCACTGCCGATGGCCTATGCCGAAGCCCCTGCTGCCGCGGCCGACACGCTGTCGGCCACCTGGTGGCAGGGCTTCGGCTCGCCGCAGCTGAGCCAGCTGGTCGACACAGCGCTGGCCGGCAGCGCCGAGCTGCGCATCGCCGCCGAACGCGTGCTGCAGGCCGAGATCGCGCTTCGCAGCGCCGGCGCTTCGCTGCTGCCGGACATCAGCGCCGGGGCCGCCCAGTCTGCCAGCCGCAGCGACGCATCGGGCGAGCCCGCCAGCAGCCGGCGCGGCACCAGCCTGTCCCTGGGCGTCAGCTACGAAGTCGACCTGTGGGGCCGGCTCGCAGCCGGGGTGCAGGCCCAGCAGCAGGCGCTGGCGATCAGCCGCTTCGACGCCGAGGCGGTGCGCCTGTCGCTCACCAGCGCGGTGGCTGCCACCTACTTCCAGCTGCTGGCGACAAAAGCGCGGCTGGAGATAGCGCGTGACAACCTGGCCACGGCCGAACGTGTGCTGCGCCTCGTCGACGCCCGCTTCCGCAACGGCGTGGCCACGGCGCTGGACGTGTCGCAGCAGACGACCACGGTGCTGAACCAGCGCGCCGCGCTGGTGCCGCTGGAACTGGGCCTGCGCCAGACGACATCGGCCCTGGCGCTGTTGCTCGGGCGCATGCCGCAGGGCTTTGCGGTTCCGGCCGACGGCTTTGCGCAGCTGGCGGTGCCGCGGGTCGACGCCGGCCTGCCTTCGTCGCTGCTCACCCGCCGCCCCGACCTGGCCGCCGCCGAGGCCCAGCTGGCCGCGGCCGATGCCAACGTCGCCGCGGCGCGCGCGGCGCTGCTGCCCAGCATTTCGCTGTCGGCCTCGGGCGGCGTCAGCAGCGCCGCGCTGCTGAGCCTGGCCCAGCCGGCCACGACGCTGGCCCTGGGCCTGTCGCTGGCGCAAAGCCTGTTCGACGGCGGCCAGCGCCGCGGCCAGGTGCAGGCCCAGCAATCGCAGCGCCGCGTGCTCGTCGACAGCTATGGCCAGGCGGTGCGCACGGCACTGAAGGAAGTGGACGACGCGCTGGGCAATGCCGAACGCAGCGCGCGGCTGGAACAGTCACAGCGGGAAAGCGTGGCGCAGGCGCGGCGTTCGCTGCAGCTGGCCGAGCTGCGCTTTCGCGAGGGCGCCGGCGACCTGCTGGCCGTGCTGGACGCTCAGCGCAGCCTGTTCAGTGCCGAGGACCAGCAGGCCCAGCAGCGGCTGGCACGGCTGACGGCGGTGCTGGACCTGTTCAAGGCGCTGGGCGGGGGCTGGCAGGCGCCGTCGACGCGATAAGGTGCACGCCGCGGCTCGGCCACGGCCGATGTCGTGCCCATGCCGCCGGGTGACAATCGCCCGATGGAAACACCCGGCAACCTCTTCTGCGTGGCCGCGCCCAGCGGCACCGGCAAGTCCAGCCTCGTCAAGGCGCTGCTCGAACTCGATTCGCGGCTGGCCGTGTCCGTCAGCCACACCACGCGCAAGCCGCGCGGCCAGGAAGTGGACGGCCGCGAATACCACTTCATCGACGAGGCCACCTTCCGCGCCATGGTCGACCGCGGCGACTTCTTCGAACACGCCCAGGTGCATGGCAATGCCTACGGCACCAGCCGCGAGGCCATCCAGCAGCGCCTGGAAGGCGGTGAAGACGTGGTGCTGGAGATCGACTGGCAGGGCGCGCTGCAGATCAAGCGGCTGTTCCCGCATGCCGTGCTCATCTTCATCCTGCCACCGAGCTGGGAAGAACTGATGCAGCGGCTGAACCGGCGTGGCGAGGACAGCGCCGAGGTCATCGCCCAGCGCATGGCGAACGCGCGCACCGAAGTCGCGCAGGCGCGCCACTTCGACTACGTGATCATCAACGCGCTGTTCGAGACCGCGCTGTTCGACCTGAAGACAGTGGTGCATTCCCAGCGCCTGAAATACGCCGCACAGCGGCGGGCAAAGTCGCAGGTCTTCACACTGCTGGGGCTGTCCTGACGGGCGGGACAGCCCGGCGAAGCTACAATCCGCGTTTTTCCGGGTGGCGCCGCATTCCCGCGCAGCCACCGGACAGCCTAGGAACGATCATGGCCCGCATCACCGTCGAAGACTGCCTCGAAAAGATCCCGAACCGCTTCCAGCTGGTGCTGGCCGCCACCTACCGTGCGCGCATGCTGAGCCAGGGCCACGCGCCCAAGGTCGAGACGAAGAACAAGCCCGGCGTCACCGCCCTGCGCGAAATCGCTGCCGGCGAAGTGGGCATCGAAATGCTGCGCAAGGTACCGGTCTGAAGTCAATCTGACGACAAGCCGACCCACTGCCACAGCGCCACGGGCGCCGGTGTTCCCCCAGGGGAGCCCGGCGCCCTTTGTTCTTGTTCTGCCCTGCGGTGGCCGGGCTCTCGCAAAGCAAGATAAATTCAGGGGATGAGTCTTCGCTCCCTGGCCGCCGAACTTCTACCTGCTGCACTGCAGGGGCTGGGGCGCATGCCCCTGCTGTCGACCGAGCCGGTGACCGAGGCCTCGTCCTTCGCCGCCCTGGCCGACAAGCTGGGCTACCTGAGCAAGGCCGAGCTGAAACAGGTGCGCGAGGCCTACAAGTTCGCCGACGCCGCCCACCTGGGCCAGTTCCGCCACAGCGGCCAGCTCTACATCACCCACCCGATCGCGGTGGCCGGGCTGTGTGCCGACTGGAAGCTCGACGCCCAGGCGATCATGGCCGCGCTGATGCACGACACCGTGGAAGACTGCGGTATCTCGAAGACCGAGCTGATCGAGAAGTTCGGCGCCGCCACCGCCGACCTCGTCGACGGCCTGACCAAGCTCGACAAGCTGCACTTCAACACGCGCGAAGAGAACCAAGCCGAGAGCTTCCGCAAGATGCTGCTGGCGATGGCGCGCGATGTGCGCGTCATCCTCGTGAAGCTCGCCGACCGCCTGCACAACATGCGCACGATGCAGGCCATGGCGCCAGACAAGCGCGCCCGCATCGCCCGCGAGACGCTGGACATCTATGCCCCCATCGCCCACCGGCTGGGCCTGAACCAGAGCTACCGCGAACTGCAGGAACTCAGCTTCGAGCTGCTCTCGCCCTGGCGCCATGCGGCGCTGTCCAAGGCCGTGCAACGTGCCCGCGGCACCCGCCGCGACATCGTCGAGCGGGTGCAGACCGACGTCGAGAAGGCTTTCACGCAGCAGAAGCTGAAAGTGCAGGTGAGCGGCCGCGAAAAGACGATCTACAGCATCTACCGCAAGATGCGCGAGAAGCATGCCGGCTTTGCGCAGGTGAACGACATCTTCGGTTTCCGCATCGTCGTGCCCACACTCACCGACTGCTACATCGCCCTGGGCGTGCTGCACCAGCTGTACAAGCCGGTGCCCGGGCGCTTCAAGGACTACATCGCCATTCCCAAGGCCAACGGCTACCAGAGCCTGCACACCACGCTTGTCAGCCCGCTGGGCACGGCGGTGGAATTCCAGGTGCGCACCGAGGCCATGCACGCAGTGGCCGAGAAGGGCATCGCCGCGCATTGGCTCTACAAGGCCGGCGGCAAGGGCAACGAGAAGGACGGCGGCACCGCCGACGCCCAGCGCCTGTCGTCGATGTGGCTGCAGAGCCTGGTCGACATCCAGGACGAGACGCGCGACGCGGTCGAGTTCCTGGAACACGTGAAGATCGACCTCTACCCCGACGCGGTCTACGTCTTCACGCCGCGCAGCAAGATCCTGGCGCTGCCGCGCGGCGCCACGCCGGTGGACTTCGCCTACGCCATCCACAGCGATGTCGGCGACCATCTGGTGGCCGCCAAGGTCAACAACGAACCGGTGGCCCTGCGCACGCAGCTGCGCAGCGGCGACGTCGTCGAGATCATCACCGCGCCCGGAGCGCGCCCCAACCCGGGCTGGCTGAGCCTGGTCAAGACCGGCCGCGCGCGCAGCAAGATCCGCCACTATCTGAAGAACATGGAGGCCGAGGAATCGCAGGCCCTGGGCGAAAAGATGCTGGCCCAGGCGTTGCGCGCCGAAGGCCTGCCCATGCCCTCGTCCGACCCCGCCGACAGCCAGGCCACGGGGCTGTGGCAGCAGCTCACGCGCTGGAGCGGCAACCGCCAGCGCGCCGACCTGATGGTCGACATCGGCCTGGGCCGCAAGATCGCCGTCATCGTCGCCAAGCGGCTGGCGCACTTCATGGGCGAACGCGGCATCCGCCCCGACGCCGTCATGTTGACCCTGGGCCGCTACGGCCAGGACGACAGCGCGCCGACGCAGGGCATGGTCTTCGTCGACGGCAGCGAGGGTGCCTCGATCCAGCTGGCCAGCTGCTGCCGGCCCATCCCCGGCGACCAGATCGTGGGCTATCTCGGCCGCGGCGAGGGCCTGCTGGTGCACACGGCCGAATGCCCCGTCGGCAAGCGGCTGTTCGAACGCGACAGCGAACGCTGGATGCCGGTGGAATGGGCCGACGAGATGAGCCGCTCGTTCGAGACCCAGCTGGACGTGCTGGTGAAGAACGGCAAGGGCGTGCTGGCCGAACTGGCCAGCCGCATCAGCAAGTCCGAAGCCGACATCATCCACCTCGACATGGACGCCGATGCCATGGACGAGACGGTGGAACTGCGTGTGCTCGTGAGCGTGCGCGACCGCGTCCACCTGGCCGAGGTGCTGCGCGCGGTACGGCGGTCCGGCGGCGTGCAGCGGGTGGCGCGGCACCGGCCGGCGCACGCCTGAGCACCGGCGGACGGTTTGGCTTGGCCGGGCTCAGCGGGGTTCGGGGTAGCGCACTTCCAGCACCTCGATGCGCTCGTGGCCAGCGGGCGTCACCAGCGTCACCTCGTCGCCTTCGCGGGCCTTCAGCAAGGCGCGCGCGATGGGCGCGATCCAGCTCACCTCGCCCTTCAGGCTGTCGGCTTCGTCGATGCCCTTGATGGTGATCGTGCGTTCGCTGCCGTCGGCGCTGGCGTAAGTGACGGTGGCGCCGAAGAAGACCTGGTCCTTGCCATGGTGGGTCGACGGGTCGGCCACCTCGGCGATGTCCAGCCGCTTGGTCAGGAAGCGGATGCGGCGATCGATCTCGCGCAGCCGCTTCTTGCCGTAGAGGTAGTCGCCGTTTTCGCTGCGGTCGCCGTTCTTCGCGGCCCACGACACCACCTCCACGATCTTCGGGCGTTCGTCGTCCAGCAGCGTCATCAGCTCGGCGCGCAGCCGCTGGTAGCCGGCAGGCGTGAGGTAGTTGCGCGTGCCCGGTGGCAGCGGCGGCAGGCCGGCGCCGACGTCGTCGTCGTCGGCGTCGCTGCTGTCGGTCTCTTTGGTGAAGGCCTTGCTCATGGTGTCTGCGCGGACTGTAATGCGCGCGGCATCGTCCCGACCCAGATGGCTCGTCCGCCCCCACTCAAGATGCAATCAACCATGCCGGCGGCAAGGCCCGCCCTGTGACCGACCCTCTTGCACCCGCCTGGCTCAGCGTCGTCATGCCGGTGCTGAACGAGGCCGGCACCATCCAGTCGACGCTGTCGGCGCTGGCCCCGCTGCGCGGGCGCGGCGCCGAAGTCATCGTCGTCGACGGCGGCAGCTCGGACGGCACCCCGGCGCTGTGCCAGCACCTGGCCGACCAGGTGCTGGCCGGGCCGAGGGGCCGCGCGCGGCAGATGAACCACGGCGCCAGCCACGCGCACGCGGCCACGCTGCTTTTCCTGCACGCCGACACGCGGCTGCCGGCCGACGCCGATGCCTCGATCGCCGCAGCCCTGGCGGCTGGCGCCCATTGGGGCCGATTCGACGTGCAGATCGAAGGCCGTTCGCGCTGGCTGCCGGTGGTCGCCAGCCTGATGAACCTGCGTTCGCGTCTCACCGGCATCGCCACCGGCGACCAGGCGCTGTTCATGCGTCGCGAAGCCTTCGATCGCGTCGGCGGCTTCCCCGACCAGCCCCTCATGGAAGACGTCGAGATCACGCGCCGGCTGCTTGCCGGCAAACGCGAAATCGGCAGGCCGGCCTGCCTGCGGCAGCGTGTCGTCACATCGGGCCGGCGCTGGGACGAACGCGGCGCCTGGCGCACCATCGTGCTGATGTGGCGGCTGCGCTGGGCCTATTGGCGGGGGGCGCGCGCTGAAGAGTTGGCCAGGCTCTATCGTTAGCCTCTGATGAAGCCAGATGCCCCCTGCCCCGTGATCGTGATGGCCAAGGCCCCGCGGCCCGGTTATGCCAAGACCCGGCTCGTTCCGGCCCTGGGTGAAGCCGGCGCCGCGGCGCTGGCCCTGCGGCTGCTGCACGGCGCCGTCGACGAGGCCTTCGCCGCGCGGCTGGGCGTGGTCGACCTGTGCGCCGCACCCGACGCCAGCGACCCGCAGTTCAACGCGCTCGCCCGCGCCGGGTTGAGCTTCAGCGCCCAGGGCGATGGCGACCTCGGCGCACGCATGCAGCGCGCCTTCGCCCGCTGGCTGCCCCAGGCCGGCCAGGCACTGATGACCGGCACCGACTGCCCGGCACTGACCGCCACCGTGCTGCTCCAAGCCGCACAGGCGCTGGCCACGGCCGACGCCGTGTTCGTGCCGGCTTTCGACGGTGGTTATGCGCTGATCGGTCTGCGCGGCAGATCCGTCGCCGCTTTCACACCGCTCTTCGACGCGATGCCCTGGAGCACCGCCGGCCTGATGGACGCCACCCGCCTGCGCCTGGCCGCGGCCGGCCTGGCGCATGTCGAACTGCCTGCCCTGCACGACATCGACGAGCCGGCCGACCTGCTGCATCTGCCGGCCCACCTGGCGGCCGATCTTCCGGCCCATCCAGCGCCATGACCGCCACTTGAAAAAGCTGCTGCTCATCGGCGCCGGCCACGCCCACGCCCAGGTGCTGGCCGCCTTCGCGCAGGCGCCCGTCCCTGGCGTGCAGATCACCGTGGTCTCGCCCAGCGCGCTGGCGCCCTATTCCGGCATGGTGCCGGGCTGGCTGGCCGGCACCTACGCGTTCGAGGACATCTGCATCGACTTTGCGGCGCTTGCCCGCGCAGCCGGCGCACGACTCGTCATCGACGAGGTGCAGGCCGTCGACGCCGCTGCGCGCACGGTGCATCTGGCCAGCGGTGCGGGGCTGGGCTGGGACCTGCTGTCGCTGAACGTCGGCTCGACGCTGCTGCCGCCACAAGGCCTGCCCGGGCAGGTGCTTTCGCTGCGGCCGCTGGGCCGGCTGCGTGCCGCTTGGGACGAACTGCTGGCCAGCCAGGCGCGAGGCGGCGCGCCCATCACCCGGGTGCTGGCCGTGGGCGGCGGCGCAGCCGGCGTCGAAGCCCTGCTGGCCGTGCTGGCGCGGCTGCGTGCGCTGCGGCCCGGCCTGGCGATCGCGGGTGAACTGGTGACACGCGGTGAACTGCTGCCGGCCCTGGCGCCCGGTGCCGTGCGGGCGGCACGCGCCGCCCTGCAGCGAGCCGGTGTCGAGATTCGCACCGGTACCGATTTCGACGCGCAGCGGGTGCCCGCTGGCAGCCTGCTGCTGTGGGCTACCGGCGCCCAGGCGCATGCTTGGCAGCGCGGCAGCGGCCTGGCCGTCAGTGAACGCGGCTTCTTCCAGGTGAACCGGCAGCTGCAGAGCCTGCACCACCCGGATGTGTTCGCGGTCGGCGACTGCGCCGAATGGTCGCCGCCCCTGCCCAAGGCCGGAGTGTTCGCGGTGCGCATGGGCCCGGTGCTGGCGACCAATCTGCGTGCGGCGCTGTCGGATGCGCCGCTGCGCGACTACACCCCGCAGCACGGATTCCTGGTACTGCTGGCCACGGCCGACGGGCATGCGCTGGCCTCGCGCGGGCGCTGGTCGCTGCACGGCCGGTGGCTGGGGCGCTGGGTCTGGCGCTGGAAGGACCACATCGACCGCAGCTTCCTCGCGCGATTCCAGGTGCCGCCTGGCGGATAGCCGGGTGGCGGCTACAGTCGCTGCGCACCCCCACGGCGCATGCTGCACATCCACCTTTCCAACCGCCACGAAGTTCTCGCCGCCCAATGCCTGCGCCAGCTGCAGGCGCCCGCGCCAGGCGGGCTGGCGGGCGTCTTCGACGCGCGTGAAGTGGTGGTGCCCAGCCTGGCCCTGCGCCGCGCGCTGACGCTGGAGCTGGCGCGCAGCGAAGGCGTGTGCGCACACGTTCGCTTCGAGTTCCTGGCGCCCTGGCTCTGGTCGCGCCTGGCCGGGCCCGGGCCGCGGCAGTCGCCTTTTGCCGCGTCCGGGCTCACCTGGCGCGTGTTCCAGGCCTTCGCCGACCGGGCCTTCGTCGCCGCCCACCCGCGCCTGGCCGCCTACCTGGACCACGCCGACGCGCTGATGCACTTCGAACTGGCCGGCCGCTGCGCTGCCTTGCTGGAGCAATACACCACCTACCGCGCCGACGGTCTGCTCGCCTGGTCGAATGGACAGCCCTGGCCTGAGCACGAGGACGCCTCTGCCGAGGTGCTGACGGACGCCGGCTGGCAGGCCGCGCTGTGGCGGCGTGTCTCGCGCGAGATCGAACAAGCCGGTGGTGAGCCCGCCGACCCCTGCGCGCAGGCCCTGCTGCGCAGCTTGCCGCAACGCGCGGCCGCAGGTCCGATGGCCGCGGCGCTGGCACGGCCGGCCCACATCTTCGGTCTGCCCACCATCGCCCCGCTGCACCTGCAGTGGCTGCAGCAGCTGGCGCGCCATGCCGAGATCCACCTGTACGTGCTGAACCCCTGCCAGGAACACTGGTTCGACCTGGTCGACCCGCGCCGGCTGGCGCAGCTGCAGGCCCGTGGCCAGGCGCAGGGCTTCGAGGTCGGCAACCGGCTGCTCAGCACCTGGGGGCGGCAGACGCAGGCGAATCTGGACGCGCTGTTCACCGGCACCGGCGCCGACACCACCGACAGCGCCGTCTACCTGCCTGCGCGCGGCGGCATGCTGTTGGCGCAGCTGCAGAACAGCATCCTCGAGCTGCGTGAACCGGCACCCGCGAGCTTCACGCTGGCCGAAGGCGACCGCAGCGTCGAAGTGCATGTCTGCCATTCACTCACGCGCCAGCTCGAGGTGCTGCACAGCCATCTGCTGGGCCTGTTCGCCGACGCCGAAACACGCGGCGAGGCGCTCGCACCCGGCCGCGTGCTGGTGGCCGTGCCCGACCTGGACGCCGCCGCGCCGCTGATCGACGCCGTCTTCGGCACGGCGCCGCGCGAACGCCAGGTGTCCTATCTCGTCACCGGCCGCGCGCGCAGCCATGACGACGCCCCGGCGCAGGCGCTGCTGGGCCTGCTGGCGCTGGCCGGTTCACGCTGGGCCGCCAGCGAGGTCTTTGCCGTGCTGCAGCTGCCGCTGGTGGCGCGGCGCTTCGGCCTCGTCAGCGGCCAGGACGACGCCGCGCTGCAACAGGTGCGCAGCTGGCTGGCCGAGGCCAGCATCCGCTGGGGTGAAGACGGCGCGCACCGCGCCGCGCTGGGCCTGCCCGCCAGCCATACCCACACCTGGGCCGACGGCCTGGCGCGGCTGTTCCTGGGCTATGCGCTGCCGGCGGACCAGCCAGCCGACACCTCTGCCGCTGCCGCTGCCGAGCCCTGGGCCGGCCTGCTGCCTTGCGGCCGGCCGGAAGGCATGCAGGCGCAGGCACTGGGCGGGCTGTGGGCCTTCGTGCAGGCCCTGGGCGACCTGCGCACGCAGACCCGCGAGCCGCTGGCGCCCGCCGCCTGGGGCCCGCTGCTGCTGCAACAGCTGCCGCGCTTTGTGCAGGCGGCGCCGGGCGACAGCGGCGATGCCAGTGCCAGCGTCGACACGCTGCTGGCGCTGCAGGCGGCCATCGCCGAACTCTCGGCAGGCTGGCAGGCCCATGCGCTGACGACCCCGCTGCCGCTGGCCGTGGTGCGCGCAGCGCTGGCCCAGCAACTCGACGCCAGCGCTCCGGGCGGCGTGCCGGGGGGCGCCGTCACCTTCGCCTCGATGGCCTCGCTGCGCGGCCTGCCCTATGACGTGGTGTGCGTGCTCGGCCTCGACGACGGCGCATGGCCCAGCGCCGCAAGGCCGCTGGACTTCGACCTGATGGCCGCACGCCCGCGCCACGGCGACCGCCAGCGCCGCAGCGAGGACCGCAACGTCTTCCTCGACCTGCTGCTGGCCGCACGCAGCAGCCTGTTCCTGGCCTGCACCGGCCGCAGCCTGCGCGACAACAGCGACCTCACGCCGTCGGTGCTGGTGACTGAACTGCTGGACGTGCTGACCGTGGCCACCGTAGCCACGCCCGCGGATGCCACCGACCCGGCCGCCCGGGCTCGCGCCCGTGCCCGGCTGGTGGTGGAACACCCGTTGCAGCCCTTCGCGCTGGCCGCTTTCGATGCCGACCCGGGCGCCGACATCCGCCTGCGCAGCCGCGACGCCGACCTGGCCCAGGCGCTGCAGGCCAGCCTGAGGCCGAGCCCCACGCCTGCGCCAGCCATCGGCAGTGCCGCCATCGATGGCGCTGCCCTCGATGCCCTGGACGAGGCCACCGACGAAGGGGATGAAACCGCGTCCGAACCCCAGCCGCCGTTCTTCACCAAGCTTCTGCCCGGCCCCAGCGACACCGAACGCCAAGTGGCTTGGCCGCAGCTGGCCGCCTTCTTCCGCCATCCCAGCCGCCAGCTGCTGCGCCAGCGCCTGGGCATCCGCCTGGCCGATGCCCAGGACGAACTGGCCGACGACGAACCCTTCGTGCCCGACCCGCAAACCCGCCGCGCACTGGCCACCCAGCTGCTGCCGGCCTTGCTGAACGGCGCCAGCCCGGCGCAGGCCATGGCCATCGCCCAGGCCGGCACGGCCTGGCCCGAAGGTGAACTGGGCGCCGCCGCGCTGGCGGCCGAACTGCAGGCCCTGCAGCGCTTCGCCGACCGCGTGCGCGCCGCCACCCAGGCCGCGCTGTGCCCGCCCCTGCTGGCCACGCTGCAGGTGGCCATCGACGGCCAGCCCTGGACGCTGGGCGGCGCCCTGGCCGACGTGCGCGCTGGCGGCCTGGTGCGCTGGCGCCATGCCCGCGCCAGCGGCGCCGACCTGCTGGACGCCTGGCTGAACCACCTGCTGCTGTGCCTGGGCCTGCAGCAGTCGCAGCGCGGCGACTGCGAGAGCATCACCACCTGGCTCGCGGCCGACCGCGACTGGGTCTTCGAACCCGTGGCCGACCCGGCCGCCGAGCTGCAGGTGCTGCTGCAGCTGTATGCCCAGGGCCAGCAGTGGCCGCTGCACTTCTACCCGCGCACCTCCTGGGCCTGGGTCGACAAACCGGGCACGGCCGCGGCCTTCGGCGCCTGGCACCCCAGCCGCTTCAAGCCCTATGCCGAAGGCGCCGACGCCCACCACCAGCTGGCGCTGCGCGGTGTCGCCGACCCGCTGGACGCCGCCTTCGAGGCCCAGGCCGAAGCCGTGTTCGGCCCGCTGCGCCGCCACTTGCGCGGCGTCGTTGTCGAAGAGGACGCCGATGCCGCTGACTGAGCATCGCGGCCAGCGGCCCGAAGCGCTGGACGTCTTCAGCGCCGAGCTCTCGGGTTGCACCCTGGTCGAGGCCTCGGCCGGCACCGGCAAGACCTGGGCGATCTGCGGGCTGGTGCTGCGCCTGCTGCTGGAAGCGCGGCTGCCGGTACAGCAGGTGCTGGTGGTCACCTTCACCAAGGCGGCCACGGCCGAGCTGAAGGACCGCGTCCGCAGCCGCATCGACCAGGCCCTGCAGCGCCTGCGCCAGGGCGCCATGGCGGCCCCGGACGCCGACCCGTTCATCGACACCCTGCTCGCCCACCAGCGCAGCCGCGGCCTGGACGACGCGACGATGGCCCAGCTGCTGGACCTGGCGCTGCAGAACTTCGACGAAGCCGCGATCTTCACCATCCACGCCTGGTGCCAGCGTGCGCTGGGCGACACGCCGCTGGCCACCGGCCTGCCACTGCAGCAGGACATGCAGGCCGACGACTCGCTGCTGCGCCTGCAGGTGGCGCAGGACTTCTGGCGCCGCCACATCGCCAGCACCGACGAAGGCAGCCTGGCGCCGCCGCTGCTGGCCCACCTGGCGCAATGCGGCGACAGCCCGCAGCGTTTTGCCGAACTGCTGCAGCGCCAGCAGGCGCGGCCGATGGCGAAGTTGATCTGGCCCGACGGTATCGACACGGCAACTGCCGTCGACGCCCAGCCACTGGCCGCCGCCTTCGCTGCCGCCCAGCGGGCCTGGGCGCAGGGCCGCGACAGCTTCCTGGCGGCGCTGCAGCAGGCCCTGCCCAGCCTGCACAAGACGCAGTTCAGCATCGCCAGCGTCGATGCCGCCACCACCGAATGGGACCAGCTGCTGGCCGGCACCGACCCCCTGGCTGAACCTGAACCCGACGCCAGGAATCGGCGCCTGGCGCGCTTCACCCCCACGGCGCTGCAGCCGAAGAAGAAGATGCCGCCGATGGCGCCGCACCCCTTCCCGGCGCTGGCCCAGGCGTTGCTGGAGGCGCGCGCCAGCGTCAACGACGCGCTGGCGCTGGCCCGGCTGCGCTTGCTGCGGCAGTGGCTGGAGAGCGGCCCCGCGGACCTGCAGCAGGCCAAGCGCGAAGCCCGCACGCTGGCCTACGACGACCTGCTGCTGAACCTGCACCAGCGCCTCCAGGGCGCGCAAGGCGAGGCCCTGGCCCAGGCCCTGCGCAGCCGCTACCCGGCGGCGCTGATCGACGAGTTCCAGGACACCGACCCGGTGCAGTACGCCATCTTCAGCCGCATCTACCGGGCCGCCGCCGCGCCGCTGCCGCTGTTCCTGGTGGGCGACCCGAAACAGGCCATCTACAGCTTCCGCCATTCCGACCTGCGCACCTACCTGCGCGCGCGCGAAGAGGCCACGCGCGAAGCCACGCTGGCCGAGAACCAGCGCTCGGTGCCGCTGCTGGTGCAGGCCTGCAATGCGCTGTTCAGCCGGCATGACGCGCCCTTCCGCCAACCGGGGCTGCTGTTCAGCCCGGTAGGCGTGGGCGCAAAAAAGCGTGCACTGCTGCAAGAGGCCGGCCCGCCGCTGGCACCCCTGCAACTGTGGGCGCTGCCTGCCGACCCCGCGCTGTCGAAAGCCCAGGCCGAGCAAGCCGCCGCCGCGGCCACGGCCGGCGAGATCGCGCGGCTACTGGCCGACGCCCAGGCCGGCACGCTGCGCCTGGGCGCCGAGCCGGCGGCGGCCAGCGACATCGCGGTGCTGGTGCGCAGCCACCGCCAGGGTGCGTTGATGAAACAGGCGCTGCTGGCCTGCGGCGTGGCCAGTGTCGAACATTCACAGGCCAGCCTGTGGGACAGCCCGGACGCCGCCGAACTGCAGCAGGTGCTGGCCGCCGTGCTGGCACCCACCCAGGCCGGTGGTGTGCGCGCGGCCCTGGCCACCGCCCTGCTGGGCCTGGACGCCACTGCCCTGGCGGCGCTGGCCGACGACGAAGCCGCCTACGCCCGCCACGTGCAGACGCTGAACGACCTGCGCCAGGTCTGGACCGGCCGCGGTGTCGGCGTGATGCTGCGCCAGCTGCAGGCGCAGTACGCGGTGCCCGCGCGCCTGCTGGCGCGCGCCGACGGCGAACGGCGCATGACCAACCTGCTGCACCTGGCCGAATGCCTGCAGCAGGCTGCCAACGAACACCCCTCGCCCGAAGCCCTGCTGCGCTGGCTCCAGCAGCAGCGCAACGACCCGCAGGCCCGCGACACCGAAGCCACGCAGCTGCGACTGGAGTCAGACCGCCACTTGGTGCAGATCGTTACCATCCACCGCAGCAAGGGGCTGGAGTACCCGTTCGTGTTCTGCCCCTTCCTGTTCGACGGCGCCGCGGGCGGTGGCGGCGGCCGCCTGGAAGGCCGCGAAGGGCACGACGCGGAGACGGGCGTTGCCACGATCGACTTCCGCGCATTGCCCGACAAGCACCCCGCCCTTGTCGAATGGAAGGCGGCCCAACTCGCCGAACGCCAGGCCGAACACCTGCGCCTGGTCTACGTGGCGCTGACCCGCGCGGTGCAGCGCTGCACCCTGGTGGTGGGGCCGTACTTCACGGCTTCGGGCAAGTACCGCACTGCCAGCTTCAAGCAGGCGGGCGCCGGGCCGCTGCACTGGCTGCTGACCGGCCGCAGCGACGACAAGCCCGACCCGGTGGCGATAGCCGGCGAATGGCAGGCCTTCGTGGGCGACATGGCCACCAGCCAACCCGGCGCGGTCGAACTGCACCCGCTGCCGCAAGCCGCCGCCGCACCACGCCCGTTGGCACGGCCGGCACCCGAACGCGTGGCCGCCCTGCCCGGGCCGCGACAGCTGCCCACCCCCTGGCGCATGGGCAGCTACAGCAGCCTGACGCAGGGCGCGCGCCACGAGGCCGCTGCCGTCGACCACGACCGCCGGCTGCTGCCCGAGCCCGTTGCGCCCGCGTTTGCGGACATCGGCTCGGACGACATCCTGCAGTTCCCACGCGGCCCGGCCGCCGGCGAATGCCTGCACGCGGTGTTCGAACACATCGACTTCAGCGACGAGGCCAGCTGGGCCAGCGCCATCACCGACGCGCTGGACCGCCACGCCGCCGAATTGCCGGACGCCAACGCGCAGGCGGTGCGCACGATGCTGGCCGACGTGCTGCAGACCCCGTTGCTGGACACGCCCGCGGGCACCCTGACGCTCGCCCGGGTGCCGCTGCATCGGCGTCTGAACGAACTCGAATTCACCCTGCCCGCGCCGGCGCTGCAGGCCGGCACGCTGCAGGCCCTGCTGCAACGCCATGGCCTGGGCGGGCCGCTGCTGGCCTTCACACCCCTGCACGGTTATCTGCGCGGCTTCATCGACCTCGTCTTCGAACATGACGGCCGCTTCCACGTGCTGGACTGGAAGAGCAACCACCTGGGCACGACGCCGGCCGACTACGCGCCGCCGGCACTGGCGCAAGCGATGTCGGCGCAGGGCTACCACCTGCAGCTGCTGCTGTACACGCTGGCGCTGCACCGCTGGCTGCAGCAGCGCCTGCCGGGCTACGACTACGACACGCACATGGGCCACGGCCTGTACCTCTTCGTGCGCGGGGTACGCCCGGGCTGGAAGGACGCCCAGGGCGCACCCTGCGGCGTGCATGCCTGGCGGCCGCCGCTGGCGCTGGTGGAGGCCGTGGCCGACCTGCTGGGCCCGGCCGATGCCGCGCCCGGCGGCCCGTCGCTGTTGGATGAACTGGCCGGGGCCGCAGCATGAACGACTTCGATCCCGCGCAGTCTCTGGCCGATGGTTTTGCGGCACAGATCGAAGCCTGGTCGCGCCAGCTCGGCGCACCGGCTGCCGCCTGCCAGGCGGCGCGCCACGCCGCGCAGGCGCTGAGCCTGGCCACCAGCCAGGGGCATGTGTGCTGGCCGCTGGCCGAGATAACCGCGGCCCATGCCGGCCTGCTGCCAGACGCGACTGCCTGGGGGCAGATGCTGCTGGCCTCGAAAGTGGTGGGCACGGCCGCCTTGCCAGGCCGCTGCCCGCTGGTGCTGGACAGCGACGGCCGCCTCTACCTGCACCGCGACTTCGACCACGAACGGGCGCTGGCGCGGCGGCTGCTGCAGGCCGCGCGAGCCGAGGTGCAAGGTGAGGCGCGAAGCGATGCGCCCGCAGCCTGGGGCCCCGCAGTGCCGGCCCTGCTGCAGCAGGTGTTTCCGGCCTCGGGTGACGGCCAGGCCAACTGGCAGCAGCTGGCCGCGGCGCTGGCCTTGCGCCAGCGCCTGCTCGTCATCAGCGGCGGGCCGGGCACCGGCAAGACGACCACCGTCGTGCAACTGCTGGCGCTGCTGCTGGCCGGCCAGCCCGGCTGCCGCATCGCGCTGGCCGCGCCCACCGGCAAGGCTGCGGCACGCATGGCCGAGGCGCTGCAGGCGCGCGCGGCCGGCCTGCCCGCCGCCATGCGCCTGGGCCTGCCCACGCAAGCCAGCACCGTGCACCGGCTGCTGGGGCCTACGGCCACGCCGGGCCTGTTCCGTCACCACGCCGGCCAGCCACTGGCCATCGACGCGCTGGTCGTCGACGAAGCCTCGATGCTGGACCTGGCCCTGGCGCGCCGGCTGTTGGACGCGGTGCCGGCGCACGCGCGCATCGTGCTGCTGGGCGACAAGGACCAGCTCGCTGCCGTCGAGTCGGGCGCCGTGTTCTCCGACCTCAGCGCGAACCCGGCGCTTTCCGCAGCGGCACGCCACGACCTGGCCATGATGTGCGGCGTGGCGGTGGCGGCCATCGAGCCACCCCCTGCACCTGCAGGCGACGCGGTGGCCCTGCCCGACAGCGTGGTCTGGCTGACGCAGAACCACCGCTTCGCCGCCGACTCGCCCATCGGCCTGCTGGCGCAAGCGGTGCAGGCCGGGCAGCCGGCCAGCACGCTGGCGCTGCTGCGCGACAGCAGCAGCGATGCGTTGCGCTGGTCGACGCCCGGCGCCGGCAGCCTGGCACGGGCCGAGGCCGGCTATGCCCCCTATATCGACAGCCTGCTGCAGCACCCCGGCGACCCGGCAGCCGCACACGCGGCGTTCAGCGGCTTCAGGCTGCTGTGCGCCGTGCGCAGCGGCCCGAACGGCGTGGACGCCGCCAACCAGCGCCTGGCACGCCACGCCCGCGAACGCCTGGCCGTGCTGCAACCGCCGGGCAGCGACCCCGCGTCACCCGGCTTTGCGGGTCGCCCGGTGATGGTGCTGCGCAACGACGAGACGCTGGGCCTGTTCAACGGCGACATCGGCATCACGCTGCCGGCTGACGAGGGCGATGAGCTGCTGGTCTGGTTCGCCGACGCGGACACCGCCAGCGGCTACCGCGCGATCGCCGCGGCCCGCCTGCCCGCCCACGAAACCGCCTTCGCGATGACCGTGCACAAGGCCCAGGGCTCGGAATTCGACACCGTGATGGTGCTGCTGCCACCCCAGCCCAGCCGCGTGCTGACGCGCGAGTTGCTGTACACCGCCATCACCCGCGCGCGTCGTTCGGTGTGGCTGGCGGCCAGCGCAGAGCGTGTGGCCGAGGCCGTGGCCACGCCGACGCAGCGGTACTCGGGGCTGCGGGCGCGGCTGCGGGAAGCGTCCGGGGACAACGGCCGGGAGGCGCACACCCTGGGATCGTCCCTAGGCTAGGACCGATCCCAGGCTGACGCCGAACCTGCGCTGACTGAACATCCCGCCGATGAGTCGCAAGCAGCGACCGGCAGGGAGCAGCGCATGGCCATCCACCTCGAGCAGTCGTCGTCCGGGTACGGGGCGTTCCACACTGCACCGGTAGAGCTGCCGGAATTCGAGTTTCCTTCAGCAGTACCCGAGCCTGTGCCTGGGCCTGAGCCGGAAACCACGCCTGAGCCTACACCCATCGCCTGGGTGCAGAACCTGCCGGCCACCGACTTCGGGCCGGCGCCCCCGGATCACGGCACGCCGCCTGGCCTGAACGCGTTGAACGAGCTTGCGCAGCCGGCGATCGTCGAGCTCATCGTGGTGAATGCCGCGCCTGCCGCCGCAACAGCCGCTGCGCCTGCTGCTGCCCCCACCGCCACGCCGGCGGAAATCGCCACCCTCGAACTCTTCCTGGCTGACCCGCTGAACCGCGAACTTGTGCGGGTGCATGGCGGGGCACTGTCGGTGCTGGACAACGGCGAAGTCACCCAGGGCCAGGTGGCGCGCTACGGCGCTGACCTGACGGCACGCTTGTCGCAGCTCGCCCAGGCCAACACCGCCGTGCGCAAGCTGTACCTGGAAGCGATGGACGAGGCCGCCCGCAGCCTGGGCCCCGGCGCGCCCGGAGCGGTGTTCGTCCCTGGCGGCTTCAGCGGTGGCGACGGCGACTTCGTGGCCGACGGCTGGCGCTTCGACCCCGTGGCCTTCACCCAGGCCTACGCCGAGGGCGGTACTCAGCAAGCTGCCCCGCTGGCCCAGCGCGCCTTCGCCGGCCTGTACGGGTCTGACGCCCTCGTGGCCTGGGAACGGCGCCAGGGCGGCAGAGACAACCCTGTGATCAGCGGCTACACGCTGGCCGGCAGCTTCGAGCTTTCCGTGCCCACGCTGACCGCCCTGGACGGCCATCCGAACCGCGAACGCATTGGCTGGACAAACGCCAGCCTGAACCCCGACAGCCACGAGCTGCGCCCCCTGTCGATGCACGCCCCGCCTGAGTTGCACCACCCGCAGGCCGTGTGGTTCGACGCCACGCTGGGCTGGGTGACCCCGGGCGACAACGTCGTCGTCAGGGCCGACTTCGTCGACAAGGCGATCCCCGTCGTCGTGGCCATCGCAGCGGCCTGGGCGGTGGGGCCGTATGCCGCGCAAATGGGTGCCAGCGCTGGCGCCACAGGCGGCAGCTTCGTGGCCGGCGCCGTCAAGGCGGGGGTCATTGCGGCCGCCAGCAGCACGGCCATGCAGATCGCGGGCACGGGCAGCCTGGACTTCGGGCAACTGGTGAAGACCACCCTCAGCGGCGCGCTGACCGGCGGGCTCGTGCAGGGCCTGGGCATCGCCCAGAACCTGGGCAGTGCGAGCTTCAGCACCCGCGTGATGGCCATGACGGCCCAGCCCACCGTGCAGGGCGCGATCCAGGAAGTGATGGGCGGGCGCTTCCGCGACGGCTTTACCAGCGGCATGGCCAGCGGCTTGGCCGCAGAAATCACCCAGGCGCTGGGCGAGGGCCTGGGCCAGGCGGGCCTCAGCCCCATGCAGCAAGGCGTGGCCACGATGCTGACCCGGGCCACCGGCAGCGCCATCCGAGCGCTGGCCAGTTCCGACGACGCCCAGCAGAGCTTCGCGCTGGACTTCCTGGGCTCCCTGGTCGGCAGCGGGCTGGACGAAGCACAGACCTGGACCGGGACGCGGGACCAGTCAGCGGCAGAGACGGTGCGGCTCGCGCGCAGTGGAACGCCCAAGGCCGCCAACCCAACTTCTGCATCGAACTTTGCACTTCTGCCCGGTCTCGCAGAAGCGGGCACAAGTGCCACTGGGTTGCGCCTGTCGCCAGCCGCAGCAGCCGAGTTCCAAACCGCACTGCAAGACGGGATCGACCGCGCCGCCGCAGACCCGAATTTCGATCCCTCAACCTACACACCGCAGCGGTTGGCGCAACTGCTGGCCCAGGCGGGCGACCAATCGAGCTATTCAGGTTCGACGGGGTTGGCAGAAGGCGAACCGGATCTTCTCGCCGGGCCCGGCGGCCCGCGCCCGATGGGTTCGAGTACTACGGGCCCGGGCCTGCAGTTCAACATCAACCAACGCGTAAATACCGTCTTCGAGGCCCTGGGCAACGCGCCCGTCGGTGATGCCTTCGGCGTCATCCCAGAGGCCTACCGCGACATCAAGCTGTTGGGGCCCCTGATGCAGGACAGTCGGCTGCGTGGGGAAATCGAACGCATGCGCACGACTCTGGGGCAAAGCGGGTTCGACGTCACGCCAGAGAAGCTGGGCGCCGTTCCAGGCATCGATGCCAGCGGACGTATCAGCTACGACCCGGTCGATCTTGCGGACCGGTATGCCAACGCCATTCGTCTGCTGGAGCTGAAGCGGCAAGGTGTCGTCGAGCTGGATATGACGAACTTCAGGGTCACTTCGGTGGGCACGTCACGTATCGCACCAGAGGTGCTGGTGCGCAATGTCGAGGAACGGTACCAGGCAGCGTTTGCAATGGGCATCGATGAGGCAGAACAAACCTTGGCGGCCGGTGAGCGGCTGCGGTACCCGATGGACATGCCGCAGCAGTTGCAGGTGGGACTGTTTGCCGACAACGCTGCCAAGAACGTGGTGAGAGACTACCTCCGAAACATGGGAGTACCGGAAGGCCCAGGTCAAATCGTGGCATTGAACCGCTGGGCCTACGACCAGCAAGGCAGCGGCCTCTACGTTCGGCCAGACGTTCTATTCGACTTCGGTCCCAACCATCGGCACTGGATCGACGGGAAGTCCTCATTCGTCAACAGCGGAGTCTTGCCCCAGCAGTTGAGCAGCTTCTTCGAATACATTGGCAGCCAAACTGGAACAGTGGCGACACGTGACGGTAACTTTCGTGTTCGTGCTCCGCGGGGGAGGCCTTGATGGGCAAGAGAGAAATTCAAGACTTGGAGAACGGCCTGGCTTCTTTGTCAGTGGTGCTTCCAAAGGACGACGGCAGCGACCCCTTGCATTTTTTCGGAGAGGGCTATCCGGGTCTGCAGTGGCGCTACGAGCAAGCCCGGCTCGACGTCGCCAAGCTCGGCCTGACCGAGTTGGTCGAGAACACCATCCGGGACTGCATGACGCTGGTGCAGCAAGGCCAACGCAAACAAGCCAAGGATCTGCTGCTTTCAACTTCCAGCACCCTGAGCGAGAAATCCGGCACCTGGAGCGAGATGCGTCGGATGTATACCGCAAGCAACGACCCATCCGTTCGCTGACTACCAGCGCCCACGCAGTGCAGCCGCCCAAGCTCCTCTTCTGGCAACCCAGGCCTTCGCAACAGCTGTCTTCGACGCGCACCAGCAAGTGTTGAGAGGCTTGCCAGTGAACCATGATCCACGTAGCGATCAGGTTGCAAAGCGCTGACCGGGGTACAGATCCTGGCTGGCCTGAACGAAGCTGAGCCCGTGCAACAGCAGCCCGCTTTGGCGGACATGTAACGCCCGGAAGAGTTGCCGGCCTGGGAGCAGCGCGAGGGCGGCGGTAAATCTGGCCAGCACTCTCGACAAGGCAATCCCCGTCGTCGTGACCATCGCAGCGGCCTGAGCGGTGGGGCCGTCTGCGGCACAGCAGGGCGCCAGCGCCGGTGCCGCCACAGGCGGCAGCTTCGTGGTCGGCGCCGTCAAGGCGGGGGGCATTGCGGCCGCCAGCAGCACGGCCATGCAGATCGCGGGCACGGGCAGCCTGGACTTCGGGCAACTGGTGAAGACCACCCTCAGCGGCGCGCTGACCGGCGGGCTCGTGCAGGGCCTGGGCATCGCCCAGAACCTGGGCAGTGCGAGCGTCAGCACCCGCGTGATGGCCATGACGGCCCAGGCCACCGTGCAGGGCGCGAACCAGGAAGTGATGGGCGGGCGCTTCCGCGACGGTTTCACCAGCGGCATGGCCAGCGGTTTGGCCGCAGAGATCACGCAGGCGCTCGGCAAGATGGCCGCACAGAGCAGCTGCACTGGTTCCACTGCACGACCTTGATCGACGCCATGGATGTGAGTCGTAGCGTGCTGAAACGCTTCCCGGACGGCAAGGTCAGTGGCGTCATACGCCTGTGGGTCCACGCCGACAAGCTGCGCGACGCCATGCTCTTCAACATCCCGGAGAGCAGGTCTCTCCTTCTGTGCACTGACACCTTCAAGCAGCACATCGAAGCCCTGGGCCTCACCGGCCTGAAGTTCACGCTGAAGTGGAGCGACGAGCCCGCCGGCATGAAGCAGATCAGCGACTGGGAGCAGCGCGCCCTGGTCGACATGCCGCCGTTTCCGCTGCCGATTCCCTGAGGGCTTTCGGACCTGGCTTCTGCCGCCAGACCCCGCCTACCCGCGCCTACAGCCGCTGTGCGTCAAACGTGTTGCACTGCTGCACGCTGCCGCTGTCCAGGCCGCGCTTGAACCAGGTCATGCGCTGCTGGCTGCTGCCGTGGGTGAAGCTTTCCGGCACGATGGTGCCCTGGCTCTTGCGCTGCAGGGTGTCGTCGCCGATCTGCGCGGCGGCGTTCAGGCCTTCTTCGATGTCGCCGGCCTCGTAGCGGATCTTGCCGCCCTGCGACAGCTTGGCCCACACGCCGGCAAAACAGTCGGCCTGCAGTTCGACGCGCACCGACAGCATGTTCATGTCGCGCTCCGACACCCGCCCGCGCATGCCGTCCACCTTGCCGGTGATGCCCAGCAGGTTCTGCACATGGTGGCCCACCTCGTGGGCGATCACGTAAGCCTGGGCGAAGTCACCCGGTGCCCCCATGCGGCGCGACAGCGTGTCGAAAAATTCCATGTCGAGGTAGACCTTGGAGTCACCCGGGCAGTAGAACGGGCCCATCGCCGATTCGCCCGTGCCGCAGGCCGTGGGCGTGCGGCCGCGGAACAGCACCAGCTTGGGCGGCTGGTACTTCTGGCCGTTGGCCGCAAACACCTGCTGCCAGGCCAGTTCGGTGTCGCGAAGCACCGTGCTGACGAACTGCCCCATGGTGTCCTGCGCCGGGGGCGCTGGCGCTCGGCCGGCAGGGGCCGACACTTCCACCGGGGCATCGCCACCGCTGAGCAGTCCCAGCACCGTCATCGGGTTGATGCCGAAGATCCAGCCGGCCACCAGTGCGATGGCAATGGTGCCGATGCCCACGCCACGCCCACCGATGCGCGGCCTGCCGCCGCCACCGCCACTGCCACTGCCCTGGCCACGTCGGTCCTCGACGTTGCCGCTGCGTTCCTGGTCTTCCCACTTCATCGCATGCCTCCTGCTGCTGGCTGCGACGGATTGTGCAGCGCTCCCGCGCTGCGGCAGGCAAGCCTTCGGTTCAGTGCGTCAGGCCGGCTGCGGCGTTGCGGTCGTAGGTGGCGAACAGGGCCAGTGCCGACTGCCGCAGCCGTTCCTCGGCGCTGCTGTGGGCCTGGGCCAGGCAGTCGAAGGCGTACTGGCGGTCGACGCACATGCGCGCCAGGTCCACGCTGTGGCCCTCGCGCGCCATCAGGCGGCGGAAACTGGCCATGGCGATGATCGGCAGGGGCATGACCGGCGCACCGCCCGGCAAAGGGGCGGCAGAACTGACTTCACGTTCCTGGGCGGCATGCATGTGCGTCTCCGGCGTCCGGCGCTGGGTGCCGGCATGCGCTATCTTGGGCCGCCCTGGCCGAACGCAAGCCCCGAACAAGGGCGCGGACGCCCCGGACTTCAGGTCTTGGGCAGCGTCACGCCCACCTGGCCCTGGTACTTGCCGCCGCGGTCCTTGTAGCTGGTCTCGCAGACCTCGTCGCTTTCGAAGAACAGCACCTGGGCGCAACCCTCGCCGGCGTAGATCTTCGCCGGCAGTGGCGTGGTGTTGCTGAATTCCAGTGTCACGTAGCCTTCCCATTCGGGCTCGAAGGGGGTGACGTTGACGATGATGCCGCAGCGCGCGTAAGTCGATTTGCCCAGACAGATGGTCAGCACATTGCGCGGGATGCGGAAGTACTCCAGCGTTCGCGCCAGCGCGAAGCTGTTGGGCGGGATGATGCAGACATCGCCCTCGATGTCGACGAAGCTCTTCTCGTCGAAGTTCTTCGGGTCGACCACGGTGCTGTAGATGTTGGTGAACACCTTGAATTCCGGCGCGCAGCGGATGTCGTAGCCATAGCTGCTGGTGCCGTAGCTGACGATGCGCTGGCCGCTGGCCGAGGTGCGCACCTGGCCGGGTTCGAAGGGTTCGATCATCCCGTGCTGCTCGGCCATGCGCCGGATCCACTTGTCACTCTTGATGCTCATTGCTTTTAGTTCCCTCGCCCGTGTGGTTTTGGCGCTTTCCCTTGGGGCGGATTCTAGGAGTGCGCGCTACAGTGGGCGCTGCAAGGAGACAAGCCATGGCCAGCCCTTTCCGCAGCGCAACCGTTTTGCTGCAGCAATACGCCGAGTTTCACCGCGACCAGCGCAACATCGTCACGCACTTCGTCGGGGTGCCGATGATCGTGTTCGGGATCGGCGTGCTGCTGGCAGGCGCCCAGTTCATGGTCGGCGGGCGCGCGCTGACGCTGGCCTGGGCCGTCTACGCCCTGGTCGCCGTCTGGTACCTGACCCGCGGCCACCTGGGCATCGGCGCGGCCACCACCGCGGCGGTCGGTGTGCTGGTCGCGCTGGCACACCAGGTGTCGGGCGGCGGTTGGGGCCAGTGGCTGGGCTGGGGGCTGGGGTTCTTCGTCGTCGGCTGGATGTTTCAGTTCGCCGGCCACTATTACGAAGGCCGCAAGCCGGCGTTTGCCCAGGACATCATCGGCCTGCTGGTCGGCCCGATGTTCGTGACGCTCGAGGCGCTGGCCTCACTGGGCCTTTTCAAGGGCCTGGTGGCCGACATCGAACGCCATGCCGGGCCCACCATGCTGCGCAACCTGGCGCACCCGATCCCACGCTGAGCGCGCCATCAGGCTCGGCCCCCCGGGCCCGCGGCTGGCCCGGCTCCAGCGGGCAGCGTCGTGGCCGGCGGCTTCGGTGCTGCGGAAGCAAGGATCGAACGGACCCGCGCCGCCAGCTCATCCACCAGGAATGGCTTGGTGATCATCTGCATGCCGGCGTTCAGGAAGCCGTGGCGTACGGTCGCCTGCTCGGCATACCCGGTGATGAACAAGACCTTCAGGCCCGGTCGCCGCGCGGTGGCAATCTCCGCCAGCTGACGGCCGTTCATGCCGGGCAGGCCCACGTCCGAGACGAGCAGATCGATGGGGGTGCCGGCGTCGAAGACCGCCAACGCCTCCTGTGCGTCGCCGACCTCGATGCAGTGGTAGCCGAGCTCCTGCAGGACGGTCACGGTCACCGCACGCACATTGACTTCGTCCTCGACCACCAGGATGGTCTCGCCCGTGGTGGCATGGCTGGTGGGCAGGGCCTCTGCGGCTGGCTCGTCGGCTTCGCCGTCGCTGGTGTCGCGCGGCAGAAACAGGCTCACGGTCGTGCCCTGGCGAGTTTCGCTGTGAATGCGGATATGCCCGCCCGCCTGCTTCACGAAACCATAGACCATCGACAAGCCCAGGCCGGTGCCCTGGCCGATCGGCTTGGTGGTGAAGAAGGGCTCGAACACCCGGGCGATCACGTTCGGCGGCATGCCGACACCGTCGTCCGTCACGCGGATCGCGACATAGTCGCCGGCATGCACCTCGGCCTGGCTGGCCGCGTAGGCGGCGTCGATCTCGACGTTACCCACCGTGATGCTCAGGCGCCCGCCGTCCGGCATCGCGTCGCGGGCATTGATCACCAGGTTCAGCAGCGCACTTTCGAGCTGGCCGTCATCGATGCGGGCGGACCACAGTCCCGGGGTCAGCTCGATCGTCATCATGATCTTCGGACCGAGGGTCCGGGCGAACATGTCTTCCAGTGATTCGATCAGCCGGACGACGTCGACGCGGTGGATGTCGAGCGATTGGCGGCGCGCGAACGCGAGCAGCCGCTGCGTGAGGGAACTGGCGCGCTGGGTGCTGTTCGAGGCACGTTCGAGCAGCAGACCCAGGCCGTCGAGCTTGCCGTTCCTGATCTTGCGCTGCATCAGCTGGATCGAACCGTAGATGCTCGCGAGCATGTTGTTGAAGTCGTGCGCGATACCTCCGGTCAGCTGGCCGATGGCTTCCATCTTCTGCGACTGACGCAGCTGCTCTTCGGCAAGCGCCAGCGCCTGCTTCTGCGCCTTGTCGGGCGTGATGTCGCGGCCAAAGGCGAAGATGGCGTCACCCTCGGGCGCCGCAGTCCAGGCAATGCTGCGGTGACTGCCGTCCATGTGCAGCATGCGGCACTCGAAAGTCGGCAACACGCCCAGCGTGGCGCGCTGCAGGGCGAGTTCGGCGCTCGCGTGGTCGTCCGGGTGGATCAGGGCGTCGATGCGTTTGCCGGCCACCTGGTGCTGTGTCCAGCCCAGAATCTTTGTCCAGGCGGGGTTCACCTCGATGAAGATGCCGTCGTTTCGCACCACCGCAATCAAGTCCGGTGAATTCCGCCAGATCCGGTCGCGCTCGCGCGTGCGCTCTTCCACCCGGCACTCGAGGCTGGCATTGAGCTGAACCAGCGCTTCGCGGTCGCTGCGCTGTTGCTCGATGTCGGTGTTGGTGCCGACCCAGCGCACGAGCTTTCCGCCCGGCTCCCGGATCGGCACCGCTCGCACCAGGTGCCAGCGGTAGACCCCGTCGGCGCGCCGGATCCGGAACTCGATCTCGTAGCTCGCGCCGGTGGCCAGAGCCTCGGTCCAGCGCCTGGCGGCGGCATCCGCGTCCTCGGGATGGACCAGGCGCACCCAGCCTGAGCCGGCCAGTTCTGCCATCGACAGGCCGCTGTAGGCCAGGGTCTGTTCGTTGAACCAGTCGAGCTGGCCATTCGCAGGCGCGGTCCACACATGGTTCGGCACGGCTTGTGCGAACGTCCTGAACTTTTCCTCGCTGTCGCGCAGCACCCGCGCCTGCTCGTGCATCGCCGTGAGATCGACGCCCTCGACGAAGATGCCCGTCACCTGGCCGAGGCTGTTGCGCAAGGGCTGGTAGATGAAGTCCAGGTAGCGCGTCGTCGCAGGCTCGCCGGCGCTGCGTTGCACCTTCAAGGGCATGGCCTCGCCCTTGAAGGGCTGCTGCGTGCTGTAGACCTTGTCGAGCAATTCGAAGAAGCCCTGTCCTTCGAGTTCGGGGAAGGCCTCGCGCACAGGTTTGCCGATCACGTTGCGCTGCCCGGTGAGCTGCATGTAGGCGTGATTGGTCAGCTCGTAACGGTGATCCGGCCCGCGCAGGACGGCCACGAAGCTCGGTGACTGCTCGAACATCTCCCGCAGGCGCTCGATCTCGGCGCGCCGCTCGCGCTCGATGGCCACTTGCTGGGTGGTTTCGGTGCAGGCGCAGAAAACGCCGACGACCTGTCCGTCGTCACCGCGGACCGGCGTGTAGAAGAACGAGAAATGGGCCTCTTCCGGACGACCGTGGCGGGTGAGCCAAAGCTCGATGTCGTCCATGTAGATCGGCTCACCGGCATAGGCACGGGCCATGATCGGGCCGACTTGCTCGGCGATCTCTGCCCACACTTCCAGGAAGGGCTGGCCGAGCGCCGGATGGTGGTTGCCCAGGATTTCGGCATAGGCATCGTTGTAGAGCATGCGCCGCTCTGCGCCCCAGGTGACGAACATCGGCTGCGGTGCACTGAGCATCACGCCGACCAACGAGCGCAGCTCGACCGGCCAGGTGGCGGGGGATCCCAGGGCAAAGTCGGCGCCCAGGGCCCGCAGCAGCGCGCCCACGGCGCCGCCGCCTTCAAGAAAACGCATCTTCATGCGGACCTCGTCAGGTTCGCAGAGACGCCTTGCGGCCTGCGTTCAACCTGCACGGCGATCGCTCAGTGCGCCGGCAATCTCGTCGAACAAGCCGTCGAGCATGTCGACGTCGAAGGCCTTCGGGATCGACCGTACATTGAGGCCGAGACTCGACAACGCCTCCCGATGGTCATACCCCGAGCAGAAGATCACCCACTGCTCGGGGCGCTGGGCGAGCACGCGCCGCACCATCTCCGTGCCGCTCAGCCCGGGCAGGCTGATGTCGGTGACCAGGACATCGAAAACACGTTCCTCCCAGGCGGCCAGGGCGTCTTCGGCATGGCCGACGGCCACGACCTCGCGCCCTTCGGCTTCCATCAACTCGCAGACGGTCTCGCGCAGTTCATCGTTGTCTTCGACGTACAAGATGCTGATCTTCGACACAAGTACATCCTCCCGGGCGCAGAGTGTAAACAGCGGTGCCCGGGAGTCCTTGCAGGCGACGTCAGACCAGGGGCGGATCCCGGTCACGCTCGGTGTGCTTGTGCTTGCCGACGGCGGCAATGAAGGCCAGCGTCGCCGCCGCCAATTCGTCGTTGCCGCTGACACTGATCAGACCCGGATCGACGTCACCACCCGGCAGGACGCCGGGAATGTCGAACATGCCCAGCATCCCGATCGAGGCGCCCACGGCCATGATGGTCTTGCCATGCCGGTATTGGTTCTTGACGAACTCGCCGGTGTTGCCGTCGGCGGCCAGGGTTTGCACGGCGGCTTCACCATCGGGCAGGACCAGCGCGTCGAACAGGAAGCCCGGTTCGTTCTCGAGCGAGGCATCCGCCTGGATCTGCGCGCCACTGGCCGCCTTGAACGCGCCGATGCGCGGGCCCACCAGGCGCGGCACGGCGCCGGCTTCGAGCAGTGCGGTCTTGATGCTGCCGACGGAAACGTCGTCGACCCCATCGGCGATCAGGATCGCGACCTTGCGGGTGCGGATGCCGCCGTCACCCGGCCTCGCCGTCAGGGACAGCGCCTGCGACCGCTTCACCTCGGGCACTGCCGACGTCTTCAGCGCCTTGGGCAGCGGCGCCGGCAAGTCGGTCATGCCCAGACCGGCTGCCACCTGCGAGGCCAGCGACTCAGAGGCATTGCGCAGCAATGCCACAACCCGTTCACGGATGGCCGGAACCGTCACCTTGGACAATTCGAAGCGGAAGGCAGCGGCAATGTGCGCCTGTTCCACCGGGGTCTGGCTTTCGTAGAACAGGCTCGCCTGCGTGTAATGGTCCGCGAACTTTTCGGGCTTCGCCCGGACCTTGTCGCTCGATGCCTGGGCGTCGACCCGCCGTGCGACGCTGACAAAACCCTGCCCGGCACCGGCCTGGAACGGGCAGCCGCCGGCGAGCGAGTTCGGTTCATAGGCAACCCGGCCGCGGTGGATGGCCTGCCGGTGCATGCCGTCGCGCTGGTTGTTGTGGACCTGGGCCAACGAGGCATTGATCGGCAGTTCGTGGAAGTTCGGCCCACCCAGTCGCGAGATCTGCGTGTCGACATAGGAGTGGATGCGCCCGGCGAGCAGCGGGTCGTTCGTGAAGTCGATGCCGGGGACGACATGCGCCGTGCAGAAGGCCACCTGCTCGGTTTCGGCGAAGAAGTTGTCCGGATTCCGGTTCAGGACCATCCTGCCGACGATCTTGACCGGCACGAGTTCTTCCGGAACCAGCTTGGTCGCGTCGAGGATGTCGAAGCTGAACGACTCGCCCTGCTCCTCGGTGAACACCTGCAGTCCCAGTTCCCACTCGGGGTACTCGCCAGCCTCGATCGCTTCCCACAGGTCGCGGCGGTGGAAGTCGGGGTCGGCCCCCGAGACCTTCACGGCCTCGTCCCAGACCATCGAATGCGTGCCCAGTTTCGGCTGCCAGTGGAACTTAACGAAGACGCTGTCACCCGCCTCGTTCACCAGGCGGAAGGTGTGCACGCCGAAGCCCTGCATCATCCGGTAGCTGCGCGGAATGCCACGGTCGGACATGGCCCACATCAGCATGTGGGCGCTCTCGGGCATCAGCGAGACGAAGTCCCAGAAGGTGTCGTGCGCCGACGCCGCCTGCGGCATCTGGTTGTGGGGCTCGGGCTTGACGGCATGCACGAGATCGGGAAACTTCATCGCGTCCTGGATGAAGAACACCGGCATGTTGTTGCCGACCAGGTCCCAGTTGCCTTCGTCGGTGTAGAACTTCACGGCGAAGCCGCGCACGTCGCGCGCCGTGTCCTTCGACCCCCGCTCGCCGGCCACGGTGGAAAAGCGAACGAACACGGGCGTGATCTTGCCCGCCTCCTTGAACGGCGCTGCCTTGGTCAACGCGGTCTGCGCCTCGTAGCACTCGAAGAAGCCGTGCGCACCCGAGCCGCGCGCATGCACGATCCGTTCAGGAATGCGTTCGTGGTCGAAGTGGGTGAGCTTCTCCCGCAGGATGAAGTCCTCGAGCAGAACCGGCCCGCGCACGCCGGCCTTGAGCGAGTTCTGGTTGTCGGCAATGGCCACGCCCTGGTTGGTGGTGAGCACCTGGCCGCCAGAGTCGACGCGGACGCGGTCCAGCGCTGCAATGGTGGCATTGACGCCTTCAGCCGCGACAGTGCCGACCTTGGCGTTCTGCTGGGCCTCGCTGAGCGTGCTGGCGGTCGGCAGGCGCGAGGCGGGCTCGGACGTCAAGCCTTTCGGGGCCCTCAGGGCATTCTCGGCACCATGTTCCAGGGCCTTGTTCGTGTTGGCGGGCATGGATGCCACCAGCGCTTGGGTCTCTGCCGATTGCCGGGCGGCGGGGTTGGCAGGTTTGGCCGCTGACGGCCGTGATTTGGAACTGGGCATGGGGAAGTCCTTGATGGTGCGCCGAAGGCAATGCCACCGCGAGGTGGCGCTCGAGTCATGGGTGGGCGCGCGGGGCGCGCCAGTGACTTCAGGCTGGCGTACGTCGGGCGGCGGGAGCCACCTTCCGGGTGCCATTGCCGGCAGCGTGGCCGGGGTGTTCAGCGGCAAGCGTGGCGAGCACTTCGGCCTTGCGCTCCGCGATCCTGGCACCCAGGTCCTTCAGATCCATCTTGCGGGACGAACGGCAGGCCGGAAAGAGCTCGTTCTCTTCTTCCTTGACGTGGTGGGCCACGTACTCACACAGGACGACGACCTTGGCGTCATAGTGGCTGTCGTCGGGATGCATGCCTTCGATCTGTGTGATGAGCTCCTTGGCGCAGGCATGCTCCACGTCGGCGTGGTCGACCATTTCTTCGTCGGTCAGCGCTTCGCGGGCGGCCGGGTAGAAGAGCTCTTCTTCGGCGGTGGCGTGGGCGGTCAGGGCATGGCAGATCCGGGTGGCCAGGGCGCCGCGCGTCGCAGCGTCGGCATCGCCGTCGACCAGCTTCTCGTATTCCTTGTACATCTTCTTCACTTCGGCGTGGTCGGCTTTGAGCAGCACGATCGCGTCGCGTGATGGCGTCCTGGTCGCGGTTTTGCGGGCCGGGGATTGGGTGGTGGTAGGCATCGGGGTCTCCTTAAAGCGGACTGGGGTTGTGGTGAGACGACGCCAGTTTCTTCCCCACGCCAGACGACCGCTGTCAGACACCCGCGAGCGCCGTGGTAGGTGCTCGCCTACACCATGCCCTGGGGCCTAGAGGCCCTTCAAACCGCAGCCTCGAGGGCCCCGCTGTGGGCCCTGGCTTCGGCCAGCCAGACCTCGTCGCGCGCCAGCGCCAGGGCCGCCTGCAAGGCCAGCGTCTGCCGCGCTCCGTGCAGCACCAGCATGCCGATGGGCGTGGTGGCCTCGGGCTGCACCAGCGGCCGGGCCAGCAGGCTGCCCTGGCCGGCCACGGTGCTGACCAGGGCACCAGGAAGCACGGTGGCCAGGCCGCCGGCTTGAACGGCGGCCAGCAGGGCCAGGACGGAATTGGTTTCCATCGCCGGCCGCACCTTCAGGCCCAGGCTGGCAAAGACGCCGTCGACGATGGCGCGGTTGTGCATTTCGGGCGCCAGCAGCGCCAGGGTGTGGGTCGCGGCTTCGGCCCAGCCCAGCGGCTCGCCGCGCTGCAATGCGGCGGCTGGCAGGCGCGCGCGCTGCAGCAGGTAGTAGCGCTCCAGGTACTGCGGCAGCGCTTGCAGGCGCTGCGGCGCCCGTTCGGTGTAGCCCAGTGCCAGGTCCAGGCCCAGCTGGTCCAGCGCCTGTTCGATGTCCTGCGACGGCAGCGAGCGCAGCTGCGGCTGCAGGCCGGGGTGGCGCTGCAGCAGCCGTGACACGAAGCGCGCGGCCATCGGCAGCGCGGTCGGCACCGCACCGATCAACAGCCGCCCGGTGGGCTGGCCGACGCTGCTTTTCAGCAGCTGCTGCAGCGATTCCTGCTCGTGCAGCATGCGATGGGCGGTGGCCAGTACCTGTTCGCCTTCGGGCGTGAAGCCCTCGAACTGGCGGCTGCGCCGCACCAGCGGCACGCCGAAATGTTCTTCCAGCGCGCGCAGCGCGTTCGACAGCGCCGGCTGGGTGATGTGGCACGAAGCAGCGGCACGGCCGAAATGGCGGTGCTGGTGCAGGGCCGTCAGGTAGCGGTAGCCGTCGAAGAGGTTCAAGGCCGGGCGTCGAAGTGGTGCAAAACCCCGATGATGAGGCAGAGCCACCTAAAATCCGGCGCATGAACCGCAAGCTCTTCGTCACCACCGCCCTGCCCTACGCCAACGGCCCGCTGCACATCGGGCACGTGATGGAATACATCCAGGCCGACACCTGGGTACGTTTCCAGCGCATGCGCGGCCACGAGGTCCACTTCGTCTGCGCCGACGACGCCCATGGCGCGCCGATCATGATCGCCGCCGAAAAGGCCGGCCTCACGCCGCAGGCCTTCGTGGCGCAGATCGCCGCCGGCCGCAGGCCCTACTTCGACGGCTTCCACATCGCCTTCGACCACTGGCACAGCACCGACGCACCCGAGAACCACGCGCTGGCACAGGCCATCTACCGCGACCTGAAGGCGAACGACCTGATCGCCAGCCGCGTAGTCGAACAGCTCTTCGACCCCGAGAAGGGCATGTTCCTGCCCGATCGCTTCGTCAAGGGCGAATGCCCGCGCTGCGGCAGCGCCGACCAGTACGGCGACAACTGCGAGGTCTGCGGCGCCGTCTACGCCCCCACCGAGCTGAAGAATCCGCGTTCGGCGCTCAGCGGCGCGACGCCGGTCCTGCGCAGTTCCGAGCACTTCTTCTTCAAGCTGTCCGACCCACGCTGCGTCGAATTCCTTGAGAACTGGACGCAGGACGGCCGGCTGCAGCCCGAGGTGGCCAACAAGGTCAAGGAATGGTTCGTGCGCGACGAGACCGGCAAGCCGCTGCTCGGCGACTGGGACATCAGCCGCGAGGCGCCCTATTTCGGCATCGAGATCCCCGACGCGCCGGGCAAGTATTTCTACGTGTGGCTCGACGCGCCGGTGGGCTACCTGGCTTCCCTGCATGCGCGGTTTGCCGCACTGGGCCTGGACGTGGACGCCTACCTGGCCGACCCGGCCCTGGAGCAGATTCACTTCATCGGCAAGGACATCGTCACCTTCCACACGCTGTTCTGGCCGGCGATGCTGAAGTTCAGCGGCCGGAAAGTGCCAGACCGCATCCATGTGCACGGCCACCTCACCGTCAGCGGCGAGAAGATGAGCAAGAGCCGCGGCACCGGCATCAGCCCGCTGCGCTACCTGGAACTGGGCCTGAACGCCGAGTGGCTGCGCTACTACATCTGCGCGAAGCTGACTGCCCGCGTCGAGGACCTGGACTTCAACCCCGAGGACTTCGCCGCCCGCGTCAACAGCGACCTGGTGGGCAAGTACATCAACATCGCCAGCCGCAGCGCCGGCTTCATCAGCAAGCGCTTCGGCGGCCTGCTCAGCGCCGACCTGGGCGTGGAAGGCCGCATGCTGCTGGACGGCCTGCGCGCCCCGGCCGAAGACATCGCGCAGATGTTCGACCAGCGCGAGTTTGCCAAGGCACTGCGCGAGGTCATGGCCCTGGCCGACCGCGTGAACGCCTATGTCGACCAGCACAAGCCCTGGGAGCTGGCGAAAACGCCGGAAGCCGCCGCGGCGCTGCACGACGTCTGCAGCACCTGCATCGAAGCCTTCCGGCTGCTGACGCTCTACCTCAAGCCGGTGCTGCCGGCGCTGGCCGCGCAGGTGGAAGCCTTCCTGAAGATCGAGCCGCTGCACTGGGCCGACGCGCAGCGCGCGCTCGGCGCTCATCGCATCGGCCCCTACCAGCATCTGATGCAGCGGGTGGACCCGGCCAAGCTGGAAGCGCTGCTGCCCGCGCCGGTGGAAGAGCCCGCCCCGGCGGCGGCGCTGCCTGGAGGCGAAACCATCGCCCCGGTGATCGGCATCGACGACTTCGTCAAGGTCGACCTGCGCATTGCCAGGATCCTGAAGGCCGAGGCGGTGGAAGGCAGCACCAAGCTGCTGCGCCTGACGCTGGACGTGGGCGAGGCCGCACCCCGCAACGTCTTCAGCGGCATCGCCGCCAACTACACCCCCGAAGAACTGACGGGCAAGCTGACGGTGATGGTGGCCAACCTGGCGCCACGCAAGATGAAGTTCGGCAACAGCGAAGGCATGGTGCTGGCCGCCAGCCACGCCGACGAGAAAGCCGCGCCGGGCGTGTACGTGCTCGAACCCTGGCCCGGCGCCGCCCCGGGCATGCGCATCCGCTGACTTCGGGTCCGGGGCTTACCCGCCCTTGTCAGCAGGGTGCAAGGCTCGGGCACACACCGGGTGGCATGATCGATTCGATGCCGCCCCTGCCCAAGTTGCACCGCTTCAGGCCCCGTCTGCTCGACGCGCTGCAGGGCTACGACCGGCCGCGGGCGCTGGCCGACATCGGCGCCGGCATCACCGTGGGCGTGGTGGCACTGCCCCTGGCCATGGCCTTTGCCATCGCCTCGGGCGTGAAGCCTGAACAGGGCTTGTTCACCGCCATCATCGCCGGGCTGCTGATCTCGGCGCTGGGCGGCTCGAACGTGCAGATCGGCGGGCCGGCCGGCGCGTTCATCGTCATCGTCTATGGCATCGTGGAACGTTACGGCCTGGCCAACCTGCTGATCAGCACGGCCATGGCCGGGGTTCTGCTGTTCCTGATGGGCCTGTTCAGGCTGGGCGTGCTGGTGCGCTATGTGCCGCTCCCCATCGTCATCGGCTTCACCAATGGCATTGCGGTGCTGATCGCGCTGTCGCAGGTGAAAGACCTGCTGGGCCTTGAAACACCGAAGATGCCGGCCGACTTCTTCGCCCAGATCCACATGCTGGCCACGCATGCCGACACCACCCGCCTGGCGGCGCTGGGCATCGGCCTGCTGAGCCTGGCGCTGGTGGTCTTCTGGCCCAAGACCTACGCCATGCCCACGGCCCCGGCCACCGGCTGGCAGAAGGCGCGGCGCGCGGCGGCGCATGTGCCGGGCACGGTCATTGCGCTGGTCGTGACCACCCTGCTGGTGCTGTTGCTGCACTTGCCGGTGGAGACCATTGGCTCGCGCTTCGGCGGCATTCCGCAGACCCTGCCCAGCTTCGAGTTGCCTGAATTCAGCTGGGCCACCGTCAAGCTGCTGCTGTTTCCCACCTTGACCATTGCGCTGCTGGGCGCGATCGAGTCGCTGCTGTGCGCGCGCGTGGCCGACAACATGACCGAACTGCCGCGCCACGACCCCAACCAGGAACTGATGGCCCAGGGCGTGGCGAACTTCGTCGTGCCCTTCTTCGGCGGCATTCCGGCCACGGGCACGATCGCGCGCACCGTGACCAACGTGCGCGCCGGTGGCACCAGCCCGATTGCCGGCATGGTGCATGCGCTGACGCTGCTGCTGGTGGTGCTGCTGGCGGCACCCCTGGCCATGCACATCCCGCTGGCGGCGCTGGCCGGCATCCTGCTGTTCGTGGCCTGGAACATGGGCGAATGGCGTGAGTTCTCGCGCCTGCGCAAGTTCAGCCTGCACTACCGCGTCATCCTGCTCGGCACCTTTTTCCTCACCGTCATCTTCGACCTGACGGTGGCCGTGGAAGTGGGCCTGCTGCTGGCCTGCGTGTTCTTCATCATCCGCATGAGCGGACTCTTCCGAGTGCAGCCGCTGGCAGCCGAGCAGGCCGCGGCGCTGCCGCCCGGCCTGCAGGTGTTCGAGATGTTCGGCCCGCTGTTCTTCGGTGCAGTGGGCAAGGTCGAGGCGCTGCAGCACCAGGTGCAGCCGGGCAGCCATACCCTGGTGCTGGACATGCACCGCCTGATCTCGCTGGACACCTCGGGCCTGGACGCGCTGGAACAGCTGCTGCGTGTGCTGCGCCGGCGCCAGGTGCGGCTGATGCTGGCCCGCGTGAACGAGCAGCCGCTGTCGCTGATGCACCGCGCCGGCTTCGACCTGCATCTGGGCACCGAGAACATCGTCCCCAGCGTGGCCGCGGCGTGTGCGGGAGCCTCGCCGCCGTCGGTGCCCAGCTGAACGCGGGCCCTCAGCGCGTCTTTCAGCGCGTCTCTCAGCGTATTTCTCAGCGCTTCAGCCAGGGCCGCTTGCGCCGCTTCAGCCGAGCCAGCGCGCGCTGGGCGCGCAGGCGCGAGGGCGCGTCCTGCGCGGCCAGCCAACCGACCGCGAACCAGGCTTGCGGGTCGGTTTCGGCCTGGCGGGCAAATTGCGCGCGCGCCGATTGCAGGTCGTTGTGCTCGCCCAGCGCTTCCAGCGCACGGCCCAGCGCGCGCTGCCAGCGCCGCAAGGACTGCGCCGACAGCCAGGGCGCAACGAACTCCAGCGCATAACGCAGCCGCTTCAGCCGCTTGCGCGCGCGGTGCTGCTGCTCGACCGGTGCATCGGCAAACTGCCGTGCGTCGGCCCAGGCCCGGCGCCAGGCACGGCGCAGCAGAGCGCGCGCCGCGGCGGCGCGGTCGGGTGGCGGCGCGGGGTTGGTTGCGGCTGCCGCGCCATCGGCTTCGGCCTTGGCCAGTCCAAGACCGAAGGCCAGGGTGTCGAGCAAGAGCACCGTCACGGCCGGATCGCGCACCATGGCGCCGACGTCGGCCGCGCTGGCCAGCGCGGCACCTGCCACCAGGCCCGGCGCGCCTGCCGCCTGCAGTCGCGGCAGCCAGGTGGTGGCCAGCACGTCGGCGTCACGGGCCGCGCCGAGCGCGGTGAAGACCTCGCGCCAGCGGCTCTCCAGCGCGGCTGCCGCGGCCGGGTCGGTCGCCCAAACGCCGAACACTGCAAGTGCCGTGCGCAGTCGGCGCAGCGCCACTCGCAACTGGTGCAGATGCTCGGGCGCTGCCGGCGCTTCGGCGGCAGCTCCGGCGATTTCGGCCAGGTTCGGCAGGGCCTGCGCCAGCGCCGCCTGCAGCATCGCCGCCAGGGACTGAGCCAGCCCGCCCGCCGCCGGCAGCACCTGCGGCTGCGCCCGCGTCGCCGGCACCCGCGCCAGACCCAGCGCCAGACGGAAGCCGCGTTCGGACTTCGTGCGCACGTCCCACCACAGGCCAAAGCGCGTGGCCCAGCGTGCCGCCAGCGCCGCCAGGGCCTCGGGCGGGCCGCTGATCAGTTCGAATTCGATCTCGGCCACCGGCAGGCTCAGCCCGGGCTGGCCTTCGGCCCCGGCGTACAGGGCACCCTGGTCGAGTGCGATTTCCACCAGCGCGCCGCCATGTCGCAGCCGGCGGTGCAGGCGCTGGATGTCGGTGCGGTACAGCATCTGCAGCGTGTCGCTGTGGCCAGCGTCGCGCGCCGCCGCCAGTGCCCGGCGCAGGGCCGCGCCGGCAGGGCTGCCGTCGTGCCGCGCCGGGTCGACCTGGGGCAGGCCGCGCTGGCCCGGCAGGCGCACTTCGTGTTCCAGGCGCTGCATCAGACCGTCGCCACGGCCCTTGAGCGTCTGCACCCAGACCCGGCCTTCCTTGCGCAGGCGCAGCGCCAGGCCGGCCGCAGCGAGGTCATGGCCCGCGGTTTCCACGTAGATCGCCTGCAGCCGCGTGGTCACCGCGGTGGCCGTGGCCACGGCCTTGTGCAGGGCTGCCCAGCGCTCGGCGGGCACCTGGAACTTCAGCTCGGTCTCGAACATGGCGGCTCAGCGCCGGGCCAGCGCGAGGGCCGCCAGCGCCGCACCCATTGCGGCAAGCTTCCCCCGTTTCTGCCTTGGCGCCATGGCTCTGCCCCGTAAAATGCCGAATTCCGATTCTGCCTGCCTCCACCCCATGCCCCTGTTCTGGAAGCCCTACACCTCTGACGTGACGAACTTCATCGAAGAGCTGAAGGCCAAGAAGCCCACGCTCGAAGCCGAGCAGCGCGCCGGCCGTGCCCTGCTGTGGGACAAGGCCCTGGACCGCAACGCCGAGGCCGAATGGCAGGACGCCAAGGTGCCGCAGCAGCCCTACGTGTACCAGACCCAGCCCGACTGACGCCCCGCGTGAGCGCTGCGCCCCGCCCGGGCTCGCCGGCAGCCAGCCACACTGCGGATCCGACCGCTGGACTGGCCGCTGAACTTGCCGACAAGCTGGCACAGACCTTGGCCGCCGACACCACCCTGCCCCCACCCGCCGTGGTCGATCAGGTGGCCGTGGCACGCCTGTACGGCGAGCCACTGTTCCGCATGCCTCTGGACCTGTACATCCCGCCAGACGCGCTGGAAGTCTTCCTGGAGGCCTTCGAAGGCCCGCTCGACCTGCTGCTGTACCTGATCCGCCGGCAGAACTTCAACATCCTCGACATCCCGCTGGCCAGCGTCACGCGGCAGTATCTCGAATACGTCGATCAGATTCGCCGTCACAACCTGGAACTGGCCAGCGAATACCTGCTGATGGCGGCGATGCTCATCGAGATCAAGAGCCGCATGCTGCTGCCGCCGAAGAAAAGCGCCGACGGCGGCGAAGCCGAAGATCCACGCGCCGAACTCGTGCGCCGGCTCGTCGAATACGAGCAGATCAAGCAGGCCGCCGCGCGCCTGGACGCGCTGCCGATCCTGGGCCGCGACTTCCTGCGCGTGCAGGTCCATGTCGAGCAGAGCCTGCAGCCGCGCTGGCCCGACGTCAGCCCCGACGACCTGCGCCAGGCCTGGGCCGACATCCTGGCCCGCGCGCGGTTGAACCAGCACCACACCATCAGCCGCGAACAGCTGTCGGTGCGTGAACACATGACCATGCTGCTGCGCAAGCTGCAGGGCCGGCGCTTCATGGAGTTCCATGAACTCTTCGACACCCGCCGCGGCACACCGGTGCTCATTGTCACATTCGTGGCCATGCTGGAACTGTCGCGCGAGCAGCTGCTTGAAGTAACGCAGGCCGAGGCCTTTGCGCCGATCTACGTACGGCTGGCTTACCAGCCAAGCTAGCGCGGCTGCCGCTTTCGGCAGGTTGCGGACGTTCGCAGCCTGCTTGCTTGGCCCCTTGGGCTGGGCGAGCCGGGTGGCCCCCTCCGCTCATGTCCCCCGCCCACGGCCCGCCAGGTGCCTGAGGCACCTGACGGTCCGTGGGCTCCTCCTTTACTTCGCTGCGGGGGCCACCCGACTCACCCAGCCCGCCACCGTGTCGGCGCGCAACGGTGAAGAGCAAATCACGGTGGTTGCAAAGGCGGGCTGGGGCTGGCTGTGGCGCGCATGGGAG
>JALHPF010000014.1 GCA_022842595.1 Rubrivivax sp.
CTTGGCCGCCAGGATCGTCGTGATCGCCGCCGTCAGCGTGGTCTTGCCATGGTCAACGTGACCGATCGTGCCCACGTTCACGTGCGGCTTGGTGCGTTCGAATTTACCTTTTGCCATTTAGAGAGCTCCTGGCTTCAAAGACGAGTGACTTGAACTGACGAAGGAATGGCCGATAACCAGCCATCCGAAGAGTCGTGGTGCCCATGGCGCGGATCGAACGCGCGACCTCTCCCTTACCAAGGGAGTGCTCTACCACTGAGCCACATGGGCATCGTTACGGGACTGATGGCCTGGTGCGCCCAACTTTCAACGCAGACACCAGCAGACCCTTAACGACGCACTATCGAAGCGATACCGAGACAACACCGACGTACAGAAAAAACGACCGAACCTGAGCTTCCTTGGAGCGGGAGACGGGAATCGAACCCGTGCCATTAGCTTGGAAGGCTAAGGTTCTGCCATTGAACTACTCCCGCTGGGCCCTTGCTTTTGCTCTTGCTTCTGCGCATGCGCTCTCGCAATCCACACCAGCTACCGCCTGCGGTTCCCGCCACGGCTAGATGGCAGAAGGTCTCTGGTGGAGGAGGCTGGATTCGAACCAGCGTAGGCGTAAGCCAACAGATTTACAGTCTGCCCCCTTTAGCCACTCGGGCACCCCTCCGGAGAGCCGGTGACTATAGCATGCCCGCAGCAGTGGCGGAAACCCGAACTATGCGAGCGACCAGTCGAGATCGCCCCGCCCTGTGGCGACAAGGAAACGCCGGGCCTCACCAAAGTGGCCGCAGCCGATGAACGGAACCGGCCCTCGCCGTGCCGACAACGGCGACGGGTGGTTGCAGGCCAGCACCCGGTGGCGGCCGGCGACTTCCACCCTTGGCGCAAACGCCTGCGCGTGCGCCCCCCACAACAGGAAGGCGGTTGGTTCGATCGAATCCACAGCAGCCTGAACGATGGCTTCAGTAAGTACTTGCCAACCCAAGCGCGAATGGGCGCCCGGCTGGCCATCCTCGACCGTCAAGGCGGTGTTGAGCAGCAGCACGCCCTGCTCAGCCCAGGGCCGCAACGAACCCGACACGGGCAGCGGCTGCCCCAGGTCACGCCGCCATTCCTGCAGGATGTTGCGCAGGCTGGGCGGCCAGCGCAGGCCTGGCGACACCGAAAACGCCAGCCCTTCGGCCTGACCGGGCCCGTGATAGGGGTCCTGACCGACGACGACGGCGCGCACCTGGCTGCAAGGCGTCAGCGCCAGCGCGCGAAAAACGTCACCCGGATAAACCTGGGCACCTGCCGCCACGCGAGCGTCGACTGCGGCGCACAAGGCGTGCCCGGCCGGGCTGTCGGCAAACGCCTGCAGCAGCGGTGCCCAGTCGTTGTCGACCCGGTCGAACTGCTCGCGCAGCGGGCTTGCCAGGCTCAGGCCAGAGGATGCCAAACGACTGCCGTTCGGGGTCAGGCGAACAACTCAGCCAAGGCCTGACCCGGGACCGGTGCGCGCATGAAGGCCTCGCCGACCAGGAAGCCGTGGACACCCGCAGCGCGCATGCGCTGTACGTCGGACCGGCTGAGGATGCCGCTCTCGGTCACGAGCAGCCGGTCGGCCGGCACACGCGGCAGCAGGCCCAGCGTGGTGTCCAGGCGCACCTCGAAATTGCGCAGGTCGCGGTTGTTGATGCCGACCAGCGGTGTCCTGAGCTTCAGTGCTCGGTCGAGTTCGGCGCCGTCGTGCACTTCCACCAGCACGGCCAGGCCCAGCGCCAGGGCGCAGGCTTCGAGTGCGGCCATTTCGGCGTCGTCCAGGCAGGCGGCGATCAGCAGGATGGCGTCGGCACCCATCGCCCGCGCTTCGTACACCTGGTACTCGTCGACCATGAAGTCCTTGCGCAGCACGGGCAGCCGGCAGGCGGACCGCGCTTGCTGCAGGAACGCGGGGCTGCCCTGGAAGAACTGGCGATCGGTCAGCACGCTCAGGCAGGCGGCGCCACCGGCTTCGTAGCTGGCGGCGATCTCGGCAGGCAGGAAGTCTTCGCGCAGCACGCCTTTGCTGGGGCTGGCCTTCTTCACCTCGGCGATGACGGCCGGCAGCCCGGCACCGATCCGGGTGCGCAGCGCGCCCACGAAGGGGCGTGGTACATCCGTCCGCGCCTCGGCCTGGGCGCGCAAGGCGTTCAAGGGCAGGGCCGCTCGCGCAGCCGCGACTTCTTCATGTTTGACGGCAACGATGCGTTTCAGGATGTCCGACATCGGGCGCCCTTCAGCCCGCAGGCCGGAACTTGTTGCTGACGCTGACGAACTGGCTCAGCTTGGCCAGCGCCCGGCCCGAGGCCACGGCCTCGCGCGCCTGGCGAACACCTTCCACGACCGAGCCCGCCACACCGGCGCAGTACAGCGCGGCACCGGCGTTGAGCAGGACGACGTCGCGCAAGGGTCCGTCTTCGTTGGCCAGCACACGCTGGATGCACTGCACCGACTCGTCCTTGTTGGCCACGCGCAGCACCCGCGAGTCGTAGACCGGCAGGCCGAAGTCGCTGGGATGCACGACGTATTCGCGCACCTCGCCGTCTTTCAGCTCACCCACCAGGGTCTCGCCGGACAAGGAAATCTCGTCCATGCCGTTCATGCCGTAGACCACCATCACGTGCTCGCTGCCCAGGCGTTGAAGCACACGCACCTGGATGCCCACCAGGTCGGGGTGGAATACCCCCATCAGCTGGTTGGGCGCTCCCGCCGGGTTGGTCAGCGGGCCCAGGATGTTGAAGATGGTGCGCACGCCCAGTTCCTTGCGAACCGGGCCGGCATGCTTCATCGCCGCATGGTGGTTGGGCGCAAACATGAAGCCGATGCCGGTCTCGGCCAGGCAGGTGGCCACCTGCTCGGGCAGCAGGCCGATGTAGGCGCCCAGGGCTTCCATCACGTCGGCCGAGCCGCTGGTGGATGACACGCTGCGCCCGCCATGCTTGGCCACGCGGGCGCCGGCCGCGGCGGCCACGAACATCGCCGCGGTGCTGATGTTGAAGGTGTGCGAACCGTCACCCCCCGTGCCGACGATGTCGACCAGATGCGTGCGGTCGGCCACGGCCACGGGCGTGGCGAACTCGCGCATCACCTGGGCCGCGGCAGCAATCTCGCCGATGGTTTCCTTCTTCACGCGCAGGCCCATGGCGAAGGCCGCGATCATCACCGGCGACATCTCGCCGCTCATGATGCGGCGCATCAGCGCCAGCATCTCGTCGTGAAAGATCTCGCGGTGGTCGATCATGCGCGCCAGCGCTTCGGTGTTGGTGATGCTGTTGGGCATGGCGGAGCTCGATTACAGGTGCTGGCGCAGCAGCGGGATGGCACGTTCGATGTCGGCGGCCGAGACGTCCAGGTGCGTCACCAGGCGCAGCCGGTACAGGCCCGTGCACAGGATGCCGGCAGCACGCAAGCGTTCAACGGCACCGGCTGCCTTCTCGGGTGCCAGGTCGACGAAGAGGATGTTCGTCTGAGGTTGCTGCACGGTCACGCCGCGCAAGCCCTGCAGGCCTTCGGCCAGCTGGCGGGCGTGGGCATGATCGTCGGCCAGGCGGTCGATGTGATGGTCCAGTGCATGCAGCACGGCCGCGGCCAGGATGCCGGCCTGACGCATGCCGCCGCCTGTCATCTTGCGCCAGCGGTGGGCCCGATTGATGAGCTCGCGGCTGCCGCAGAGTGCTGAGCCGACCGGCGCGCCCAGACCCTTGCTGAAGCAGACCGAAACGCTGTCGAAATTGCTCGAGATCTCGCGCGCGGCGTCCATGTTCGACTGCCCCGGCTTCGCACTTGCCACGGCAGCATTGAAGAGCCGCGCGCCGTCCAGGTGCACGGCCAGGCCGCGCTGGCGGGCCAGCGTGGTGGCAGCCTCGATGTAGGGCAGCGGCAGCACCTGGCCGCCCCAGGTGTTCTCCAGCGCCAGCAAGCGCGTCTTCGCGAAGTGCGCGTCGTCGGGCTTGATGTTGGCTTCGATGTCCGACAGCGCAATCGAGCCGTCGGCCTGCTGCTGCAGAGGCTGCGGCTGGATGCTGCCCAGCACTGCGGCGCCGCCGCCTTCCCAGCGATAGGTATGGGCCATCTGGCCCACCAGGTATTCCTCGCCGCGCTGGCAGTGCGCCATCAGCGCGCACAGGTTGCTTTGCGTGCCGGTGGGCATGAACAGCGCGGCTTCGAAACCCAGCATCGCGGCCATGCGGTCCTGCAGCGCGTTGACCGTGGGGTCGTCGGCAAACACGTCGTCACCCACCTCGGCCGATGCCATGGCCGCACGCATGGCGGGGGTTGGCTTGGTGACGGTGTCGCTGCGCAGGTCGATCAGATTCATTTCACAGGCCCTGCAGGAAGTTTTTCAGCATCGCATGGCCATGCTCGCTGAGGATGGATTCGGGGTGGAACTGCACGCCTTCCAGCGGCGTGGCGGTCCCGGCCAGTTCCCGGTGGCGCACACCCATGATCTCGCCATCGTCGGACGTGGACGTGACCTCCAGCACCGCCGGCAGGCTGTCGCGCTCGATCGCCAGCGAGTGATAGCGGATGACGCTGAAGCGCTCGGGCAGGCCTTTGTAGACGCCACGGCCGTCGGTGGTGATGGTGCTGGCCTTGCCATGCATCTGCACCTGCGCGCGCACCACCTTGCCGCCGAGTGCGGCGCCGATGGCCTGATGGCCCAGGCACACGCCCAGCAACGGCAGCTTGCCGGTGAAGTGGCGGATGGCCTCGATGCAGATGCCGGCCTCGGCCGGGCTGCAGGGGCCGGGCGACAGCACCAGGCGGTCGGGCTTCAGTTCCGCGATGCCTTCGATGGTGATCTCGTCGTTGCGGAACACCCGCACCTCTTCGCCGAGCTCGCCGAAGTACTGCACCAGATTGAAGGTGAAGCTGTCGTAGTTGTCGACCATCAGCAGCATCTCAGAACCCCTCTTCCACGAGTTCCGCCGCGCGGATCAGGGCCCGCGCCTTGTGTTCGGTTTCCCTCCACTCCAGCTCGGGCACCGAGTCGGCCACGACACCGGCCGCCGCCTGCACGTACAGGGTGTTGTCCTTGACGATCCCGGTGCGGATGGCAATGGCCACGTCCATGTCGCCGGCAAAGCTGAGGTAGCCACAGGCACCGCCGTAGATGCCACGCTTGACCGGCTCCAGTTCGTCGATGACCTGCATCGCGCGGATCTTCGGTGCGCCCGTCAGCGTGCCGGCCGGGAAGGTGGCGCGCAGCACGTCCAGGCTGCTCAGGCCCGGCAGCAACTGGCCTTCGACATTGCTGACGAGATGCATTACATGCGAGTAGCGCTCGACCACGAAAGCCTCGGTCACCTTCACACTGCCCGTGGCGGCGATGCGGCCGATGTCGTTGCGCGCCAGGTCGATCAGCATCAGGTGTTCGGCGCGTTCCTTGGGGTCGGTGGACAGCTCGGCTTCGAGTGCCCTGTCCTGTTCCGGCGTGGCGCCGCGCGGGCGCGTGCCCGCCAGCGGGCGAATCGTCACTTTCGGGCCTTCCGGCGTGGCTTCCTGGCGCACCAGGATCTCGGGGCTGGCACCGACGATCTGGAAGTCGCCCATGTCGTAGAAGTACATGTACGGGCTCGGGTTCAGCGAACGCAGCGCGCGGTAGAGGCTGAGCGGGCTTTCCGTATAGCGCTTCTTCAGGCGCTGGCCGATCTGCACCTGCATCATGTCGCCGGCTGCAATCAGCTCCTTGCTGTGCAGCACCGCGGCCAGGTAGTCGGCCTTCTCGAATTCACGCTCCACCGCGTAGCTGGGGCCACGCTTGACGGGTGGCGCGGTGACGCTGTAGCGCAGCTTGTCGACAAGCTCTGCCAGGCGTTTCTTGCCGTTGAAGTAAGCCTCGGGCGCGGCGGGGTCGGCGTAGACGATGAGGTAAAGGCGACCGCTCAGGTTGTCGATGACGGCCAGTTCTTCGGTTTGCAGCAGCAGGATGTCGGGCGTGTCGATGCCGCCGTCCTTCCAGGTGTGCGCCAGCTTCGGCTCCATGTAGCGCACGGCGTCGTAGCCGAAGTAGCCGGCCAGCCCGCCGCAGAAGCGGGGCATGCCCGGGCGCAGCGCCACCTTGAAGCGCTGCTGGTAGGCAGCGATGAAGTCCAGCGGATTTCCGTCTGCAGCCTCGACCACCCGGCCGTCGGTGACGACTTCGGTGTGGAAGCCACGCGCACGCAGCAGCGTGCGCGCGGGCAGACCGATGAAGCTGTAGCGGCCGAAACGTTCGCCGCCCACCACGCTTTCCAGCAGGAAGCTGTGCGGCCGACCACCGGCCAGCTTCAGGTACAGCGACAGCGGGGTTTCGAGGTCCGCGAAGGCCTCGGCCATCAGCGGGATGCGGTTGAAGCCTTGCGCGGCGAGGCTCTTGAATTCGAGTTCAGTGATCACGGATCAACCTTGTTCCGGGGGGCGCCGTCAATTCCGGGCCCATTTGCCTGCAGCCCACCCGCGCCGGGCGGGGTGGCCCTTGTTCAGCGAATGCAGGGGCAGGGTCGCCAGGGCCAGGCTCCCCGGCCCATGGGGCCCGAGGTGGAGGCTGCAAAGGTCGGCAGGCACGTGAACATGTTGGCCTTCAGTCTAGCAGCCCCGCCCGCAGGCCTGGCTGCCCGTGGCAGACTGCACCCCTCCCAAAGAACGGGGTCGAGCCCAGTCGCTCGGCCAGGCAATGATGAGACGATTGATTTGCGCCTGCATCCTGGCTGTTGGCGCGATGGCCGGCCTCATGGGCAAGGCCATGGCCCAACCGGCAACGGGTGTCGAGTTGGCCGGCGTGAAGTACACGCCCGGGGCCAGCGTGGGCGACTCGGCCCTGAAGCTCAATGGCGCAGGCGTGCGCTATCGCTTCGTCGTGCAGGTCTACACCGCCGGGCTCTACCTGGCGACCCAGGCCGACACGCCCGAGGCGGTGCTGGCCGCCCCAGGCCCCAAGCGGCTGCACGTGGTGATGTTGCGCGACATCGATGCCGGCGAACTCGGCCGCCTGTTCACGCGCGGCATGCAGGAAAACGCGGCAAAGGAAGATTTCAGTAAATCGATCCCGGGCACGCTGCGCATGGCAGACATCTTTTCGGCCAAGAAGCGGCTGACCAAGGGCGAGAGCTTCTCGGTCGACTACGCGCCGGGTGTCGGCACCCAGGTGCTGGTGAATGGCAAGCCGACAGGCGAGCCCATCACCGAACCGGAATTCTTCCGCGCGCTGATGGGCATCTGGCTCGGCCCGAACCCCGCCGACAGCGGCCTGAAGCAGGCGCTGCTGGGCCGGGCCGCGATGTCGAACAACCCGCGTCAGCGCTGAAGCCGCCCCGCCAGCAGGGCGGGCAAGGCGGTAAAGCTGTCGATGACGGCATCAGGGTGGGCGCTGGCTGCCGGCTCGCCGTGGTTGTAGCCGTAGCTCACCAGCACCACCGCACAGCCGGCGCCACGCGCGGCTTCGCAGTCGTTGCGTGAATCGCCCACCATCAGCGTGCGCTCTGGCGCCGTGCCCAGGGCCTTGCAGGTTTCCAGCAGTGGCAGTGGGTCGGGCTTCTTGCGAGCGAAAGCGTCACCCCCGAAGGCATGCCGGAAATAGCCGCCCAGACCCTTCTGAACCAGCAGCGGGCGGGCAAAGGCGTTCGGCTTGTTGGTCAGGCAGGCCAGCGGCAGGCCGAGTGCCTTCAGCGCATCCAGCCCCTCGACGACCCCCGGGAAGACCGCCGAATGCTGGCCGTTGATGGCGATGTAGTGGTGCTGGTAGCGCGGCCAGGCTTCTTCGTAGCGGCTCGCCGGCGCGCCGACTTCCTCGAGCGAACGTGTCAGCAGGTATTCCGACCCCTTGCCCACGGTGCGCGCGATGAAGTCACGCCCTACCGGCGGCAAGCCCAGGTCGGCCAGCGCCAGGCGCAACGCGACCTCGAAGTCGCCGACGGTGTCGACCATGGTGCCGTCGAGGTCGATGATGACGGCGTCGATGGGTGTGGCGGGCAGGCTCATGGGCGGGTCTTGCTCGTGGTTTTGGAGGTCGATCGGTCGGGCAGGTCGTGCTGTTTCAGCCAGGCCTGGAACTCGGCGTACCACTGCCTGGAATTGCGCGGCTTCAGCACCCAGTGGTTCTCGTCGGGGAACCACAGCAGCCGGGCTTCGACGCCCTGCGCCTTCAGCGTGTTGTAGTAGGCCAGGCCGTTGCAGTCTGGCACGCGGAAGTCCTGCGCGCCGTGGATCACGAGTGTGGGTGTGCGCATGTGCGCAGCCCAAGCATGCGGACTCTGCGCCAGCACGTGAGGCATGTCCTGCCAGTACTTGGCGTCGAGGTCCTTCGGCCGAACCGGATAGGAATCGGCACTGAAGGTGGCGATGCGATCGAACACGCCGGCATGGCAGACATAGGCCCGGTAGCGGCCCGGCGCGACGTGGCCGTTCATCCAGGCCACCAGGAAGCCGCCGTAGCTGCCGCCAGTGGCGAACACGCGCCGGCGGTCGGCCCAGGGCTGGGCCAGCAGCCAGTCGGTGGCGGCCTCGATGTCCTGCAGTTCCAGTTCGCCTTGGCGGCCGGTGAGGCTGCGCTTGAACTCGAAGCCGAATCCGCTGGAGCCGTGGTAGTTCAGCTGCGCCACCACATGGCCCTGGCTGGCCAGCAGGTGGGCGTTCCAGCGGTAGGAAAACGTGTCGCCCGCGGCCGCGTGCGGGCCGCCGTGAATGACATGCAGCAGCGGGTGCTTGTGGCGCGGCTGGAAGCCGGCCGGGAAGGTCAGCCACATCTGCAGGCTGTCGCCCTGGGCCCCGCTGAGCTGCACTTCCTGCACTTCGCCCAGGCGCACGTTCGCCAGCAGCGTGTCGTTGAAGGCTTCCAGCCGGATGGGCGCGCCGCCTGTGGACAGGGCCTGCTGCACGGTCTGAACGTGCACACGCCCCGGATGAGAATGCGAGTCGGCCACGGTGACGAGCGTATCCCCGGCCAGGTCGAATCCCTGCACCCAGCCGCCCGGCACCACGGTGTCGATGGTGTCGTCGGCCAGCCGACAGCGCCACAGCGGGCAGCGGCCGCGGTCTTCGGCGCTGAACAGCAGGCTCCCGCCATCTGCAGTCCAGCGCAGCGGGGCATTCACTTCCCGGTCCCAGTGGCCGGCGCGGACGGCGCCGGGCTTGAAGGGCTGGCCGCGTTCCAGCACCGCCAGCTGGCCGGGGGCGCCATGGTGCACCTTCACATGGGCAGCAATCAGCGCCAGGCGCGCGCCGTCCGGGCTGTAGCACGGCGAGCCGATGTCCCAGCCCGTGCGACCGGCCAGCAACACCACCGCCCTTGTGCGCAGGTCGATCTCGGACACCACCGCCGGCTGGCCCAGCACCGGCACCGCAGCCGGGTCGTGCTGGAAGGCGACGTGGTGGCCGCCGGGGTGCACGTCGAAGAGCTCGTTGCCGCCACCCTGGCGGGGCAATTCCAGCGAGCTGCCCTCGAACAGGTCGGTGATGCGGCCGCTGGCCAGGTCGAGCATCAGCAGGTGCAGCACCCGCCCTTGTGGCAAGTTGCGGTCCCAATAGCGATAGAACGCTTCGCCCGTGGCGTAGCCGCTGTCCTTGCGGTCCTGCTGGGCCTTGTGCGCCTTGGCCTGGGCGGCCGCGCCCTTCAATCCGGGCCAGACCCAGGCGCTGAAGACGACGCCGCGGCCGTCGGGCAACCACTTGAAAGCCTCGATGCCTGGAGCGAAGTTGCTGCGGCGCGCCGCCTCGCCGGCCTGAGCCGGCAGGGTATACAGCTGCGGGCTGCTGTCCTTCGTCCCGCCTTGCTCACGGCGCGCGAGGAACGCGATCTGGTCGCCCTGCGGCGACCAGGCCGGCTGGCCGTCCTTGTCGCCGCAGGTGGTCAGGCGCCTGGGAGCGCGGCGGTCGGTGGGCAACAGCCACAGCGCCGTGCTGCCCAGGTTGCTGTCCATGTCGTAGCGGCCCACCGAGCACACAGCCTGCCTGCCGTCGGGGGACAGGCTGACGCCACCCACCCTTTGCAGCTGCCACAGCGCCTCGGCGTCCAGTGTTCGGGCGGGGGCGGCAGGGGCAGGCTTTTGCATGCCCCATAGTGTCTTACGACTTCAGCCGATGCTCTCGACCTGCCTGCTCTGCTGATAGGCCCGGCCGAAGCGATTCGCCAGGAACGCCGGCAGGGCCACCTGTTCCTGACGGATGAAACCCTGCTGCGGCAAGGCCCCTTCTCGGAACAGGTCGACGGCGGCACAGATGCCGGCAGCGGTGGTGATCTGGATCGCCGACAGCGGGTTGATCTCGGTGCGATCGGCGAAGATCTTGCGCGCGAACACTTCCTGCACCAGCGAGCCGGCCTTCATGCCGCTGACGGTGACGAAGACCAGCACCACGTCCTGCATCGTGCTGGGGATGCTCTTGCGCATGATCGCCTTCAGCGTTTCCGGTTCCTGGTTCAGCTGCAGCTCTTCCAGCAGCATCTTCATCAACGCCTGGTGGCCGGGGTAGCGCACGCTCTTGTAGTCCAGGTTCTGCACCCGGCCACGCAGGGTTTCCGTCAGCGTGCCGAGGCCGCCGCTGGTGTTGAAGGCTTCGTATTCAGTGCCGTCCAGGCTGAAGTGCTCCAGGCCTTCGAGCGGCAATACCTCGATGTTGCGGCCCTCGCGGATGGCCTCGCAGGGGTGGCAATACTCGTTGATCAGGCCGTCCACCGACCAGGTCAGGTTGTATTTCAGCGCATTGGTCGGGAAGGCCGGCAGCGCGCCGACGCGCATCTTCACTTCCTGCAGCGTGTCGAACTTCTGCGCCAGATGGTGCGCGACGATGCCGATGAAGCCTGGCGCCAGCCCGCACTGCGGCATGAAGGCGGTGGGCGCGCCCTCGGCCAGCGCCTGGATGGTGCGAGTGGCAGCCACGTCCTCGGTGAGGTCGAAGTAGTGGCAACGCGCCTCGCGCGCGGCGGTGGCGGCGATAGTGGCCAGGTGGTACGGCAAGGCGTTGATCACCGCGTCCTGGTGACGCAGCACGTCCAGCAGATCGGCGGCGTGGCTGGTGTCGGCGACGCGGGTGCTGACCCGCGCCGTGGTGGTGATCTTCGCCAGCGCCTCGGCGCTGCGGTCGACGACGGTGACGTCGTAGTCACCGCTGTCGGACAGCAGGCGGGCGATGGTGTTGCCGATGTGGCCGGCGCCGAGCAGGGTGATGCGCATGATGGAGCTTTCTGATGAGGGCTGAAACGCCCTGCAGTCTAGAAATTTCCATCGACGAAAGCCAGCCCACGTTCGTCGAAACAGCGCTCATCCCTGACGAATCGTCAGCACCTTCACATCAAAACGTCATGCCGCAGCGCGCCGAGCCTTCTTCAGCGCCGTGGCTTCGGCGCGTCGGGAGCGCGTCTCTGCACGGTGGTAGGCCTCCTCGGCGGCACTGCGCATCTCGATGGCGCGAGCCAGCGCTGCGTCGAAGCGTTCGGTGGTGTAGGTGTTCTCGGTGCCTATGTAGATGGTGCGACGCGTGGGCGTGGCGCCAAACCGCGGAATCAGCACCGCCAGGCTGCAGTCGCGCACCTTGCCGCCACGGCGGACGCGCACCACGGGCCCGGAAATGCCCACCGGCAGGTTATTGCTCTTGTTCTGGCTCGGCCCACGCTGCAGCCGGGTCGGCGCCGGCATCGTGGCAATGCGCTTGAGCAACTCGCGCGTCGCCAATTCCAATGCCTTGGCCGCACCGCTGCCGTCGTTGGTGTGGTCTGAAAAGAGCTTGGTGCCGCCGTATCGCAACTGCCAACCGTGGGTGGCCCGGTGGTCGATACGCTGCACACATTGAGGAACTTGGAATACCTGGCCGCTGAAGATCACGACCTCTCTGAATTTCATGGGATGCCTCGAGCTTGGCGTTACGCAAACTCCCTGGGGCGATTCTTTTTTGGATGTCCGCAAAACTGCACAGTGCGTTTTGTCCCTGCACTGCGCCAATGCAATGTAGGACATATTCGGCCCAGCCGACATCTCAGAATCCCCCCTTCGCGGGACGACAATCTGTCGAAAAGTGCACAGATCAAGCCCAATGAACCCGGACAGCCTGGATCGCCAGCTCATCAACCTGCTGCAAGCCAATGCCCGCGCCAGCACCGCCGACCTGGCGCGCCAGCTTGGCGTGGCCCGCACCACCGTGCTGGCCCGGCTGGTGCGGCTGGAAAAGCAGGGGGTGATCGTGGGCTACACCGTGCGCCTCGGGCAGGACGAAGGCGAACGCGGCGTGGAGGCCTTTGTCGGCATCACCACCGAACCGAAGGCGGCCCGCGACGTGACCCAGCGCCTGGCCACGCTGCCGGAACTGCGACAGTTGTGCTCCGTGAGTGGCGAGTTCGACTACATCGCCTTGCTGCGTGCAGCTTCTCCGGCGCGGCTGGACGGTCTGCTCGACGAGATTGGCGCGATTCCTGGCGTGCTGAAGACCACCACATCCGTGGTGCTGGCCCGCCGCGTCGACAGAACGACTTGAGCCCCCGCGCTCGCTGGCGCTCGCGTCCCCTCGGGAGGCCCGTCCGCCAGCGCACCGGCGGAGCCGGTTCCGCGGCGGGAAGCCTGGCCTGGCGCCCTCCCCTCCTTCTTCTACTTCACAGGTTTCCATGACCACAAACGCTTTCGACACCTTGCCGCTCACAGCCGCAACCCTGGCCACGCTGGCCCAGCTGGGCTATGCCGAGATGACACCCATCCAGGCGGCAGCCCTGCCGCTTGCCCTGGCCGGCCACGACCTCATCGCACAAGCCCAGACCGGCAGCGGCAAGACCGCTGCCTTTGCGCTGGCCTTGCTGGCCCGCCTGGACCTGCAGCGCCCCGACACCCAGGCCCTGGTGCTGTGCCCCACGCGTGAACTCGCCGACCAGGTGGCGCTGGAGGTGCGGCGCCTGGCCCGTGCGCAGGGCAATGTGAAGGTGCTGGTGCTGTGTGGCGGCGCGCCCATCAAGCCGCAGGCCGAGAGCCTGGCCCATGGCGCACATGTGGTGGTCGGCACGCCTGGCCGGCTGATCGACCACCTGGACCGCGGCAGCCTGCTGCTGGGCGCCTTGCAGACGCTCGTGCTCGACGAAGCCGACCGCATGCTCGACATGGGCTTCATGGACGACATTGCCAGCATCGCCGCCCGTGCCCCCAAGGCGCGGCAGACCCTGCTCTTTTCGGCCACCTACCCCGAAGGCATCCAGCAGCTGGCGAAGAAGTTCCTTCGCGAACCCAAGGAAGTGACGTTGACGCAGCGCCCTGGCAGCCAGCAGATCCGCCAGCGCTGGTACGAGGTGAAGGAAGAAGAACGCCTGCACGCGGTAGGCCTGCTGCTGAAGCATTGGCGGCCGGCCAGCACCCTGGCGTTCTGCAACACCAAGCAGCAATGCCGCGACCTCGTGGACGTGTTGCAGGCTCAGGGCATCGGCGCTCTGGCCCTGCACGGCGACCTGGAACAGCGTGACCGCGACCAGGTGCTGGTGCGATTCGCCAACCGCAGCTGTTCGGTGCTGGTGGCCACCGACGTGGCCGCGCGCGGGCTGGACATCGCGCAGCTCGAAGCCGTGATCAACGTCGAGATCACGCCCGACGTCGAAGTCCACACCCACCGCATCGGCCGCACCGGCCGCGCTGGGGAAAGTGGCTGGGCCTTCAGCCTGGCCAGCCTGGACGAGATGGGCCGTGTCGGCCGCATCGAACAGCTGCAGGGACAGGCACCGGAGTTCCACCCGCTGAGCGAGCTGACCAGCGCCGACAGCGCCCCGTTGCTGCCGCCGATGGTGACGATCCAGATCCTGGGCGGGCGCAAGGAGAAGATCCGCGCCGGCGACGTGCTGGGCGCGCTGACCAAGGACGCCGGCATTCCCGGTGCGCAGGTCGGCAAGATCAATGTCAACGACTTCAGCACCTATGTGGCGGTGGCGCGCGAGGTGGCGCGGCAGGCCGAGCAGGCGCTGAACAGCAATCCGGTGAAGGGCAAGCGGGTCAAGGCCCGCATCCTCGAATGACGGCCCGCGGGGGGGGCCGGTCGGATCAGGCCGCGAGCTCGCGCCGCATCGCGTCGATGACGCCCTTGTAGTCGGGCTGGCTGAAGATGGCGCTGCCGGCCACGAAAGTGTCGGCACCGGCGTCGGCCACGCGGCGGATGTTGTCGATCTTGATGCCGCCGTCCACTTCCAGCCGGATGTCGCGGCCGGTCTGGTCGATGAGCTTGCGCGCACGCTCCACCTTGCGCAGCGCGCTGTCGATGAAGCTCTGGCCGCCGAAGCCCGGGTTCACGCTCATGATGAGGATGAGGTCGACCTTGTCGATGACGTAGTCCAGCGCGTCCAGCGAGGTCGCCGGGTTGAACACCAGGCCGGCCTGCTTGCCCTCGGCCTTGATGAGCTGCAGCGTGCGGTCGACATGCGGGCTGGCGTCGGGGTGGAAGCTCACCAGGTCGGCCCCGGCCTTGGCAAAGGCCTGGGCGAGCGCATCCACCGGCTGCACCATCAGGTGCACGTCGATGGGCACCCGGCTGTGCTTGCGCAAGGCCTGGCAGACCATCGGCCCGAAGGTGAGGTTGGGCACGTAATGGTTGTCCATGACGTCGAAGTGGATCCAGTCGGCGCCGGCCTCGATGACGTTGCGCACCTCTTCGCCCAGCCGGGCAAAGTCGGCGGACAGGATGCTGGGGGCGATGCGATAAGTGCTCATCGGCGCATTCTAGAAGCGCCTGCCTACAATGAATCCATGAGCACAGCCCCGGCCAAACAGGCAAAACCCGCATCGGCAAAGTTCGACTGCAGCGTGCGCGTGCAGTACCTGCCGGAACAATCCCAACCGCCCGTAGGCCCTTTTGCTTTCTCGTACACCGTGACCATCCGCAATACCGGCGACATCACCGGCCAGCTGGTGGCGCGGCATTGGGTCGTGACCGACGCCGACGGCCACATCGAGAACGTCCGCGGCCTGGCCGTCGTTGGCCACCAGCCGCTGCTCAAGCCCGGTGAAGAATTCGAATACACCAGCTGGACGCGCATCGCCACCCCGCACGGCCATATGGCGGGCACCTTCTTCTGCATGACCGAAGACGCCCACCCTTTCGAAGCGCCCGTGCCCGCCTTCGACCTCGTCTTCCCCGGTCTGCTGCACTGAGAGCCCGTACCGACGCCTTCAGGGCCTGTTGAGCACCGTGGCCAAGTCCTGGGACCTGACCGCCCTGATCAACGCTGTCGACCCGCGCGCGGGCCAGGCTGAACGCCACCTCTGGCTGGTGCGCCTGATGGAGTGGCTGCGCCATGCGCCGAGCGTGGCTGCGGCCGCGGCGGGCGCGAATGGCGCACCTGGCCAGCCCGCCGCCGAAGCACGCGCGCCGCTGGCGGTGGTGCGCCTGCGTCACCTGCTGAACCAGCTGGAACGGCAGCCCGAAATCCGCAGCCGCGTGCAAGGCATGCTGCAGGTCTTCTGGCGCGAGGTCGATGCCGCATCGCTGTTTGCCGACTTCGGCTTCGGCGCCCGCGTCTCACTGGGTGGCGAAGTGCTGTCGCGACTGCAACGGCGATGGCTGCCCGGCACGCCCGACACCGCCGACCTGGCCGCGCTGTTCGGCATGCTCTTCGAAGCAGGCGACGCCGCCTGGATCAGCGCCATCGACCAGGCCACGCGACAGCGCCTGGCCACCCTGCTCGCACCCGGCCTCACGGAATGGCGGCAAACGCTGCTGAATGCCATCACCATCCTGGTGAGTGCCGTGCATGCATCGGGCTACACGCCTTCATTGCGCCAGCGCATGGACCGGCGACTGCTCGACAGCGACCCCTTCCGCCAACTCACGCGCAGCGCCGACGCCTTGCGCAGCGCGGTTCTGGAGGACCGAAAGGCCGACGCCCTGCGCGAGGCCGCCCTGTTTCGCGCGGTGCTGGGCGCGTGCCGGGCTGCGGCCGACAGCGTCACGGCGCACCTGGAAGAGTTCGGCATCTCGGTGGACATCGTCTACGAACTCGACCAGATGCGCGACCGCACCGCCCGCATCGAGCAGCTGCTGGACTGCGTGCTCTCGCCCGAACCGCAAGCCGACTGGCAACGCCTGCTCGTCGACCTGCTGCAGGCGCTGGGCGAAGCCACCGGCCTGCGCGCGCTGTTGCGCCGACACTATTCGCTGCTGGCGCGGCAGGTGGCCGAACGCAGCGCCGAGAGCGGTTCGCACTACATCACCCGCAGTCGCGACGAATACCGCGACATGCTGCGACGCGCTGCCGGGGGTGGCATCGTCATCGCCGGCACCACCTTTGCCAAGTTCGCGATCGGCGCACTCGGTCTGACGGCGTTCTGGGCCGGCTTCTGGGCCGGCACGAACTACGCCATCAGCTTCGTCATCGTGATGCTGCTGCACTGGACCGTGGCCACCAAGCAGCCGGCGATGACAGCGCCGGCGCTGGCGGCCACCCTGCCCACCACGGGCGAGGCCACGACCGAGGAGATCGAGTCGTTCGTCGACCGCGTGGCCCAGCTCATTCGCTCGCAGGTGGCGGGCATTGCCGGCAACCTGGCCTTGTGCGCGCCTCTGGTGCTGCTGGTGCAGGGGCTGGCGCAGTGGCTGCTGGGCTCGCCATTGGTCAGCACGCGCGACGCCGACTACGTGCTCCACAGCATCACGCTGCTCGGTCCGACGGCGCTGTTCGCGGCCTTCACCGGTGTGCTGCTCTTCGCCAGTTCCCTGGTGGCCGGCTGGGCCGAGAACTGGTTCGTCTTCCACCGGCTCGACAGCGCCATTGCCTGGAACCCGCGCATCATCGCCCGGCTCGGCGCCGCTCGGGCGCAGCGCTGGGCCACGTGGTGGCGCGCCAATATCTCGGGCCTGGCGGCGAATGTGTCGCTGGGCATGATGCTCGGCCTGGTGCCCGCCTTGCTGGGCTTCCTGGGACTGGGCCTGGAAGTGCGCCACGTCACGCTGGCGTCGGGCCAGTTGGGCGCGGCGGTCGGCACGCTGGGCTGGCAGACCGTGCTCAGGCCGGAATTCTGGTGGTGCGTGGCCGGTATCGCCGTCACCGGCACGCTGAACCTGACCGTCAGCTTCTGGCTGGCCTTCAAGGTGGCGCTGCGTTCGCGCGGGGTGCGCGTGAAGGACCGCAGCCGCATCGGCGTGGCACTGCGCCGCCGCCTCTGGTGGCAGCCGCTGAGCTTCGTGCTGCCCCCGAAAGAGTTCGGGCACTGAAGACGCTCAGCGTGCCGGTGGGTCTTCGTCGTCGGGTTCCTCGTCGCGCCGGCGGCCCGAGAACATCGTCCACCAGACCGCACCGCCCAAGAGCGCCAGCGCGGCCAGCGCTTCCAGGATCAACAGCCACATGGCGAGCGCCCCTTTTTCATGCCGCCACGACGATGCGGTTGCCGCCCTGGGCCTTGGCCTCGGCCCGGGCGGCATGGGCCCGGTCGAGGGTCTGGTCAACGGTTTCGCCGGCATGGTGCTGGGCCAGACCGCCGCTGAGCGTCACGACCAGCGCCGTGGAGCCCTGCAGGATGCGCAGCGCGCTCATCTTCTCGTGCAGCCGTTCGAGCCCGCCGCGGGCCAGTGCGGCGCGGGTGTCGGACATCATCAGCACGAACTCGTCGCCGGCCTGGCGCGACAGCACGTCGGACACGCGCACATGCCGGGCCGCCTCCTGCGCCAGGGCTCGCAGCACCGCGTCGCCCGCGGAATGGCCATGGGCCTCGTTGATGCCGCGCAGGTGGTCGATGTCGAGCACCGCCAGGCAGAAGGTCTGCCCGGAACGGACGCAGCGCTGGTGTTCCTGCTCGATGAGTTGCTGCATGTGGCGGCGGTTGATGAGGCCCGTGAGTTCGTCGCGGGTGCTCTGCTCGCGCAGCCGCCCCAGCGCCTGGGCGAGTTCGGCCCGGTGCGTGCGCGAACGCTGGCGGATCGCCGACAAGCGTGCGGCCAGGATCGACACCGCCGGCATCATGGTGGCCACCAGCAGGAAATGGCCCAGCTCGATGGCCGGCGGGTAGCGCAGCGGCAAGGCCCACGCACACCAGGCCATCACGCCACCGAACAAGGTGACGGCGTACAGGCTGACCCAGCGCATCTGCCCGGGTGTGGCCACGAACAGGCCGAACATCAGGATCGTCATCACCACCGGGAACACCGCGCCGCGGCCGGGCCCGAGCAGGGCATAGGCAACGGCGCCACTGCTCAGGGCAAAGACCATCTGCGGCACCGTCAGCGACGGTTCGCGCCAGCGCCTGGACACGCCGCTGCGGATGAGGCCGAAGAACACCGCCATGCCCGCCAGCGTGAACGCCGACCACCACCAGACGGCCGCGGCGTCGGCCTGGCCGATGGCCACGAAATAGTGCATGGCCAGCACGCCTGCGGCCAGCAGAGCCATCGCCAGCAGTGCCTGCGACAGCCGCTCGCGTTCACGCGGGTCGTGGGTCAGCAGGGCGTCGACCAGAGGGCGCATCACGAGCGTGCAGGCAACGACAGGACAGGAAGCACCATTGGGCGTGAGCGTAGCGCAGTCGCAGCCAGCCTCACAGGCCCGTCCTGCGGGGTGGCTGGCCGCAGGCCTCAGGCCGCCGGCTGCAGGTGGCCCAGCGGCAGGGCCGCACCGGCCTTCACCTCGCCCAGCGAGAAGCTGGTGTGCAGGTCCTTCACGTTGGGCAGCTTGAACAGGGTCTGCATGGTCCAGCGCGAGAAGGCGTCCAGGTCGGTGGCCAGCACTTGCAGTTCGAAAGTGCCGGCACCGCTGATGTAGTGGCAGGCCACGATCTCGGGCAGCGCCCGGATGGCGTCCTCCAGCGCCTGGGTGGCCGCGGCGTTGTTGCGCTCGGCGTCGACGCGAACGAAGGCCAGCACGCCCAGGCCGATCTTGCGGCGGTCGATCTCGGCCCGGTAGCCCGTGATGTAGCCCTGCTGCTCCAGCCACTTCACGCGCCGCCAGGTGGGCGCGGCCGACAGGCCGATGCGGCCGGCCAGCTCGGTGTTCGACAGGCGCGCGTCTTGCTGGAGCGCGGCCAGGATGGCGACGTCGAACTTGTCCAGCGCCAGACCTGCCGGGCTATCGAGCGTTTTCCCTGATTCCGCTGCTTTCGGCGCGATTCCTTCGTTGTTGGCCATGTTCTTGAACTGTTGTTGCGCAGGCTAGTCTATTCCGGGCATCGAAAGCAAAGACATAAATCAGGTGCAACCCTAAACTGCCGGCGCAGCGCCACAGGAGTCCGCCCGCATGAATGCCCCACTGCCCGAATCCGTCCGCAAGGCCCTGGAAACCGTCACGCTCGACGACAAGTACCGGCTGGAACAGGGCCGCGCCTTCATGAGCGGCGTCCAGGCCCTCGTGCGCCTGCCGATGCTGCAGCGCCAGCGCGACGCGCGCGCCGGCCTGAACACCGCCGGCTTCATCAGCGGCTACCGCGGCAGCCCGCTCGGCGGCTACGACCAGGCGCTGTGGGCCGCCAAGAAGCATCTCGCAGACAACCACATCGTCTTCCAGCCCGGCGTGAACGAAGAGCTCGGCGCCACCGCGGTGTGGGGCACGCAGCAACTCGACCTGTTCCCCGAGAAGGCCAAGTACGACGGCGTGTTCGGCCTGTGGTACGGCAAGGGCCCGGGCGTGGACCGCTGCAGCGACGTCTTCAAGCACGCCAACATGGCCGGCACCAGCAAGCATGGCGGCGTGATCGCGATCGCCGCCGACGACCATGTGTCGAAGAGCAGTACCGCCCCGCATCAAAGCGACCACATCTTCAAGGCCTGCGGCCTGCCGGTGTTCTTCCCCAGCAGCGTGCAGGACATCCTGGACATGGGGCTGCATGCCTACGCCATGAGCCGCTTCTCGGGCGTCTGGAGCGGGATGAAGACGATCCAGGAAGTCGTCGAATCCAGCGCCTCGGTGGTGGTCGACCCCGACCGCGTGAAGATCGTGATGCCCGAAGACTTCCAGATGCCCCCGGGCGGCCTGCACATCCGCTGGCCCGACGCGCCACTGGAGCAGGAAGCGCGGCTGATGGACTACAAGTGGTACGCCGCCCTGGCCTATGTGCGCGCGAACAAGCTGAACTACAACGTGCTGGCCACGCCGCACGACCGCTTCGGCATCATCGCCACCGGCAAGGCCTACAACGACACCCGCCAGGCGCTGTCCGACCTGGGCCTGGACGACGACACCTGCCATGCGCAGGGCATCCGGCTGCACAAGGTGAACGTGGTCTGGCCCCTGGAAGCCACCATCACGCGCGACTTCGCGCAAGGGCTGCAGGAGATCCTGGTGGTGGAGGAAAAGCGCCAGGTCATCGAATACCAGCTGAAGGAAGAGCTCTACAACTGGCGCGCCGACGTGCGCCCGAACGTGCTGGGCAAGTTCGACGAGCCCGAAGGCGACGCCACGGGTGGCGAATGGAGCCGCCCCAACCCCAGCGAGAACTGGCTGCTGCGCGCCAAGGCCGACCTGACACCGGCCATCATTGCCAAGGCCATCGCCAAGCGGCTGAAGAAGCTCGGGGTCAGTGCCGAGATCGCCGCGCGCATGGACCAGCGCCTGGCCATCATCGAAGCACGCGAGAAGCAGCTGAGCGAACTGAAGGTCGACACCGGCGAGCGCGCGCCCTGGTTCTGCAGTGGCTGCCCGCACAACACCAGCACCCGCGTGCCTGAAGGCAGCCGCGCCGTCGCCGGCATCGGCTGCCACTACATGGCCACCTGGATGGACCGCAGCACGGCCACCTTCACGCAGATGGGCGGCGAGGGCGTGCCCTGGGTCGGCCAGGCGCCGTTCACGAACGAGGAACACATCTTCGCGAACCTCGGCGACGGCACCTACTTCCACAGCGGCCTGCTCGCCATCCGCCAGAGCATCGCTGCCGGCGTGAACATCACCTACAAGGTGCTCTACAACGACGCCGTGGCCATGACCGGCGGCCAGCAGGTGGGTGAACGCGCCGAAGGCCACACCGTGCTGCAGATCATGAAGAGCCTCAGCAGCGAAGGCGTGACCAAGCTCGTGATCGTCACCGACGAGCCCGAGAAGTACGCCGGTGTGAGCCTGGAAGCCGGTGTCACCGTGCACCACCGCGACCGGCTCGACGACCTCCAGCGTGAATTCCGCGAGATCAAGGGCACGACGGCCATCATCTACGACCAGACCTGCGCCACCGAGAAACGCCGCCGCCGCAAGCGCGGCAAGATGGTCGACCCGGCCAAGCGCGTCGTCATCAACGAGCTGGTGTGCGAAGGCTGCGGCGACTGCAGCGTGCAGAGCAACTGCCTGAGCGTCGAGCCTGTCGAGACCGAATTCGGCCGCAAGCGCCAGATCAACCAGAACAGCTGCAACAAGGACTATTCCTGCGTGAAGGGCTTCTGCCCCAGCTTCGTCACCGTCGAAGGCGGGCAGATGAAGAAGCCGAAGAAGGAGAAGAAGGGCGACCTGGCCGGCCTGCCGCCCATTCCCGAGCCCAGCCTGCCGCTGGCCGAGATGGCCTGGGGCATCGTCGTCGGCGGCGTCGGTGGCACCGGTGTCATCACCATCGGCCAGCTGCTGGGCATGGCCGCGCACCTGGAAGGCAAGGGCGTGGTCACGCAGGACGCCGGCGGCCTGGCGCAGAAGGGCGGCGCCACCTGGAGCCACATCCAGATCGCCAACCGGCCCGAAGCCATCTTCACGACCAAGGTCGACACCGCTCAGGCCGACCTGGTGATCGCCTGCGACAGCATCGTCGGCGCTGCCAAGTACACGCTGACCGTGATGCAGCAGGGCCGCACCTACGTGGCCTTGAACACCCATGGCACGCCCACCGCGGCCTTCGTGCGCAATGCCGACTGGCAGTTCCCGGGTGGCCACTGCGAAACCGCCATCCGCCACAGCGTCGGCGATGCCCTGGTGGGCGCCTTCGACGCCGAGGCCGTCGCCGTGGCGATGTTGGGCGACAGCATCTACACCAACCCGCTGATGCTGGGCTACGCCTGGCAGCGCGGCCGCATCCCGCTGGGCTACCCGGCGCTGATGCGCGCGATCGAACTCAACGGCGTGCAGATCGACAACAACAAGGCCGCCTTCGAATGGGGCCGGCGCTGCGCGCACGACCTGGCCGCGGTGCAGGCGCTGTTCGCCGCACGGCAGGTGATCGAGTTCGTGCGCAAGCCCAGTCTCGACGACATGGTCGCCAAGCGTGTCGACTTCCTCACCGGCTACCAGGACGCGGCCTATGCGGCGCAATACAAGGCCTTCGTCGACCGCGTACGCGCGGCCGAGCAGCAAGCCCTGGGCGACAAGGGCGGCGCGGCGCTGACGGAGGCCGTGGCCCGCTATCTGTTCAAACTGATGGCCTACAAGGACGAATACGAGGTGGCGCGCCTGCACACCGACCCGGCCTTCCTGGCGAAGATCGCGAGCCAGTTCGAAGGCGACTACAAGCTCGTGCACCACCTCGCCCCACCCGGCATCGCCAAGACCAATGCCCGCGGCGAACTCGTCAAGCAGCCTTTTGGCCCTTGGGTGCGCACGGCCTTCGGCCTGCTGGCCAGGCTGAAGGGCCTGCGCGGCGGTGCGCTCGACTTCTTCGGCCGCAACCCTGAACGCCGGGTCGAACGTGCGCTGATCGCCGAGTACCGCAGCGGCATCGAGGAACTGCTGCGCACGCTGGATGCCGGCAACCGCGCGCTGGCGGTGGAGATCGCCCGCCTGCCGGAAGACATCCGCGGCTATGGCCACGTGAAGGAGCGCCACCTGAAGGCCGCCCGCCTCAAGCGGGAAGCGCTGCTGCAGCGCTGGCTCGGTGCGCAGGCGCCCACGCGCCAAGCCGCCTGAACGCGGCAGACAAACGGCTTGAACGCCCGGCGCTCGCCGGGCGTGGACACTCCACCGGGTGATGACGAACACCCGCCGCTACCACCCCGCCAGCATGGCCCTGCACTGGCTGCTGGCCCTGCTGATCCTGGGCTCGCTGGCCGTCGGGCTCTACATGACCGGGCTGCCTTTCTCGCCGCAGCGCCTCAAGCTCTACAACTGGCACAAGTGGGCGGGCGTGCTGATCCTGGTGCTGTCGGCTGCGCGGCTGCTCTGGCGCCTGGTGCAGAAGCCGCCTGCCCTGCCCGCCATGCCGGCCTGGCAAGCGCGTGCTGCGCATGGCGCCCACCTGGCGCTCTACGTCCTGTTCTTCGCCGTGCCGCTGTCGGGCTGGGCCTACAGCTCTGCAGCGGGCTTCCCGATCGTGCTGTTCGCCGTGCTGCCGCTGCCCGACTGGGTGCCGGTCAGCCGCGAACTGGCAGAAACCCTCAAGCCCGTCCATCACTACCTGGCCTATGCCTTGGCCGCGATCGTCGGTCTGCATGTGGCCGGCGCCCTGAAACACCACTTCATCGATCGCGACGGCCTGCTCCTGCGCATGCTGCCCGGCCGCGCCTGAACCTGCCTGAACGCAATTCACCATGTCCTCACGCACCCTCTTCAGCCTCACTCTGGCCCTGGCCCTGGTGGCCGCCGCTTTGCAGCCCATGACCGCACACGCCCAGGCCAAGCCAGCCCAGCTGCAGGCCGCCGGCAGCGAGATCGGCTTCACCACACGCCAGATGGGCGTGCCGGTGGACGGCAAGTTCACACGCTTCTCGGCCCAGGTCGCCCTGGACCCGAAGAAGCCCGAGGCCGGCAGCGTCAGCTTCAGCATCGACACCGGCAGCGCCCGTTTCGGCAGTGCCGAGCTCGACGCCGAGGTGCCCAAGGCCACCTGGCTGAACGTGCCGAAGTTCCCGCAGGCCACATTCCAGTCCAGCGCCATCAAGGCCACCGGGCCGGGCAAGTTCGAAGTCACGGGCAAGCTCGCGATCAAGGGCGCCACGCGGGACATCGTGGTGCCCGTGCAGCTGGTGCAAGCCGGCACCGGCGCAACGCTTTCCAGCACCGCCACCGGCAGCTTCACGCTGAAGCGTCTGGACTTCAAGATCGGCGAAGCCGAATGGGCCGACACCTCGATGCTCGGCAACGACATCGCCGTCAAGTTCAAGCTGGTGCTGACCGGCCTGGCACCACTCTGAGCCCCACCCTTTTTCAACCCCTGTTCGGAGAACCTCCCATGAACCGTTACCTTCTCGGCGCCGCTCTGGCCGCTGCCTTCGCCCTGACCGCCCCTGCACAAGCCCAGAGCGCTGCCTATGGCATCGACCCGACGCATACCTTCGTCACCTTCGAGGTATCGCACTTCGGCACGTCCACCGCCCGCGGCCGCTTCGACAAGAAGGACGGCAGCATCCAGTTCGACCGCGCCGGCAAGACCGGCAAGCTCGACATCACGATCGACATGGCCTCGATCAACACCGGCGTGGCGCCGTTCGACAAGCACCTGCAGAGCGCCGACTTCTTCAACGTCGCCGTCCATCCGACCGCCCGCTTCGTGGCCGACGGCTTCACATTCGACGGCGACAAGGTCACGCGCATCAACGGCAGCCTGACGCTGCTGGGCAAGACCGGCCCGGTGGTGCTGACGGCCAGCCGCTTCAACTGCTACGACAACCCGTTCTTCAAGCGCCAGGTCTGCGGCGGCGACTTCGAAACCACGATCAAGCGCAGCCAGTGGGGCATGGTCTACGGCCTGCCCGGCATCCCTGACGACGTGAAGCTGACGGTGCAGGCCGAAGCCATCAAGCAGTAGGGAGGGGCCATGCCCCAAGATCGGGGCATGAGATCACTTCACCTCGCCTGCGCGGCGGTGCTGGTCGCGGCAAGCGGACTCGCCACCGCCCAACCGCAAGACTTCACGCTGATGCCGGAACACAGCTTCGTCCAGTTCGAAGTGCTGCATTTCGGCACCAGCACCAGCCGCGGTCGTTTCGGCCCGCTGGCAGGCCAGGCCACGCTCGACCGGCAGGCAGGCACCGGCGAGGTCAGCCTGCGCATCGCCACGGCAGGCGTCGACACCGGCCTGCCCGTTTTCAATGCGCGGCTGCGCCAGGCCGACCTGCTGGCCAGCGACGCCCACCCCGAGGCGTTTTTCGTTTCCCGCAATTTCCGTTTCGCTGGGCAGCGCCTCGTCGAAGTGCGTGGCGAATTCACACTGCGCGGCCAATCGCGGCCACTGACCCTGCGAGCACTCGCGTTCAGCTGCCGGCTGGAGCCCGAGGCTCGGCGCGAAGTCTGCGGTGGTGACTTCGAAGCCAGGTTCAAGCGCAGCGACTACGGCGCCAGCTTCGGTCTGCCACTGGTAGGCAATGAGATTCGCCTGCTGATCCAGGTCGAGGGCGCGCGCGCCATCCCTTGAAGCGGCGACGACTTGTCGCTCTTTCCTCGGGTTACACCGACTTGTTGCGAACTGCGACACAGCCGACAGTCCGATAGCTTTGGCTTGAACAAAGCCCCACCCCGAATCTGACCTTGTTCAGGAGAACCCTCACATGACCGACGCCAAGAAGGCAGCCCCTCGCCGCAAGTTTCTGCACAGCGCCGCCGCCGGCGCCGTGGGCGCGGGCGCCCTGGCTGTGCCCGCCATCTCCAATGCCCAGACGACAAGCCTGCGCTTCCAGAGCACCTGGCCGGCCAAGGACATCTTCCACGAGTACGCCAGCGACTTCGCCGGCAAGGTCAACAGCATGGCCGGTGGCCGCCTGAAGATCGAAGTGCTGCCGGCAGGATCGGTCGTTCCCGCCTTCCAGCTGCTCGAAGCAGTGGCCAAGGGCACGCTGGACGGCGGCCATGGCGTGGTGGCCTACCACTACGGCAAGAACTCGGCGCTGGCGCTGTGGGGTTCGGGCCCGTCCTTCGGCATGGACCCCAACATGCTGCTGTCCTGGCACAACTACGGCGGCGGCAAGGAACTGCTGACCGAGATCTACAAGAGCCTGAACCTGGACGTCGTGTCCTACCTCTACGGCCCGATGCCGACGCAGCCTTTCGGCTGGTTCAAGAAGCCCATCGCCAAGCTCGACGACCTGAAGGGGCAGAAGTTCCGCACGGTCGGCCTGGCGGTCGACATGTACACCGACATGGGCCTGGCCGTGAACCCGCTGCCCGGCGGCGAGATCGTGCCGGCACTGGACCGTGGCCTGATCGACGGGGCCGAGTTCAACAACGCCAGTTCCGACCGCCTGCTCGGCTTCCCTGACGTGGTGAAGAACTGCATGCTGCAGAGCTTCCACCAGAGCGGTGAGCAGTTCGAGATCCTGTTCAACAAGGGCAAGCTCGACGCCCTCCCGGCGGAACTGAAGTCGATCATCGACTTCGGCGTGCAGGCCGCCAGCGCCGACATGAGCTGGAAGGCCGTGCAACGCAACTCGCAGGACTACATCGAGCTGAAGAAGGCCGGCGTGAAGTTCTACAAGACGCCCGACGCGATCCTGCGCGCGCAGCTCGCGGCCTGGGACAAGATCATCGACAAGCGCAGTGGTGAGAACCCGCTGTTCAAGAAGGTGATCGACTCGCAGAAGGCCTTTGCCGGTCGCGCAGGTTCCTGGTGGAACGACTACACGGTCGACTTCCAGATGGCCTACAACCACTACTTCGGCCGCAAGTAAAACGCGCGCCCGCAGGCTGCGTTGACAATGCCGGGGGCGCCGCAAGACGGCGCCCCTTGCTTTTTGTGCGCTGGCCGCATGCATTACTAGAGGAAACCCGATGCAGAAATTGCTGCTGGCGGTCGACCGCTTTTCCACCTTCATCGGGCAGCTCTTTGCCTGGTCGGTGGTCGGTCTGACCGCGTTGATCAGCTGGGAAGTGTTCAACCGCTACGTCTTGAACAACCCGCATGCCTGGGTGCTGGACGCCCAGATCATGTTGTACGGCACCTTGTTCATGTGTGCAGGCGCCTACACGCTCAGCAAGGCCGGCCATGTCCGTGGCGACGTGCTCTACGGGTTCTTTCGGCCCCGCACCCAGGCCACGATCGACCTGACGCTCTACATCCTCTTCTTCCTGCCCGGCATCTTTGCGATGACCTGGGCCGGCTGGAGCTACTTCAACGACTCGCTGGCCATTCGCGAACAGACTTTCAACGCCGACCCCCTGCCGGTCTACCCGTTCAAGTTCATCATTCCCTTCGCCGGCGCCGTGCTGCTGCTGCAGGGGCTGGTCGAGATCGCGCGCTGCGTGATCTGTCTGCGCCAGGGCGAATGGCCCTCGCGCGAACATGACGTCGAGGAAGTCGACGTCGAAAAACTCAAGGACATGGTCCACGTGAAGGACGCCGACATAGAGGCTCTGGACGAGATCGTCGTGAAGCAGGGCAAGCACTCATGAAACTGCGCAAAGAACTCTGGTTCGGCTTCACCCTGATGGGGCTGATCGTGGCCGCCGCGCTGACCATGCTCGTCAGCGTCGACCAGATCACCAACGGCCACATCGGCCTGCTGATGCTGTCGCTGGTGGTGGTGGCCATCATGCTGGGCTTTCCCACGGCCTTCACGCTGATGGGCATGGGCATGCTGTTCGCCTATTTCGCCTACCACTCGGGCGGCCAATCGGTCGAAGGCGCGATGCGGCAGACGCTCGACCTGATGGTGCAGCGCGCCTTCTCCGTGATGAACAGCGACGTGCTGATCGCGATTCCGCTGTTCGTGTTCATGGGCTACCTGGTCGAGCGCGCCAACCTCATCTCCAAGCTCTTCTCGAGCCTGCATCTGGCGCTGGCACGGGTACCCGGCTCCCTGGCCGTGGCCACTCTGGTGACCTGCGCGGTGTTCGCCACAGCCACCGGCATCGTGGGCGCCGTGGTCACGTTGATGGGCCTGCTGGCGCTGCCGCAGATGCTGCGCGCGGGCTACGACGTGCGCCTGTCGGCCGGCGCCATCACCGCGGGCGGCTGCCTGGGCATCCTGATTCCACCGAGCGTGCTGCTCATCGTCTACGGCGCCACGGCCGGGGTTTCGGTGGTCAAGCTGTATGCCGGTGCATTGTTCCCTGGCTTGATGCTGGCGGGGCTGTACATCGTCTACGTCATCATCGTCGCCAAGCTCAAGCCCGCCATGGCGCCGCCGCTGTCGGCCGAGGCCGCCTTCGTGCCGATTCCGGAGAAACTGGCGCAGGTCGGCGCCACCGGCAGCGCCCGTGCGCTGCCTGGCCTGCTGGCCGCACTGAAGGGCAAGCGCAACCAGAACGTCAGCACCGGCTACCTGCTCAAGCAGTTGTTCATCGCGCTGATGCCCTTGATCCTGTTCACGGTGGTCTCGCTCTGGAGCTACCAGACCGTGACGCGGGCCGCGCCGGTCGAGGCCGAGGCCGGACTCGAACAGATGGGCGGTGGCTTCGAGCGCGAGTCGGGCTCCAGGGGTGGCCTGGCCGAGCCGCCAACCGAAAGCGGCGGCCTGGCCGAACCTCCCGGCGCCAGCGAAGGCACGGGCCTGGCCGAGCCTCCGGGCGCGGCGCAGGACAGCGCCTCGCAGCCGGCAGCCTCGGGCGGCTTGAGCGAGCCCCCCGGCGCCATCCCGGCCAGTGCTGCGGGAGCAACGGGCGAAGCGGCGACGACGCCAGCCCCGGCCGGCGCCGGTGCCGGCCCTGAACGCCAACCCGCGCCGCAAGGCTTCTGGATTGGCCTGGGCGTCGGCGCCGCGGCCATGCTCATCTACTACGGCTTGCTCAGCTTCGCCCGGCTGGAGATCTTCAAGATGCTGCTCAGCAGCTTCTTCCCTCTGCTGGTGATGATCCTGGCCGTGCTGGGCTCCATCGTCTTCGGCCTGGCCACCCCCACCGAGGCCGCGGCCATCGGCGCGCTGGGCGGCTTCCTGCTGGCGGCGGCCTACCGGCAGCTGAACCTGACGGTGGTGAAGGAGAGCGTGTTCCTGACAGCCAAGACCAGTGCCATGGTGTGCTGGCTGTTCGTGGGTTCAGCCATCTTCTCGGCGGCCTTCGCGCTGTTGGGCGGGCAGGAACTGGTGGAAAACTGGGTGCTGGGCATGAACCTCACCCAGACCGAGTTCCTGATCCTGAGCCAGGTGATCATCTTCATCCTGGGCTGGCCGCTGGAATGGACCGAGATCATCGTGATCTTCATGCCGATCTTCATCCCGCTGCTCGACAACTTCGGCGTCGACCCGCTGTTCTTCGGCCTGCTGGTGGCCCTGAACCTGCAAACGGCCTTCCTGAGCCCGCCGGTGGCGATGAGCGCCTTCTACCTGAAGGGCGTGGCACCCAAGCACGTGACGCTGAACCAGATCTTCGCGGGAATGCTGCCCTTCATGGGCATCCAGGTCGTTGCCATCATCCTGCTGTACCAGTTCCCGGCCATCGGCATGTGGCTGCCGAGCGTGCTGTACAAGTAAGAAAAAGGCCCGCCAGCGCGGGAGCGCTGGCGGGCCTGTCGTGGGGCAGCGGCGCACTGGCCGCTTGTTTCAGCTTCAGCGCGCGAACGACCGGCCGAAGGCAAACACCGAGTTCGGAGCGCGTGAAGGCAGCGCCTTCACCAGCGGCTTGACCGGTTCGGCACGGCGCGGCGTGGCTGCCGGCTCGATGCTGACGCCCTTGGCCTGCTGTTCCTGCACCAGGCTGTGCAGCGAGACCGTGGCCATCTGCTCGCGCATCACCTGGTTCAGGCGCAGCCACAGCTCGCGCGAGGGGCCGGTGTCTTCGGCGGCATGGCTTTCGCTGTCGGCAAGATCGTCGACGGCGCAGACGATGTCTGCCACCGAGATCTCTTCAGCCGTACGGCCCAGCGTGTAGCCGCCGCCCGGGCCGCGGGTGCTGACCACCATGCCCTGCTGCCGCAGGCGGGCGAAGAGCTGTTCCAGATAGGACAGCGAGACGCCCTGACGAGCGCCGATCGCGGCCAGCGCCACGGGGCCGGCGTGCTGGCGAAGCGCCAGGTCGATCATCGCGTTGACCGCGTAGCGGCCTTTGGTGGACATGCGCATGGCTAGCTCCTGGGGGAAAGCGGTTGGAAAACGAGACAACAGCAGACTGAAATCTAGGGCAGGTGGCGACTCGAGTAAATTCGAGTTTTAGGGCTATTTCACTTCGGCTTTCTCGAAGTGATTTCCGACGCAGCGAGGGAACTTCCGGATGAACTACAAACATCTGCATTACTTCTGGGCCGCGGCCAAGGCCGGGGGCGTGACTCGCGCCGCAGAGCAGCTGTTCACGACGCCGCAAACGCTGTCCGGGCAGATCAAGCTGTTGGAAGACCGTCTCGGGCGCAAGTTGTTCCGCAAAAAGGGTCGCGAACTTGAACTCACTGAAGACGGCCGCGTGGCGCTGGGCTACGCCGAAGACATCTTCACCCTGGGCGGCGAGCTTGAAGCGGCCCTGCGCGACCGCGGCGACGGCGGGCGGCGGACGGTGGAATTCCGTGTTGGCGTGGCCGATTCCGTGGCCAAGCCCGTGGCCTACCGCCTGCTGGAGCCGGCGCTGAACCTCAGCGACCCGGTCCACATGGTCTGCCACGAGTGGAAGTTCGCTGACCTGTTGGCCGAACTGGCCTTGCACCGGCTCGACCTGGTGATCGCCGACGAACCGGTGTCGCGCCGCGTCAGCGTGCAAGCCTTCAACCACCGCCTGGGCACCTCGACGATGAGCTTCTTTTCCGCGCCGGCGCTCACGGCACAGCTCGATGGCCCGTTCCCAGGCTGCCTGAACGGCGCACCCATGCTGATCCCCAGCCCGGCGTCTTCGGTGCGTTCGCAATTCGACGCCTGGCTGAAGCGCCATCGCCTGCAGCCGCGGGTGATCGGCGAGTTCGACGACGGCGCATTGATGAAGGCCTTCGGCCGCGAAGGCCGCGGCGTGTTCATTTCGCCTTCGGTCGTGGAAAACCAGACAGCCCAACAGTACGGCGTGCAGATCCTCGGGCGCAGCAACGAACTGGTCGAGAACTTCTACGCTATCTCGGTGGAACGCCGGATCACCCACCCTTGCGTGGCGGCCATCACGCAGTCGGCACGCGGCGAGCTGTTCAACGGCTGAGCGGCTGCCTGCCAACCGGCCTGTCGGCTTCGAATGCAACCTGTCGGACCGCTGGCGCGCTGCGTCGACTGGCCCTGGCGCCGGCCAGGCTGCTGCGTACAGTGCAAAGCATCGGCACCCGCCTACCAGACCCGTCCATCCCCATGACCCCGACGCCGCCACCCAGCCCGTACAGCCAGCCGCCCAGTGCCTGGCGCAGTCGCTGGCAGGCCTTCGCCGCCGGTGCCATCCGGGCCTTTCACGCCTACGCCAACTGGCTGGTCAGCATCAGCTGGCGGCGCTTCATCGTGCTGTCGTTCCTGCTGCTGGTGACGGTGGCCATCCTGCATGACTCGCCACCGTTCACCTGGCGTGTCGAGCAGGAAGTGCCGGCGAAGCGCATCGTCATCCCGCCGCGCATGCCGGCCCCGCCGGCCGCCCCGGCCCCCGCCGCACCGCCGGCCCCGGCAGGCCGCAGCATCGAACCCACACCCGGCGTGCGCATCGACATCCCACCCGGCATGAGGCCGGGCGACGGCACCGGGCTGGACATCAGCATCGGCAAGGACGGCGTCCGCATCACCGCCAAGCCCGCGGCCGACGCGGCATCTGCCGCCCAAGCTGCGGCCTCGGAAGCGGCGCGCGCTGCCGAAGCCATGGCCTCGGCCGCCGAGGGTCTGCGCATCACGATGCCGCCGGGTGCCGACAGCGCAGAAATCCGCGACGCGATCGAGGAAGCCAAACGCGACCTGGCCGACGCCGTACGCGAAGCCCGCCGCGACGCCGAACAGGCCGCCCGTGACGCCGAACAGGCCCGCCGCGACGCCGAGGAAGCCATCCGCGACATGGCCGAGGCGAACGAAGGCCCGCGCACCCGCACCACCCGTGTGGGCGTGGGCGACTTCATGATGAACTTCACCATCGTCTGGCTGCTGGCCTCGCTGATCCTGAAGATCACCTACAAGGGCCGCATCGTCGCCGAGGTGAAGGCCGCACAGGCCACCGAAACGGCCGAGGCCGAATCGCTGAAGCGGCAGGTCGTCGAAGCCCGCATGGCCGCGATGCAGGCGCAGGTGGAGCCGCACTTCCTGTTCAACACCCTGGCCAGCATCGACCACCTGATCGAGACCGACCCGCCGCGCGCCAGCCAGATGCAGAAGAACCTGATCGCGCTGCTGCGCGCCAGCATGCCGACCATGCGTGAAGCCAACGGCCATGGCGGCGGCACGCAAGGTGTGCGCGACCTGGGGCGTGAGCTGGCCGTGATCCGGCCCTACCTCGAGATCCTCAAGGTGAGAATGGAAGAGAGGCTGACAACGCAGATCGACGTGCCCGACGGCCTGCTGTCGGCCGAGTTCCCGCCGATGATGATCCAGACCCTGGTCGAGAACGCCATCAAGCATGGCCTGGAACCCAAGGCCGAAGGCGGCAGCCTGCGCGTGGCCGCCGAAGTCGTCCACGGCAAGCTGGCGGTCAGCGTGGCCGACACCGGCCTGGGCTTCGGCCGCGCCGCCACCGCCGGCACCGGCGTTGGCCTGGCCAACATCCGCGAACGCCTGCAGCTGCTGTTCGGGCCCAGGGCCACGCTGACGGTGGCCGAGAACCAGCCCAGCGGGACTCGAGTGACGATCACCGTGCCCTACAAGCCGGTCGAAGGCGCCGGCGCCTGAAACCACACACCCACGCAGGAGCCAACGAGATGAACACCACCCTGAACGCCCCGATTCCCACCCGCCGTCCTGCGCCATCGCGCCGCTGGCTGTGGTTCGCGCTGTTCACCCTGGCCATGGCACTGGTGGCATGGGGTGCGTGGGCGCTGGGCAGCACGCTCTGGGCCGAGGCCAACGGCCTGCACAGCGACTTCGACGTCACCGTCAACGGCCAGCCCTGGCATGGCGACGGCCTGGGCGGCATGCTGGGCTGGGCCATCGGCGCCACGGTGGTGGCGGTAGTCTTGCTGGTGGCCTTGACGGTGGTGCTGCCGATGGCGCTGGGGGCTGTGTTGCTGGGTGTGCTGCTGATCGTCGGCCTGGTGGTCGGCGTGGTGGCGCTGCCGGTGCTGCTGGTGCTGGCCTTGCTGCTGTCGCCGCTTCTGGCGCTGGCGGGCCTGGCCTGGATGCTGTTTGCCTGAAGCCGTACCTGCCCTAGCATCATCGCCATGCAAACCACCCGCCCCACCGCCGTACTGGCCGACGACGAACGCCTGATGCGCGACCAGTTGCGCGCCCGCCTCACGGAAGTCTGGCCCGAACTGGACATCGTCGCAGAGGCCAAGAATGGCCTGGAAGCGGTGCAGCTGGTCGACGTGCACCGGCCCGATATCGTCTTCCTTGACATCCGCATGCCGGGCCTGACCGGTGTCGACGCCGCGCGCCAGATTGCCCAGCTGGGGCCTCGCACCAACGAGAGTACGAACGAAAGCGCGGACGGCAGCAACGACGGCAACAACAACGACGACGACGGCGAACCGCTGCTTCCGGAGATCGTGTTCATCACCGCCTACGACCAGTACGCGGTGGAAGCCTTCGAGCAGGGCGTGGTCGACTATGTGCTCAAGCCCGCCGAACGCGACCGCCTGCTGCTGACGGTGCAGCGCCTGCAGCAGCGCCTGGCCGCACGCCGCGCCGGCCTGGAGGCCGATGCCCCGGCGCGGCCGCTGCAGCAGCTGCTGCACCAGCTGTCGGCGCAGATGAACCCGGGCAAGGCCGCCAGCTACCTGCAGTGGATCCAGGCCACCGTGGGCCAGACGATCCAGATGATCCCGGTCGAGGAAGTGCTGTTCTTCGTCAGCGACGAGAAGTACACGCGGGTGCAGACGGCGCAGGTGGAAGCACTGATCCGAAAGCCCATCAAGGAACTGGTCGACGAGCTCGACCCGCAGCTGTTCTGGCAGATCCACCGCAGCACGCTGGTGGCGGTGAAAGCGATCTCGGGCGTGACCCGCGACTTCCGAGGCCGCCAGATCGTCAGCGTGAAGGGCCACAACGAGAAGCTCGAAGTCAGCCGCAGCTACACCGGGCTGTTCAAGGGGATGTAGGCCGCTGCCGGTTCAGGCGATGGGCGTGGAGGCGCCCGCCCTGGCTGCCATCGCGTCGCGCAGCTTCTTCAAGCGTTCACGCGGGTCGCCCTTGTCGACGGCTTCGTCGAGCTTCATTTCCTTGACGAAGCGGCTGGGCACACCCTGCACCGTGTCGCGGCCCTTCTTGCGCCGGCGCAACGTGCTCACCAGCAGCGTCTGGCGGGCGCGCGTGATGCCCACGTACATCAGCCGGCGCTCTTCTTCCAGGCGTTCGGGCGTCATCTCGCTGGCGTCTTCACTGCCGCTCTTGAACGGCAGCAGCCCTTCGTTCACGCCCACCAGCATCACGTGCGGCCATTCCAGACCCTTGGCGGCGTGCAAGGTCGACAGCGTCACCACGTCCTGGTCGTCGCCGCGTTCGGCCAGGCTGATGATGACGCTGATGGTCTGCGCCACCTGCAGCACGGTCTGGCGTTCGACTTCGAAGGTGCTGCCGCTGTCCTGCTCGGTCTGGCCGCCGCAGCGCTTGGCCATCCAGTCGATGAAGTCGAGCACGTTGGTCCAGCGTGCGGCGGCCAGCTTCTCGCTGTCCTCGCCGTCGAACAGGTGGGCTTCGTAGCGGATGTCCTTGAGCCAGCCCAGCAGCAATTCACGCGCGGGCTCGGCGCCGCTGGTGTGCTTGGCGCGCTGCTGCAGATCGTTGATCTCGCGACCGAACTGCTGCAGTCCTTCCACGGCCTTGCCCTTGAGCGACATCGCCAGGCTGGGTGAGAACAAGGCCTCGAACAGGCTCACTTTCCACTTCGCCGCGAATTCGCCCAACGCCAGCAGCGTCTGGTGTCCGATGCCACGCTTGGGTGTGGTGACGGCGCGCAGGAAGGCCGGGTCGTCGTCGGGGTTCACGAGCAGGCGCAGCCAGGCGCACAGGTCCTTGATTTCGGCGCGGTCGAAGAAACTCTGCCCGCCAGACACCTTGTACGGGATCTGCGCCGCGCGCAGCTTCTGCTCGAACACGCGAGCCTGGTGGTTGGCGCGGTAGAGGATGGCAAAGCTGGAAAGGGTGTTGTTGCCGTCCTCGGAGCGCAGCGCCTGGATGCGCGAGACCATGCGCTCGGCTTCGTGTTCCTCGCCGTCGCAGTGCAGCACGCGCACGGGCTCGCCGTCGCCGAACTCGCTCCACAGCTTCTTCTCGAAGATCTTCGGGTTGTTGGCGATCACCGCATTCGCCGCGCGCAGGATGTGGCCGGTGCTGCGGTAGTTCTGCTCCAGTGCAATCACCTTGAGTTGCGGGAAGTCCTGCGGCAGCCGCTTCAGGTTGTCCAGCGTGGCACCGCGCCAACCGTAGATGGACTGGTCGTCGTCGCCCACCGCGGTGAAGCGGCCGCGTTCGCCCACCAGCATCTTCAGCAGTTCGTACTGCACGGCGTTGGTGTCCTGGTATTCGTCCACCAGCACATGGCCGAATTGGGCCTGCCACTTGGCGCGCAGTTCCGGCTGCTGCTGCAGCAGGCGCAGCGGCAGCAGGATCAGGTCGTCGAAGTCGACGGCCTGGTAGGCCTGCAGGCGTTCCTGGTAGCGCAGCATCACGGCGGCGGCCACGCGAGCGTCGGCATCGTCGGCCACGGCGGCGGCGCCGTCGGCATTCAGGCCCTGGTTCTTCCAGCCGCTGATGGCCCACTGCCAGCGCTTGGCCACGGCGGCGTCGGTGGTGCCGCCGGCGTCGCGCAGCACACCGAGCACGTCGTCGCTGTCGAGGATGCTGAACTGCGGCTTCAGCCCCGCCGCCTGGCCGTCACTGCGCAGCAGACGCACGCCGAGGCTGTGGAAGGTGCTGATGGCGAGGTCGCGCGCGGCGCGGCCGCCGACCAGGGCCTTGGCGCGTTCACGCATCTCGGCCGCGGCCTTGTTGGTGAAGGTGATGGCGGCGATCTGCTTGGCTTCCAGCCCGCTGTGCAGCAGCTGCTCGATCTTGTGCACGATGACCCGGGTCTTGCCCGAACCAGCGCCGGCCAGCACCAGGCAGGGGCCGTGCAGGTGACGCACGGCTTCCATCTGGGCGTTGTTCAGGGTCGTCGGGAGCGCTGCCATGGCCGCGGGATGTTAGCCCGCGGCCGCCTGAACCCGGAAAGAGCCGGCCAGACCCGGCCGCCCGGTCAGCTGCCGAGGAAGCCGAGGTTGCGCGAACCGGGGTTGAAGTTGGCCAGGTTCGGGAAGATGTCCATCAACTGCCCATCGCTCAGACCCATCCAGCGCCCGAGGGTGAAGCCCAGCTGGTCGACAGAGGTCGTGGGAAGCAGCGAGCCGTTGCCGATCTGGTCGGGGCTGCCGTCGAAGTTGTTGTTGTTGGCGTTCTTCACCGAAAGCAGCGGAAAGCGGCCGAAGAAGCTGCCGCCGGAAACGGCGCCGCCCATCACGAAATGATGGCTGCCCCAGCCATGGTCGGTACCGTCGCCGTTGCTGGTGAAGGTGCGGCCGAAATCGCTGGCCGTGAAGGTGGTGACCTGGTTGCGCGCGCCGAGGTTGCCCAGGGCGTCGTCGAAGTACTTCATGGCCTGGTCCACGCGCGCCATCAGGTCGGCCTGGTTGCGGTTCTGGAAGTCATGGGTGTCGAAGCCGCCGAGGCTGACGAAGAAGACCTGGCGCGAAGCACCCGTCAGGCCACGTTGGCCGGCGTCGATCATGCGTGCCACCACCTGGAACTGCTGCGCCAGGCCGTTGGCCGCGCTGGTGCCGGTGAGCGGGTTGTCGTAGCGCAGCTTGGGGTCGTTGGTCTGGCTGTAGTTGCCCGTGGCCGGCGGCGTGCCGAAGGCCGGGTCGCTGGGCGGGCGCAGCGCCGTGCGCAACACCACTTCGGCATCGATCGAGCGGCGCGCCACGGCGGCCAGGTCGGCATCGAAGGGGTGGGTGGACGTCGGCGTCGTCGCCAGCCGCAGCAACGCGGCGCCGACGTCGGCCGAACCATACAACTGCCCGGCCGTGTTCACGCCCATCGGCACGGCGCCGTTCACACCCACCTGGTACTGCTTGACCTGGTCGCCGGCCAGCCACACCGCATTGCCGCTGGCCGAGATGGCCGTGAACACCGGCCGTGCGTTCTGGCTGGCAAGCAGGTCGCCCATCAGGCCGGCCCAGCCTCGGGTGGTGCCTTCCGGGCCCAGCGCCTGCCAGGTGTTCTGCTGGTCGTTGTGGGAGAACAGCCGCGCCGGCTTCGGGTGCGAGGCCAGGGCGTACTGGGCCTTGGTGGTCGGCAGGATCAGCGGGCCGACGTTCGCCAACACGGCCAGACGCCGGTCGGTGGTGAACATCGTCTGCATCTGGCGCAACAAAGGGTGCAGGGCGTAAGGCCCCGTGCGCACGTTGCCCGGCACGATGCCCAGCGTGCCGCCCAGCCGGGCCGGCGAGCCCGGGGCTGCCGTCAAAACCGGCGCTACGCCGGGTTCCAGCAGAGCGATGGGTTCCGGGGCCTGGGTGCGGGTCAGGGTGTAGGCCCGCCAGTTCGAGCGCTCCAGCGGCAGCACCATGTTGAAGCTGTCGTTGCCGCCGAAGAAGAACAGGCAGACCAGGGCGCGGTATTCACCGCCGGCCGGCACGGTCTGGGCTGCGGCCGTGCCCAGCGCTGCCAGGTTCAGCGCCACCGGTGCGGCACTGCTGCCCACGAGAGCCGCCATGGCGGAGGAATGACGCAGGAACTGTCGGCGTGAGGCGTTCGAGATAGGCTGCATGAGTGGGGCTCCGGTGTCCGGGTCAGCTGGCGAGCTGTTGAAGGGCAGTGGCGACAAGGGCGCAGGGCACGGGGCCGCTACCGCATGGCCAGGAATTCCGGCGAGGCCAACACCAGCAGCAGCGCCGACTTCACGCGGTTGAACTTGGCGGTGTCGATGGCGGCCTGGTTCGTGCCCCCGGCGTTCAGCGCGGGTATCGTGATGCGGCCGATGGCGGTGCTGATCTCGGTCGTCAGCGTGGTGCTGGCGCGGCCGTTCAACAGCTTGTCGGCCACGGCTGCAGTCAGCGCGGCAGGCTGGGTGGCCAGCGCCATTTCTGCAGCCCAGTTGCGCTGCAGGTCGCGGCGGTTCAGCACCACGTTGTCGACCGTGCCGTTGAACTGGCCGACACCGCTGTTGAGGTTGTCGCGCATGAAGTTGACCCAGCCCGAGGCGCTGCTCTCGTTGAGCAACTGCATCTCGGGCGCCACGAGGCCGGCCAAGGCCGACTGCGAGCCCGGCGCCACGTAACCCGGCCGGTAGAAGTTGAAGACCGAGGGCGCCCGCAGCGGTGTCTGGCCGAGCGAAGCCGTTGCGCTGTCGGTATTGCCCACGCGCCACTGGCCGGTGTCGCTGGTGTGCGGGAAGGCGCGCAGATAGGCCGACAAACGCAGCACCGGTTCACGCACCTTGCCCACGCTGTTGCCCGTGGCCTGCGCCTGCGGGTGCAGCAGGATGGCGCGCACCACCGCCCGCAGGTCGCCGCGCTGGCCGCTGCCGTTGTTGTTGAAGACCGCGGCCACGTCGCGCACATAGCTGGGCGTGGGGTTGCTGGTGACCAGGCGCTGGATCAGCTGCTGCGAGATGAACGGCCCGACATTGGGGTGCGCGGCCAGGGTGTCCAGCCCTGTCTTCAGGCTGGCCAGCGGGTCGGCCACGGCCTGGGCCGGGATGGTCGCGCCCAGGAAGCTCTTGGCTTCGGTGCTGTGAAACTGCGGGTAGGCCTGCATCGGCTTGAAGAACCGATCGGGGTCGCTGATGTTGTTGCTGCCGCCAGTGCTTCCGTTGAAGAAGCAGTTGTTGTTCGTCGACGGGCAGGCGTAGCTGAAGCCCGTGAACACCTGCGACAGGCCAGCCACGTCGGCCGGGCCGTAGGTTTCGACCGGCACGCCATTCACCAGCACGGGCGTGCCGTCCGGGTTCAGCCTGAGCACACCGATCGAGAACAGCTGCATCGATTCACGCGCGAAGTTCTGATCGGGAATGCGCCCGTTCACCGGGTCGGCCTTCTGGTTGCGCAGGTGGGACAGGTAGAAGCCCATCAGCGGATGCCTAGCCACGTCTTCCAGCAGCACACGGTAATTGCCGAAGGCGTGGCTGCCCAGCATGTCCAGCCAGGCGGCCATGGCACGCGGCTGGTTGCCGACGTTGCCGTCGAGCGCAGAGATCACGAAGATCTGCGACAGCGCATAGGCCACCCGCTGGCGCAGCTGGTCTTCGCCAATGGCGGCCTGGCGCCAGAAGCTTTCCCAGATCTGGTCCTGCCCCGCGCCGCTGGTGGGCGTGGCCAGCCGGATGGCGGCGTCGCGTGCTTCCCACCAGGCCCGGTGCGACGTGGCCGGCAGCGTGAACTGGCGGTCGACCCAGGCGGTGTAGCCCTGCGCCATGAGCGCGTCGATATCGGCGGTCGTGGGGCCGAAGCTGGCTTGCGCCAGAAAGCGTGCAGCGTCGGCACGCGAGGCTGGGAGGTCGGCGCCTCGGGTGGCGCTCGTGCCGATGGGCCCGCTCTTCTGCGCCAGCACAGGCATCGGCGCTGCCAAGGACAGCGCCAGCAGACCGGACAACAGAATCCGGCCTGCAGGCCCGCGCCGCCGAGAGGCGGTGTTCGTCGAATGAGTCACTGCTTCCTCCAACCAGGCCCCTCAGCCCAGAACAGCCTGGATTCTGAACACACCAGCCACTTCTTTCTGCGCAACTTTGTAATGGCTGGTGAAGGCCAGCTTCTCGACTCGCACGAAACCGGGCTTCCACCGCCAACGTCTTCGCGGCCAGCATCGCTGGCGCCCGCTGCCATTCCATCTCTCAGAACTCGCCCCGATTCACTGTCGACAACTGCGGCACGAGGTTGATGCGTTCACCGGCACCGCCGAACAGGCTTCCCGCTCTGTAGCCGCCATTGCAGACCTGACCGGCCACAGGATCAGCCGCTACCGGAAGTCATGCAGCGCCGGCAGGTCCAGCAGGCTCAGGCCCTCGGCCGCCAGGTCCATGCCCTGGGAGGCCGGATCGTCGGCCAGGATGATGCGTCGGGCGGTAACGACAATGGGCAGGGTTGGCTGTTGAAGGACCTGGCCGGCCGCGTCGGCGCGCGGCGCTGGACTACAACATCCGGCAGTCGCGGCATGCCCGAGCCGAGGTGAAACTTGACCAGGGCCCGCTCCGGCTGTCAGGCGCTACCCTCCGGAGAGACGCTCTGGTTCAAGCTGCCGTCGGCCAGCAGGTAGTCGTAGTCGTGCACGGCCGTGCTGACGTACGGAGCGTACTTCGCGAACAGCGTGACCTGTCGCCAGTCGGGCAGCGGGCTGCTGGTGTGCAGCGCGACGGCCATTTCGGTGACCACTGCATCCAGCGACTGGATAGTGTCCATCTCACCTGCTGCCCGGCTCACTTCAGGGCGTTCAGGTTCAGCACGTTGTAGATCTCGACCATCAGGCTCTGGCCTGGTTCGCGATCGCCGCGGTCGAAGGACTCCAGCGCCTGGCGCAACCTCTCGTCGATGATCGCCACCTTGTCGATGTCGTGCTTGATCATCGGCTTGGCTTCGTTCCAGTAATGCAGCAGGTTTTCCCGGTGTACGCGGTACCCCCCTGTATCCCACTCACGGTAGTTGTCAGGCGCGTTGATCGTTCCGCCTACGACGTTTTCCTTGAAGAGTTGCAACGCTTCACGAAGCTTCATCAGCCACCTCGCCCGGAAACTCTGGGGGCCGGGATGGTAGCCCGGGGAACAACGTAAGCCCCTCCCAGCTGGTCTGGTCGAATGATGATGGTGTCATTGGGACGGATCAGGTTCCAGCGCTGCAACTGCGCCGTGTTCGAGTCCTTCCTCGCCAAGGACACGTCAGACAAGAGGTTGTAGCCAAGCCGAAGATCCGGGATCCCAACCAAGGATTGCCCCCGCATCTGCCGGTTGACCGCGAAGACATTGGAGGCTGAGCTGTCGGGCAACCCCTGAGCCGATCCGAATGTCCTGAGCTCTAGACGCACTTGCTCATCGACATAGGCCCCAAGAGTCAGCGCATAGTCGCCGTTCTTCAACGACAGCTGCTGTGTGGCCAACAACTGCACACCACGGGCATACGCATCGTTGGCCGCCTGCTGCTGCACCTGCAGGACTTGCCTCTCGAACTCCACCGGCGTCATCTGCGAACGCCCGTTACGTACGTCGCGCCAGTTTTCGCCCCAGGTCTGTGTCAGCCGCTGGTTGGTCAAGTGGTCGTTGTAGAGGGACTGGAGCCTGTCCATCGTCGCACCGTAGTCGCGAACGCTGTTTCCGCCCTGCACCCAGACCCGCTCGTAGTCAGCCGGTACGTTGGCCACACCGGCAGCGCGCAATTGGCTGCGCATGGCTTCGATCGACGCCTCAGCCTGCGCCGCCTGCAGTTGCCCGATGGCACCACGAATCTCCGCCAGTGGCTGCAGCAGGCCTGCCACGTCGCTGGCGGCATTCAGGGCCTGATCGACGCGCCCGTTCAGCACCGGCTGGATCGGGGAACGGGCACCACCGGGACCGCCGACTTCATCGAGGAGTTCGTCAGGTCCGAGCAGTGAGTCTTCACGCGCCTGTTGGGCGGCCAAGTCCTCATCAAGGCGCTGTTCAACATCGGCGACCCGAGCTTCCAACTCCTGCGGGGTCCACCGGCGACTTTCCTCGCTGGGGGGAGCCAGCGCCATCTGAGGAGCGCCAAGTCGCTCCTGCAACCAGTCGCCCGCCACCGAGACGGCTTCGTCCTGGCTCAAACCCTGCCTCTGAAGCTGCTCCGCTATTCGGCTAGCCTGATCGAATGGCGAAGCATTGGCTTCCACTACCCCCGGCATCAGGTTGCCATCGTCATCGAACACGGTGCCGGTGAACGTGGGTGCCGGCGCGGGCCGGGTCGCATCCAACCCGGCGTTGACGACACTGCCCACCAGGTCGCTGGCGAACGCGTACTGCGGGTCGCCCGGGCTGCCCAGGGTGCGCACGGCCGACGAGAACACCCGCGCCATGCCGCGCGCGGCGATGGCCTCAGCGGCCGTCATGGTGCCGGCCTTCACCGCATCGTCGATGCTCTTGTTCATGTGGGCGCCGCTCAGTTCGGCCAGGCCCGAGGCCAGGCCGGCGATGGCCCCGTCTTCGAACTTGCCGCCCAGCAGCGCCTGGATGCCGCCTTGCACGGTCATCCGTGCCACCACGCCGCCGACGGCCCCGCCACCCAGGGCGTTGCCCACGGGGCCTACCAGGCCGGCGGTGAGTGCGCCGCTGAGCGCGCCGCGCAGCACGTTCTTCAGGCTCAGGTCGCCGTTCATCGCACCGCTGACGAAGGAGCCGGCTGCTCCGGCCGCAGCCGCCGAGCCGATGACGCCCCAGCCGGCACCGGCGGCCGCCCCACCCGTCACCCAGGCCGCGGCAGCGACGAAGGCCACCTGCACCACGGTCTCGAACCAGTCGCGCTTCTGGTGGAGCAAGGGCAGTTGCGCCGCCGTTTGGGCGCTCAGCTGCTGCGCGCCCAGTACGGTGTTCAGGACGAACTTGAGCTCACCCGCAGGGATGGCCTGCTGCGAACCGTAGCGCTGCTCCAGTTGATCGAAAGCTGCTGCCGCCAGGTTGGCCCGCGCCCGCACTTGCTGCTGCTGGGCCGATGTGTCGCCCCAGGCCGGACCCGCGCTGTTACCGAAGGCACGCCACCCCGATACCCGCGCTCAGCGCGCCCAAAGACGCCCTCCAGGCTTCGCATGCGGTCAGCCCCTTGGCCTGCACCAGCGCATCGGCCTTCCCGCCCGTTCGAACCACCGCTGCTGCGGCGGTGACACCCTTGCCTGTCCTGCCGGAGAAGAGCCGATATGTCGGCCGGCGATGGTGACGGTCGACAGCTGGACGGTCTGCCCCTTTTTCGTCCACACCCGACGGGGCTGGCTGGTGTCCGGTGTCGTGAGCGGGTTCGATTCCAGTCTCGGCCGGCCCGGGCTCAATGGCGCCAGGTGCACTCCGCACGGCCAGGACTTCGTTCAGCACCGCTTCGTGGACTTCTACGGGCACAAAGTCGCCGCGCACAGAGTCATGCCGATGGCGAACTCGCGCCGCGACCGCTGATCGGCATTCGATCTACCGCGCTCTGCTCGCCATGGCCGACGCCGTCGTCGCTGCCTGAGCCAGAGCGGCCGGCTGCTGGCTCGACCCGCCGACGAATTCCAGCTGGGCTCAGCCCCGCTGCATGATGTCGCCTTCCTTGTAGTCGTCCTCGTACTCGAAGTCCACGCTGAACTTGCCGGTGCGTTCGACGGTAACAGTCATCTTGTACCAGCGGGGGAGGCCGAGGTCTTGGGTGAGACGCCAATGCTCTCGCGTAGCACTGTAGATCACGGCTCGTTGAGCACTCTGGGGCAGGAAGGTGTCATCGTTGGATCCATCTATCAGGTCCAGGCGAAAGTCATGGCCGCTCACAGAACCGTCAGGGGTGTACTTCACAACCACGCCAATCTGTTGCCAGGCGCGCCCAGTGGGCGCAGCAGCAAAAAGCCCCCGACAGATTTCGGTGACTTTCGAATCCAATTCGTTCGGGACATTCATTTCGATTTCATTCAGTTTCCGAATTGACGCGAAGTCGGCTTTCCATCAATCCAGTAGACCACGTCGATAAGCGTGGGCACACGCGAATCAGTCGTGTAGACCGGATTCACCTCCACCCGCACCGTCTTCTTGTCCAGCACTGCCTGCGCCCACTGCCTTTCCATCTCCCTGAACTCGCCCCGGTTGATGGTCGACAGTTGCGGCACCAGGTTGATGCGCTCACCCGCCCCGCCGAACAGGCTGGCGATCAGATGGCCGCCATCGTAGCCTTCACCACCCACATGTCCAGCCGCCGCCTGCTGCCAGGTGTTGCGGTCGGCGCGGCTGACGTCCAGTACACCTTCCGCTCGCGACACACGCCCGGCGGCGTCGGTGGTGTATGCGTGGCCGTTGTCCAGCAGGTACAACGCATCGGGCTTGAGTTCACCGTTGAGCGCCGCATTCCAGTCGCCACGTGATCCGTTGCGCGCACTGATGAGTTCCAGCCCTTCGGCCTGCGCGCGATGGCTGACTTCGGCCACTCGGGCTTCCGTCGCAGCCGACACGGCTCGGCTCTCGACCCGCACCACCTGGGCAAGCTCATCGGCCTTGCCGCCCGAGCGGATGACGGCCGCCGCCGCCGTGATGCCCTTGCCAGCGCCGCCGGCGAAGTCCAGCGCATTGATAGGCATCAGCGCTTCGTTGGCCGCGTAAAGCGTGCCGAACAGAATGGTCTCGGCTTCGCTCAAGCCCCCGGCTTCGGCTTTGGCATTGAGATAGTCGCGCGTGCGCTGCTGGAATTCCTGCAGCGCCGGGATGTCCAGCACGCTCAAGCCCTGCGCAGCCAGATCCAGGCCTTGGGCGGCAAGGTCCTTGCCTTGCTGATACAGCTCACCCAGCGTGCCGCCGATGCGCTCGGCCAAGTCATCGGCCAAGGTGATGCGTCGGCCGGTGATGGTCACTGGCGACAACTGAACGGTCTGGCCATCGCCGTCCTGGGGCGTTGGGGCTGGCTCAATCTCGGCTTCGTCCGGTCCGGGCTCCGGAAGGCCTAGTGAGGCTCTTTCGGCAAGGGCCGCTGTCAGCGCAGCATCGTGGGTTTCGTCTGGCACGAAGTAGCCACGTACCGTGCGCGCGTCGGCGCCGGCCGTCACCAGGCCGTTCAGGGCCAGAGACTGCGCCAGGTCCGGTGGCAGACCTTGCGCGGCCAGTGCGGCCTGCAGTTGCAGGTATTGCTGCGTGGCCGGGGCGTTCCTGTCCACCACCCCCGGCATCAGGTTGCCATCGTCATCGAACACGGTGCCGGTGAACGTGGGTGCCGGCGCGGGCCGGGTCGCATCCAACCCGGCGTTGACGACACTGCCCACCAGGTCGCTGGCGAACGCGTACTGCGGGTCGCCCGGGCTGCCCAGGGTGCGCACGGCCGACGAGAACACCCGCGCCATGCCGCGCGCGGCGATGGCCTCAGCGGCCGTCATGGTGCCGGCCTTCACCGCATCGTCGATGCTCTTGTTCATGTGGGCGCCGCTCAGTTCGGCCAGGCCCGAGGCCAGGCCGGCGATGGCCCCGTCTTCGAACTTGCCGCCCAGCAGCGCCTGGATGCCGCCTTGCACGGTCATCCGTGCCACCACGCCGCCGACGGCCCCGCCACCCAGGGCGTTGCCCACGGGGCCTACCAGGCCGGCGGTGAGTGCGCCGCTGAGCGCGCCGCGCAGCACGTTCTTCAGGCTCAGGTCGCCGTTCATCGCACCGCTGACGAAGGAGCCGGCTGCTCCGGCCGCAGCCGCCGAGCCGATGACGCCCCAGCCGGCACCGGCGGCCGCCCCACCCGTCACCCAGGCCGCGGCAGCGACGAAGGCCACCTGCACCACGGTCTCGAACCAGTCGCGCTTCTGGTGGATGTTGCCGTGGTGCGTGGCCCAGCCGGCATCGAAGTCGAAGCCGACAGCGTTGTTGTCGTTCAGCCGCGGCGTGTGATTCAGGTCCAGGCTGCGCAGCTCGTTGTGGCTCATCGGCCCGCCGGCGCCGCCCATCTGCCAGCTCGGGTTGTCGAAGCCGATGCTGCTGGCTATGCGTGCACCGCTCTCGTCGGTACCCCACTGGGTGTGGCTGTGGCCGTAGAAGCCGGCGAAGGCCTGGTTCGCCGCGCCACTTTGCTGCAGGTACCAGGCAGTGAAGCGGTCGGGGTCGAAGAAGCGTTCGGTGATGGGCGTGGCCACGCCGCTTTCGTCGCGACTGACCATGGGCTCGGTGCGAGTGACGCCGCTTTCGTCGGTGATCGTCACCATGCGCGGCTGTTCCACCCAGCCCGGCCCGCCATGGGCCTGGGCGTGTTGCATGGCGCTGCTGTAGTCGTCGCGCACGGCCTGCATGGCGTTCGCCAGGCGCGTCATCTGCTCGTAGCGGGCCTGGCCGTGGATACGCACCTGTTCCAGGGCAATGCCGCTGGTGGCAGGGGCCACGCTGCCGCCGTAGCGCTGGATGAGTTCGGCCACCTGGGGGTCGGCCATGTAGAGGTCGAGCATGGCCAGCTGGCCGGGGTCGCCCATGGCGCGGCCGGCGGGGGGCGGACCGGCGTTCAGGGCGTGCTCGCTGGTGGCGATGCCCCAGATCTCGGGGTGGCGCGCCAGCAGGGTGGCGGCATCGGTGTCGTACAGGCCAGCCAGGGTCTGCAGCGGGGTGCCTGGCTGGGCACTGCCTTGGGCGCGGTAATGCGCGGCGAAGGCTCCTTCGTTGAATTCCAGGTGGCGACCGGCCACGCCGCCATAGACGGGGCCGCCTTCGTCCCAGCCGATGATCTGCGGCGCCGCACCCGGGTCGGCAATGAAGACGGTGGCGGCACCGCTGGCGCTGAAGAGACGGCCGCTTTCGTCGGTGAACATCTGCGCGTCGACCCAGCCCGGGCCGCTGCCGGCGCTGGCCTGGGCTTGCGCGCGCTGGGATTCATAGTCGCTGCGCACCGCTGTGAAGGCGGTCTCGCGGGCGGCCAGCCAGTCGGCGCCGACGGGCGGTTCGCCGACGTAGGCCGCAGCCGACGCCAGCGCCGGGTCGTTGGCAGCCACGGTGGCGGTGGCCATGGTCTGAAACTGCGTCTCCTGAAGCTCGTCCAGCACGCTGGCAGCGCGCGGCTCGCCCACGGCCACGTAGACGGGCGCCAGCGGCGCAGCAGGCAGGCTGTACAGCAGGTTCGAAGGCGGGCGCTCGGCCCCAGGCGCGGGCGACTCGTCCACGGCCGGCGGCGGCGGAGGCGGCGGTTCGCGCGGCTCGATGGGCTCGAAGTCTTCGAGATAGTGCCGGTTCTGGAAGCGCGAGAACTCGATGGCCATGGCAGTTCGTTCCTGTAAAGGCCCCATCAGGCTAGGCCTTCGGCACGCCGTTGTGACCCTGGGATCGCGCCTAGGGTGGGCACCTTGTGCACCCTAGGATCGATCCTCAGTGGTTGGCCGCCGCACGATGGGCTAGCGTGAAGACACGATGAGCCTGCGTTTCAAGACCAACCTGCTCGAGCACACCAAGGCCGTCGGCCGCTGGGCACTGGCGCGCGGCGTGCAGGCTCATGTGCGGGCCACCGACATCGCCCTCGTCTTGAACCATGGCGGCCAGGCCCTGCTGCTTCTGCCGCAGTTCGTGGGCCAGCGCGACGGCAAGCGGCTGATGTACTTCGACATGCCCGACGAACACGCGCGCGGCTTCGTCGGCTGGTTGCCCTACCGGCCACTGGCCTGGGACATTTCCATCAGCAAGCTGGCCTTCAAGCAGCTGGCGCAGCGGCTGGCCCTGCGTGTGCCGGCCACCTGGTCGCAGCCGGCGCAAACCACGGCGCCCTTTCTCGTGAAACGCGACCGCGGCGCCTTCGGCGACGGCATGAGCGGGCCGCACGAGCCCGGCACTGCCGCGGCACCGGCCGAGGTGGCGGCCGAGGTGGCGGCCGGTGAATTCTGCGAAGCCTTCGTCAGCGGCCGCATTGCACGCGCCTGGTACTGGAACGGGAACTTGGCGGTGCTGGAAGTACTGCCCATGCCGCAGGTGCTGGGCGATGGCCGCACCACGCTGGCTGCCCTGTTGCAGCAGGCCAGCCCTGAGCCGCTGTCCGACTTCGCCCCGTTCGCAGCACTGGCCCGGCTGCAAGGCCTGCAGGCCGACAGCGTGCCCGCCGCCGGGCAGGCGGTGGTGGCCGACTACCGCTATGTCTCGCCGCTGAACCCGACGCTCTACGCCAACCACAACAGCCTGCGCGAAGCCGCCGGCACGCCCCTGCTGCAGGCCTTTGCCGACGCCGGCACGCGCCTGTGGCCGCACATTCCCGGCGCCGTGGGGCCGGCGGGAAAGCAGGCGGCCTTCGTGCTGGACGCCATCGTCGGCGCCGACGGGCTGCCCTGGTTCCTGGAAATCAACAGCAATGCCCAAGGCCACCCCGACCTCTACGCGCCGATGCTCGAAGCGTTGTGCGCGCCGTGGTTCGACGCCCGGGCCATTCAGGCGGCGGCATGAACGGCAGCCGCTGGCTGATCGGCGTGGTCGACGGCAGCTCGCGGGCCGCGCGCGACGCCGTCGTGCAGCTGCGCCGCCAGGCCTATGCCGGCGCCCGTGAATTCGCCTGGCACGACCTGGCCACGCTGGGCTGGACGGCCACCGACGATCGCAGCGCCGTGCTCGGCCTGTGGCACTGCCCTGAGGGCGGTGGAACCAGCACGCGCACGCTGCTGTCCACCGTGCGCGCCACCGTCTTCACGCAGCTGGCCGCAGCCGAGGCCTTCCTGGAACACGCGCTCGACGGCATCGGCGCCGTGGCCCCGGCACTGGTGCTGTCACGTGCTGCCACCGCCCCGGGCGAGCATGGCCGCGGGCTGCTGGCCCTGCTGCGTGTGGCCTACCTTCAGGCGCTGGCGCAGGCCGGCGTGCACAGCGTGCTGGCCGTTGTCTACGACGACGCGCCGCGAGTTCGTTCGATGCAGGCCGTGGGCTACACGATGACGCCGCCGCAACGCAGCTGGGACAGCGAAGCCCGTGCGATCGCGGCACCACTCGTGGCCCACCTGGCCCACGCCAAGTTCGCGCAGGCCATGCAGGCCGCCACTGCCCTGGCCGCCACCGCGCCGGCCGGCGTGCAGGTGATGCACGACGACATCGCCGCCGCGCTGCGCGGCGTTCAGCCCAGCGCGGGTGCCAGCAGCCGGCGCGCCAGTTCCTGCGCGATGCTTTCGCGCGCGGCCCAGTCCTCGACCTGATCCTCGCCGATGCGGCCGACGTTGAAGTACGTCGCTTCTGGGTGGGCCAGGTAGAAGCCGCTGACGCTGGCAGCCGGCGTCATGGCCAGGCTCTCGGTCAGGCCCATGCCGATGTCGTCTGCCTGCAGGACCTGGAACATGGCGCGTTTGACGCTGTGGTCCGGGCAGGCCGGGTAACCCGGCGCCGGGCGGATGCCGCGGTACTGCTCGCCAATCAGCGCGGCGGTGTCCAGCTGCTCGTCGGGCGCGTAGCCCCACAGGTCGGTGCGCACACGCTGGTGCAGCTTCTCGGCGAAGGCCTCGGCCAGGCGGTCGGCCAGGGCCTTGAACATGATGGCGCTGTAGTCGTCGTGGTCGGCGGCGAAGATCTTCTCGCGCTTTTCGACGCCGATGCCGCTGGTGACGGCGAACAGGCCGATGTAGTCGGCGGCCACGCCCTTGGGCGCGATGAAGTCGGCCAGGCTGCGGTTCGGGCGCTTCACGCCTTCGACCACCGGCCGTTCGGTCTGCAGCCGCAGCGGGTTCCAGCGCAGCGCCACGCTGCTGCGGGTGTCGTCGGTGTAGACCTCGATCGTGTCGTCGCCCACGGTGTTGGCCGGCAGCAGCGCGACCACGCCGTTGGCCTGCAGCCAGCGGCCTTCGATCAGGCGCTGCAGCAGCCGCTTGCCGTCGCTGAACACCCGCTGCGCCTCGTGGCCCACGACTTCGTCGCGCAGGATGTCGGGGAACTTGCCGGCCAGGTCCCAGGTCTGGAAGAACGGCGCCCAGTCGATGTAGTTCGCCAGTTCGGCCAGGTCGTAGTTCTTGAAGGTGCGCCGGCCGATGAAGCGCGGCACCGGCGGCGTGTAGGCGGCCCAGTCGATGGCGGCCTTGTTGGCCCGCGCCGCAGCCAGCGTCACCAGCGGCGTGGCCTTCTTGCTGGCGTGCAGCGCGCGCACGTGCTCGTAGTCGGTCTTCAGCTCGTCGATGAACCTGGCGGCGCGTTCGTCGCTGAGCAGGTCGGAACACACGCCCACGCTGCGGCTCGCATCGGGCACGTAAACCACCGGGCCGTCGTAGTGCGGCGCTATCTTCACCGCCGTGTGCACACGGCTGCAGGTGGCGCCGCCAATCAGCAGCGGCACCTGCTTGTTGCGGAAGTAGTCGTCACGCTGCATTTCGGCAGCGACGAACTGCATCTCTTCCAGGCTGGGCGTGATCAGGCCGCTCAGGCCGATGATGTCGGCACCTTCCTCGCGCGCCTTCGCCAGGATGTCCTTGCAGGGCACCATCACGCCCATGTTCACCACTTCGAAGTTGTTGCACTGCAGGACCACAGTGACGATGTTCTTGCCGATGTCGTGCACGTCTCCCTTCACGGTGGCGATCACGATCTTGCCCTTGGCCTTGGCCTCTCCGCCGGCCTCCACCATCGCCAGTTTCTCGGCCTCGATGTAGGGCAGCAGGTGGGCCACGGCCTGCTTCATGACGCGGGCGCTCTTGACGACCTGGGGCAGGAACATCTTGCCCTGGCCGAACAGGTCACCCACGACGTTCATGCCGGCCATCAGCGGGCCTTCGATGACGTGCAGCGGCCGCCCACCCTTGGCCTCGATGGCGCGCCAGGCTTCCTCGGTGTCGACCGTGATGAATTCGGTGATGCCATGCACCAGCGCGTGGCTGAGGCGATGTTCGACGTCGTTGGCACGCCAGGCCAGCCGCGCGCTGTCGTCCTTGGCCGCGCCCTTGGCGCTTTCGGCCACTTCGATCAGGCGTTCACCGGCGTCGGGGCGGCGATTCAGCACCACGTCTTCGACGCGCTCGCGCAGCGTCGGCTCGAGGTCGTCGTACACGCCCACCATGCCGGCGTTGACGATGCCCATGTCCAGCCCGGCCCGGATGGCGTGGTACAAGAACACGGTGTGGATGGCCTCGCGCACCGGGTCGTTGCCGCGGAAGCTGAAGCTCACGTTCGACACGCCGCCGCTGACCTTGGCGCCGGGCAGGTTCTGCTTGATCCAGCGCGTGGCCTCGATGAAGTCCACGGCGTAGTTGTCGTGCTCCTCGATGCCGGTGGCAATGGCGAAGATGTTGGGGTCGAAGACGATGTCCTCGGCCGGGAAGCCCACCTCGTCGACGAGGATGCGGTAGGCGCGCGCGCAGATCTCGGTCTTGCGCTGGTAGGTGTCGGCCTGGCCCTTTTCGTCGAAGGCCATGACCACGGCCGCGGCGCCGTAGCGGCGCACCAGCGTGGCCTGGCGCTTGAATTCGGCCTCGCCTTCCTTCAGGCTGATGCTGTTGACGATGCCCTTGCCCTGCACGCACTTCAGGCCGGCTTCGATGACGCTCCACTTGCTGCTGTCGATCATGATCGGCACGCGTGCGATCTCGGGTTCGCCGGCAATCAGCTTCAGGAAGCGGTCCATCGCCGCGGCACTGTCCAGCATCGCTTCGTCCATGTTGACGTCGATGACCTGGGCGCCGTTTTCCACCTGCTGGCGCGCCACGCTCAATGCGTCCTCGAAGCGGCCTTCCAGGATCATCCGCGCGAAGGCCTTGCTGCCGGTGACATTGGTGCGTTCGCCGATGTTGACGAACAGGCTGCCGGTGTTCAGGCTGACGGGTTCCAGGCCCGACAGGCGCATCGGCGGGGGCGTGGAACCAATGGCGGTGGGCTTGGGCGTGGGCGTGGCGGAGGTGTTCATGCGGGCTCAGTCCTGGGTCAGGGCCGAGCGCCGTTGCAGTCCGCGGCCGGTGCGGGGCACCGAAGGCGGATGTCCGAGCCTGGCAGGGGGGGCCCTGTCGCAGCGCTCCTCGGAAACCCTTGAATTCTATCGGCTGTGCGAAGTCAGCCGGGCCAGGGGCGAAGCGGCGCTGATGCCCAATCCTGCACGCCGCGCGGCTGCGGGCCGATCTTCGGGCCGCGCTTCGTCCAGGCCGGCGGCCGTGGCCGCGGCCAGCGCCGGCAGCACCACGCCGCCCTCGGTCACGGGGCCGGCCTGAGCGCTGCGCCGCATGGCCACGCCCACCGCCAGGATGTCGATCACCAGCAGGTGCAGGATGCGGCTGACCATCGGCAGCTGCGTGGCCACGTCTTCGACATGGTCGACGATGAGGGCCACGTCGGCCTTCTTCGCCAGCGGCGAATGGCTCGCGGTGATGGCGATGACGGAAGCACCACGCTCGCGTGCCACCTCGGCGACAGCCAGCAATTCGTCGATGCGGCCGCTGCTGCTCACGATGACCACGACATCGGTGGGCCGCAGCACATTGGCCGACAGCAGCTGCAGCCTTGTGTCGGTGAGCGCAGCCGAAGGCACGCCGAAGCGCAGGAACTTGAACTGCGCGTCGTCGGCGACCACGCCGTAGTGGCCCACCGCATAGAACTCGATGCGGTGCGCAGCGCTCAGCACGTCGATCGCGCGGCCCAGGGTGTCGCGGTTCAGCTGCTCGCGCAGCTGCAGGATGGCGCTGGCGGTATTGCCCAGCACCTTGACGCCCAGTTCCAGCGTGCTGTCTTCGCCCGTCACCTGCGTGTGCATGACGGGCACGGTCGTCGACAGGTTCGAGGCCAGGCGCAGCTTGAAGTCCGACAGGCCTTCGCAGCCCAGGCTGCGGCAGAAGCGGATGACGGTGGGCTGGCTCACCGCCGCGGCCCGTGCGATTTCGGCAATGGGCTCGGACAGGGCCGCGCGCGGGTGCGCCAGCACATGTTCGGCCACGCGTTTCTCGGCGGGCGACAGCTTGTCACGGCTGCGGCGGATCTGGCCCAGCAGCGCCGCGCCCTCGCTGCCCTGAAGCGAACGCAGCTGGGTCGCGAGGATGGCCGAAGCGCCCATGAAGGTGGCGTGTTCGGCCGTGACCACATAGGTGGGAATGGCACGCAGATAGTCGCGGAAGCGGCCCTTGTCCTCGAAGCGCGCGCGAAACGGGCTGCTGTCGAAGTACTCGCCCAGGCGCGGCACGATGCCGCCGCCGATGTAGACGCCGGCCATCGCGCCCAGCGTCACCGCCAGGTTGGCCGCCGCCGTGCCCAGGATGGCGCAGAAGGTGTCCAGCGCCTCGGCGCAGACGGCGTCGCTGCCGTCCAGCGCCAGGCGCGTGATTTCCGGCGCGGGCAGGGCCAGCGCGGGCTGGCGAGCGCGCTCGCGCAGCGCGGCATCGATCAGTTCCAGGCCCGGCCCCGACAGCAGGCGCTCGAAGGACACATGCGTGAAGCGCTGCAGCGCATAGCGCAGGATCGCGATCTCGCGCTCGTCGCGCGGCGAGAAGCTGGCATGCCCGCCTTCGGTGCCCAGCGCCACCCAGCCGTCGGCCGCCGGAATCAGGCCACTGACACCCAGGCCCGAACCTGCACCCAGCACGCCCAACACGCTGCGCTCGACGGGTTCGCCGCCGCCCACCTGGCGGCGCTGGCCTGGTCCGAGGCGCGGCAGGGCCATGGCCAGGGCCGTGAAGTCGTTGACGACGACCAGCGTCTGCAGGCCCAGGCGCTGGCGCATCTGTTCGATGCTGAATTTCCAGTGGTAGTTGGTCATGCGCACCTGGTCGCCTTCGACCGGGTTGGCAATGGCGACCGCCGCGTGCTCAAGCACACCCGCTTCGCCCAGTGCCTGGGGCGGCAGGTCGTTCAGATAGGCGCTGATGGCGGCATGGAAATCGGCATGCTCGGCACAGCGCAGCGATGCCATGTGCGACAGCCGGCCAGGCGCGGCTTCGATCGCAAAACGAGCGTAGGTGCCGCCGATGTCGGCCAGCAGGCGCGGGCTGTCGAAGACTGGCAGGGTGACGACGCTCATAGCGAAGGATTGTGCCCGGCCCAGGGCTTGCAAGCACACCCGGCCGGCCCGAACCTGTAGCGCGATTACATTGCATTCGGCGCCTTGGCGCCGCCGTCGGTCAAACCGCCCACTCGAAAAGAGCCTCGCGGGCTTGCCTGACTTGTGAGCCATATGTAGTTTTGTTACCGTCTTTTGATGACCCGCCCGACAGAAGCAGCACTCGTCCAAACCGCAGCACCTCGGCTGGCACGCCCCTGGCTGCTGGCCGACATCGGCGGCACGAACGCACGATTCGGCTGGCTGGCGGCGGGCCAGGGCCAGCCCGGCCATGTGCAGACGCTGCCCACCGCCGGCCACGGCGGCCCGGCCGCGGCAGCGCGGCACTACCTGCAGGGCCTGGCCGAAGCTCTGGGCCCCGCCTACACGGCGCCACGCGCTGCGGCCTGGGCCGTGGCCACTGCCGTGGGCAGGGACGAGATTCGCTTCACGAACAGCGGCTGGGCCTTTTCACGCGCTGCCGCCCGCGCCGAGCTGGGCCTGGACGAATTGCTCGTGCTCAACGACTTCGAGGCCCTGGCCTTGTCGCTGCCGCACCTGCAGGCCCACCAGTTGCGCCATTTCGGTGGCCCCGCCCAGGGCCTGCCCGATGCGGCGCTGGCCGTCATCGGCCCCGGCACCGGGCTGGGCGTGGCCGGGCTGCTGCCCACTGCCCAGGGCTGGCTGGCCATTCCCGGCGAAGGCGGCCATGCCAGCCTGTCAGCCGCCGACGACTTCGACGCTGCGGTGCTGGCCGCGGTGCGGCACGTGCATGCCCATGTGTCGGCCGAGCGGCTGCTGTCGGGCATCGGCCTGCCGGTGCTGCATGCGGCCGTGGCCCAGGTGCTGGGCCAGCCCGCGCGGATACACACGGCCGGCGAGGTGGTGCAGGGGGCGCTGCAGGGCGGCGACCCGGTCTGTGAACGCACCGTCGACAGCTTCTGCGCCCTGCTGGGCAGCTTCGCCGGCAACGTCGCGCTGACGCTGGGCGCGCGCGGTGGCGTCTTCATCGGCGGCGGCATCGTGCCGCGGTTGGGTGAGCGCTTCTTCGCGTCGCCGTTCCGCCAGCGGTTCGAAGCCAAGGGCCGTTTCCAGGCTTATCTGCAGGCCGTGCCCACCGCGCTCATCACCGACACGCTGGCGGCTTTGACGGGCGCGGCCTACGCCCTGGAGGTCACCCGTGGCTGAAAGCGGCCCAGCGGCGACCTGTCAACCGCCCCGCCAGGCGGCGCGTTGTGGGTGGGCCGCCGAGCCCCCGGGCCCGACCGGCGTTATTCCAACCCTGCTGATGAAACAAGAGACATTCATGAACAAGACCCTCGCCGCCCTGATCCTGGCCGCCTTCTCTGCCGTGGCTTTCAACGCCAGCGCCACCACCGCAGCCCCGGCCGCCGCCAAGCCGGCGAGCGCCGCCGAGAAGAAGATGGAAAAGAAGGCCGAAGCCAAGAAGGAAGAAGCCAAGAAGGAAATGAAGAAGGAAGAGCCGAAGAAGTAAGTTCTTCGCTTCTCACCAAGAAGGCAGGGGTTTCCCTGCCTTTTTTTGTGCCCGGATTCCGTGGTCCCGCAGCCGCAGCATCAGGGCAGCGTGATGACCGGGACGTCGTCCATCACCTTCGGGTCGCGCGCCGGGTCCCCGCCGCCCATGCCGAAAGCCTGCGCCGCCGGCCGTAGCGCGCGGTAGCCGCCGTCGTAGTCCCAGGTGGTGACGTACAGGCGCGCACCCGCCAGGCTGGCCGCACCACCGGCCTCGGCCCCCCGCAGCGAAGCCGCAGGCAGCACGAAGCTGACGGTGCGCGCGGCGCGGTCGACACGGATGCTGGCCGCCGGCACGACGGGCGTGCCATCAGCCGCCGGGCCGGCACCGCTGCTGTCGAACAAGGCGTTCGACCAGCCATGGGCCCGCAGCCGCCGATGCCAGCGCAGCGGGGCTTGGCCGTTCTGGAAGGGCATCACGCTGGTGCCGCCGGGCAGCCCCGGCAGTTCGATGAACAGCGTGAAGGCGACATGGTCGAAGCCATTGGCCGGTGACCAGGGGGCGCTGATCTCGGCCATGGTCAGGTCCACGCGCAGCGCGCCGCCGGCGCCCCATACCTGCACGCGGTGCAAGTCCATCTGCCGGGGCGCAAAACTGGGGTCGTTGGGGTAGCTGTAGCGCAGGGCGCTGCCTTGCGGGCCGTGGTCGTCGCCGGCGGGGTCGGCCACGTCGGCCAGCAACTGCCAGTCGCGTTCGACACTGAATTCCGCTGCCGCACTGACGCGAATCGATTCGTCGTCGGGCCCGGCGGCGACGGCAACCAGGCGGTGGCGCGCTGCTGGGTCGACCAGGGCCGAGGTGTCGACCCGTGCCTGCCAGCGACCGTCCGGCCCCGGGGTGACGGGCTGAGCGCTGGCCCACTGGCCGTCGACGACCAGCTGCAGCTGCCTGACCCCCGGGGCCCGGCCGCTCACCGTGAAGTCGCCCCGCGCTGGCGTGGTGGGCAGCGGGTCGAGCGTCAGCTGCGGTTCGGCAGCCGCCGTGGGCCGCACCCGGGCTGGCGCCGGCCCCAGCGCCCACACCCAGCCGGCCCGCGGCGGCAGGCGCAGCGTCAGGCGGCCGTCGCCGCCAAGCTTGCGTGCCGGCGGCAGGCCTTCGATGCCGAACAGCGGCCGCAGCGGCGTGCCGGCGGGCAGGCCCGTGTCCAGGCCGTCGAGCAGCAACTCGCTGTCGGCCGTGTTGAAGACGACCAGCGCCGAGCGGCCTTCATGCGTGGTGCGCCAGGCCAGGGCGCCGGCGCGGGCGCCACCGGCCTGCAGCATCGTGGGCAGGCCGCGGCTGAACAAGCGGTGCGCGCGCCGCAGCGCCGTGGCGCGGGCAATGAAGCGGTAAAGCGGGTGCTCGACGTCGAAGCGGTCACGCCCGCCCGAGCCCCAGCCGGCGGCAAACATGGCTGGCCGCTGCAGTGTAAAACCCTGTTCGGTGCCGTAGTAGATGACTGGAATGCCGGGCAGCGTCATCTGCGCCAGCAGTGCCTGCTTCAGCGCGGCTTCGCTGCCGCCAGCCAGGAAGCGGTCGACATCGTGGTTGTCCAGGAAGCTGGGCATGCGCTGCGGCCGGGCGTGGACACGGGCCAGGGCGGTGATGCGGTGCCCCAGCTCGGCCGGCGGCCGGCCGCGTGCGAACACGTCGACCAGCGCCCCGTAGAGCGGGAAGTTCAGCATGCCGGGCAGCAGGGCCTGGCCGCGGCTGTCGGTCATGTAGCTCTCGATCTTGCGGGCCTGGGTGTCGTCGAAGGGCTTGTCCATCGCGAAGCCTTCGCCGAAGGCCAGGAAGTCGCGCCGCCCGGTGCGCCGCGCCACCTGCGCCATGCCCGGGGCCAGCGGGTCGCGGGCATTCATGAAGTCACCGAAGAAGTCGGGCTCGACATAAAACGCGGTGTCGATGCGAAACGCGTCGACGCCGGCTTCGCGCACCCAGTAGCCGAAACTGTCGCGCAGTGCGCGACGCACCGCCGGGTGGGTGGTGGCCAGGTCGTCGAGGCCGCCCATCTGGAAGCTGCGTTCCTGCACGGGGTCGCCGTAGTCGGCCACCGGCGGCGTCCAGTGATAGACGGCGGCAGCGCGGTCGGCGGCGCGGCGCGGGTCGTTCAGATGGAACGGCGGCTGCGTCGGCGCCGCGCTCGGCCTGGCGGCGGTGTTGGCCTCATAAAAGCGGGTCGGGTCGGCAGGGTCCCAGCCGCCGCGGTAGTTGAAGTAGTTGCCGGTGTGGTTGACGACGATGTCCTGCACCAGGACCATGCCGTTGCGGTGCAGCGCATCCGACAGGCGCTTGTAGTCGTGCAGCGTGCCCAGGTGCTTGTCGACCTGCTTGAAGTGTTCGGCCCAGTAGCCGTGGTAGCCGGTGTACTGCACCCACGGGTCGACCCACTGGTTGGCCACCGGCGGTGTGATCCACACGCCCGTGGCGCCCAGCCCGCGGATGTAGGCCAGCCGCTCGATCACACCCTGCAGGTCGCCGCCCTGGTAGTGGCCGGCCGAACCTGGCTTGTATTCACCCGCGCCCTGGTCGTTGTTGGCCGGGTTGCCGTCGGCGAAGCGGTCGGTCAGCAGGAAGTACAGCACCTGGTCTCGCCAGTCGGGAGAGGGCACATGCAGCTTCAACGGCTGTGCCAGCCCGGCCAGAGGCAGGGTGGCCGCGAGCAGGGCTGCGCCGAAGCGGGGCCCCATCAGCGCCGGCCCATCAGGAAGAGCAGCGGAACGTCGAGCCGCTGCGCCCAGGACGTCTCGTCGTGGCCGGTGCCTTCGAACACGCGGCTCAGGCTGCTCGTGGCCGTGTAGCCGCGGTCGCGCACGATCTCGTCGACGAAGCGCTGGTAGGGCGCGTAGCCGGCGTCGAGCCCGAGGGTGCCGTGGTCCATGTACAGCCGGTGCGTGGCCGGGTCGGCCAGGTGGTCGCGCAGGTAGTTGAAGGCGGCCAGCGGCAGGGCGGCATTGGGCTGCGCGCCGCCCACCCAATGCGTGGACAGACCGGCAGCGCCGCCAAAGACCTGCGGGTACTCGTTCATCGCGTAGATCGAGACCAGCCCGCCCATGCTGCTGCCCACGACGAAGGTGTGTTCACGTTCGGGCCGCGTCGGGTAGTGGCGGTCGATGTGCGGCTTGAGCTCCTCGACCAGGAAACGCAGGTAGGCGTCGGCGCGCGGCTGGCCCTGCAGGCGCTGGGCGATGAACTGGCTGCGCAGCGGCTCGGTCACGAAGGGCAGGAACTTCTGCGGGAAGTACTCGCTGTGGCGCAGCGGGCCGGCGTTCCACACCGCCACCACCAGGGTGTCGGGGATGCGGCCTTCGTCGATCAGGCGCTGAACCGTCACATCGACCTGCCAGGCCTGCTTGTTCCAGGTTTGCGAAGCGTCGAACAGCATCTGGCCGTCGTGCATGTAAAGCACGCTGTAGCGCTTGGCCAGGCTGTAGCCCGCGGGCAGCCAGACGTCCACCGGGCGCGCGTCGACATGGCGCGAGACCAGGCCTTCCAGCCGCTGCAGGCTGCCCACGGCCGGCCGATGGACAGGCTGCGCCAGCGCCCCGGCGCACAGGCACAGCGCAGCGACACAGAGGCTGGCGGGTTTCATGGGCAGGCTCCGAATTCGTTTCTGCGATAGTAGTTTTGCTACATCTTGTCAGTCAATCCGCCCGACCGCACTTTTCTGGTGCACTGCTATTCGATTGCTTCGCCAGGAACGGCGCCATTCGTATCGGTGGCGCAACAAACACCGTTTTGATGCACCGATCAAGGGTTTACATCAGGATCGTCACAATCTAGTTTTGGTACAAATTCTGGTTCTTTCAATCATCCCCCAAGTCCGCTTGCCGCAGCCGATGCCGCTGTTGGCAGCGGCTTCCACGCTTTTCAGCGTCCGCAGGAGACACCCGATGAGTCAATCGAAGAAGACCAACGCCGCCGCCTTGTGGCGCGCTACCCCGGTGGCCGCAGCCGTGGGCGCCATGCTGGCGATGCCGGGCGTTGCCCCCGCCCAGCAGGGCGCGACGCCGGCTCCAGCGGCCACCGTCACCATCACCGGCATCCGGCGCGGCATCGAAAGCGCGATCGCCACGAAGAAAAGCGCCGATGGCATCGTCGAGTCGATTTCGGCCGAAGACATCGGCAAACTGCCCGACAACAGCATTGCCGAGTCGATCGCCCGCCTGCCCGGCATCGCCGCGCAGCGCGTGAACGGTCGCGCGACCGAGATCAATATCCGCGGTCTGTCGGGCGATTTCGCCAACACGCTGCTGAACGGCCGCGAGCAGGTGTCCACCGGCAACAACCGCAGCGTCGAGTACGACCAGTTCCCGTCGGAGCTGATCAACAAGGTCACGGTCTACAAGACGCCCAGCGCCGCGCTCGTGGGCCAGGGACTGGCCGGCACGCTGGACCTGGAAACCGTGCGCCCGCTGTCCTTCGGCCAGCGCACCGTCGCCATCAACGTGCGCGGTGAAAAGAACGGCGGCGGCACGCCCTTCAGCGGCGACGGCAACCGCGCCAGCCTGACCTACATCGACCAGTTTGCCGACCGCACCGTGGGCGTGGCCTTCGGCATCGCCCGGCTGACGACGAAGACCGAGAAGTCGCGCAACGAGACCTACGACACCACCAACACCGGCAGCTTCGCCAACGTCAACGGCGGCGCCAACTTCACCTTCAACCAGGGCTTCAAGTTCTTCGTCGACGAAACCGACGAGACCCGCACCGGGGCCATGGGCGCGATCGAGTTCAAGCCCAACAAGGACCTGAGCAGCATCGTCGACTTCTTCTATTCGAAGTTCGACAAGGACGTCACCAAGCGGGGCCTCGAAGTCCAGGTCAACGACAGCTGGAAGGGCGGCGACCTGGCCTATCAGTCACCGACGCTGAGCAACGCCGTGGTGCAGAACGGCAGACTCACCAGCGGCGTGTGGAGCAACGTGAACCCGCTGTCGCGCACGATCTGGGAACCGCGCAAGGACGAGCTGAAGTTGTTCGGCTGGAACACCAAGTGGAAGTTCGCCGAAGGCTGGCAGGGCACGCTGGACCTGAGCACTTCCTCGGCCGACAGCAAGGAACAGATCGTCGAGATGGAGGCCGGTGTCTTCGACACGGCCAACAACCGGCCGCTGCCGGGCCGCGTCACGGTCAGCAACTACAGCACCATCACCGCGTTCCAGTACGACCATGGCAACCCCGCCATCGTGCGCCTGACCGACCCCGAAAGCTGGGGCCAGAACGGTTACGACAAGATCATCACCACCGACGACGAGATCAAGGCCGTCCGGCTGGGCCTGGACCGCGACATGGACGGGTTGTTCTCGCGCGTGAGCGTCGGTGTGAACCTGAACGAACGTGAAAAGACGAAGGGCGCTGCCGAGAACTTCCTGCGCCTGCCGAACCGCAGCAGCAGCAACCCCAACCCAGGTGCCGCCCTGCCTGCTGGCGCCGGCACGCTGAACCTGCCCGGCAGCGCCAGCGGTACCGTCAGCTTCGACCCCGCGGCCGCCTACCCCGGCAGCTACCGCCTGGACGCCAACGTCAACGGCGACATCCTGAACAAGGGCTGGACGGTGAAGGAAGAGGTCAACACCTTCTATCTGAAGGGTGACATCGACACCGAACTCTTCGGCGTCCCGGTGCGCGGCAACGCCGGCCTGCAGGTGGTGAACACCGACCAGCGCTCGACCGCGCCGGTGGTCGACAACACCAGCCAGGGCACCTTCACCTTGCGCACCGACGGCAAGAGCTACACCGACGTGCTGCCCTCGGTGAACCTCGCCTTCGACCTGGGCAACGACGTCTTCGTGCGCACCGGCATCGGCCGCCAGCTGGCCAAGCCGCGCATGGACCAGCTGCGTTCCTTCAGCCGCAGCGAAGTGAACGACCAGCGGCGCTGGACCGGCAGCGGCGGCAACGCCAAGCTGGACCCGTTCCGCGCCAACGCCTACGACCTGTCGGCAGAGAAGTACTTCAGCGGCAACAAGGGCTATGTCTCGGCCGCGGTGTTCTACAAGGACCTGAAGAGCTACATCTTCGAGTTCAAGAACACGGCCTTCGACTTCAGCGGCTTCCCCAATCTGTCGGGCCGGGTGCCGCTGTCGAACATCGGCGAATTCACGCAGCCGGTGAACGGCAAGGGCGGCACGATCAAGGGCTTCGAGCTGGCGGCTTCGGTGCCGCTGAACCTGCTCACGCCCGTGCTCGACGGTTTCGGCGTGCAGCTGAGCTATTCAGACACCAAGAGTGCGATCAAGCCTTTTGGCGACAACGACGTGCGGCCGCTGCCCGGCCTGTCGCGCAAGGTCACGCAGCTGACGGCCTACTACGAAAAACATGGCTTCTCCGCGCGCGTGGCCAGCCGCGAGCGTTCGGCCTTCATCGCCGAGACCGAAGGCTTCGGTGCCGACCGCGAGTTCAAGTACGCCCGCGGCGAGACCCTGGTCGACCTGCAACTGGGCTATGAATTCAGCCGCGGCTTCGCCAAGGGCCTGGGTCTGCTGGTGCAGGTGAACAACGCCACCAACGAACCCTATCGCGAATACGAAGTGGGTTCGGGCAACGACACCAAGCTCGACGAGAACGGCCGCACCATCCTGTTCGGGGTGAGCTACAAGTTCTGACGCGGCTGTCGCCCCCAAGGCCCTTGCCCGCCCGGCAAGGGCTTTTTCACTTGCGGACAATCGCACGAGTTTGCCCTCACCTCGACTCCAGGAAGCGCCATGCAGCCCACCCACATCCAGCACATCGTCATCGCCGGCGGCGGCACCGCCGGCTGGATGGCGGCCGCGGCGCTGGCCAAGCTGCTGGGCACGGCCTGGCGCATCACGCTGATCGAGTCCGAGGACATCGGTACGGTCGGCGTGGGCGAGGCCACCATCCCGCTCATCAACATCTTCAACCAGGCACTTGAACTCGACGAGAACGAGTTCATGCGCCAGACCAGTGCCACCTTCAAGCTCGGCATCGAGTTCGTGAACTGGGGGAGACAGGGCGACCGCTACATCCACGGTTTCGGCCCGCTGGGCCCGGACATCGGCCTGACCAAGTTCCACCACTATTGGCTGAAGATGCGTGCCGCCGGCAAGGCCGCCGACCTGGAGGACTACAGCATCAACACCGTGGCTGCGCGCGCCCACAAGTTCCAGCGCGCCCAGCCCGAGATGGGCAAGAGCCCGCTGGGCGAGATTGCCCACGCCTACCACTTCGACGCCGGCCTGTATGCCGCCTTCCTGCGCCGCTATGCCGAGAAGCTGGGCGTGGTGCGGCTGGAAGGCAAGATCGGCGCCGCCACGCAGCGCCCGGGTGACGGTTTCGTCGACGCCGTTGTCATGGAAGACGGCCGGCGCGTCGAGGGCGACCTGTTCATCGACTGCAGCGGTTTCCGCGGCCTGCTGATCGAACAGACGCTGAAGACCGGCTACGAGGACTGGAGCCACTGGCTGCCCGCCAACCGCGCCTGGGCCGTGCCTTGCGAAAGCACGGTGATGACACCCTACACCCGCGCCACGGCACGCGACGCGGGCTGGCAATGGCGGATTCCGCTGCAGCACCGCACCGGCAACGGCCATGTCTTCTGCAACAGCTTCATCAGCGAACAGCAGGCCGCAGACACGTTGATGGCGAACCTGGACGGCCCGGCGCTTGCGCAGCCGCGCATGCTGCAGTTCGTCACCGGCAAGCGCCGCCAGCTGTGGAACAAGAACGTGGTCGCGGTGGGTCTGGCCAGCGGCTTCATGGAGCCGCTGGAAAGCACGAGCATCCACCTCATCCAGAACACGATCGCGCGGCTCACCACCTTCTTCCCGTTCACGCGCTTCGACGACGCCGACATTGCCGAGTTCAACCGCCAGAGCGACTTCGAGTTCGAGCGCATCCGCGACTTCATCATCCTGCACTACAAGGCCACCGAACGGACCGACACCGAGTTCTGGAACTACTGCCGCACGATGCCGATCCCCGACACGCTGCAGCAGAAGTTCGATCTGTTTCGCAGCAACGGCCGCGTCTTCCGGGACGGCATGGAGCTGTTCAGCGAGATCAGCTGGGTGGAAGTGTTCATCGGCCAGCGCGTGGTGCCGCAGGGCTACCACCCGCTCGTGGACACGCTGCCCGAGGACCGTATCGCGCAGTTCCTGGACAACGTGCGCAGCACCATCCGCCGCTGCAGCGACGCCATGCCGATGCATGCCGACTACGTGGCCAGCCACTGCGCCAGCGGCCTGCCGGTGCAGCGCGCGGCCAGCTTGCCCCGCGCCGCCTGACCGCCCCGCGCGTCGTGTTCAATCCGCGGCCGCGCATCGAGCGTGTCGACGTCGGCGGCGGCTTCCACGCCTGGATCGTCGACGACGCCCTGCAGGACCCGCAGGCCCTGCGCCAGCGCGCCGTTGCCGAAAGCCACCGTTTCGAGATGGCCCCGCACAACGCCTACCCCGGGCTGGAATGGCGCATGGCGGCCGACGTGGCCAGCCCGCTGGCCGACTTCTTCCTGCTGCACCTGCGCAGCGCGCTCGGCGGGCGGCGCACCCAGGGCATGACCAGCCGGCTGTCGCTGGCCACGCTGCAGCCGCATGAGCTGAGCCCGCTGCAGCGCCTGTGCCATCGCGACCGCTTCGGCGCCACACCCGGGCAGATGGTGGCGGCCTGCACGCTGTACCTGTTCGACGATCCCGCGCTTGGCGGCACGAGCTTCTTCATGCCGCGCCGGCCGCTGGACGCCATCAATGCCGACATCCGGCGCTGGCACACGATGGATGCCGACGCCTTCACCCAGGAGATCGGCAGCCCGCCGGGCTACCTGGTGAACAGCAACGCCCAGTTCGAGCTGACGGGCGTGGTGCCTGCGGCCTTCAACCGCGCCGTGTTCTACGACGGCACACAGTTCCACAGCAGCCACATCACGCAGCCCGGGCTGCTGAGTGCAGACCCTGCGCGTGGCCGGCTCACGCTGAACGGCTTCTTCATCTGCCGCCGCGCCGCGGCCTAGGTTTCCAAGCCGGCCTGCAGCCGCCATTGCCCCGGTGTGAGACCCACACGCTGGCGAAAAAAGCGCGTGAAGTAACCGGCCTCGCAGAAACCCAGGTCGATCGCGATTTCGCCCACCGTCATGGCCGTGTAGGCCAGGTCGCGCTGGGCTTCGAGCAGCAGCCGCTGGTGCAGCACCTGCGAGGCGCTGTGCCCCAGCACCTGCTGGCAGGCCCGATTCAACTGCGTGGGCGTGATGCCGATCTGCAGCGCCAGCGCCGCCAGCGTGGGCTGCTGGCGGAAACCGGCGTCGACAAGCGCACGCAGCCGCCGCACATGCGCCACCGCCCTGGAAGCCTCGGCGGCGGTCGCCTCGGCCTGCGCGGGCCAGGCGCGCAGCGCCGAAACGGCCACGCGCAGCCACGCCGCGTTCAGTGCCGCCGTTCGAAACGCCCTGTCCTGCGCCTGGTGTTCGTCGTGCAGCGCCCGGGCCGCCGCGAGAAGCGCACGCACAGGGGCAGCACGCGCCGGCAAGGGCGTGGCGCGTGCCTGCAGCAGGATGTCGACCAGGCCCGGCGCGTGCGCCGCCAGCACCCGGCAGTGGCCATCGGTCTGCGTGAAGACCCAGCCGTCGACGTCGTCGGAGAAGCGGAAACCATGGGCGGTGAGCGCCGGTACGGTGACCAGGGCCGGGCCGCGCAGGGCCTGGCTGCGGCCGTCCATCAGCACCTGCACGCGGCCCCGCCGCACCACCAGAAGCTGAAACAGGTTCTCGTGACGGTGCGGCCGGATCTCCCAGCCATGCAGCTGGCTGCGGGCGGCAATCGACTCGGCATGCACCGCGTCGAAGGCCGGTGCGGCCGCGGTTTCACCGTACAGCGCGTACGCCGGCATGCGCTGGGCCGGCAGGCCTTGGGAAAACGCACTGGAACGCTGGGGCATGTTCGAATTGTTCACCCCGGCGACGCTTCCGTCCATTGAAGCCGCTGCGCCTGCCACCTACGCTGCGCGGCTGATCAAGAACCAGAACGACGGAGCCACTCACCCATGCGCACCCAAGTCGCCATCGTCGGCGCCGGCCCGGCCGGCCTGCTGCTTGGCGCCCTTCTGCACCGGCACGGCGTCGACAACCTCATCGTCGAACAGCGCAGCCCCGCCTACGTGCTGGGGCGCATCCGTGCCGGCGTGCTGGAACAGGTGACGGTGGGCCTGCTGGAAGAAGCCGGCGTGGCAGCACGCCTGCATGCCGAAGGCCTGCCGCACGAGGGTTTCGACCTGTGCTTCGCCGGCCAGCGCCACCGCATCGACCTGCAGCGCCTGGTGGGCAAGCATGTCACCGTCTATGGCCAGACCGAAGTCACGCGCGACCTGATGGAACACCGCACTGCCATCGGCCGCAGCACCGTCTATGAAGCTCAGGACGTGGCCGTCCACGACTTCGACGGCGAGCAGCCGCGCGTCAGCTATCGGCTGGGCGGCCAGGCACACGAGATCCAGGCCGACTTCATCGTCGGCTGCGACGGCTTTCACGGCGTCAGCCGTGCCAGCGTGCCGGCCGCGGCGCTGAAGACCTACGAGAAGATCTACCCCTTCGGCTGGCTGGGCGTGCTCGCCGACGTGCCCCCCGTGGCCCACGAGCTGATCTACGGCAATACCGAACGCGGCTTCATGCTGGCCAGCATGCGCAGCGCCACGCGCAGCCGTTATTACGTGCAGTGCAGCCTGGACGACAAGGTGGAGAACTGGTCCGACGAGGCCTTCTGGGACGAGTTCCGCCGCCGTCTGCCGGCCGAGGACGCAGCCCGGCTCGTCACCGGCCCCAGCCTGGAAAAGAGCATCGCACCGCTGCGCAGCTTCGTCGCCGAGCCCATGCGTTTCGGCCGCCTGTTCCTGGCCGGCGATGCGGCCCACATCGTGCCGCCCACCGGTGCCAAGGGCCTGAACCTGGCCGCCGGCGACGTGGGGCTGCTGTCGCGCGCGTTCGCGGAGTTCTACGCCGGCAGCCACGGCAGCCGCCACGTCGGCATCGACACTTACAGCCAGCGCGCGCTGGCCCGGGTGTGGAAGGCCGAGCGCTTCAGCTGGTGGTTCACGTCACTGATGCACCAGTTCCCGGAGAACGGCGAATTCGGCGCACGCATGCAGCTGGCCGAGCTGGAATACATGTTCACCTCCGAAGCCGCGCAGCGGGCGGTGGCCGAGAACTACGTGGGGCTGCCGCTGGCGTGACTGGCCGCCAGTCGCCGGCGTGAGGCGCGTGCATGCGGCACCCACTTGTGCTGCGCCCAGCGCCGCCACATCAGCAGCCCGCGCAGCCATTCGTCGGCCGCATAGGCCAGCCACACGCCCGGCAGGCCCCAGCCCAGATGCAGGCCGAAGAACCAGCTGCCGCCGGCCAGCACCACCAGCATCGACAAGGCACCGGCCACCACCGGGTAGCGCGCATCGCCAGCAGCGCGCAGGCCATTGATGACGACCAGGTTGAAGGTGCGGCCAGGTTCCAGCAGCACCGTCCACCACAGCAGGGTGACGGCGGCGGCCACGATCTCGGCGTCCTGTGTGAAGCCGCGCATCAACCAGGGCCCGGCCAGCGCTGCGGCGGTCGCCACGACCACGCTCACCACCAGGCCGCGCACCAGCGCCCGCCGCACCAGGCGGTGCGCCTCGTGCAGCCGGCCGGCGCCGATGAGATGGCCCACCACCGTCTCCACCGACAAGCCCGTGGCCAGGCCGAACAGCAGCACGAGGTGGATGACCTGCATGGCATAGGCCTGCGTGGCCAGCGCGCGCGCGCCCAGCGTGCCTGCCACGGCAACGCTGACCATGAAAGCCAGCCGGTAGGCGATGTTCTCGGCTGCGCCGGGCAGCCCGATGTGGGCCACCGCAGCGAGTTCACGGCGGCGCAGCCGCCACCAGTCCGCCGCCTGCGGCACCAGTCCCAGCTGCCGACGCCACAGCCACAGATGCAGGGTCAGCCCCAGGCCGCGCGACAGCAGCAGCGCCACGGCAAAGCCGGGCAGGCCCAGCGCCGGGATACCCAGCGCCTGCGTCGGCCCCCAGCCCACCATCAGCGGCACGCACAGCAGTAGCAGCGTGACATGCATCGCCACAGTAACGGCCAGCGCTTCGCGCGCGCGCAGGTGGGCGCGCATGACGGCGCCCATGCTGGCGTTCCAGGCGTCGAGCAGCATGGCCGGCGCCAGCAGCTGCAGCAGCGGCAGGGCCAGCGGCAGCACCTCGGGCGGGGCGTTCATCAGCCGCAGCAGTGGCGCTGCGGCCAGCAAGGCCACCAGCGCAGTCAGCCCGCCGATCCAGCTGCTGGCGCCCAGGGCCGCACGGGCGACCGCGTTGGCCGCTCCGTGCTGGCCCGCACCCAGGTTCTGCGCCAGCACCACGCCGACGCCGGCGCCGATGATGCGGAACAACAGGAACAGCGTCGCCGCCACATGGTTGGCCAGCGCGAAGGCGGCGCCGGCGGTGTCGGAAATGCGCGCGGCCAACAGCGTGCCGGCCACGCCGACGCCGATGCCCAAGAGCAGTTCAAGGAACAGCGGCCAGGCCAGGGCGAACAGGCGCGGGCTGGCGGCGCGGCGGGCGGCGGGGGTGGTGGTGGTACTCAGACGGAGAGCCGGGTGTTCACCCGTTCGGTTTCAGCGCAGCGGGCCAGCCAGAACCGTGCCAAACAGCGCTGGCACCGTGAGGGTGAGTTCGTACCCTGTGGCCTGGTGCTGCAGGCCGCTGAGGCCATCACTCAGCACCACGCCTTGCAGCCCGGGCGGCAGCCGAAGTTGCACGGCGCGGGCCCGGGCCGCGTTGTTCACCGCCACCAGCGCCACCTGCCCTTCATGCCGCCGCAGCCAGACGATGACTTCGTCGTCGACGAACAGCGGCGCCTCGAGGCTGCCGCGGCGCAGCACCGCGTGCTCGTTGCGAAGTGCGATCAGGCGCTTGAAGTCGGCCAGCAGCGCGATGTCGGGCTTGCCGCCTTCGTCGGCCCAGGGGTAGGTGGCGCGGTTGTAGGGGTCGTCGCCGCCGGTCACGCCGACCTCGTCGCCGTAGTAGACGGTGGGTGCGCCAGGAAAGGTCATCTGGAAGAACAGGGCCAGGCGCAGTCGCTGCTTGGCAAGCTCGATGACCGCCGGGTCCTTCGTTTCGTCATGCCAGCCGAAGTGATGCAGCGCCCGCGCCTGGTCGTGCGTGCTCAGCAGGTTCATCAGCGCGTAAAAGGCCTGCGGCGGGTAGGCCTCGCGCATCAGTTCGATGTTCGGGTACAGCGCGCGCGCCTTGCCGCCGGCCGCGTAGTCGAGCACGACGTTGCGGAAGATGTAGTTCATGGTGCTGTCGAACATGTCGCCCAGGAAGTACTTGCTGGCGTCGAACCAGGTTTCGGCCACGGTCAGCGCGTCGGGATGGTGCGCCTTGATCGCGCTGCGCCATTCGCGCCAGAAGTCGTCGGGCACCCAGGGCGCCACGTCCATGCGCCAGCCGGCGGCGCCGCGGTCCAGCCAGAACTTCATCACCGCGTCCTTGTCGCGGTAGAAGAAGTCGCGCACGGCGGGGCTGTTCTTGTCGAGCTCGGGCAGGTCGGTGACCCCCACCCAGCCGCGGTACCGCTTGTCGGGGTCTTTCTCCTCGGGCTTGAAGCTGTACCAGCCGGCATAGGGCGAGGCCGGGTCGATGCGGGCGCGGTTGAACGCGCCGCGGCTGTCGTGGTTGCCGTAGCGGTTGAAGTAGATGCTGTCGCTGCCGGTGTGGTTCAGGCTGGTGTCGGGGATGACGCGGATGCCGCGCTTCGCTGCTTCCTTCGTCAGGCGTTCGAAGTCGACGTTGGTACCGAAGGCCGGGTCGATGCGCTTGTAGTCGGCGGTGTCGTACTTGTGGTTGCTGCCAGCCTGGAACACCGGGGTCATGTAGATCGTGTTGGCACCCAGGTCGCGGATGTAGTCCAGCTTCTCGATCAGCCCGGCCAGGTCGCCGCCGAAGAAGTCGTTGTTGAAGTGGGCGTCGCTGCCATCACCGCTGCCGGGCTTGTAGGGCCGCTCGGTCCAGGCCTTGTGCAGTTCGACGCCGAAGTTGCGGTAGCGCGTGACGCCCGGTTTCGGGTCGTTGCTCTTGTCGCCGTTGCGGAAGCGTTCGGGGAAGACGTAGTAGTAGACGACGTCAGGCGCCCAGTCGGGCACCTGGAAGCCGGGCGCATAGACGGTCTGGCGGAAGCGGCGGATGTTCCTGGCGCTGGCGGGTTTCTCGGCCACGGTCGCGGTGCCGCCGCTTCCCTTCTCGCGCGTCCAGAACACGGCGTCGGTGTTGTTCTGCAGGACATAGGTGCGGCCGTCGATCTGCGCTTCGAACCAGTAGCCATAGACCGCGATGTCGTCGAAGCGGTGGCTGGCCGTGAAGCGCTGGCGTACACCCATCGGACCGTGCTGCATCGGCACCCGCGCCACCTCGGCGTAGTCCAGCACTTCCTGATTGCCTTCCAGGCGGCGCTTCTCGATGACCATCGTCAGCTGCTGCAAGCCGGGCCCGGCGGTGACGGTGAACTGCACCTCGGTGCCGGCCTTCACCGCGCCGAAGGGCTGCTTGTGGCGTTCGGCGCGCGAATCGAACTGCAGGCTCAGCGCCACCGGGTCCTGCACGGTGCGGGCGCTGGGGTCGGCGAAGGTCTTCGGGCCCAGGGTGAGCACCGGGCGCGCACGTCTGTCCTCGGCGCTCTGCGGGAAGGCCAGGCGCAGCGTGTGTTCGCCGTCGAAGTCGAATGCGAAGTTGGCCTTGTGGTCAGCGCTGGCGCCGAAGGTGCTGGCGTCCTTCCAGCCGGCGTCGGCCACCTTGAATTCATGCCGGCCCTGGGCCTTCAGGTTCAGGTAATAGGCGTCGCAGCTGTACTGGAAGGCGTAGTCGTCGAGTGCCGCCCAGTTGTTGAGGGTGCCGCGCAGGAACAGCACGGTGTCGCCCAGCGGTGAACTGGCACCGCCCAGCTGGGCGGGAGCGGGGCAGGTCTCGATCTGCAGTTCAGGGCTTCGGCCTTGGGTCATGCGCAGGCTCATGCGGTAGGTGCCGTCGAAGCGGCGCTGGATCTCGGGGCCACGCAGGGCCAGGGTATTGCCAGGCCCGCGGCCGAAGTCGGCGTCGCTGCTCCAGCCTTCGTCGGCCAGCTTGAAGGCATGTTCGCCCTTCAGCCGCGTCACCAGTTCCCAGCGGTCGCAGGCCCAGGTGAATTTCTGTGTCTCCACCGCATTCCAGCTGTTGAACGTGCCCCTCAGGTAGAGGGTTCTGCCGCCCAGCGGGTCGGCGGTGCAGACAGGGGCTGGTGCAGCGCCCTGCGCCAGCGCCGGCCAGGCCGCCGCCAGCCAGGCGGCACACAGCAGCCAGCGTGTCATCGCACCCGCTTGTAGGCGCTGTAGCCGCCACCGGGGCTGGGCTCGGGCACCAGCACCATCACGCCCTTGGGCGGCAGCGTCACCTCGAACAGGCCGGTGACGATCTTCACTTTCGTGGGTGTTGCGGCCGGGCTCAGCGCGTCGACCATCGCCCAGTGGTTCATCAGCTTGCTGTTGGCCACCATCACGGTTTCGAGCACTGCCGTGTCATGCGGATTGGCGATGACGACCACGGTGTCCAGCGCGCGGTCGGTGTGGCGCTCGAAGGCGAACAGGCGTTCGCTGGTCAGCGGCCGCCAATCGCCAACGCGCAGCGCGCGATGCGTCTTGCGCAGCTGGATCAGCTGCTTCGTCCAGGCCAGCGTGGGGTTGTCGTCGCGCACCCAGTCCCAGCGCATCGGTGCACGCATCTCGGGGTCGTCGCCGCCGGCCATGCCGACTTCGCTGCCGTAGTACAGGTTGGGCGCGCCGGGCAGCGTGAACTGCAGCACCTGCGCCAGGCGGCGCTCGGCGTCCTTGGGCAGCACGGTGGCCAGGCGCGGGCTGTCGTGGTTGTCGAGCATCACCCAGCTGCGCAGCTGGTTGGCTATGCCCATCTCGCTGAACATGCGGTCGATCATGCGCATGGCCAGCGCCGGGGCCAGCTCGCCGCTGGCCATGCGCAGCAGAACAGCGCGCAGCGTGAAGTTCATGACGCCGTCGACCGCCGGGAACCATTCCTTGGGGTAGTTGGCGATCTCGCCGACCACCAGCGAACCCGGCTTCTCGGCGTGCGCGGCGCGGGTCAGGCCGTCGAGCCATTCGAAGCCGATGTCCACCGCCACGTCGAGCCGCCAGCCGTCGACGCCGTCGCGCAGGTAGCTGCGCACCACCGAGTCCTTCGCGGCGTAGACATGGTCGCGCACGGCCTTGTTTTCCAGGTTGATCTCGGGCAGGTTCTCGGCCAGCCACCAGGCGCGCGCGCCGCCCTGGTATTGCGGGCCGAAGAAGAACCAGTCGCGCCATTTCGATTGCGGGTTCTTCAATGCGTCCTGGAAGACTGGCGCGTTGCGGCCCATGTGGTTGAACACGCCGTCCAGCACCAGCTTCATGCCGCGCGCGTGCACGTCGGCGGCGAGAAGCCGGACGTCGGCGCGGGTGCCGAACTCGGGGCTGACGGCCTGGTAGTCCAAGGCGTCGTACTTGTGGTTGGTGTAGGCCAGATGAATGGGATTCAGGTACAGCACGTCGGCACCCAGCTGCTGCACGTAGGCCAGCTTGGCGCGCGTGCTGGCCAGGTCGCCGCCCCAGAACTCGATCTCGTGGCTCCACAGGCGAGCGTCCTCGAGGTAGACGCCGCGCCTGGGGGTTTCGTCCCAGCGGCGCAGCACCTTCGGCGCGGGGTACAGGTGGCGCTTGGCGTCCAGATTCGCCGCCGGTGCGAAGCGGTCGGGCAGCACCTGGTAGACGATGGCGCCGATGCGCCAGTCCTGCTCACGCGCCTCGAAACGGCCGGCCAGGGCCTGGTCGAAGAGGTTGCCGGCGGGGCTGTCCACGCCCGTGGCGTACGGGGTCTGCGCGAGGGCGGCCATGGCCATCGGCATCGTCAATGCTCCTAGAACGCCCCGGCGCGCCAGGCGGTTCGTCATCACCCCTTCACCCCCCCGGCGGTCAGGCCCGACACGATCCAGCGCTGCGCGACCAGGAACACCAGCGTGATCGGCAGGCCGCTCAGCACCGCCGCCGCGGCGAAGTCGCCCCACAGGTACTTCTGCTCGTACAGGTAGAACTTGCTGCCCACGGCCAGGGTGAGGTTCGGTTCCTCGCGCAGCAGGATCGAAGCCACCGGGTATTCGATGATCGTGCCGATGAAGGCGAGCACGAACACCACCATCAGGATCGGCACGGCCATCGGCAGCAGCACATGGCGGAAGGCCTGCCAGTGCGTGGCACCGTCGACCTTGGCGTTCTCCTCGATCTCGACCGGGATGCTCTCGAAGTAGCCCTTGATCGTCCAGATGTGCATGGCCACCCCGCCCATGTAGGCGACGATGAGCCCGGCATGCGTCTCGATGCCCAGCCACGGGATCTTCTGCCCCAGGCCTTCGAAGATGGCGTAGATGGCCACCAGGGCCACGGCCACCGGGAACATCTGCAGCAGCAGCATGCTGTTCAGAATGAGCGTCTTGCGCGCGAACTGCATGCGTGCAAAGGCGTAGGCCGCGGTGGTGCTGATGGCGACGATGAGGAAAGCCGAGATCGTGGCGATCTTGATGCTGTTCCACAGCCACAGCAGCACCGGGAAGGGCGGCTGCACCACGCTGCCGTCGGGCTGCTTGACGGGGATGCCCAGGGCCAGCTGCCAGTGTTCGAAGCTGATGGTGCTGGGGATCAGGCTGCCGGTGCCGAAGTTGCCCGGCCGCAGGCTGATGCTCACCACGGCCAGCAGCGGAAACAGCGTGGCGGCCAGCAGCACCCACAGCGCAGCGTGGGCGGCGAAGACACGCCAGCGTTGGCGCTTGCCGGTGACGATGGGCATGGTTTCAGTGTCCTCCCGGCGCGGCCTGCAAGGTATCGACGAAGCGCTGCGGATCGTCGATGCCCAGAGCGACCTCAGTCACTGCTTGCTCACCCCAGGGCAGCAGTACGAGCGTGCCCGGTCGCAGCTTCAGGAGCACATTGGCACGGCCCATGCCCTGCGCCCTCAGACGGCCGGGCTTGCGCGCACAAGGCATCCTGGCGTCGATGGCCTCGGCCCGCAGCACGGCCGAGCGCGGCAACTTGATGTCGAAGACGAGCCCATAGCGCAAATGCACGGCTTCAGCATCGATGCTGACGGGGCGCCAGAGCGTGGCACGGTAGTCCGCCCATAGAAACAGCCAGCCATACAGGCTGATGGCCGTCACGACCCACGCCACGGTCGCGCCGCAGAAGAGATGCACCAGCAGGTGCATGACTGGAATCTCGGCCGCCACCAGAATCACAAACCCGAGCTGGTTGCTGGCATTGCCATGCTGGCGATGTACGCCGAAATGGCGGTCGCCGGGCCAGCACATCGCGGCGGGCCTGCGCATCAACGCGTAGATCCACAAGCGCGACTCCAACTGCATCAAGCGGCCTGCAACGCCATCGCCGAGAACCTCCCGCAAGGCCTGGGCTGCACCGGTCTCGACATTTCGTTCTTCGTCGCCGACGGCGCGCAGTCGCCACAACTGCCTGAGAACGCCGCTCAAGAGCCACAACTCTGCGGCCAGCAAGACCGCCACACCCAGCCACCGGAGCTGACCGAGCCAGGGCCACATCGCGTCTTCGGGTGGCGACAACCAACGCCCCAGCAGAAAGCCCACACCCGCGATCGCCAAGGCCCCACGCCAGCGCCTGCGCCACGCGTGCGGCTGCAGCAGCATCCAGGCCGCCGGCAGCACCAGCATCAGATCAACGGCCATGGCCCAGGTCGGCGGCGGGCCACCCGGAACGTCAACATGGCCGCGCATCACCAGCAGGTGGCCCATGGCCACCAGCAGAGCCACGCCCACGAAGATGAACGTACGGGTATCGATGGTGCTGCGCTGGGACATGTCGGTGAATCCTGTTCAGCTTCGAACGGGGTCGCGCTGCGTCAGCTTCAACTGCAGCAGCGCCATCGCCGCCACCATGAAGAAGATCAGCGTGCTGATGGCCGCGGCCAGGCCGAAGTTCTGGCCGCTGTCGGTGAATGCAATGCGGTAGGTGTAGCTGACCAGGATGTCGGTGGTTCCCGCCGGCAGCTTGGTGTTCAAGTAATCGGGGCGCCCGTCGGTCAGCAGGCTGATGAGCACGAAATTGTTGAAGTTGAAGGCGAAGGCGCTGATGAGCAGCGGCGTCAGCGGCTTGATGATCAGCGGCACGGTGATCTTGAAGAAGTTCACCAGCGGCGTGGCGCCGGCAATCGCGCTGGCTTCGTACAGGTCGGCCGGTATCGCCTTGATCAGCCCCGTGCACAGGATCATGATGTAAGGGTAGCCCAGCCAGGTGTTGACGATGAGGATCATCGTCTTGGCCAAGGTCGGGTCGGCGAACCAGGCCGGGCGGATGCCGAACAGCGTGTCCAGGATCAGGTTGATCTCGCCGAAGTTCTGGTTGAACAGGCCCTTCCACACCAGGATGCTGATGAAGCCCGGCACCGCATACGGCAGGAACAGCAGCGTGCGGTAGACGGCGCGGCCCTTCAGCGCGGGCCATTCCAGCAGCACCGCCAGCGTCATGCCGATGGCGGTGGAAAACAGCACCGTGAGGCCTGCGAACAGCACCGTCCAGACGAAGATGCTCACGAAGGGCCCGCGGAAATCGGCGTCCAGCAGCATGCGCGTGTAATTGGCCAGGCCGATGCCGACGGTGAAGCCCGGTTGAATCCGTTCGCCGCTGGCGCTCTCGAAAAAACCGGTGGCCGGGTTCGGCGTGAAGACGGTGCCGCTGGCCACCTGCTTCACGGCGCCGTCGGGCTGGGCCTGCCACAGCGCGTCGATGCGACCGAACTCGCGCAGGCCGGCGTAGCGCACGACCTCGCCACCGGGCAGCTGCAGCTGCAGCGGCATCAGCCCGGCGCGCAGCGCAATGACCTCGCGCAGGTTCAAGGCCTCACCCAGCGGGCTGCCGCCCTGCGGGGCCAGGGGCACGGGCGCGGTTTTGCTGTCGTCCAGCGGCAGGGGCGGGGTCAGCAATGCCTCACCGGCAGCGCCTTCGGCCGGTGTCAGCCGCAGCCGGTAGGCCGTGCCATCGCGGTGCACCGTGTAGGGCAGCGCCGTCGCCTCGTCGACGACGGTCTGGTCCAGCAGATAGTCCCGCGCACGTTGCTCCGTGAGCAGGTTGTTCGACGAATAGTTGGTGAAGCCGATCTGCACCGTGTACAGCAGCGGGAAGGCCACGAACAGCAGCATGCCGGCCACACCCGGGAACAAGTACTTCCAGGCCACCGACGTGGCCGTGGCGTAGACCACGATCGCCGAGGCGCCGAAGATCAGTGCGCCCACCGCCACCAGCGGCTGCCCGGCCGTGTACAGGCCGAAGACGAACCACAGCAGCGCCACGGACGCGAACGCGCCGATGGCAGCCTGCAGCCAGGCTCGAGAAGCAGGCTGGGGCCTCATCTCGACAACATGCGGGCGGCCGCTCCGTCGAGCGCTTCTTTCGGCGCCTGCCGGCCGTTGGTGATGGCTTCCAGCGCTGCGTCCATGGCCGGGAAGAAGCGGCCCATCTCGGGGATGTTCGGAATGGGCTCCCCCGCGCGCGCGTTGGCCATGGTGGCGACGATGCGCGGGTCGGTGCTCAGCTCCTGGTAATAAGCCTTGTTGGCCGGGGTGCCCAGCGGCACGTCGGCGCTGATCAGCTTCAAGCTTTCGACCTTCAGCAGGTGGTTCTCGATGAACTCGCGCGCGATGTCCTTGATCTTGCTCGGCGCGGTGACCATGCAGCCGAGCACGCCGACGAAGGGCCGGCCCGGCTGGCCGTCGAAACCGGGGATCGGCGCGACGCCGAAGTCGATGCCGACCTTGCGCACGTTGTCCCAGGCCCAGGGGCCGGTGATCATCATCGCCACCGCGCCGCGCGCAAACGACGATTCCATTTCCGAGTAGCGCACGCCGCGCGGCATGCGGCCTTCCTTGATCATGCGGTCGAGCATCAAGGCGCCACGCAGCGCGCCGGCGTTGTTGACGCCGGTGACACCGGGGTCGAGTTCACCCTGCGCGTTGCGGCCGAACACCTGCCCGCCGGCGCCACCCAGCACCGCCCAGCTGAAGAACGACTGGTTGTAGGGCCAGAGGATGGCGCGCTTGCCGTGCAGCTTCAGTTGCTCGTCCAGGGCGATCACTTCGTCAAAGCTGGTGGGGGGCCGGCTCACCAGCGCCTTGTTGTAGATCAGGCCCACGGCCTCGATCGACAGCGGGTATCCCCACGTCTGGCCGCGGTAGCTGAAGGCCTGCCAGGCGGCGGCGTCGATCTCGTCGCGCACACGCTTGCCCGGCCGCACCGGCACCACCAGGCCTGACTTGGCCCATTCGCCCACGCGGTCGTGCGGCCAGCACATGATGTCCGGGCCCTTGCCGGCCGCCGCCGCCGCCTGGAACTTGTCCGGCGCACCTTCGGGATGCTGGACGACGACCTCGACCCCTGACACTGCCGTGAAGCGGTCGCCGACCTTCTGCAGGCCGTTGTAGCCCTTGTCGCCGTTGATCCACACCAGCATCCGCAAGGGCTGGGCCGCTGCGGCCGTGCTCGCCAGCAAGATGGCTGCGGCCAGCGCAGCCGCCCGCCACCGGCGCGATTCAGGCCGCATGCGTTGCCGCCTGCTGGGGTGCTCGGTGCGGCAGGCGCGGAAAAGCCCGGCCCTGCGCGTCGAACAGGTAGGCCTTGGCCGGCGGCACATGCAACGGCAGCGCGCTGCCGGCGGCAATGGCGTGGTCGCCCGGCACGGCGCAGGTCAGCACTTCGTCGAGTGCCGGGTGGCTGCAATAGGCGTAGGTCATGCTGCCCAGCTGCTCGACGAAGGTCACCTGGGTGTGCAGGGCGTTGTCCATGCCGCCGGCCTGCAGGTGTTCGGGCCGCACGCCCAGCTTCACCGCCGCGCCGGGCCGGGCGGCGCTCGCGTTGACGGCGCAGCGCAGGGTTTCGCCGCTGCCGGCCACCTGCACGAGCGCCTCGGTGGCGCTGGCCTGCAGCAGCTCGGCGTCGAGGAAGTTCATCGCCGGGCTGCCGATGAAACCGGCCACGAACAGGTTGGCCGGGTGTTCGTACAGTTCCATCGGCGCACCCACCTGTTCGATGCGCCCGGCCTGCAGCACGACGATGCGGTCGGCCAGCGTCATGGCCTCGACCTGGTCGTGGGTGACGTAGATCATCGTGGTCTTGAACTCGTCGTGCAGCTTGGCGAATTCGTAGCGCATCTTCACGCGCAGCGCGGTGTCCAGGTTCGACAGCGGTTCGTCGAACAGGAAGACCTCGGGCTTGCGCACGATGGCGCGGCCGATGGCCACGCGCTGGCGCTGGCCGCCGGACAGGTCTTTCGGCAGGCGCTGCAGCAGGTGGTCGATATGCAGGACCTTGGCCGCGCTGTTGACGGCGCGCTCGATCTCGGCCGGTGGCACCTTCGCCAGCTTCAGGCCGAAGGCCATGTTGTCGAACAGATTCATGTGCGGGTACAGCGCATAACTCTGGAACACCATGGCAATGCCACGTTCGGCCGGCGGCACGTCGTTGACGACGCGGCCGCCTATCGACAGCGTGCCTTCGGTGATGTCTTCCAGCCCGGCGATGGTGCGCAGCAGCGTGCTCTTGCCGCAGCCTGAAGGGCCGACGAAGACCATGAATTCGCCGTCGCGGATGTCGAGGTCGACGCCGCGCAGGATCTTCACTTCGCCGTAGGCCTTGCCGACCCCGGACAACTTCACGTCGGCCACGTCTTGTCTCCGTGCGGGCCCAGGGTCTGGGTCCACTTTGTAGAGAATATACAGGCGTCAACTCCACGAAACAAGCCAGAGCCAAGTCCGAATTTTGGCGTTTACCCTTGAAAATCATCGACTTAGCGGTTTGCTCAGTTTCCTGGATGTAGGATTACTACAGTTCTTGAAAGCTCACGATGAACCTGAACGAGCGCCGCGCCGGCGTCGTGCTGCACCTCACCGCCCTGCCCGGGCCGCATGGCAGCGGCGACCTGGGCGATGACGCGCACCGCTTTGCGCGCTGGCTGGCCGGCGCCGGGCAGCGGCTGTGGCAGGTGCTGCCGGTGGGCCCGGCCGGCCCAGGCAACTCGCCGTACCAAAGCCCTTCGGCATTTGCCGGCCACCCGCTGCTGGTGGCACTGCCGCCGCTCGTGGCCGCCGGCTGGCTGGACGCGGCGGCGCTGGCCAGCCCGCCCGCCTTCGACCGGGCGCGCATCGACTTTGCGGCGGTCGGCCCTTGGCGGCTGGCGCGGCTGCACACCGCGGCCACCGGTTTCGCGCGCCAAGCCAACGCTGCGCAGCGCAGCGACTTCGCGGCCTGGCAAAGCGCCCAGGCCAGCTGGCTGGCCGACTGGACGCTGTACGCTGCGCTGAAGGACGCCCACCACGGCCAGCCCTGGTGGACTTGGGGCAAAGCGCTGGCCCGCCGCGAGCCGGCCGCGCTGGCCGAGGCCCGCGCCCAACATGCCGACGGCATCGCCGCGCATGCCTTCATCCAGTGGTGCTTCGACACACAACTGGCCGCACTGCGCGACACCGCTCGTTCCGAAGGCGTGGCGCTGATGGGCGACCTGCCGATCTTCGTGGCCCACGACAGCGCCGACGTCTGGGCCCGCCCCGACCTGTTCCTGCTGGGCCCCGACCACCAGCCCACGGCCGTGGCCGGTGTGCCGCCAGACGGCTACAGCCCGCACGGCCAGCGCTGGGGCAACCCGCTGTACCGCTGGGACCGCATGGCCGAAGACGGCTATGCCTGGTGGCTGGCGCGTTTGCGCCGGGCACTGAGCCAGGCCGACGTCTTCCGCATCGATCATTTCCGCGGCTTTGCCGGGCACTGGCAGATTCCGGCCGACTGCCCCACCGCCGTGGGCGGCGCCTGGGTCAGAGGCCCGGGCGTTGCGCTGTTCGACGCCGTCGAGCGGGCCCTGGGCCGCCTGCCCATCGTCGCCGAAGACCTGGGGCTGATCACGCCCGACGTGGTGGCGCTGCGCGAGCGTTACGGCTTCCCCGGCATGCGCATCGTCTACGAAGGCCTGATGCAGGGTGCCGACCACGGCTTCCTGCCCCACCACCACGTGCCGAACGGGCTGGTCTACAGCAGCACGCACGACAGCGACACGGTCGCCGGCTGGTGGACCAGCGCGCCGCAGGACCAGCGCGAGTTCACGGCGGCTTACCTGGGCGTCGACCCTGGCGTCGGCCCGGTGCAAACGGCACAAGCGGCGCAGGCCGTTCTGCGCGCCACTTCCACCTCGGTCGCGAACCTGGCCCTCGCCCCTCTGCAGGACGTGCTCGGCCTGGGCAGCGAACACCGCATGAACCGGCCCGGCACGTCAGAGGGCAACTGGGGCTGGCGCTTCGACTGGCCGATGCTGGGTGAGGAACTGGCACCGACGCTGGCGCGCCTGGCGGCGGTCAGCGCGCGCCGCTGTGAGAAAACCGCTTCAGCCGCGGCGGCGTGAGGCAAAGGCGGCTCCGCCGAGCGCCAGAACGACCAGCGCCAGGCTCGCCGGCTCCGGCACGTCGTTGCGCAGCCAGACCAGTTGGTCCTGCTGCCCAGGGGGGCCGGACCGGAGCACGTACAACGAGTAGCCGCTGGACGACCCGGCACTGCCCAGAAGGTCATCCGAGCCGCGGAAATTCGCTGCCGTGCTGCGCAGCGATGTCGTGCCTTCCGAGAACGTGGCTTGCGTGTGGCTGGCGAGCGTCGCGTCGCTGTCGTAGACCGTGTTCCAGATGGCCAGTTGCAGCGCCGTCGATTGCAGGTCCTTGTCGACGCCCGCCGCTGCAAACACGCTGCTGTTGTTGACGTAGCTGACGAGCTGCGTCAGCTTGCTCGCCACGCCCGGCTTGGCCGAGAAATAGTCGGCGGCGGCGACGATGTCATAGGTGTTGTAGGTGCTGCCCGGGCTGAAGTACTCGGTCAGCTCCACGCAATAGGCCTCGAAGGACTTGCCGTTGAAAGCGGCGCTGGCACCCGTGAAGTTGCTGAGCGTGACCTTGAACGCACCGGCGTTGAAGCTGCTGTTGCCGTTGAAGGCCGGGGTCACGTTGGCGATGTTGCTGCTGCCGTGAAACCACTGGTTGAAGGTCACGGTGCCGGCCTGGGCGGACCAGCCAGCGACGAGCAGGCCCGCAGCAACGGCGGTGCGAAAGAGGGTGGGCAGGGCCATGAGCGTTGTTCCTTGATGAATGGCCAGCGTCTGATGCCAACCTGTGACAGAACGTTACCAACACCCTGCGCCAGCAGCCATCCCGTGGCCGGGGGGCGCGGCCCGTCGGGTTCGCGCCGGAAGTCACGAAGCCGCGCCGTCGAACCCGGCACCGGTCACACACATGCCGTGTCGTTAGCATGCCGGCATGACGATCGAACTCAAGGCGGCCGTGCGGCTCTGCAGCCCTGCGGTGCTGATGGACAGCGGCGCCGCAGGGCTGCGCATCCCCCCGCGTGAGCCCGGAACGTCGCGCGGGCGCCATGCCTCGATCGCCTGCGCGGCGCTGGCCTGCGTGCTGATGCTGGCCGCCCTGCCGGCCACCGCGGCCACCGCGGCCGCGCCCACGCAATTTCTGCCGGCCCAGGCCGTGCAGCGCTGCACCCCGCTGTTGGCCACCCCGCCCGTGACCGCCTTGCGTTCGCGCGCCATGGCGCTGCTCAACGGCCGTGGCGTCGACCAGCCCGCGGCGTGGGCAGACGCCGTGCTCGCCGCGCTCTGCGCCAGCGAGCTGCCGCTCGACGCCGACCATGTGGCGCTGGTCTTCGCGCTGATCGAGACGGAGTCCAGCTTCAACCCTCGCGGCCTGCTGCCCAATCAGCCGGAAGGCTTCCGGAAGCTGGGCCACCGGATGATCCGCGATCTGCTGGCCGGCGAAGTCACCGAGCTCGAGCGCCAGATGGGCAAGGAGCTCGCCACCCGGGTGGTGCTGACGGCCACGACCAAGCTGCGCCAGCTGGGCCTGCTGCGGGACGCACCGCTGCAGGCGCTGTTCGACCGCACCTACCAGCGCTTCGGCTGGCAGCGCGTGACCACGGAATGGGACATCGAGACCACCGTCACCCGCGACCTGCTGAGCCTGGCGGAGGAGACCAGCCCGCTGGGGCTGCTGCTGCGTGCCGTGCTGGCGGCAGCGCCCGACTGGCGTCAGCGCCTGTCCGACGGGGCGGTGCTGAGCAGCGTCGGAGCGCTGCAGGTGGGCCCGGGCGCCGCCGTTCAGATGGCGGCGGCCGACGGCCTGGTCATCAGCGAGCTGCAGGCCCGGGCGCTGCTGTACACGACAGGTGCCGGCGTCTACTACGGCGTGCGGCAGCTGGCGCCGCATGTCAGGGCCAATACCGCGCAGGTCCCGCTGTCGCCGGCGGTGAGCGCGCTCATCACCGCCGACCGCTGGCTGGGTGTGCTGGCCTCCCGCGACGCTGCCGTGGTGCGCCAGGTGCTGCGGCTTTCCGGCAGCGAACTGCCGGCCGACACGCCGCTGAACGCCGCCGCCGTGCGCCCGCTGCTCATCGCGCTGCAGGGCGTTCTGCAGCCGCACGAACAGCAGGCCGACGAGCCGGCCGAGGCAGCTGCCCGCCGCCATGCCCAGGCGGTCGATCGCTTCGTGGCCCTGGCCCACGACCCACGCCTGGAGCAGGACGAGCTTTACCTGCGCCTGCGGGTCGCCTACCAGCGCCGCTTCGGCCAGCAGCCCCTTCGCGGCCTGGTGCTCGAGCGGCCGTACTACTCGGCCAAGACCGGCACCTACCGTGTGTCCCAGGTGGCCGACGACGTGCGCCAACGCTTCGTGCGCAACTGCGCCCGACTGGCCTGCCGGCCAGCACCTCGCGGGCGCTGAGCTTCGTTGCCACGCGGTGGCGGACGACGGGGCCCCGATCTCGCCGATGTCGTCGCTGTCGCTGTCGCTGCCGGTGTCGCTGTCGCGCCAGTGCCATCGCCCGGACCGGGGCGCGGGGTCCCACGGCGTGCGCCTGATCGGCGCTGCCATGGTGCTTCAGGTCGTTCGCTAGCATCGAGCCATGCCTGCTTTCCTCTCCACCTGCTGCCGCGCAGCATCGCTGCTGCTGGTTGCCCTGGGCGGCCTGACATCGGCCCCCAAGGCGCAGGGCCAGACGCCTGCGCCCCCGGCCCTGGCCGACTGCAACCGCGGCCATGCTCAGGTGCTGGCACCCGTGCCCGAGGCCAGCCGGGCGATGGACGCCCGGGCGCTGTGGCTCGACGACACCCGGCTGCGCTGGCCCCAGGCCGACGCGGCGGCACGTACCCGGCTGCTGCACTCGGCCACCGGCCAGGTGCAAGCGGTGGCCGGGCAGGCGGCCAGCGGCTGGGACACGGCGCTGAACCTGCAGGCCTTCACGCTGGGCCTGCCGGCCGGCGTGCAACAGCGGGCGGCCTGGTTCGGCCCTGGTCCGCAATGGGCGGTGGCCGCTGCCGACCGCCACCGCCTACGCAACGTTCACCGCGGTCAGCTGGTGCTGGTGCAGGAAGACAGCCAGGGCCGGGTGCTGCGCGCCACCGCCGTGCAGCATGCCGCCGCGTTGGACACGCTGTACGCCGCAGCGCAGACCGCGCCCGCGCTCGGCATCACCGTTGCCCCGCGCACCCGTGCAGCCGCCACGGTGTTCCGGCTGTGGGCACCGACAGCGCAGAACGTCGCCGTCTGCCTGCACGCCGACGGCGGTGCCGCCACCACCGCGCAGCAGTTGCAGCCCATGCTGCGTGACGCCGCCACGGGCGTCTGGCAGGCCCGTGAAGGCGCCGACCTCAGCGGCCAGACCGCCACCTATCTCGTCGACGTCTTCGTGCGTGGAACGGGCCTGGTACGCCAGCGTGTGACCGACCCGTACGCGCTGAGCCTGAACGCCGACTCGCAGCGCACCTGGATCGGCCGGCTCGACGCCGCCGCGACGCAGCCGCCCGGCTGGCGCCAGACGCCTCGCCCGCGGCCCCTGCGCGCAGCCACCGACATGGCCATCTACGAACTGCACGTGCGCGACTTCTCGGTGGCTGACGCCAGCGTGCGCGCAGACTGGCGCGGCAAGTACCTGGCCTTCACCGAAGCCGGCAGCGACGGCATGGGCCACCTGCGCGCACTGAAGGACGCCGGCATCACCGACGTGCATCTGCTGCCGGTGTTCGACCTGGCCACCGTGCCCGAGACCGGCTGCGTCGCACCCGACACCGGTTTGCTCAACGCCGCCGTGCAGGCCGAAGGTGGTGCGTCAGAAGCGCCTCAGGCCTGGGTGGCCGAGAACGCCGCGCGCGACTGCTTCAACTGGGGCTACGACCCCTGGCACTACACGGCACCCGAGGGCAGCTTCGCCAGCGATGCCCACGACGGCGCGGTGCGCATCCGTGAACTGCGCGCGATGGTGCAGGCCCTGCACCGCGCCGGCCTGCGCGTGGGCATGGACGTGGTCTACAACCACACCACCGCTGCCGGCCAGGCGCCACAGTCGGTGCTCGACCGCATCGTGCCCGGCTACTACCAGCGTCTCGATGCACAGGGCGCGGTCGAGCGCAGCACCTGCTGCGACAACACCGCCACCGAGAACCGCATGATGGCGCGGCTGATGATCGACAGCGCCGTGGTCTGGGCGCGCGAACACCGCATCGACAGCTTCCGCTTCGACCTGATGGGCCACCAGCCGCGCGCAGCGATGGAACGCCTGCAGCGCGCCGTGAACCGCGCCGCCGGCCGGCCCGTGCAGCTGATCGGCGAAGGCTGGAACTTCGGCGAAGTGGCCGATGGCCGGCGCTTCGAGCAGGCCAGCCAGCTCAGCCTGAACGGCAGCGGCATCGGCACCTTCAGCGACCGCGCCCGCGATGCCGTGCGCGGCGGCAGCGCCGGCGACAGCGGCGCGGCGCTGCAGCAGCGCCAGGGCTGGGTCAACGGTCTTCACTTTGCGCCGAACGGCGCAAATCGTGCTGACCTTGCGCCGAACGGCGGAAATCCTGCTGACGCTACGCCGACAGCCGAGGCCCAGGCCGCCGGCCAGGCCAGCCGTGAGGCCCTGCTGCGCGCTGCCGACCTGGTGCGCGTGGGCCTGGCAGGCACGCTGCGCCGCTACAACTTGCCCACCTACGACGGGCGCACACTGCCGCTGGAACAGATCGACTATGCCGGCCAACCGGCAGGTTATGCCAGCCAGCCCGGCGAGGTGGTGAACTATGTCGAGAACCACGACAACCAGACGCTGTTCGACAACCACGTCTTCAAACTGCCGGCCGACACCAGCGGCGAGGACCGCGCCCGCGTGCAGGTGCTGGCGCTGGCGACCACGGCCTTCAGCCAGGGCATTGCCTACTTCCATGCCGGCGTCGAGATCCTGCGCAGCAAGAACCTCGACCGTAACAGCTACGACAGCGGCGACTGGTTCAACCGGCTGGACTGGACACTGCAGGACAACCACTTCGGCACCGGCCTGCCACCCAAGCCCGACAACGGCGCGATGTGGCCACTGATGGCGCCGCTGCTGGCCGATGCCACGCTGAAGCCAGCGCCCGCGCAGATCCGCTTCACCCGCGACGCCTTCCTCGACCTGATGAGGCTGCGCAGCAGCAGCCGCCTGTTCCGCCTGGACAGCAGCGCGGACGTGCAGCGCCGGCTGCGCTTTGCCGACATCGGCCCGCGGCAGACGGGCAGCGTGATTGCCGCCCAGCTGGACGGCCGCGGTCTGCAGGGCGCTGTCTGGCGCGACATCGTCTACGCCATCAACGCCGGCACGACCGCTGCCGAAGTCGCATTGCCGGCCTTGCGCGGCCGCGCGCTGCAGCTGCACCCCGTGCACCTCGCTGCCGGGGCGGCCGACCCGCGCCCCGCTGCCGGTTCACACTGGAATATGCAGGCCGCCTCGCTGCGGGTGCCGCCGCGCACGGCGCTGGTCTACGTCGCCGACTGAGGCGGCGGCGGCGCGCCGACGCGCGGCAGGCTCACGGCGAAGCGCGAGCCCACGCCGGGCTGGCTGTGCACCTGCACATGGCCCTGCATCAGGCTCACCAGCGCCCGGGTCACGCTCAGCCCGATGCCCGCCCCTTCGATGCTGCTGCCGGCGTGAGGGCCGCGCTGGAAGGGTTCGAAGATCAGCGGCAGATCGGGCGCGGCGATGCCCAGGCCGGTGTCGGCCACTTCCAGCACCATGCCGCCGCCCGCAGCGACAAAGACCTGCACCGTGACGCTGCCACCGGGCCGGTTGTACTTCACGGCGTTGGACAGCAGGTTCAGCAGCACCTGGCGCATGCGCGTGCGGTCGGCATGGGCCAGCAGCGTTTCGCCACCTTCGAGCAAGCGCATCTGAACCTGGGCCACGAGCGCGGCAGACCGCATCATCTCCAGCGTCTGCGCGGCAAGTTCGTGCACCGCCACCGGCTCGAAGCTCAGGGCCATTCCGCCGCTCTCGATGCGTGTCAGATCGAGCAGGTCGCCGATCATCGTCAGCAAGTGCTCGCCGGCCTCGCGCACCAGCCTCAGGCGCCGCTGCTGGCCGGCGCTGGGCGGGTCGGCGTGGTCGATCTCCATCAGCTGCGTGAAGCCGAGCACCGCGTTCAGCGGCGTCCGCAGCTCATGGCTCATGCGCGAAAGGAACTCGGTCTTGGCGCGATTCGCCGCGCTGGCCAGGGCGGCGTCGCGGCGCGCCTCTTCCAGCTGCACGCGCTCGGTCACGTCCTCGATGTAGCCGTACCAGCGCGTCAGGCCGTCGGCCACGCGCTCGGGCGTGGCGCGCGCCGACAGATGGCGCCATTCGCCGTCGGGCCGGCGCACGCGGAACTCGCAGGTCCAGTCGCAGAGTGTGCGCGCCGACAGCAGGAAGGCCCGATACATCTGCTGGCGGTCTTCCTCCGGAATGACGGTCCAGACTGCGGACAAGTCGCTCTGCACGTCGGTCTGGGGCAGGCCGAACACCGCCGGGCCGCGTTCGCTGGAATAACGCAGGGAACCACCGGCTCCGCGCCGCAGCTCGTACATGTACAGCATGCCCGGCACCTGCCGGGCGATCTGCTCCAGGCGCTGGACGGCCTCGGTGGCGGCACGCTCGGTGGCACGCCGTTCGGTCACGTCGACCTGCGTGCCCACCACGCGCCGCGGCCGGCCGTCCGGATGGCGTTCGACGATGCGGCCGCGCTCGAGCATCCAGCGCCACTCGCCGTTGCGGTGGCGGGCGCGGTAGGTATGCTCGTAGATCTCGGTTTCACCAGCGGCGTGGCGCTGGAAGGCCAGGTCGTTGGCAGCGAGGTCGTCGGGGTGGATGAGACGGTCCCAGTCGTCCTGGGTGTGGCCGACCTCGTCGATCGCATAGCCCAGCAGGCGCAGGCCATCGTCGATGTCGCCCAACCAGTCGTTGTCCAGGTTCCATTCCCAGGTGAAGGTGTCCGAACCGGCGAGCGCTGCGCGCAGCAGGGCAGCGTGGCCATCGGGCTGGGCGACCTGGGCAGCATCTGCGGCCTCGCGTTGCAGCAGCGCGGCCAGCGTCGGCAGCAGCGGCGCCAGGCTTGCCGGCGGCTGGGCGGCGGGCAGCCACAGGTGGCCCAGCTGACGGCCGAGTCCGGCCACCGGCATCGGGTGGCCCTGGCTCGGGCCTTCGGTCCAGCGCACTTCGCCGCTCGCGCCCAGTGACGTCAGGCCGCAAGGCCCGCCCAGCCAGGCAGCCAGCGCGGAAAGCGCCAGGCTCAAGGCCTGGCGTGCATCGCCACGGTCCAGATGGTGCAGCAGCGCGTCGCGGGCAATCGCTTCCAGCGTGAGCGTTGGCCGCACGGGGGGGTTCATCGAGGGTCGGGCCGGTTTGGCCTGCGGCCGCGCCAGAACCCGGCTCAGTGCCCGGTGTGGGCGGTTTCGCCCGCCTTCAACCGGTAGACCGTGCCGCAGTACGGACAGCGGCCCTCCCCGGTGCGCGCAACGTCGATGAAGACCTTGGGGTGGTTGCTCCAGAGCGGCATGCGCGGGTTCGGGCAATGCACGACACCGGGCCCGAGCAGCTCACTGGCAGCGAGCTCGACGACGGCGGCAGGGCGGGTGGACGATTCGGTGGCCATGGTTCAGACGGCGGTCAGCCATTCGGCGTACTTGGGATTGCGGCCGTTGACGATGTCGAAGAAGGCGCTCTGGATCTTCTCGGTGATCGGCCCCCGGCTGCCGGCGCCGAGTTCGATGCGGTCGAGTTCGCGGATCGGCGTGACTTCGGCGGCAGTGCCGGTGAAGAAGGCCTCGTCGCAGATGTAGACCTCGTCGCGGGTGATGCGCTTTTCCTTCAGCGTCAGGCCGAGGTCGTTGCAGATGTTGAAGATGGTGTCGCGGGTGATGCCGTTGAGCGCGCCGGCGCTGAGGTCGGGGGTGTAGACCACGCCCTTCTTGATGACGAAGAGGTTTTCGCCGGCGCCTTCGCTGACGAAGCCGCTGGGGTCGAGCAGCAGGGCCTCGTCGTAGCCTTCGTCGGTGGCTTCCATGTTCGCCAGGATGCTGTTGGTGTAGTTGCTCACCGCCTTGGCCTGCGTCATGGTGATGTTGACGTGGTGGCGCGTGAAGCTGCTGGTCTTCACGCGGATGCCGCGGCGCATGCCTTCTTCGCCCAGGTAGGCACCCCAGGGCCAGGCGGCCACCATGATGTGGATGTCGTTGCCCTTGGGGCTGACGCCCAGCTTCTTGTCGCCGATCCAGATCAGCGGTCGCAGGTAGCAGCTCTCGAGCTTGTTTTCGCGCACCACCAGGCGCTGCGCCTCGGACACCTCGGCCGGCGTGAACGGGATCTTCATGCGCAGGATCTTGGCGCTGTTGAACAGCCGCTCGGTGTGTTCCTGCAGGCGGAAGATGGCGGTCGGGCCGGCCGTCGTCTTGTAGGCGCGCACGCCTTCGAAGGCGCCGCAGCCGTAATGCAGCGTGTGTGTCAGGACATGGATCTTCGCGTCGCGCCATTCGACCAGCTGGCCGTCCATCCAGATCTTGCCGTCGCGGTCGGACATCGACATGAGGAAACTCCTGTGTTGGGTTGGGCCGATTTTAGGCGCCAGCGTCGGTGGCCACGGCATCGGCACGCTGCAGCCGCCAGGCCGTGACGCGGCCATGCTGCAGGTCGACCTCGACGCGGTCGCCACCGGCGTCCTGCCAGGCGAAGGTCTCGTCGACGGCCTCGACCCCGGTGGCCAGCGGCGTGCCCAGGCTGCGCGTGAGTTTGAGCACTTCGACCAGGCGCAGGCCGGTGCGCAGCCCGGCATGCAGCATCACGGCGTTGTCGATGACCCCGACCGGTCGGCCGGCAGCGGCGCGCATGGCCCGCAGCGCGCGGCTGAACTGCAGCAGCATCCAGAACACGACGACGGTGAGTGCCAGCACCAGGCCCGGCCAGCCGTAGCTGAAGAAGCCGACGACCACCGCGGCCAGCGCCAGGCCCCAGCCGATGGCGGCGCTCGCGGAGAATCCGGCCGATGCACGAGTTGGAAGTTTTGTCGACATGGGTGATCAATCTGGACCGCGCGCCCGAGCGGCTGGCCCGCATCCGCGCCCAGCTCACGGGCCTGGGGCTGCCTTTCACGCGACTGCCAGCGGTGGACGCCCAGCGGCTGCTGCCCGCGCAGCGCGCCCAGCTCGATGACAGCACCTACCAGCGCCGCCACGGCATGACGCCGGTCCTGGGCGAGCTGGGATGTTACCTGTCGCATGTGGCGGTGATGAACGCCTTCCTGTCCAGCCCGGCACGCTTTGCGCTGGTACTGGAAGACGACGTGATCCTGCGCCCCAGCCTGCCCGCCGTGCTGCAAGGGCTGGTGGCGAAGGCGGACCGCTGGGACATGGTGAAGTTATCGGCCGTGCACTCGGGCACGCCGGTGGCGGTGGCCGACATCGCGCCCGGCCATGCGCTGGCCGTGATGCTCAGCCGCTGCACCGGCAGCAGCGCCTACCTCATCAACCGTGCCGCCGCCCAGGCCTACCTGCGCCAGCCCGGCGGCCTGCTGCCGATGACCCTGCCCTACGACCATGTCTTCGACCAGGGCTGGCGTTTCGGGCTCAAGGTGCGGCTCGTCACGCCCACCCCCTGCGGCCACGACGAGCAGATCGCCAGCACCATCGTGGCGCCGCCTGGCGCCAGCCGAAAGTTCCACTGGACGCGGCGCTTGCCGGCATTCGCCTACCGGCTGCGCAACGAGGCGCAGCGCCTCGCCCACGGACTGGGTCAGCTGCTGCGCGAACCTCGTCGCACCTGAGCCGCCGAGACGGCTGGATCGACTACAGCGGCCGCGCGCCGACGTCGGCGCGCACGGCCGCCGGCAGCTTGTTCAGGATGAAGCGGATCGCCAGCGGCACCAGCACGATGTCGTCGACCAGGCCCAGGAAAGGAATGAACTCCGGGATCAGGTCGACCGGCGACAGCAGGTACAGCACCACCCCGGCCGTGGCCAGCTTCAGCCAGCCAGGCGACAGCGGGTGCCGCAGGGCACGCCACAGGGCCATGGCATCGCCGCGCACGACAGTCCACAACAGGGCCAGACGTTTCCACATGACGCGCACCTCCCGGGGCTTGCTAGACAACAGGCCGACAGATGGGCCCGCGGCCGCACTTTACAAGCCGCGAACGACGTCGATGGCCTGTTCGATGCGCTCGACCGCATGCACCGTCAGGCCTTCGATCGGCTTCTTCGGCGCATTGGCCTTGGGCACCAGGGCCACGCTGAAGCCGAGCTTGGCCGCTTCCTTCAGCCGTTCCTGGCCGCGCGGAGCCGGCCGCACCTCGCCGGCCAGGCCGACCTCACCAAAGGCGATGAAGCCACGCGGCAGCGGCTTGCCACGCAGGCTGCTCTGGATGGCCAGGAGCACCGCCAGGTCGGCCGCCGGCTCGCCGATGCGCACGCCGCCCACTGCATTGACGAACACGTCCTGGTCCATGCAGGCCACGCCGGCATGGCGGTGCAGCACGGCCAGCAGCATCGCCAGGCGGTCACGGTCCAGGCCCACCGAGAGCCGCCGCGGGCTCGGCCCGCCGCTGTCGACCAGCGCCTGCAGTTCCACCAGCAGTGGCCGCGTGCCTTCCAGCGTCACCATCACGCAGCTGCCCGGCACGGGTTCGCCGTGAGTGGAAAGGAAGATCGCGCTCGGGTTGCTGACGCCCTTCAGGCCCCTTTCCGTCATCGCGAACACACCGATCTCGTTGACCGCGCCGAAGCGGTTCTTGATGGCACGCACCAGGCGGAAGCTGCTGTGGGTGTCGCCCTCGAAATACAGCACGGTGTCGACGATGTGCTCGAGCACACGCGGCCCGGCCAGCGCGCCTTCCTTCGTGACATGCCCCACCAGCACGATGGCGCAGCCGCTGGTCTTGGCCAGGCGGGTGAGCTGGGCCGCACATTCACGCACCTGGGCGACCGAGCCCGGCGCCGAGCTGAGCTGGTCGGAATACACCGTCTGGATCGAATCGACGACGCAGAACGCCGGCTGCTCGCTGTCCAGCGCCGCGGCGATGCGTTCGAGCTGGATCTCGGCCAGCACCCGCACCCCCGTGCCCGGCAGGCCCAGGCGGCGCGCACGCAGCGCCACCTGGGCACCGCTTTCCTCGCCGGTGACGTACAGCACTTTCATCCGGCCTGACATCGAGTCCAGCGCCTGCAGCAGCAGCGTGCTCTTGCCGATACCCGGGTCGCCGCCGATCAGCACCACGCCGCCGGCGACGATGCCGCCACCGAGCACGCGGTCCAGTTCTTCCTGGCCGGTGGGCGTGCGTTCGACATCGGTGGCCTCGATTTCGCTGAGCGTCCTCACCACCTGGCGTGCGCCGGCACTGCCGGCCAGGGACTGGAAACGGCTGGCCTGCTTGCCGCCCGCAGGTTCGATCAGGGCCTCTTCCAGGGTGTTCCACGCGCCGCAGGCCGGGCACTTGCCCAGCCACTTGGCAGATTGGCCACCGCAGTCGCGGCAGGTGAAGGTCGTCTTTGCAGCCATGGGCGGATTGTCGGGCCGTGCCAGCGCGTTGGCCGCACCGGCAGGCGCCTTGAAACTCGAACCGCGTCTCGAGCCCTGGCGCCTGGCTCGGCTTCAAGCCGCCGTGAAATTGCCGTGGAAGCCCAGCGGCAGCGCGTCGGGCAGGACAGCCTGGGCAATCGGGCCCGCCGCGATGTCGGCCGCCTCCAGCAGGTTCAACACGGTCGCCTGCTGTGCCGCGTCGAAGGTCGTGCCCAGCACCCAGGCGTCCAGCTCGCCGCTGCGGCCGGGCTTGGGCACCAGCACATGTTCCTCGGCGATCACCTGCGCGCCGTAGTCGAAGCGCTGCAGGCGACCGCTGGGCAGATGCGACAGCTGGATGCCATGCAGCAGCCCGCCGTCACGGCCCTCGAACCGCTTCCAGCCCGCGCCCGACAGCAGCCACTGCGCCGCTGCCGGCCCGCCCAGGCCGATGCGGCGGGGGTCGATGCGCGGGAACTCCACGTTGCCGGGCCTTTGCTCGACCTGGACACGACCGGTGGTCATGTCCAGGCGCGCCAGCTGGAGCAGCGAATCACCGGCCGGCATGCGCTCGCCCGCCATCAGGGCCACCGCACCGCGGTCCAGGAACGACACATCGGGCGCGCCGATGAAGCTGAGCACCACCGTGCCGTCGCCGGCTTCGTGCGCGTTTCCGATATGAAAGACCATCTGCGGCGGCAGTTCGAACACCCGCCGCCGGCTGATGTCGGCCTTGTCCATGACCAGGATGCGCAGCGGCTCGCCCGGGTCCAGTGCAAACCGGCGCGGGCCATCGCCCACGGCGCGGGCGAAGTCGAGCTTCACCGGCGGCAGCGGCACGACCAGGTAACGCCCGGTCACCGCCATGTCGTGCACCATGCCGCCCGGATAGGGCGAACTGCCATGCTGGAAATTCACCAGCCGGCCGTCCGGCCCGACCTGCCAGACCACGAGATGGCGACCCATGGTGCCGATGTTCCACAGGTGACCGGCGGCGTCCACCTTGGGGTGGGCGGTGAACGGCAGCCCCGCGAGGTCGGCGCGCCAGGTGACCGGCCCCTGGGTGCTCAGATCGGCAGGGTCCAGGCCGTAGGCCGAGCCGCCTTCCCACATCGCCAGCACCCGGCCGGCATGTTCCAGCGCATTGGTGTTGGCAGGGTTGACGCTGTCAGGGCCCGTGATGGGCGGGCCACCTTCGATGGCGGTGCCCAGGGCGTTGAAGAGGAAGCGGCCAGCCTTGCGCTCGGCCTGGAGTTTGCTCGTCTGCACCAGCCGCCCGCGGTGGCTGAGTTCGCCGCCGGTCAAGGTGAACTGCTGGACCATGCCATCACCGTCGAACCAATGGTGATAGCGCTGGCCGTCGCGTTCGAACAGCGCCGGACCGTTGCGGTAGAACCTGCCGCGCAGGGCCTCGGGCCAATGGCCGCGCTTGACGAGCCTGGCGGAATGGCGCTCGCCGCTGGCATCGTCGACGCCGCGCAGCGGCGTCAGAAGCGGATTGGCGGCCAGGCGCGCCTGGATCGCGGCGGCAGCGGCGGGCCGAGCCTGGGCCTGGGCCAGCAGCCCTGGCGCCAGACTGGCCGCGGCCAGGCCTTGAAGAACGCAGCGGCGGCTCACTGCGACATCCTCACGACGAGCGGCTGGCCTTCGAGCGCCACGCGCGACGTATCCCACTTCGGCCCCATCATGCCCGGGCTGCCCGAAGCGCCCCAAGGCTCGGTCGGCAGACCCAGCAGATTGCTGCCCATCTTGCCGTCGCTGTCCAGGTCCTGGAAGAGCATCAGCGCAACCTGCGGACCGGTCAGACCGCAGATCTCGAAGCGCATCGTCGACTCGGCCGCCGCCAGGCGCAGCGCCGCCACCGGCTTGCGGCCGAAGCTGGCTTCGTCGTTGAAGGCAGAAACCATCAGGAAGCCCTGCTGCGGTCGCACGTTCTGCACTTCGACGCGGGCACAGCCGTCGGCGGCCTGGGTGGTGGTGGCAGCAGCGGCCAGCAGGGCGGCAAGGAGTGCGAGTCGGCGCATGTCGGATCTCCGGGTGGGGGGTGCAAGGCTTCGCATTCTTCGCAGCCCACCGCACCACCGCATCGGCTCTGCGACCAAGCGTCGGCGCTCGGCGCGAATCGCGGATTGACCTGCGCCAGATGCGGCCCCCCTGGGCCAGCACCTCCCGCTGCGGTGGCGATCACTCGCTGATGCGCTGCCGCCCTGCCTTCACTTCACCCCGCCGCGCCTTGCCTTCCAGTCGCCGCCGCCTCGATGCGCGTGTCGGCTTCGTGGCCACCCGAGGCAATTCGGGCGCCAGCACGGCGTCCAGCAAGGCCTGCAGGCGCGCCAGCGCGTCGGCCTGGTTGCGCGGCAGGCTGCGGTGGGTCTGGGCCTTGATGACGACGACACCGTCGCCGCTGATGCGCTGGTCAGGCCAGCCACGCAGGCGTTCCTTCACTTCGTCGGGCAGACCGGAAGCAGCGATATCGAAGCGCAGGTGGGCCGCGCTCGAAACCTTGTTGACGTTCTGGCCGCCAGCGCCTTGCGAGCGCACGGCCGTGAACTCGACGTCGGCCGGGTCGATGGCGATCGGCCGGAACTGGCTCACGCCGCTGGCAAGGCCGAGATCGGCACACGCGGCGCCACGGCGCACATCAGTTCATAGCCGATGGTGCCCGCGGCCTGTGCCACTTCGTCGATGGCCAGCACGCTGCCCCCGGGCCCGCAACCCCACAGCGTGACTTCGCTGCCGATACCGGCGTCGGGCAGGGCCGACAAGTCGACCGCCAGCATGTCCATCGACACCCGGCCCACCGTCCCGGTGCGGTGGCCATTCACCAGCACGGGTGTGCCGGTGCCGCAGTGGCGCGGGTAACCGTCGGCATAACCACAGGCGGCGATGCCGATGCGCATCGCCTGCCCGGCCACGAAGCGGCTGCCGTAGCCGACGGTGTCACCGGGCTGAAGCTGTTGCGTGGCGATCAGCTTCGACCGCAGCGTCATCGCCGGCTGCAGTTGCCAGTGGCCGATGTCGTGCTCGGGGTGGTCGGGTGCACTGCCGTAGACCAGGATGCCGGCGCGCACCCAGTCGCTCTTCAGGCCGTGGCGCAAAGTGGCCGCGCTGTTGCTCAGGCTGCGCTCGCCCGGCAGGTCGCTGGTGGCGGCGTCGAAGCGGGCCATCTGCGCGGCCACGCCGCGCTCGCCATCGGCGTCGGCAAAGTGCGTCATCAGCGTCACTTCCTCGACCTGCGGCAGCGCGTTCAAGCGTGCCCAGGCGCTGCGAAATGCTGCTGGGGTGAAGCCCAGCCGGTTCATGCCGCTGTTCATCTTCAGGAACACGCGGTGCGGCGTCTGCGTCTTGTGCGCCGCGAGCCAGTCGATCTGCTCGCTGCAATGAACCACATGCCACAGGCCCAGGCGAGAGCACAGCTCCAGGTCGCGCGGCTCGAAGACGCCTTCCAGCAGCAGGATCGGACCGCGCCAGTCCAGCGCGCGGACGATCTCGGCCTCCTGCAGGTCGAGCAGAGCAAAGCCGTCGGCGCCACGCAGGCCGGCGAACGCGCGTTCGATGCCGTGGCCGTAGGCATTGGCCTTGACGACGGCCCAGACGCGGGCGTCCGGCGCAGCCGCCCGGGCACGTGCCAGGTTGTGCGCCAGGGCGTCCGTGTGCACCAAGGCTTGGATGGGGCGGGGCATGCGCCGGATTCTGCCAGCGGCCCCGGCCAAAAAGCTGCGTGCTATAACCCGGCGCCCCCAAGCAGGAGACAGATCAGGCCGCCGAGCGTGCACCCGCACCGGCAGGCTCAAGCGCGCCGCGATGAAAAAAGGTTTCTCGACAATCATGTCGGCGCAGTTCTTCAGCTCCCTGGCTGACAACGCGCTGCTGGTAGCCGCCGTCGAGTTGCTGCGCACGAGCCAGGCGCCGACCTGGCAGGTACCGGCGTTGGCGCCGATGTTCGCGTTGTTCTATGTCGTGCTGGCACCCTTCGTCGGCGCCTTCGCCGACGCCCTGCCCAAGGGCCGCGTGATGTTCATCTCGAACAGCATCAAGATCGTCGGCTGCCTGATGATGCTGTTCGGCAGCCACCCGCTGCTGGCCTATGCGGTGGTGGGGCTGGGCGCGGCGGCCTATTCACCCGCCAAGTACGGCATCCTGACCGAATTGCTGCCGGCTTCGCAGCTGGTAAAAGGCAACGGCTGGATCGAAGGGCTGACGGTCGGCTCGATCGTGCTGGGGATCCTGCTCGGAGGGCAGCTCATCGGCGCACGCATCTCCACCTTCCTGCTGGGATTCGACCTGCCCGGGCTGAACACCGGCATCGACACGGCGCCCGAAGCCGCGATCGCGGCCATCGTCTTCCTTTACGTCACCGCCTCGGTCTTCAACCTGTACATCCCGCGCACGACGGCGCCGCTGCAGCCCATCCAGCATGGCGTGGCCTGGATGGTGCGCGACTTCTCGCATTGCAACGCCCGGCTGTGGGCCGACAAGCTGGGCCAGATCTCGCTGGCCACGACGACCCTGCTCTGGGGTGTGTTCGGCAACCTGCGCTTGATCGTGTTTGCCTGGGCGGCAGCAGCGCTGGGCTACAGCACGGCACAGGCCTCGAACCTGGCCGGGGTGGTGGTCATCGGCTCGGTCGCCGGCGCCGTGACGGCGTCGATCATCACCAAGCTGGACAAGGCGACCAATGTCATCCCGCTGGCCATCGTCGTCGGCCTGCTGATGATCGGCCTGAACGTGATCCGCGATGTCTGGGTGGCCGCACCGTTCCTGATTCTGCTGGGCGCCCTGTGCGGGTTCCTGATCGTGCCGATGAACGCACTGCTGCAGCATCGCGGGCACAACCTGATGGGCGCCGGCCGCTCGATCGCCGTGCAGAATTTCAACGAACAGGCCTGCATCCTGGCGCTGGGCGCGTTCTACGCCGGGATGACGAAGTTCGGCTTGTCGGCCTTCGTGGCGATCGCCGTCTTCGGCCTGCTCGTGGCGGGAACGATGGAAGCCATCCGCCGCTGGCACCGCCGCAATACCGTCCTGCACCGCGCCGAGGTTGAACGGCTGCTCGCCATCGCGCGTACCGACGGGCATTGAGCCGGTGCTGCTGAATCGGCCTTCAGGCGCCGGCCTGGCCGCGCTGGCGCTGGGCTTCAACGCCTTCACCTGGGGCGTCAGCTGGTGGCCGTTCCGCCAGCTCGAGGCGCAGGGCCTGCATCCGCTGTGGGCCACCGTCCTGATCTACAGCCTGGCGCTGGTCGTCATCACGCTGTGGCGTCCGGGCGCCTGGGGCCAGCTGCTGCGCATGCCGGTGCTGTGGGTGCTGGTGCTGGCCTCGGGCACCACCAATGCCGCCTTCAACTGGGGCGTGACGCTGGGCGACGTGGTACGGGTCGTGCTGCTGTTCTACCTGATGCCGCTGTGGGCCGTGCTGCTGGCTCGGGCCCTGCTGGGCGAGCGCATCACCCGGGGTGCGCTGTTGCGCGTGGCGATGGCGCTGGCTGGCGCCGCACTGGTGCTGGCCACGGGCAAGAGCGGCGGCGACGGCGCCGCCGCTGTCGGCCTGCCGGTGCCGGCGTCGCTGGCGGAATGGCTGGGCGTGCTCGGCGGCTTCACCTTTGCGTTGAACAACGTGATGCTCAGGCGCGAGGCCGCACGTCCGGCCGAAGCGCGAGCACTGGCCATGTTCCTGGGCGGCGCGCTGGTGGCCGGGACGCTGGCGCTCAGCCTGCCGGCGACTGTGCCCTTGCCGCCGGCGCCGGCCTGGCCCTGGGTGCTGGGCGCGCTGGCCATGGGCCTGTGGTTCCTGGCGGGCAATCTGGCCTTGCAGTACGGGGCCTCGCGCCTGCCGGCCAGCGTGACGGCCGTGGTCATGGTCAGCGAAGTCCTGTTTGCATCGGTTTCGGCGGTGGCGCTGGGCGCCGGCAGCCTGAGCTGGCCTCTGGTCGCCGGGGGCGTGTTGATCGTCGGTGCCAGCCTGCTGTCGGCGCGCGGCGGGCACTGACCGACGGCGGTTCAGCGCGCCGGCGGCGTTGTCAACAAGCCCTGGCGCCACAGCAGACGGCCCAGTTCGGTCTCGTCGAAGGGCTTGGGCAAGTAGGCATCGCAGCCAGCCAGCGTGCCGCGCACACGGTCGCTGGGACCGTCCAGGCCAGTCACCAGCGCCACCCAGGGCAGCGGCTCGCGGCCGGGGCGCGGTTGGCGCTTGATCTGCTGGCACAGCCCGAAACCGTCGAGGGCGCTGGCGGGGCCGAGGTCGACGTCGATGAACAGGCTGTCGAAAGGGTGCCGCGACAGCAGTGCCAGCGCCTGCCCGCTGTGCGCTGCGACTTCAACGACGAGCCCCCAGCGCTGCAGACACTGCGCCAGACCCCGGCGCGCGGTTTCGCTGTCGTCGACCACCAGGGCCGTCGCGGCGGTTGAAGGATCCGGCGGCGCGCCTGGCAGCGGCCGCGCCGCGGGTTCTGGCGCCGGAACCGGCGCCCTGAGGGCCCGCAAACGGTCGAGTTCGCGCAGCAGCAGTCGCGGGTCGATGGGCCGTGGCACGCAGGCCGCCGCCCGGGGCGGCCCGGCGCGGCCGACGAAGAGGGTGTCGGCCAGGCGTTCCGTCGCCAGCACGAGCTGCACGGCCGGCGCGTGGTCGGCGTCGGCCAGGACCAGCTCGCCATCGTCCAGCCCCGGGACGAGTACATAACGCGCCTGAAGGCGAAAGCCCGTGGTGATGCTGGCGCGGTCGAACGCGTTGAAGCCGAGCAAGGCCACGCGCAGGGCGGAGTTCATGGCTTTTCCAGCCCAGTCTCTGACATATGCGGTTGATGGTGGGCTGCCGTCTGGGCACTGTCAACGCGTGACTCGGGGGCTAACATTCGCCCTGCCCAGAGTGCCCGCCCAGACAACAAGGAAAGCCCGCCATGGCCAGCGTCTACGACTTCGAAGCCACCACCATCCATGGCCAGCCGACGGCCCTTTCCAGCCACCGCGGCAAGGTTCTGCTGATCGTGAACACGGCCAGCGCCTGTGGCTTCACGCCGCAGTTTGCCGGGCTGGAGCAACTGCATGCCGACTACGCGTCGAAGGGCCTGGTCGTGCTCGGCTTTCCGAGCAACGAGTTTGGCGCCCAGGACCCTGGCAGCAACGACGAGATCGCCAGCTTCTGCCAGCTGAACTATGGCGTGAGCTTTCCGATGATGGCCAAGGTGAAGGTCAACGGCGGCGAGGCGCACCCGCTGTGGCAATGGCTGAAAGCCCAGGCGCCTGGGCTGCTGGGCACCGAGGCGGTGAAGTGGAATTTCACGAAGTTCCTGGTGGGTCGTGACGGCCGCGTGCTCAAGCGCTACGCGCCCAACGACACGCCGCAGTCGCTGCGCAAGGACATCGAAGCCGCGCTCGCCGCGGCCTGAACCCCCGAACCCACACCACGACCCATGTTCCAGCATCTCGAACCCTACGCCGGCGACCCCATCCTGAGCCTGAACGAGGCCTTTCAGAAGGACCCGCGCAGCGACAAGGTGAATCTCTCCATCGGCATCTATTTCGACGACGCCGGCCGCACCCCGGTGCTGGCGAGCGTGCATCAGGCCGAAGCCCGCATGCTGGCCGACGCGGGCACCAAGTCGTACCTGCCGATCGAAGGTTCGGCGGCCATGCGCGGCGCCGTCCAGGACCTGCTCTTCGGCGCCGGGCACGAGGCCCTGTCCAGTGGCCGCGTGGCCACGCTGCAGACGGTGGGCAGCAGCGGCGGGCTGAAAGTGGGCGCCGACTTCCTGCACCGCTGGCTGCCGGGCAGTGCGGTCTGGGTCAGCGACCCGACCTGGGACAACCACCGCGCGATGTTCGAAGGGGCCGGCCTGGCGGTGAACACCTACCCTTACTACGACGCCGCCACGGGCGGGCTGAAGTTCGACGCGATGCTGGCAGCCCTGTCCAGCCTGCCCGCGCGCAGCGTGGTGCTGCTGCATGCCTGCTGCCATAACCCCACGGGCGTGGATCTCAGCGCCGCGCAGTGGCAGGCCTTGATCCCGGTGCTGCGCCAGCGCGAGCTGCTGCCCTTCCTCGACCTGGCCTACCAGGGTTATGGCGACGGCATCGAAGCCGATGCCTTTGCCGTGCGCGCGCTGGCCGACAGCGGCCTGTGCTTCTTCGTGGCCAATTCTTTCTCGAAAAGCATGAGCGTCTACGGCGAACGCGCGGGCGCACTCAGTGTCGTCTGCGCCGACGCCGCCGAAGCCGCATTGGTGCTGGGGCAGATGAAGGCCACCGTGCGCCGCAACTATTCCAGCCCAGGCATTCATGCTGCGGGCATCGTCAGCCTGGTCTTGACCGACCCGACTCTGCGCCCGCTGTGGGAAGCCGAAGTCGCCGCCATGCGCGAACGCATCGCTGCCATGCGGCGCAGCCTGCATGCCGTGCTTTCCGCCAAGCGGCCAGGGCATGACTTCGGCTATTTCCTCAGCCAGCGCGGCATGTTCAGCTACACGGGCCTGAGCGCGGCCCAGGTCGACCGGCTGCGCGAGGAGTTCGGCGTGTACCTGGTTCGTTCGGGCCGCATGTGCGTGGCCGGGTTGAACAGCGGCAACGTCGAGCGAACGGCCACCGCGATGGCTGCCGTGCTGGTCTGACATCCAGGCGACTGGCGCTGCGAGACGTCGGTCGATCGCCGCTCGATCAGCTGCGCGAGCGGCCGAACATGGCCAGCAGGCTCACTGCCACGGCGCCAGCGGCGGCGGCGATCAGCACCGACTTCACGGGTTCGTTGCGGATGTAGCCCACGGTCGAATCGCCGGCGCGTCGGGCGCCATCGGCAGCGCGCTGCAGGGTGGCGGGAACGGCGTGGCGCAGATCGTCGACGCTGGTCGACAGTGCGCCCAGGGCGTTGTGCGCGCTGCGCTGGGTGGCGCGCAGGGCTGCGTCAGCGCCTTCGACGACACGGTCGGTGGTGCGCTCGGCGGCGGCAAGGCCGTTTTCGAGTGCTTGAGTGGCCTTGACGCCGATCGGGGTGAAGGGGGTGGTGTTCATGGTGAATCGCTCCTGATGAAATTGGGGATGGCGGGACAAGGCGCGCCTGACGGCGCCGGCCCGTCCGGGCCAGCGCTTCGGTGATTCAGCGCGTCAGCTCTTGAACCAGTCGTCGCCCGCGGTCTTCTCCCAGGACGCGACTTGCCTTTCGGCTTCGTCCTTGGCGACGCCATAACGTTCCTGGATCTTGCCGGCCAGTTCTTCGCGGCGGCCCTTGACGACGTCGAAGTCGTCGTCGGTCAGCTTGCCCCATTGCGTCTGGACCTTGCCCTTGAGCTGCTTCCAGTTGCCTTCGATGCGGTCCCAGTTCATGTCGTGTCCTTTCGAGCGGTTGGTTGAAACCGGCTGGCAGTCAAAGCGCCGAGCCGATGCCGCAAGCTTAGAAAAGCCAAGCCGGCCTGCCGATCGGACACCCTCCCGCTGCGCTGTAGGAGACGATGCCGCCGCCTGTCAGAGCGCCGCGCTGTCGGTGATGGCCGTGTTGACCGACGCCGCGACCCTTTCGCGCAGCCAGCGATGCGCGGGGTCGGCGTCATGGCGCAGGTGCCACAGCATCTCGACATTCACCGGGTCCAGGCGAAAGGGCAGCTCGCAGGTCACGAGCTCGGCCTGGCAGCCGGTGGCTTCGACGAAGCCTTCGGGCAGCACGGTCAGCAGATTGCTGCGCGCCACCACCCGTCCGGCAGTGAAGAACTGGTTGACGGTGAGCACGATGCGGCGCTGACGGCCCAGGGCCGTCAGCGCCTGGTCGACCAGGCCGTGCGGCCGGCCGGAAAAACTGACCAGCAGATGGTGCGCCGCGCAGAAGGCGTCCAGCGTCAGCACCTGGCCGGCCAGCGGGTGGCCGCGGCGCATCACGCCGACATAGCGCGTGCCGTAAAGACGCTGGTGGCGCAGGTGGCTGTCGGCGCCTTGCGCAGCAATGCCGGTCATGGCCTCGGGGAAAAAGCCCAGCGCGAGATCGGCGTCGCCAGCCTCCAGCAGCGCGCGCGGGTCGCGCGTCGTCAGCGGCAGCATGCGCAGGTTGACGAGCGCCTGCGCCGCCTCGATGTCCGCGACCAGTGGCGCCGCAACCAGGGCCGCCGTGGCGTCGGCCATGGTCAGGCGCCACTGCACGGCGTCGGTTCTGGGCGTGTAGCTGCCCGGCGCCAGGGCCTGGCGCAGGTTGCCAAGCGCCTGGCGCACCGGCGGCCAGAGCGCTTCGGCACGGGCGCTGGGCCGCACACCGTGCGCCGTGCGCACGAACAGCTCGTCTCCGAGCGCCTGGCGCAGGCGCCGCACGGCATGGCTCACGGCGGGTTGGGTCATGGCCAGCGATTCGGCGGCGCGGGTCAGGCTGCCTTCGGCCATCACGCTGTCGAAGACGCGCAGCAGGTTCAGGTCCAGCGCCCGGAAGCTGGGCAGGTGCGGGTTGGATGGCGGGGGGGTCTGCGGCATGGCACGACTGTGACATGAACGTTGCTAATGGAGCAGGTGAGCACTATTCACTTGAGTCTTATGAGTACAAACCCTAATATCCTGGCATCGGCTCAAGGCCTCGTCAGTTCATTGGAGTTCCGTCATGACCACCATCACCGTTCAGTCGCCCCGCGCCGTGGCCACGCCCCGGGGTGCAGTTCTTGGCGCCTGGCTCTTCCAGGTCGCGACCCGCAGCCTCGAGCGGCTGGGCGCGATCCGGCGCGAGTACGCGGAGCGCCGTGCGCTCGCCAACCGCATCGGCGACGCCGCCAGCGTACGTCGCTACGCACAAAGCGTGATCCAGTACGACGCCCGCTTCGCTGCCGATCTGTTCGCTGCCGCCGACCGCCACGAGCAATTCGGCAAGTAAGCACCCGCTCTCTGAAGAAGGGCCCCTGGCGATCACGCCAGGGGCCCTTCTTGCTTGAGCGGCGGCCGTGCGGCCGGTCCGCTCAGGCAGCCAGCCGCTGCGGCACGGCGGGCACCAGTTGCGAGAACAGGTCCTTCGGGTCGGCCAGCAAGGGAATGAGATCGACCGGGGTCCCCAGACCCAGCTTCTGCGCCAGTTCACGCATCAAGCGCAGCGCGGCATAGTCCTCGAGCGCAAAACCCACCGAATCGAAGACCGTGACCGCCGCGGCGTCGCGTCGGCCGCCGGCCTGGCCGGCCAGCACCCGCCAGAGCTCGGTGACGGCAAAGTCGGCCGGCATCTGCTGCAGGTCACCTTCGACGCGGCTTTGCGGTTCGTACTCGACGAACACCTGCGCGGTGGCCAGCACGCCGGGATGCAGTTCGGTCTTGCCCGGGCAGTCGCCGCCCACCGCGTTCAGATGCATTCCTGGCTCGATCATCGCCGGCGTCAGGATGGTGGCGTTGCACTTGTCGGCCGTCACGGTGGTGACGATGTCGGCGCCGCGCACGGCTTCGGCGGTGCTGGTGTGCAGGGTCACGGTGAGGCCTGGAACGCCTGCCAGGTGCCGCTGCAGCTTGCTCATCGCGCTGGCGTCGGTGTCGAAGGCGCGGATGTGCTGGATGCCCAGCAGGTGGTGAAAGGCCAAGGCCTGGAATTCACTCTGCGCGCCATTGCCGATGAGCGCCATCGTGCGCGAGCCGGGCCGGGCCAACGCGCGGGCGGCCATCACCGAGGTGGCGGCGGTGCGCATCGCGGTGGTCAGGGTGAGCTCGCTGACGAGTTCGGGCGTGCCGGTGGCCACGTCGGCCAGCACCCCGAAAGCCATGACTGTGGGCAGCCCGGCACGGGTGTTCTTGGGGTGGCCGTTGACGTACTTGAAGGCGTAGTGCGTGTCGTCGGCAATCGGCATCAACTCGATCACACCGTCGGCTGAGTGGCTGGCCACCCGCGCGGTCTTGTCGAAGTCCTGCCAACGCCTGAAACCGGCAGTGATCGCGGCTTCCATCCGGCGCAGCACGACGGGCAGGCCATGCGCAGAGACGATGTGGGCGATGTCGCGGGTGGTCAGCAGGGTGGTCATGACAGGGCTTTCGGTGGGACTCAAGGGCGTGCGGCCATTGTTCTGGCCCCGCTTGCCAATGAGAACCGGCAAAAGTGTCCCGATTTGTGCAACCTTCTAGCGAAATGACATTCTTCGCTGGCGAAATGCCAGAATACTGCATGGACACCCTCGACCAGAAACTGCTGGCGCTGCTGCGCACCGACGCCCGCGCGAGCATCGCCACGCTCGCCCACAAGCTGGGGGTTTCACGCGGCACCGTGGGCAACCGAATCACGCGCATGGAAGACGATGGCGTGATCGTGGGCTACACCGTGCGCCTGCGGCCCGATGCCGAACCCGAGCTGATCACGGCCTGGATGAACATCGCGGTCGAAGGCAACCAGACGCGCGCCGTCATCGGCACCTTGCTCGGCGAGCCCGGTGTGGCAGCGCTGCACGACACCAATGGCCGCTGGGACCTGCTGGCCGAGCTGCGCGCCAGTCACCTGGGCGAACTGGCCGAGATCCTGGAACGGGTGCGCCTTATCAAGGGCATCGCGAACACCGAGACCAGCATCCATCTGCAGACCTACAAGCTGTCGTGACCGACGTGGTTCGACAGCAACAAGCCTACCTGGTGTCGGGCGACAGCCAGCCCTGTCACGGGTCCGTCATCGCTTGCGCCTAAACTCTGGGGTTAACCCGAATCATTCGAGTGACACCTAGGACCTATCCATGAAAAAACTGCAACTGGCTTCTCTGGCTCTGGCTGTCTCGGCCATCAGCGCGCCTGCTTTCGCGCAATCGTCGGTCACCATCTTCGGCGTCCTGGACCTTGCCGCGCGCTCGGTCAAGAACAACGACACCCAATATCAGCTGGCCGGCAGCGGCCTGACCAGCAGCCGCCTCGGCTTCCGCGGCGTCGAAGACCTCGGCGGCGGGCTGAAAGCCCACTTCTGGCTCGAAGGCGCCCTGGACCCCGACACCGGCAACGCTGGCGGCCAGACCTGGCAGCGCCGCGCCACCATCGGCCTGCAAGGCGCGTTCGGTGAAATCCGCATGGGCCGCGAGAAGAACCCCTCGGGCCTGACCTGGGAACAGCTCGACCCGTTCGCCGACACCGGCATGGGCGCCGTCGGCCGTCTGCAGCTGGCCAACGGCCTCGTGCCGACCGGTGGCAGCTACGCCAGCTATCCGCGTTCGAGCAACGCCATCAGCTACTACACCCCGGGCAGCGGTTTCTTCGCGTCCGCCATGGTGGCAGCCGGTGAAGGCGCCCTGGGCAACAAGCATGTCGGTGGCCGTGTCGGCTACAACGCCGGCAACCTGTTCGCCGTGGTGTCCTACGGCGAAACCCAGGTCACCAGCGGTATCGACCTGGAGCGCTTCACCCTCGGCCTGACCTATGACCTGAAGGTGGCAAAGCTGTACGGCATGTACAGCCAGAGCGAAGCCGGCGCCGCCGAGCAGGACAACTACCTCGTCGGCGTTCAAGTGCCGGTCGGCGCCTTCACCTTGCGCGCCTCGTACCACATGATGGAAGGCGGCGGCTCGATCAGCAACCGCGAAGCCAAGCAGTACTCGGTGGGTGCGCAGTACAACCTGTCGCGCCGCACTGCCCTGTATGCCAACTACGCCGACATCAGCAACACGAACACGGCGCTGACCGTTGCCACGGGTTCGGCACTGTCCACCGGCCGCGACTCCAGCGGCTACGAGTTCGGCCTGCGCCACTCGTTCTAAGCACTTCCGGCCTTCGGGCTCCGCGAGGGGCGCTGCGTCGCAAGGCGCAGCGCCCCTCGCCGCATTTCAGCTCGCCGCGTCCGGCTGCGGTGCCGCCAGGCGCTCGGGCATCATCCTGGCCCGATGCTGCTGTTCATCCTCAAGCGCCTGGCCACCTTGGCTTTGACCCTGGCCGCGGCATCGGTGCTGGTGTTCGCCGTGCTCGAAGTGCTGCCGGGCAATGCCGCCGAGATCATCCTGGGCGATAGCGCCACGCCCGAAAGCCTGGCCGCACTGGAAGCCCGCCTGGGCCTGGACCGCCCGCCGCTGCAGCGCTACCTGACGTGGACCGGCGGCCTGCTGCGTGGCGAAACCGCCCGCAGCATCAGCTACGACACACCCACCGCCGAACTCCTGGCCGAGCGGCTGGAAGTCACGCTGCCGCTGGCCGCCATGGCGATGGCATTGACGGTGGTGCTGGCCCTGGTGCTGGGCCTGTACGCGGCGTCGCGCCATCGCAAGCTGGGTGATGTCGGCGTGATGGCGCTCAGCCAGCTCGGCATCGCCATTCCGAACTTCTGGTTCGCGATCCTGCTCATCCTGCTGTTTGCCGTGCAGCTGCAATGGGTCAGTGCCGGGGGCTTTCCAGGCTGGCGGCAGGACGACGGCGGCGGCTTCTGGCCCGGCCTGAAGGCCCTGCTGCTGCCGGCGGTGGCGCTGGCCGTGGTGCAGGCGGCCATCCTGGCCCGCGTGACGCGTTCGGCCGTGCTCGACGTGATGCGCGAGGACTTCGTGCGCACCGCCCGCGCCAAGGGCCTGAGCCGGCGCCAGGCACTGCTGCGCCATGTCCTGCGCAACGCCATGATCCCGGTGCTGACGGTGGCCGGGCTTCAGTTCGCCAACCTCGTCACCGGCACGATCGTCATCGAGAACGTGTTCGTGCTGCCGGGCGTGGGCCGGCTGGTGTTCCAGGCCATCGGCAACCGCGACCTGGTCGTGGTGCGCGACGTGGTGATGCTGCTCGCGGCCATCGTCGTGGCCGTCAACTTCCTGGTCGACGTCGCCGCGGCCTGGGTCGACCCGCGCGTGAGGCTGGCATGAACCAGGGCTTCGCTTCCCGCGCGCGGCGCCACGCCAGTTTCATGATCGGCAGTGTGCTGACGCTGCTGCTGGCGGCGGCGGCGCTGCTGTCGCTGGTGTGGCAGCCCTGGCCGCCGGGCGAGATCGACATTCCCAACAAACTGGCGCCGCCCAGCGCTGCCCACTGGCTGGGCACCGACAGCCTGGGCCGCGACCTGGCCAGCCAGCTGCTGGTGGGGGCGCAGAACAGCATCGTCGTGGGCGTGGTCGCCGTGGGCATCGGTCTGGTGCTGGGCGTGGCCCTGGGCTGCGTGGCCGCGGCCTCGGCCGCACGCGGGCGCGGGCTGCTCGACGAGCTGATCATGCGCGCCAGCGACTTCACCTTCGCCTTTCCGGCGCTGCTCTCGGCCATCATGCTCACGGCCATCTATGGGCCGGGCCTCTTGATGAGCATCGTCGCCATCGGCATCTTCAACATCCCGGTGTTTGCACGCATCGCCCGCACCTCGGCCGGCGCCGTGTGGGCGCGCGACTTCGTCACCGCGGCGCGTGCCGCCGGCAAGGGCAACTTCGCGATCACGCTCGACCATGTGCTGCCCAACATCGCCAGCCCGCTGATCGTGCAGGCCACGATCAGCTTCGCCACCGCCATCCTCGCCGAAGCCGCGCTGTCCTACCTGGGTCTGGGCACGCAGCCGCCGCAGCCCAGCTGGGGACGCATGCTGAACGACGCCCAGGCGCAGATGTTCCAGGCGCCGTTGCTGGCGCTGTGGCCCGGCGCGGCCATCATGCTCAGCGTGCTGGGGCTGAACCTGATGGGCGACGGGCTGCGCGACCTCTGGGACCCCCGGCTAGCGCGCCAGCGCTAGCCTCGCCAACGTTCTTGGCGCACCAGCGCTGGGCAAAGTCAGCGCCTACAGGCTGAACTTCAACCCGACCCACACCGTGCGCGGCGCACCCGGTGCGTAGAAGGTGGCGTGGCGCACCGGCCGGTCGCCATTGGCATTGGCCGCGAAAGGCCGGCCCTGGATGGCGCCGGCGTCGTTGAAGCCGGTGGGGCCCAGTTGCGCGGCGGTGCTGTACTCGCGGTCGAACAGGTTGTTCACCTGGGCGAACAGCTTCAGCGCCGGCGTCGGCCGCCATTCCAGGCCCAGGTTCGTGACCGTGTAGCCCGGGCTGCGGCCTTCGCCCAGGTAATAGACGCCGTCAGGCTGGTGCTGGCCGTTTTCGTTGCCACGAGCCAGGCTGGCGCCGACACTGTTGATGTCGGCATTCAGTGACCATTGCGTGCCGATGCGCCAGTCGGCAAACAGCTTGACCATGCGCCGCGGCAGCAGCGGGATGCGGTCGCCGGGGTGGATGTCGATCTCGCCGTCGACACCGGGAAAACCGTCCTCGTTGGCTTCGTTGCTGCTGTTGGACGAGCCGTCCACGGCCTCGGGGCTGCGGTAGGTGGCGTCGAGCAGGCTCAGGTTGACGCCCATGTTCAGCGCCGGTGTGGGCTGCCAGGCCGCACCCAGCTCCAGGCCCTGCCGGCGCGTCTTGCCGAAGTTGCGGAAATAGCCGAAGCCGGCGCTGTCGTCGGCCACGAACAGCAGGTCGTCCTTGTTGTCGCTGCGGAAGACGCCGGCATTCCAGCTGAATCCGCCCGCCACGCTGCCGCGAACGCCGGCTTCCAGGGTCGTCGTCACCACCTGCTTCAGCGGCGGGTCGCCAGCGAAAGCGTTCGGCAGCTTGCACGGGCTTTCCGGATCTGCGCAGCCGAGCTCGATCGAGGAAGGCGCGCGGCTGCCCTGGTTGGCGCCGATGTACACGTTCAGCGCGGCGGTCGGCGAAAACGTCAGCCCGATGGCCGGGTTGAAGCGGCTGTAGCGGTGGTCGCCGTCGAGCGAACCGGTGCCGCCGCCGGGCGTGATGGCGTCGCGGTTCTTCACCTCGGTGCGGTTGTAGCGGCCCGACAAGGTGAGGTGCAGGCCGGTCCGCAGCGTCAATACCTGGCTGGCGAAGGCGCTCCAGGTACGCGTGCGGCCGCGCAGGTCGACACGGGTGTCGTAGGGCTCGCCGTCGGCATCGCCGCCGGTGATGCCGTCGCCGAAAACGCCCACGCCGGTGATGCTGCGGTCGGGGTTCAGGTAGCCGAGTTCCGAACCCTGGGTGAAGTGGCTGCGGCTGCTGTCGAAGGCCGCGCCGGCCAGCAGCTGGCTGGGCAGGCCGAAGACCGGCGCATCGGAAACCAGCTGCGCCGTGAAGCCCTGCTGACTTTGCTGCGTGCGTGTCTGGTTGATGACGCCGGTGCACTTCTCGGCCGGCTCGTCGCGCTCGCGGGCATTGGTGATGCAGCGCGCACTCGGGAAGGGGGTGTTGGCCGTGGTCTCGCCGGCGGCGTACAGCGCCTGGTCGAAAGCATCGTCGTTGATGTCGCCGTTGTAGGTGCTGGTGCGGATCTTCCGGACGTACACGTTGCCGCTGAAGCCGAGCTTCTCGCCCAGGGCCTGGGTCAAGGCCAGGTTCACCAGGCCGGCGCGGTTCTTCGTGTTGTCGGGCTTGGTGTAGACGCTGGCGCGGTCGCGCGCCAGGAAGCGCTGTTCCTGCAGGCCATTGCCGTTCAGGTTGGTGTCGGCCGCGGCAGCGGTGATGGACCAGGCCGTGTCGCCACGCTTCAGGCCCAGCTTGGCAAACAGCTGGCCGACGTCCGAAGGCGAGTCGACACGCCACCCGTCTTCCTTGAACTTCTGTCCGGTCACGTACCAGTGCAGGCCACCGGTCTGCTGGCCGCCGGTCTCGAATTCGGCAGCGACACGGCCGTTTTCGCCGGCCAGCACCTGCACCGAACTGCCGGGGTGGCTGCGGCCGTCCTTGGTCTGCACCGCGAGCGCACCGCCCAGCGTGTTCAAGCCGAACAGCGGGTTCGAACCGGGCATCAGGGTGACGCCGGCGATCGCGGCCTTGGGGATCAGGTCCCAGCTGACGACGTCGCCGAACGGCTGGTTCATGCGCACGCCGTCGAGGTAGACGGACAGTCCCTGCTGCGTGCCCAGCAGGGGCGACGCGGTGTAGCCGCGGTAGTTCAGGTCCGGCTGGAACGGGTTGTTCTGCACCTCGTTCAAGTGCACGCTGCCCAGGCGGCGGCCCATGAAGCTGCTGAGGTCCAGCGCATGGCTGGCATCCAGGTCGGCGGCACGCAAAGTCTGCACGTTGCCGGGCACCTGGTTGGCGGGTACGCCCAGGCCGGGCAGCGGGCTGACGCCGATGATCTCGACACGGGCCGGGGTGCTGGTTTGCGCATGCGCGGCGGCCATCACGAAGATGCCGCTGAGCGCCGCGGCGAGGGGCAGAAGTCTGGTTTTCATCAGCGACATCATCCCTGCAATCTCTACGGGAATTCTTCCCGCCGTGCCCCTGCCCGTGCAAACCCCGAGGCACGTCCGCCACATCGGCAGAATCCGCGCATGCCCAGGAACATCGAGATCAAGGCCCGGCTCGATGCCGGCATCGACGCCCTGCTGCCGCGTGCCTGTGCCGTGGCCGGCACCGCGCCCGAACTCATCGCGCAGGACGACAGCTTCTTCTGCGTGCCGCAGGGCCGGCTGAAGCTGCGCCAGTTTGCCGACGGCTCGGCCGAGCTCATCCACTACCACCGCGCCGACAGCGCCGAGGCCAAGGCCAGCGACTACGTGCGCGTACCCGCGCCCGACCCGGCCGCCCTGCGCGAAGCCCTGGCGCGCGCTTGCGGACTGCTGGGGCGCGTGCAGAAGCAACGCTGGCTGCTCGTCGTCGACCGCGGCGGCTTCAGCACGCGCATCCATCTCGACCGCGTCACCGGCCTGGGCGACTTCATGGAACTCGAGGTGGTTCTGCGCGACGGCCAGACCGACAGCCAGGGCCAGGCCGTGGCCGAAGCGCTGATGCTCGAACTCGGCCTGCAAGGCGCACCGCGGCTGGCCGGCGCCTACCTGGACATGCTGCCCGTCAGTCTTCGGTGACTTCCTCACCAAGCCTCTCCCTGGGCGCGTTAGGGGGTGGTGGTCATGGCGTCCCACTGCGTGGGGATTCAGCGCCGCCCGGCTGATTTCACAGTCCGCCCCGGCGCAGCGTCAGGCACCCACACCGGGACGACCGGCACGCCGCAACGGAGCTTTGCACCATGAACGACTCGATCCTTTTCTGGAACGCGGTAGCCCTCGAGGCCGCCCGCGTGGACTTCGCCAACCTGGGCTCGGCCAACCCGGCCGAAGCACCCCAGCAAGGCGGCCCGACCTTCACTTCACGCGCCCTGGCCATCGCCCACCTGGCCATGCACGACGCCTACATGGGCGCCACCGGCGGCATCACCTACCTGCCCTACACCGCCGCCGAGCTGCACGCCGGCCCGAACGTGGCCGCTGCACGCGTGGCCGTGGCCACCGCCGCCTGCGTCACGCTGACGGCGCTGTACAGCCGCCAGGAAGCCAGCTTCCTGCAACGCCACGCTGAATTCGTGGCCAGCCTGGGTGCGGTCGACGACGAGGTTTCGCTGGGCCTGGCCTGGGGCAACCTGGTCGGCCAGCGCATGCTGGCCGAACGTGCCAACGACGGCTCTGCCGGGGCCAACGGCGCCTACGCCCCCAGCACCGAACCCTACCGCCACCGTGCCGACCCGATGAACCCCGGCCAGGGCTTCCTGGGCGCGCAATGGGGCCGCGTACGCCCCTTCTGCATCGACCGCCTGACCACCGGCAAGATCACGCTGCAGCCGCCGCCGGTGCCACCGCTGGCCGGTGCCGCCGAACAGCAGCGTTATGCCGACGACTTCAACGCCGTCAAAGCGCTGGGCAGCGTGTCGAGCACCACCCGCACGCCCGAGCAGACCACCATCGGCATCTTCTGGGGCTACGACGGCGCGCGCAACATGGGCACGCCGCCGCGCCTGTACAACCAGGCGGTGCGCGCGATCTCGATCAAGGCCCTGGCCGGCGACACGCTGGAAATGGCCGAGAGCAAGAACGCCCGGCTGTTCGCCGGCATCAACGCCGCGATGGCAGACGCCGGTGTCGTCGCCTGGCACGAGAAGTACCTGTTCAACGTCTGGCGGCCGACGCTGGGCATCCGCGAAGCCGACAGCGGCTGGGGCCCCAGCGGCCGTGGTGACAGCAACGCCGGCACCGTGGGCGACCCCTACTGGACACCGCTGGGCGCGCCGCAGACCAATGGCAGCCTGCGTGAGGGCGTCACGCCCAACTTCCCGGCCTACCCCTCGGGCCACGCCACCTTCGGCACGGTGGCACTGGAACTGGCGCGGCGCATGCTGGGCCTGCAGCCCACGTTTGAGTTCGACCTCGTGTCGGAAGAGCTGGATGGCCGCGCCCAGGGCGCGCGCGGCGTGCGCATGCGCCATGTGCGCCGGCTGACGATTGCCCGCGCGATCGAGGAAAACATCCTCAGCCGCGTCTACCTGGGCGTGCACTGGGAATTCGACGGGCGCGAAGGCGAAGCCGTGGGCCGGCAGCTGGCCAGCCTGATCGCGCCGGAATTCCCGCAGCGCATCACTTCGTGAGCTGCGCCGGCAGCGCCGCGGCCAGGTAGTCGTAGACGCGGCGCACCACCGGGCTGCTGCGGATCTCGCGGTGCACCGCCAGCCAGCAGGGCAGCGGCGGGATCTGCAGCATCGGCAACACCACCTGCACGCCCGGCAGATGCGGCAGGGTGTAGCGCGCCACGAAGCCGATGCCGACACCGGCGGCGATCAGCTGGCCATACGCGAGCTGGTCATCGGTGCGCAGCACGAACTGTTCGCGCTGCAGCGGCAGGCCCATCGCGGCGAAGCCCCGTTCGATGGTGTCGTCCCTGTCATAGCCCAGCAGCCGGTGCCGCGCCAGGTCGGCGGGCTGGCGTGGCGTGCCGGCGGCCTGCAGATAAGCGCTGTGGGCACAGGCGACGATGGGCACTTCACCCAGCTTGCGGGCGATCAAGGCCGTCTGCGCGGGTCGCAACATGCGCACGGCGATGTCGGCCTCGCGGCGCAACAGATTGCTGACCAGGTTCGATGCCACCAGCTCGATGGCGATGCCGGGCTCCTCGCGCTGCAACCCGGCCAGAACCGGTGGCAGCAGGTAGCTGGCCGCGACCACACTGGTGGTGATGCGCACCGTGCCGGTGGTCGCCGTTCGGCGGCCGGCCAGCGTGTGCTGCACGGCCTCGGCTGCGGCCTGCATCTGGCGTGCGGCATCGGCAATGGCCAGCGCCGTGGCGGTGGGCACCACGCCGCGGCCGGTGCGTTCGAACAGCGGCGCGCCGAGCTGGGCTTCGAGCTCGGCCACATGGCGGCTGAGCGTGGGCTGCTGCGCCTGCAGCTGGCGTGCCGCGCCCATCAGGCTGCCCGCGTCCAGCACCGCCAGAAAGCTGCGCAAGAGTGACCAGTCGAATCGGTCGGGGATGGCCCGAGGGGTCTTTGTTGCCATACAGAAATGTATAGCTGGGCTACATGTTCCGACGATCGACGAATGCCGGCCTCGCGCCCACACTGCGGCCATCGACGGCAGCTTCGTGCCGTTGCAGGAGACACCGCCATGAACACACGCCAGGTTCTCGTCGTCGGCGCCAGCGGGCGCTTCGGCTCAGCCGCCACCCAGGCCTTCAGCAGCGCCGGCTGGCGCGTGCAGACGCTGTCGCTGCGGCTGAGCGACCCGCACGACCCCTTGCAGCAGCTGCGGTCCGGCGGCGCTGTCGACGTCCTGGTCTACGCCGCCAACCCGCTGTACACACGCTGGGACCAGGAACTGCTGCCCACCGCCCGCCGCGCGATGGACCTGGCGCAGCGGCTGGGCGCACTCTTCATGTTGCCCGGCAACGTCTATAACTTCGGCGAGACCATGCCGCCGCTGCTGCGCCCGGACACGCCAGAACACCCCAGCACGCGCAAGGGCGAACAACGCCGCCAGCTCGAGGCCGAGCTGGCCGAGCGCGCCACCAGCCACCGCCTGCGCAGTGTCGTCATCCGCGCCGGCGACTTCTATGGCCACGGCACCGGCAGCTGGCTGGACCTGGCCATCGCGAAGAAGATCGCTCAAGGCCGGCTGGTCTACCCCGGCCCGCCGGACGTGCCGCATGCCTGGGCCTACCTGCCCGACCTGGCGCGCAGCTTCGTGGCCGTGGCCGAACGCCTGGCTGGTGCCGATGCGCAGCGTGCCGCGGACTCTTCCCGCCACACCCGCCTGCACTTCGCCGGCCACACGCTGACAGGGTCGCAGCTGCTCGACGGCCTGAGCGACGCCGCGCGCACCCTGGGCCTGGTCGGCCCAGGCCAGGCCATCCGGCGCAGCCGCATGCATTGGGCGCCTGTGCGCGTGGCGGGCCTCTTCGTGCCGATGCTGCGCGAGCTGTCGCGCATGGCCTACCTGTGGCAGGTGCCGCATGCGCTGGACGGCACGGCGCTGCAGAAGCTCGCGGGCCCACTGCCGGGCACACCCGTCGACCTGGCCTTGCAGCGCGCGCTGGCGGCGCTTCACCCGGCGCGGGGCCTGCCAGGGCCTGCGCTATCGTCGACTGCGTGACCCTTGCCGAACCCGAACCGCTGCTGCAGGTCAGCGACCTGCGTGTCACGCTCGACACTGCGCGCGGCCCGGCCACGGCGCTGCGCGAGGTGGCCTTCACACTCGGCCGCGGGCAGACGCTGGGGCTGATCGGCGAAAGCGGCAGCGGCAAGTCGATCACCGCGCTGGCGCTGATGGGCCTGTTGCCCGAAGGTGCGCAGGTGCAGGGCTCGGTGCGCTTCGGCGGCAGCGAGCTCACGACACTCGACGAGCCCGCGCTCTGCCGCATCCGCGGCCGCCGCATCGGCATGGTGTTCCAGGAACCGATGACGGCGCTGAACCCGCTGCACACCATCGGCCGGCAGATTGCCGAGCCCTTGCGCCTGCACCGCGGACTGTCGGCCGCCGCCGCGCAGGCCGAGGCGCTGCGCCTGCTGGACCAGGTGCAGATGCCACAGGCTGCGCAGCGCCTGGGCGCCTGGCCGCACCAGCTGTCGGGCGGGCAGCGGCAGCGGGTGGTGTTGGCCATCGCCCTGTCGTGCGGGCCCGAACTGCTGCTCGCCGACGAGCCCACCACGGCTCTGGACGTGACCACGCAACGCGAAGTCCTGGACCTGATCCAGACCCTGTGCCGCGACAGCGGCATGGCGCTGCTGCTCATCAGCCACGACCTGGGCGTGATGGCCGACCGGGTGCAGCGGGTGCTGGTGATGTACGGCGGCAGCGTCGTCGACCGCGGGCCGACCGACGCGGTATTCAGCCGCCTGGCGCATCCGTATACCCGCGGGCTGCACGCCGCACGGCCGCGCCTGGGCCAGGGGCGCGGTGGCCAGCGCCCGCGCCTGGCGACGATCGCCGGCCGCGTGCCGGCGCTGGCCGACCTGCCGGCCGGCTGTGCCTTCGCCGGGCGCTGCGAGCGTGTCGTGCCCGAATGCCGCCGCATGCTGCCGGCCGAAACACCGGTGGCCCCCGGCCACCTGGTGCGTTGCCTGCGGCCCTGGCCATGACAGCCATGCTCGAAGTACGTGCGTTGTCGCAGCGTTATCGGCTGCCTCGCCAGCGGCTGCTGCAGCCTGCGCCGCACGTGCAGGCCCTGGACGACGTCAGCTTCAGCCTGCACGCCGGCCGCAGCCTGGGCGTGGTTGGTGAGTCGGGCTCGGGCAAGAGCACCCTGGCGCGGCTGGTGATGGCCCTGGAACGGCCCAGCGCCGGCCAGGTGCTGTTCGAAGGCCGCGACCTGCATGCCCTTGCGGCCGATGAACTGCGCGCCGCGCGGGCGCAGTTCCAGATGGTGTTCCAGGACCCGGTGGCTTCGCTCGACCCGCGCCGCAGCGTGCTGCAGACGGTGGCCGAGCCGCTGGCCCTGCTGCGCGGCAAGGCCCATGTGGCCAGCGCAGCACGGCGGCGCGAGCTCGCGGCCGAGGCGCTGGACGCCGTGGGCCTGCATGCCGGCGACCTGGCCAGGTACCCGCATGAATTCAGCGGCGGCCAGCGCCAGCGCATCGCCATTGCGCGCGCGCTGATCACGCGGCCGAAGCTCATCGTCGCCGACGAGCCCGTGAGCGCACTCGACGTGTCGGTCCAGGCCCAGGTGCTGAACCTGCTGCAGGACCTGCAGGCCGCCTTCGGCCTGAGCTACCTGTTCATCAGCCACGACCTGGCGGTGGTGGACCACTTGTGTGATGAGGTGCTGGTGCTGCAGCGTGGCCGCATCGTCGAACGCGGGTCGCCCGAGGCCTTGTTCAGTGCCCCCCAGCACCCCTACACCCGGCAGTTGCTGCAAGCCGTGCCGGGGATGAGCACGAACCTGGCAGCACAATCCCGGCCGCACGCTGCACGCCTTTCCCCCGACCCCACGGAGCCCCATCGATGAGCCTGGACAGGCGCCATGTCAACACCTTGCTGGCCGCATTGCCGCTGGCCGCCACACCGGCGTTCGCACAACGCCGCCGCGAGACGCTGGTGCTGGCGATGGTGCTCGAGCCACCCAGCCTGGACCCGACCACGGGTGCTTCGGCGGCCATCGGCGAGATCGTCCACTACAACATCTTCGAAGGCCTGACCAAGATCACGATGGACGGCAGCGTCGTGCCGCTGCTGGCCGAGAGCTGGACCGTCACGCCCGACGGCAAGGCCGCCACGTTCAAGCTCAAGCGCGGCGTTCTCTTCAGCGACGGCAAGCCCTTCGACGCGCAGACGGTGAAGTTCAGCTTCGACCGCGCACGGGCGCCGGACAGCACCAACAAGGCCAGGAAGGCGGTGTTCGACAACATCGACTCGGTTCAGGTGCAGGGCACGCACAGCGTGTCTCTGGTGCTGAAGGTGGCCGACCCGCTGTTGCCCTTCCGCCTGGGCGAGAACACGGCCGTGATGCTGCACCCCGACAGCGCCGCGCAGGCCGGCACGCAGCCGGTGGGCACCGGGCCGTTCAGGCTGGACAGCTGGAACAAGGGCAGTGGCGTGACGCTGGTGAAATCGCCGAACCACCGCGACGCCGCCAAGGTGCAGCTGCGCCGCGTGAACTTCCGCTTCATCAACGACCCGGCAGCGCAGGTGGCGGCCTTGCTGGCCGGCGATGTCGACGCGATGCCGCGCTTCGGCGCCGCCCAGGCGCTGCGCCAGTTCCGCAGCAACCCGCGTTTCGTGGTCGAGACCGGCTTCACCGCGGGCAAGGGCATCCTGGCCATCAACAACCGCAAGCCTCCGCTGAACGACGTGCGGGTGCGCCGGGCGCTGGCCCATGCCATCGACCGCCAGGCCTTCATCGACGGCGCGCTCGAAGGTCTGGCCAAGCCCATCGGCAGCCACTTCGCACCCACCGACACGGGCTACCAGGACCTGAGCAAGCTCACGCCCTACGACCCGGCCCGCGCCCGCGCGCTGCTGAAGGAGGCCGGCATCACCGGCCCGCTGAACCTGACGCTGACGTTGCCGCCACCGCAGTACGCCCGCACGGGCGGGGAAATCGTGGCCGCCCAGCTGGCCAAGGTGGGGGTGAACACGAAGATCGAGAACGTCGAATGGGCGGCCTGGCTGGGTGGCGCCTTCAAGGGCAACTTCGACCTCACCCTCATCCTCCATGTCGAACCGCTGGACTACGTGCGCGCCTACACCGACCCGGCCTATTACTTCGGCTACGACAGCCCGCGATTCCGCAGCCTGGTGGCGGCGCTGGGCAGCGCAACCACCGCGGCTGAACGGCAGCGGCTGTGGCGCGACATCCAGCGCCAGCTGGCCGACGACGCCGTCAACGTGTTCATCTGGAACCCCTCGCAGGTGACGGTGTTCCGCAAGGGCCTGCGCGGACTGTGGAGCAGCTCGCCGATCTTCGCCAACGACCTGGCCGCAGTGAGCTGGGCCGCACCTGCCTGAGGAAGGCGAGCCATGAGCCAAGCCACCATCGAACGTTTTTATGCGGCTTTCGCGCGGCTCGACCACGCCAGCATGCAGGCCTGCTACGCCACCGACGCGCGCTTCGACGACGAAGCCTTTTCGCTGCAGGGCCGCGAACAGATCGGCGGCATGTGGCGCATGCTGTGCACGGCGACAAAAGCCAGGGGCATGGCGCACTGGCGGCTGGAAACCAGCGCGATCACGCCCCGCTCGGCACATTGGGAAGCGCACTACCTGTTCAGTGCCACCGGCCGACTGGTGCACAACATCATCGACGCTGAATTCGAGTTCGACGGCCAGGGCCTGATCAGCCGCCACCGCGACCGCTTCGACTTCTGGCGCTGGGCCCGGCAGGCCCTGGGCGCACCCGGGCTTCTGCTGGGCTGGACGCCCTTCCTGCGCGCCCAGGTGCGCGCACGCGCGGCGCGGCAGCTGCAGCAGTTCATGACCCGCCCCTGAAGTGATGTGAAGTGACTTGACGAAAGCGACGCCGCGATGAAGCCCACCGACCTGCCCTGGCTGAGCGCTGCCGAACTCGCAGCGGGCTATCGCCGCGGCGACTTCACGCCGCTGGACGTGGCGCAGGCCCTGGCCGACCACATCGGCCACTGGGAGCCGCAGATCCAGGCGCTTTACGCCTTCGATGCCGCAGCCATGGTCGATCAGGCCCGTGCTTCAACGGCACGCTGGCAGGCCGGCCAGCCGCTCGGTGCGCTCGACGGCGTGCCCGTCACCATCAAGGAGAACATCGCCACCCGCGGCACCCCGGTGCCGCTGGGCTGCGCCGCCACGCCGTTGTTGCCAGCCACCGCCGACGCGCCGCCAGCCGCACGCCTGCGCGAGGCCGGCGCCGTGATCGTGGCGAAGACGACCATGCCGGACCTGGGCATGTTGTCCTCGGGCCTGTCGAGCTTCCACGCGCTGTCGCGCAACCCCTGGGACCTGGCCATGACGCCGGGCGGCAGCAGCGCCGGCGCCGCTGCTGCCGCCGCCGCGGGTTACGGCCCGCTGCACCTGGGCACCGACATCGGCGGCAGCATCCGGCTGCCAGCGGGCTGGTGCGGCGTCGTCGGCTTCAAGCCCAGTGCCGGGCGCGTGCCCATCCACCCGCCCTACACCGGCCGCGTGGCCGGGCCGATGACGCGCAGCGTGGCCGACGCGGCACTGGCCATGGCCACGCTCAGCCTGCCCGACGCGCGCGACCCGACCCGGCTGCCGCCGCAGGCCATTGCCTGGAACGATCCGGGCGACGGCGTCGACGTCCAGCTGCGTGCTTGTCGCATCGGCCTGCTGCTCGACGCCGGCTGGGGCCTGCCCGCCGACGCCGCGACCCAGGAGGCCGTCACCGCTGCCGCCCACCGCTTCGAAGCCGCCGGCGCCATCGTCGAACCGCTGGCGCCTTTCACCACCCGCGCCATGGTCGACGGCCTGGACCGCTTCTGGCGCCTGCGCGCCTGGCTCGACCTGCAGGCCATGCCCGCCGAAGCCCGCGAGCGTGTGCTGCCCTACATCCGCGACTGGGCCGAGCCGGCCAGCGGCTACAGCGGCGCCCAGGTCTTCCACGGCCAGGCGCAGATGGCCGCCCTGCGCGATGCCGCCGCAGCGGCCAGCGAGGCCTTCGACTTCATCGTCTCGCCCACCAGCCCGGTGCCGGCCTTTGCGGCCGAACTCGCCAGCCCGCTGCATGATCCGGCGCGCCCCTTCGAACACATCGCCTTCACGCTGCCCTGGAACATGGGCGAACAGCCTGCCATCACCCTGCCCTGCGGTATGACACCGGCCGTGGCCAGGCCGCTGCCCATCGGCCTGCAGATCAGTGGCCGCCGCCACGACGACCTGGGCGTGCTGCGTCTGGCACGGGCCTGGGAAAGGCTGCGGGCGCCCCTGCCTGCCTTTGCGGCCCGGCCCCCGTACGCCAATGCCTGACGGCGCGCCGATCTTCATCAGCTATCGGCGCGACGACGCTGCCGGGCATGCCCGCGCGCTGGCCCTGGCGCTGAACCCGGTGTTCGGCGCCGACCGCGTGTTCATCGACGCCGACGACATGCAGCCCGGCGAGAACTTCGAAACCCGCCTGGGTGTGGCGGTTCGCGCCGCCAGCGTGATGCTGGTGCTGATCGGCCCGCGCTGGCGCGGCGAGCGGGCCGACGGCAGCCCGCGCCTGTTCGACCCGCAGGACTTCGTGCGCCAGGAATTGGCCACCGCGCTGGCCGCAGGCAGCCCGCTGGTGCTGCCGCTGCTGCTGGACGGCACACCGATGCCCCAGGCCGCGCAGCTGCCGGCCGATCTGCAGGCCCTGACGCAACGCCATGCCTTGCCGCTGGCGCATCTGCACTACGACGCCGACATCGCGCGCGTGGTCAAGGCCATCGGCGTGACCGTTTCGCCGCTGCCCGCTGCGGCTCCAGCGCGGCGGCTGTGGCTGGGGGCCGGCGTTGCGGCGGTGCTGGCGCTCGGCGGTGGCGCCTGGTGGGCGCTGCGCGACCGCAAGGGCAGCCCGTCGAGCCCGGCGCATGCCGAACGCCAGCGGCTGAACGGCCTGTGGACGGCCGAGGTGCCCTACGCCTGGATGCCCGCGCCGCGCCGCGAGCGCCTGCGGTTCGCGGGCGAAGGCGAGCAGCTCGAGGGTGCGGTCTCGTTCCTGGGCGTCGAGCGGCCATTGCAGGAAGGCCGGTACAGCGCCAAGGACGGCCTGCACTTCTACACCACCAGCATCGAGCTGCTGGGCGACGAGCAGCGCGAGCTGCGCCACCGCTACCACGGCGTGCCGCAGGACAGCAGCATCGCCTTCGAAATGCAGACCCTGGGCGGCCGCGAGCCCCAGCCGCTGCTGCGCTTCCTGGCGCGCCCGGCCGCGCCGAACGACGGCGTGCCCTGACCGGGTCGGCGGCCGGCCATCACGCTGCGCAGGGTCGCAGCACGGGTACATTCGCGCCATGGCTCATTCCGACCTGCGCGGCAACCCCTGCGGCAGTGGCAGCCCGGACGCGCAGCGCGCGGCCGAGCAGGCGCTGTGGCGGATGATGTCGTTCTACGACACACCGCTGGCCGACCTGGACACCGCGATGCAGGCCGACCCGGGTTGGGCCCTGCCCCACGCCATGAAGGCCGGCTTCCTGCTGAGCCTGACCGAACCCGCGCTGCGCGACGAAGCGGCGGCGCACCTGTCCCATGCGCGCGCATTGGCCGGCGCGGCGCCACCGCGCGAACATGCCCACCTCGAAGCCTTGCAGCAATTGCTGGAAGGCCGCTGGCATGCCGCCTGCCGCACCTGGGACGCGCTGCTCGTCGAGCACCCGCGCGACGCGCTGGCGCTGCAATGGGCGCAGCTGTGGGACTTCTTCCGCGGCGACACGCCGGCGCTGCGCCAGCGCCCGGCGCGCGCGCTGCCCGAGTGGGACGAAGCCGACCCGCTGCACCCCTATGTGCTCGCGCTGTACGCCTTCGGGCTGGAGGAAAACAACCTCTACCCGCAGGCCGAGGAAGCCGGCCGTCGCGCGCTGGCCGCCAACCCGCGTGTGCCCTGGGCCGTGCATGCCGTGGCCCATGTCATGGAGATGCAGGGCCGGTTCGAGGACGGCTCGGCCTGGCTGCGCCAGCAGCAGCCGCACTGGGCCGAAGGCAACGGCTTCTCAGCGCACCTGTGGTGGCACAAGGGCCTGTTCAGGCTGGAGTCGCTGGACGTGGCCGGGGTGTTGCGGCTGATCGACAACCACCTCAGCGGCGACGCGCTGCAGATGACGCTGCAACGCCTGGACGCCGCGGCACTGCTGTGGCGGCTGCACCTGCTGGGTGAAGACGTCTCGGGCCAGTGCGCGGCGCTGCTGCAGGGCTGGGACCTGAACGACACGGCCGCCGGCTACTACGCCTTCAACGACCTGCACGTGGTGCTGGCACTGGCCGGTGCCGGCCAGGTGCCTGCCGCGGAACGCTGGGTGGCGCGTTGTGCCGAACGCGCGATGGCCCCCAGCGATGCCCGACGCAGCAACCATGGCATGGCGCGCGAGATCGGTCTGCCGCTGATGCGTGGCGTGCTGGCGCTGGCGCGCGGTGAAGCCGACACCGCCTGCGACCTGCTGGCCCCGGTGCGCAGCGTGTCGCGCGGCCTGGGCGGCAGCCAGGCCCAGCGCGATCTGATCGACCAGACGCTGCTGGCCGCGGCGGCCCGGGGCGGGCGCCATTCACTGGGCCGCGCCGTCCTCAACGAACGACTGATGGCCAAGCCGCTGACTCCGCTCACGCGCCACTGGGCCCTGGCGCTGGGTGAACGCAGCCAGGTTCGGGCTTGAAACGGGCCCGCGATGTCTTCTTGTAAGAGGTGAACGACCATGGCCACCCAGGAACAACGCGAAAACCGCCTGAAGTTGCTCGAGGACCATATCGGCCGGTCGCTGGCTGCGGCTGAAGCCAGCGGTGAACTGCAGACCGCGCGCAGTTTCGGCAAGCCGCTGGACCTGGGTGACGGCTACGACGAGACGCCGGCCGAACTGCGCCTGCCGTTCAAGATGCTCAAGGACAGCGGCTTCCTGCCGCCTGAGGTGACGCTGATGCGCGAGATCGCGACGCTTCGCCAAGCGCTGACGCCGGGCGATGCCGTCGGCCAGGCTGGCACCGAAGCCGACACGCACCGCCAACGCCTGCGTCTGGCCGAACTCGAACAGCAATTGGCGCTGCGCATGGAAAGCCTCAGCCGGGGAAGCCGGCCCTGAATTCCCTGGCCGCCGGCGTGGCAGGCGCTGGCCAGCCCAGCGCCTGCCGCTCAGGCTGCGTGGGCCAGGGCCAGGCCCATGTCCTGGTCGACGGCGGCTGGCTGCTCCTGCAACGGCAGGGCCGCGGCTGTCTCATCGTCCAGCGCCGCCAGCAGCGTGTCGGCCAGCTCGTCGCCTGAACGCCAGGCGGCTTCGACGCCGCCGGCCGACGCGGCGCCTGTCGACCCCAGGAAGTCGCCGCACACGCCGAGCCCGCGGCGGGCGTCCCACCAGCATTCCTGGGTCGGGCCTGCCGTGGCCGCGCCGGCCGCTGGCACGGCATAGCGCCAGCGCTGCACCGCACGGTGGTGCCAGTGCAGCTTGATTCCGGTAGGCAGCAGGGCCGCCAGCGCCTGGCTCAGGGCGGCCTGCACGGCAGCAGGCGTGGCTTCCAGATGGGCGGCACTCCAGGCGGCGCTGGCATGGGCCACCCAGGTGGCCATGCCTTTCGGGGCACTGCGCCCAGGTTTGCGGTCGTTGCGTACCACCCAGGCCAAGGGGCTGCGCTGCGCTTCGGGCTCGCAAGCGTCCCAGGGCCAGTCCAGGTCCTGGGTGGCGGCCATCAGCGTCCAGCAGGGTGCCATGCGCACCGCCGCCAGCGTGTCGGCCCAGCGGTCGTGGTGGCCGGCCAAGAGCACCGCGGCCTGGGCCGGGGGCATGGCCAGCAGCACCTGGTCGAACGGGCCCTGCACGCTGCCGTCCACGGCCACCAGCCGCCAGCCGTCGCCGCCCCGCTGCAGACGCTGGACCTGAAAGTTCAGCTGGGTCGGCACATCGCCGATGAAGTGGCGCGCCAGGGCCGGCATCGACGCCAGCGGCACCCAGCTCTCACGCTGCACTGGCGCCGGCCACGCGGCATGCACCTGCGGCGACCAGGCCGCGACCACACCGGCGGCAGCGGCACGCCGCAGCGCTGCCCTGAATCGCGGCTGGCGGGCCTGGATGTGCTGCGCGCCATGGTCGAACTCGGCGCACACCGGGCTGCCGTCGGCCGCTGCCCATTCGGCGCGGCGTGTGGCCATGCGGCCGCCGATGCCGCGCGACTTGTCGAACAGCGTCACGGCCAGGCCGGCTTCACGCAAGCTGGCTGCGCAGGCTGCACCGGCGATGCCGGCTCCGATGACGGCAACACGGGCGGGTAGGGACTGGGAGCTGAACATCATCGAGCCTTTCGCGGTGGATGCAGTCGTCGGCTTCGGCAGCTGCTGGGGGGGATGGGGGCAAACAACGGGCAATCAGGCAAGGGCTGGAGAGAAGGCGATCAAATGTGGCGCGCCAGCGCCACCGCAAGGCCAGAGCCGGCACCGACAGCGGCCGCCCAGGCACGCACCAGCGGGTGGGTGGCCGGCCCGGCAGCCCGTGCCTCGTCGCGGTGGCGGATCTCGTCCTCGCGGCAGGCCTGCAGGTCGGCACGCAGCGCTGCGAGTCGTACCGTCAGTGGTGTCGCCGGCAAGCTGGACAACGTGCTGTCGATCCGATCGATCTGTTCTTCGTAGTGCCGGTCGACGAAGGTCTCGACGGCCGCCACCGTGGCGTAGAAGGTGCGCGGGCCGAACAACGCCGGCAGCGCGCCGGTGATCCAGCCCGCCACGCGCCATGCAGGCAGCAGACGGCTGCGGGCCGCGCGCGGCAGGTGCTGTTCGATGCAGCGAAGGTGCTGTTCTTCCGTCGCCAGATGGTGGTGGGCGAAAGCACGCAGTGCCGGATCACGGGCCACCGCCAGCGCGCCGCGGTAGATCTGGATCGCGCCGACCTCGCCGGCATGGTCACTGCGCAGGTCGGCCGCGGTTTCGGCAGGCCAGGCTGGCGCTCCCGCCGGGGCTGCTGCCGCCGCCGGGCGCCAGAGGGGGCGCAGCGCCAGGAAAGCGCGGTAGGCCGCCTCCAGCGGCAGGGCCACGATCGGCACGCGCGCCACGCGACCCAGCCAGGCTGTGCGCGGCAACGCGGACCACATGGCAGCGAACCCCAACGCCCCATGTTCGAGCCGCCCGTCGGGCTGGCGGACATGAAGTCGTTTCAGTGCCGCTTCCCGAGTCAGATCGGAACCCAATTCCGAGTCATGACAACGGCTCGCATCCACCCATGTACAGCTTTCGGCACCGGCTTGACGCTGATAGACGGCGATCTCGCGCGAGCAGACCGGGCAGGCGCCGTCGAAGTAGATCGTCGGGCCGAAAGCCTGCACGCCGCCTGCTTCGCGGTTGCTCCTGGGTCGATCGAGGGTTTTGTTCATGCTGGTCGGATTGTGACCTCTCGGTAGCGTTTGTGGTGGCTTTGTCCTGAAAGTTCACACGGTGATATCGATATTTACGATTCAAGGTCGGTTCAATGTCGCTATATTCCGAGTCAATCTTGGCAATACCGTAGACACCCAGAGGCAACACCATGACGATTGAAGCGCTCGACGACTCCACCGAACTGCTCGATGCCAGCCGCCTGCCGGTCAATGCCCGCTTGCGCAGTGGCACGGCGGCACGCCTGGCTGGCCTGCCGGTGACGACGCTGCGGGTGTGGGAGCGCCGCTACGGCGTCGTTGCCGCCCCCAAGACGCCCACCGGTCAGCGCCTGTATTCAACGCTGGACGTGCAGCGCCTGGCCCTGCTCAAGCAGCTCAGCGACCGCGGACACGCCATCGGCACCATCGCCGCCCTGGCCCTCGGCGAGCTGCAGGGCCTGGCCGCCACGGCACCGGCGCGCAGCGCCGCTGCCGCGGCCGTGCCGGGCCTGCACATGGTGGTGGTAGGGCGCAGCGTCGCGCAGAAGCTGCAGGCGGTGGGCGCCGCCCCGCGCCGAGCTCATGAAGACCTGGGCCAGGCTGAAGCAGCGCTCGGCCACCCGGGCAGCCACGACGCCGCAGACGCGCCCGATGTGCTGGTGGTTCATCTGCCATCGCTGCACCCGGCGCTGGCCGAGCGGGCGCTCGGGCTGGCAAAGCAGCTCGGCGCCAGCACACTGATCGTGCTTTACGCCTTCGGCGCCGAAGCGGTGGCCGAGTCATTGCGCGCCACCGGTGCGATCGTTCGCCGCGAGCCCTGCACCGGGCGCGAACTGCTGCGCCTGCTGGCGTCGGCGGCACACAGCCCGATGCCGGCCAGCGGGCCGCGTCTGCCCAGCGCGCGCCGCTACAGCGACGAACAGCTTGCGAGCCTGGGCGAGCAGCCGAGTTCGGTGCTGTGCGAATGCCCGCGCCACCTGGCGGAAATCGTCACGCAACTCGCCCATTTCGAGCAATACAGCGCCGACTGCGATGTCCGCAACCCGGCCGACGCAGCCCTGCACCGCCACCTGAGCAGCCTGGCCGGCGCCGCCCGCGTGATGTTCGAACAGGCGCTGGACCGCGTGATTGCCGACGAAGGCCTGCATCTGGCTTGAGCCGTTGAGCCGCTGTGGGCCGAAGCCGCCATCACCGGCCAGCCCTCAGCGGTGCAGGTAGACGAATTCGGAATACAGGTAGTCGATGCCGCGTGCGGCTGGCAGCGCGCGGCCGTAGCGGCGCTGGAAGAGGCGGGTGCAGGGGTAGGCGGGGTGCACGTCTTCGTGGGCGTCGAAACCCATCAGCAGGAAGCCGCGGCGAAGCAGTGGCGCGGCGAGGGCCCGGGCGTGTTCGGCCACCTGGGCTTGCGAGGGCGCGTACAGCAGCTCCGCAGTGCGCAGGCATCCCAGCCGCCGCTGCGCGCGAAACACCAGTGGCACCCAGCCCTGCACGCCCGCGGCACTTTCCAGCGCCAGCACCTCGCAGCCCAGCCGCACATGGTCGTTCAGGGCGGCGAACAGCGGGTCGTCGCGCAAGGCCTGCAGCGCGCTGCGGCCGGCCAGCACGGCCGGTGGCGGCGGCGCGCGCCTGGCCGACCAGGCCAGGCGCGGGGTCGAGACCAGCACATGCTGGTGGCAGACCGGCGCCAGGTCGATGCGAAGCAGCAGCTTGTGGAGCGACGGCATCGGTGTCAGCGCGGAATAGGCGGTGCCCGGCTCGGCCAGCCCGGTACGCGCCATCCAGAGCGCCCGCTGCCGGGCCTGCGGCAGGATGCCCCAGCTGCTGATGTTCACCAAGCGCTGCGGCGCACCTGCCGTCGGTCGCTGGCTGGCCAGCAGCAGGGCCAGTCCTGCAGGGCCCTGCGCGCCTCTGAGGATCATGCCCATCGGCTCGCCAGCCGGGGCGCTGGGCACGTGGCGAAGGCGCTTGAAACCGGCGTCCCACAGGGCCGCTGGCGTGCACGGATAGCAGGCCAGCAGCAGCCGGCGCGCGGCTGGCCAGCCGTCGGCCCCGAAAGGTTCGAGCACCCAGGGGCCCTGGGCAGTGGCGGCGCTGCTCATGCGCCCGTCGTCGGGCTGTCGACGGCGCCGTCGGCCAGCGCGAGCCAGCGCCGACGCAGCGCCAGAAGCGGCGCCAGCAGTCGGGCCTGCGCGGTCTGCGGCTGCTTCACCAGCTGCTTGACGCGACGCCGCAGCCGCCAGGCCAGCACCGCAGGCACACCGCGCCAGGACAATGCGACACAGGTGTCACGCAGCGGAATCGGTGTCATGCCCAGCGTCGTCTTGTGGAAGTAATCGCCGACGCCGAAGTCGAAGGTGTCCAGGCCCTGGCCATGCATGTGCCGCGCGGTGCCTTCATCGAGCAGGCGGCCGGGCGAACAGCTTTTCCAGGCGTCGCCGCCGAGGCTCTGGCGCAGCGCGATGTAGCGCGAACCACTGGCCACACCCAACAGTGCGGAGACGACGTCGTCGCCGTCGCGCAACGCCGTGAGCACCACGCTGCCGTCGGCCAGGCCGGTGGCCAGCAGGCGGCGGTAGAAGGCGCGGTAGGGGTCGCGGTCGAGCCGGTAGTGGGGAACGTCGTGCATTCGCGCGGACTGCTGCTGCTCCAGCGTCTCGAACAGCGCCAGGGCCTGCTCGAGGTCGGTGACATGCTCGAAGCGCGCCACGGGGCTGCGTTCGAAGACACGCCAGCAGCGCTCGATCTCCTTGCGCACGCGCTTGTCCAGGCCGCGGCGCCAGTCTTCCCATGATCCGGTCACGCTGAACTGGTTGCCAAACATTTCGCCGTTGAGGGTGCGCCAGGCCAAGGCCAGCGGGTTGGTGATGCCACCGGCTTCGGCCAGTGCCGCAGGCAGCATTTTTTCCACGCGCCAGACATCGTGGCCCCCCAGCGCTTCCGCCAGCGCCGCCCACAAGGCATGGGCGGCAGGGGCTTCGTGGCTGCCGCCGTGCCAGTCGCCAGCCGTCAGCGGCGCCACGTAGTCGACGACGCCGGCGTCGGCAAAACTGATCTCGCGCAGCCCGTGTCGGCGCTGCTGCACCAGCGGCAGGAGCATGGCGTCGACCCAGCGGTCACCAGCCTGCCTTTGGACCGCCAGCCACAGCGGCTGGCGGCCCTCGCTGCTGCCCAGCGTTTCGAACCAGGCACGCAGCCAGGCGCTGCCGTGGAACGGCAGGCAGCCCGGCCCCTGCAAGGCGCTGGCGCGCTGCAGGAACTCATCAAGGCTGTTCAACGCCGCAGCCTGGTAGCGCGGCACGGCGGGGTTCATGCGGTCCGGGCGATGTTGTCCACCATGCCGCCTGGCGCCAGCGGGTCGAGCCTGAACTCGATCGGCCGCAGCGCCTTCTGCGTGCTGCCGGCCCAGGGGCTGCGGCGCCAGGCCGCCTGCAGCGCGGCCTTGGCCCAGTAGCCGGGCCCGGCCAGGGCGCGGCCGCGCGGGCGCAGGCCCAGGCGATGACGTAGCACGGCGTTGGCCAGGTGCACCTTCTGCGCGCGCCGGTTCTCAGGCGTCCAGTGCTCGGTGGTCACCGACACGTTCATGCAGTCGCCGTTCTCGACGCGGTGTGGTGCGTTCAGGGGCCAGGTCAGCATCTGCCCGGGTTCGAGGTCGAAGACCACGGCCATGCTGTCGAACGCCGGGTCGTAGACCAGGCTGAATTCGAAGCCGGTGTAGGCAATGTCCTCCAGCCACTCGGCTTGCAGGCAAGGGGCTGCCGCAGGGTAGACCCACACACGCTTGCGGCCGTGGATCTGCCAGAGCAACTGGCCGGGCAGGTCGCAGTGGTAATGCACCTGCGCGCGTGGCGACGAGACCAGGATGCCCATCTTCAAGGCCCCGGCCGTGAAGCCCGGAACCTGGGCAGCGATTTCGGCGTAGGCCTGTTCGAGCAGCTGCGCATAGGCCGGCCCGTGGGCATGCGCCTGACGCAGGTTCAGCCACAGGCTGCCGCCGGCAATGGCCTCGATGACCTCGCGGCCCGGCGTACTGCCCAGCTCACCTTCCCGCCAGCGTGCGCGCCCGTCGCCATGCCGGCTGGTGTGCACGAGCGCGTAGTCATTGCGCGGATAGCGTTCGATCAAGGCCGCCACCGCGTCGATCTGCAGCGCCGGATGCTCGTGCAGGCGATGCTGCAGACGCATGGGCCGCTGGTTCCAGTGGCTGTGCGCTTCTTCGAGCCAGGGTGCGAATACGGTGCCGTTCATGAGGCCAGGGGGTTGCTCGGTGGGGATGCCAGGCACAGCCTCGCAAGCCATTGTCGCCACCGCGAAGGGCACCTGCCCCCCCGATTCGCGAGGGCCCGCCGTCACAAGCTCACGCTGCGGCAACGGCTGGACGCGGGTCCGCCCGAGACGGGATTTTTCGAGGTTTGGCCCGTGTGCAGGCCCCGTGCTCCCGCGTCTCGGGGGGCGTTCGGCACCCTTCGCACCACTGCCACCGAATACTATTTACACACCGGAACAAGTTGTCGGTAGTCACGTTACGAAACGTAAATTTCGATTCTTTTGCTGACATCGTCAGCGCGCTTGCGGGGCCCGGTGCCAAGCTCCTGCAGCAAGGCAGTTCCTCGAAGTTTCACGCAGTCTTTCACCTGGTCGTTTTGTCACGAGCCTTGCGTGCCAACGCTTGTTTCCGGCATCGGCAAGTTCACTTTTCCAGTCGTATCCGCGTTCCTGCGCCCGCCCAGCATGTGTTCCGCACCGTCCCTGCCACCCACCGCCTGCTTGCCGCCACTGGGGCTGCAACATGTCGGGGCGTTCTTGCTGCTGTGCGGCCTGCTGTTGCTCGGCGCTCACGCGAATGCGCAAAAGACCGCGCAGAGCCCTGCGCATCCACAAACGCAGGTGGCGGCCTACCGGGTCGGCGTCGGTGACGAGCTGAACTTCCGCTTCCTCTACACCCCCGAGATGAACACCGCGGCCGTGGTGCGGGGCGACGGCGCGGTGTCACTGCCGCTGCTCGGCGAATTCCGGGTCGTCGGCCTCACACTGGCCGAGTTGTCGGACCAGGTGCAGGCCGCGTTGTCGCAACGGGTGCGGCGGCCGCAGGTCGTCATCAATGTGCAGGGCAGCGTGCCTTCGCAGCGCATCTTCGTCGGCGGCGAGGTCGCACGCCCGGGCGTGCAGAACCTGGCAGGGCCGCTCACGGCGCTGCAGGCCGTGATGGCTGCCGAAGGCCTGCGCGACAGCGCCCAGCCGGCCGATGTCACCGTGCTGCGCCAGGGGCCCGGCGGTGAACGCATCATCATGAAGCTGGACCTGGCCGCCGTGATGTCGGGCCAGCCAGGCGCGCACGACATCGTGCTGGCGCCCTACGACGTGGTGCTGGTGCCACGCAGCGGCATTGCCAGTGCCGGCCTGTGGATCGACCAGTGGGTGCGACGCATCGTCCCGTTCAGCCTCGGGTTCAGCTACACCATCAACGAGAACGGAAGTGTGCGATGAGGCGCGTTGGCATGAGCGACGCATGGCAGGAAACCCAGATCGACGACGGGCGCTTCGAGCGCATGGGCATCACCGCCATTTCAGGCCGGACGACGCTGCGTGACCTGCTCACCATCGCCTTCCACGACCGCAAGCGCATCGGCGCTGCGTTGCTCGCCGGTCTGCTGCTGACGCTGCTGGTGGTGGCCTCGATGCCGAAGAAGTACACCGCCGAAGCCTCGCTGCTGCTGCGCCTGGGCCGCGAGTACCTGTACACGCCGGAGACCGGCGACCCCAGCACCGCCCAGCCGCTGCCCTACGACCGCGAGCAGACGCTCGTGGCCGAAGCCAAGATCCTGACCAGCCGCGACGTCATCGAAGGCGTGGTCGGCAAGGTCGGCGTGGCCAACATCTATCCGGGCATCACCAGCAACCGCACGGCTACGCCGCTGCAGCAGGCCGAAGCCGCGATGACACTGGAACGCGCCATCAATGCCGACCTGCTGAAGGGCTCGAACCTGCTGCAGGTGAGCTTCAGCCACGACGACCCCGAGATCGCGGCCAAGGTGCTGGACCAGATCATCGAAAGCTATCTGCGCAAGCGCCAGCAGGTGTTCTCCAGCACCAGCAATGGCCAGGCCGAAGCGGAACTGGGTGCGCGCCGCATCCAGCTGAACACCGCTGAAGCGCGCTTGGCCAGCTTCAAGCAGGAACGCGGCATCCGCTCCTTCGCCGAAGAACAGTCGCTGCTGCTGGCCCAGCGCAGCGAGATCGAGAAGCGCCAGACCGAGATCAACCTGGCGCTGGCCCAGGCCGGCGGACGCAAGTCGTCGCTGAGCTCGCAGCTGGGCCAGATCGAGCCCGAGGTGAAGCTGTCCACCGACACCTCGCGCGGCGAAGCCGCCGAGGCCGCACGCAAGCTGCTGCTGGAACTCAGGCTGAAGGAACGCGAGGCCAGCAGCAAGTTCTTCGACACCGAAGCCCAGGTGCAGGACGCGCGCGCCGACATCGAACGTGTCAACGAACACCTGCGCATGCTCGACGCAGCGCCGCCGCAGTCGGTGCGCACCGGCCGCAGCCCCGTGCGCGACGGCGCCGAGTCCGACCTGGTGAAGAGCGCGGCCGACCTGAGCCAGTCGCAGTCGGGCCTGACGGCCCTGGCCAGCCAGCGCGCCACCCTCGACAAACGCCTGGCACTGCTGGCGCAAAGCGAAAGCGAGCTGCGTACGCTCGAGCGCGAACGCCGCCTGGCCGAAGTGCAGTACGAAGCCGCGGCCAAGCGCCTGCGGGACGAACGCGTGCTGACCGACCTGGACAGCCAGCGCAAGAGCAACGTCAGCGTGGTGCAGCGCCCGGCGGTCCCGACGCAGGCCGAGTCCAAGCGCAGCCTGGTACTGGTGCTGGGCATCATCCTGAGCATCGGCGCGGCCCTGCTCACCGCCTTCCTGAGCGCGCTGTGGCGCGACACCTTCCTGACGCCGGCCGACGTGCAGCGTGAACTGGGCTTGCCGCTGCTGGGCGCCATTCCCGCGGCAGCACGATGACCGCCAGCCCCGACGGCGACAGGCGGGCCTGGCTGGGCGCCGCGGCCCTGGCCACGTTCGGCGTCAACGCCAAGGCCCGGCCGCAGGCGCCCACCCCGGCCACTGCCGCAGCGCTGCCGCGGCTGGCGCGCGGACTGAACCTGTCGCACTGGTTCGAATACGAACGTGGTCAGGGGCTGACGCTGGCCGAACTGCGCGGCCTGAAACGGCTTGGACTCGACCACGTGCGCCTGCCGGTGGACCCGGTCGTTGGTGGCTGGCACCCGCAGCGAGGCGGCCAGCTCGCCTTCCTGGGCGAACTGCTGGGCGCCGTGGACATGGCCGTCGACGCGGGGCTGGAAGTCATCGTCGACCTGCACCTGGAGCCGGCCGACAAGCAGATCATCGAAGACCAGCCCGACACCGAAGCCGAACTGCAGCGCCTGTGGCAACAGCTTGCACGCAACCTGGCGAGCCGCCCACGAACGCAGGTGGCACTGGAGCTGTTCAACGAACCGCAGTACTACGGCCTGAAGCGGCTGCGCTGGCCCGGCCTGCAGCGGCGGCTGCTCGACGCCGTGCGCGCGCAGGCGCCGGCGCATCTGGTGCTGCTGTCGGGTTCACGCGGGGGCAGTTTCGAGTCGCTCTCGGGCCTGACAAGGCTGAACGACCCGGCCGTGGCCTACGTCTTCCACCACTACGAGCCCTTCCTGTTCACGCATCAGGGCGCCGTCTGGCAGGACGAGCGCTACACCACCGCCGGCCTGCGCCAGGGCCTGCGTTACCCGCCCGACGCGGCGCACGACAGCGCCCTGCCGCTGCGCAAGCCACACCCGCGCGCCGCGCAGGAAATGGCCGACCACCTGAAAGCCGGCTGGGGCCCGCAGCGCCTGCGCGCCGAGATGGACCGCGCCGGGCGCTGGGCGCGCGAACAGGGGGTGCGCGTGCTCTGCAACGAATTCGGCTGCATCCGTGCCGGCGTCGACGCGCCGTCCCGCTACCGCTGGATCCACGACATGCGCAGCGCACTCGAGGCCAACGACATCGGCTGGACGCTCTGGGACTACACCGACATCTTCGGCATCACCGCGCAGTCGGCACAGCCCGGCCAGCAGGGCCGGCGCACGCTCGACGCGCTGGCACATGGCGCCCTGGGCCTTCTGGACACAGCCGCGGCCACAGCCGCGCCAGCAAGGGCCGGGGCCCGATGAACGCATCTCGCCTGCTGCCCACGCAGACCTACATCCCTGGCAGCGTGGTGCCTCAGCCGGCGCTCAGCAATGGCTGGCGCACCCTGTCCTGGTGGCTGCTGGTGGCGGGTGTCGTGCTGCGCATGGTGCTGTCGGCGCCGGCGCTGCACAGGCTCGGCGTGCCTTACGACCTGCCCTGGGGCCCGTTCCCGAGCAAGATCCACCCCGGCAGCTATGTGCTGATGCTGGCCTTCGCCACTGGCCTGGTGAGCCATGGCAACCCACTGGGCACGCTGGCAGAGCTGGCGCGCAAGCACCGGCTGCTGGCCACGTCGATGGCCTGCATGGTGGGCGTGTTCGTCTGGACGGTGTTGCGCCACGGGCCATCGGGCCAGGCCTTCTTCATCGACACGCTGTGGATGCCCGGCATCGCGGCGCTCACCGTCGTCATGCACCACCGCGGGCGCCAGCGCCAGCTGCTGAGCATCTTGATGCTGATGCTGCTGGCCAATGCCGCGCTGGCGGTGGGTGAAGCGGCCACCGGCAGACGCCTGATCCCGCTGTTCGCCGGCCGCGACGGCATCGTCGAGGAATACTGGTTCCGTGCCTCGGCGCTGATGGGCCACCCGCTGGCCAATTCGCTCGTCACCGTCAGCCTGATGCCGGTGGTCGTGGTGATGCCCTGGTCGCTGCACCTGCGGCTGGCCGCACTCGGCCTGCTGACGCTGGGCCTGCTGAGCTTCGGCAGCCGCAGCAACCTGGCCGCCGTCGGCCTGTATGCGCTGCTGGCCTGCGTGCCGCTGGCATGGCACCTGGTGCGCGGCCGGTACAACTACCGCCAGATCAGCGGTGGCCTGCTCGGCGTGGCGCTGGCCGGTGCCACGCTGGCGGCGGTCGTGGCCACCACGCGCCTGGGTGAACGCATCTTCAAGAACCTGACGTGGGACAACAGCGCCGACGTGCGCCTGCTCGCCTTCGACGTGCTGCGCTACGTGCGCGGCACCGACCTGTGGTTCGGCATTCCGGTCGAACGCATCGAAGGCATCGCCGGGCGCGTCGGCATCGACCTGCGCTACGAGGCCATCGAGAACTTCTGGGTCAACCTGCTGGTGTTGCTGGGCCTGGTGGGCTTCAGCCTGTTCCTGGCCGGGCTGGCCTGCCTGGTGTTGCACCTGTGGCGCGGTGCGCGCACGCCGCTGAAGGTGGCCATCGTCATGTATTTCATCATCGCCAGCGGGGCCAACACGCTGGCCGCCAAGACGGCGTCGCTGACGCTGCTGGCGGTGGCGCTGCAATGCGCGACGGCGCTGCGCCCGGCCGGCGCGGCAGCGGCACGCAAGAGCCCCCTTCGGCCCGGCAGACTGCCTTCGTGGCGACCGGCAGGAGCCGCCCGATGAGCCACCCCGCCACCGCCAACATCCGCATCTTCTACCCGGCCGACCCTGCTGGCGTGGTGCCCGGCGGCATCGACACCTTCATCCGCGGCCTCATCAAGTGGGCGCCAGACGACATCCGCTTCAGCCTCGTCGGCATGAGCACCGACCTGAAGGCGCGCCCGCTCGGCCGCTGGACACCCTGCCATGCCGGCCACCGCGAATACTCGTTCTTCCCGGTCGTGGCAGTGGCCGACGCCGGCACCCGCGGCCGCCTGCCGCTTTCGCTGCGCTACACCGCAGGTGCCTGGAAGTACCGCTCACGCCTCTATGGCGACTTCGACGTCTTCGACTTCCACCGCCCTGAACCCAGCCTGCTGTACCTGGGTGACCCGCGGCCGAAAAACGCCTTCTTCCACCAGGACCCGAAGACGATCGCAGCCACCGCTTCCGACAATCTCTGGCGCAAGCTGCCGGCTGCGTACGAGCGTCTGGAAGCCCAGGCCGTGGGCCAGCTGGCCAGCGCCTGGTGTGTGCGCGACAGCGGCGTCCTGACGCTGCGCGAACGTTATCCCGCGCTGGGTGACAGGGTGCGCTTCGTGCCCACCTGGGTCGACGCCGATGTCTTCCACCCGGTGTCCGAGACCCGGCGCCAGGCGCTGCGCGAAAGCCTGGCCGCCGAATACGAATTGCCGCTGCAGGCGCAATGGGTCGGCTTCGTCGGCCGGCTGGACACGCAGAAGAACCCCGGCCTGCTGCTCGAGGCCTTTGCCCGCGCGGTGACGCCGGGCGAACATGGCCCCGGCGCCGACGCCGTCCTGCTGCTGGTGGGCAACGGCGTGCTGCGCCACGAGCTGCAAGCCCGTGTGCGCAGTCTCGGCCTGCACCAGCGTGTGCGCTTCCTGGGCCTGCAGTCGCAGGGCACGATTGCCCGGTTGCTGCAGGCTGCCGACCTCTTCGCGCTGTCATCAGCCTACGAAGGCATGCCGATGGCGCTGCTGGAAGCGCTGGGCTGCGGCACGCCCGCGGTGGTGACCGATGTCGGTGAAGTCAAGCGTGTGGTGCACAACGGCGTCAACGGCATCGTCGTCGGCCGCCACGACGTGCCGGCCTTCGCCGACAGCCTGGTGCAGGCCCTGCTGGCCGCGCCCTTCTGGCGCAAGACCGCGCTCGAAGCCGTGGCCCACTATCAGCCGGCGCAGGTGCTGGCGCCGGTGTACGACAACTACCGGGCGCTGGCGCTCGGCCCGGCCATGATGCGCCGCGCCGTACGCCGCCCGGCCCAGCATGGCTTGCTGGCACGAACCCGCGACACCGTCATCGGCCAGTCGGTCGACGTGCTCAGCAGTGCCGAGGTCACGGCGCAGCTGGTGCAGTGGGCCCAGGCCGGCGAATCACGCACGGTGTGCTTCTGCAACGTGCACTCGGCCGTCACCGCCACACGCAGCGAAAGCCACCGCCTGGCCCTGCGCGGAGCCGACATGGTGGTGCCCGACGGCGCGCCCGTGGCCTGGACCCTGCGGCTGAAAGGCCATGCCCGGCAAGACCGCGTCGACGGCCCCGACACGATGTGGCGGGCCTGTCGCGCAGCGCTGGACAACGGCATCAAGGTCGGCCTCTTCGGCAGCACGCCCGACACGCTGGAAGCCCTGCTGACCGCGCTGCGGCGCGACTTCCCCGGGCTGCAGGTGGCCTACAGCCACTCGCCGCCGTTTCGCGACGCCACGCCCGAAGAAGACGCCCTCATCTGCGCCGAGATCGCGCTGGCCGGTGTCGGCCTGCTCTTCGTCGGCCTGGGCTGCCCGAAGCAGGAACGCTGGCTCGGCCACCACCGCGGCCGCATTCCAGCGGTGATGCTGGGGCTCGGCGCAGCCTTCGACTTCCATGCCGGCACCGTGAGCCGTGCGCCGCCTTGGATGCGCGAACATGGGCTTGAGTGGCTGCACCGGCTGGGTTCCGACCCGGGCCGGCTGTGGTGGCGCTATCTGTCGACCAATTCGATGTTCGTGCTGCGCACCGCGCGAGACCTGCTGCGCCAGGCTGGCGGCCGCCTGCGGCCGCTGTTCTGAACTGAAGCATCGCCCCCCTGCTTTCCCTGCCAACGAAAACCGCTGCCTTCCGCACCCGCACCATGACCGCCGCCATTGCCCAAGACCGGACCCGGCCCCTGCCCCTGGATGCCCGCGCCGTCGACGATCTCGTCGCCCGGGTCGACGCCATCGTGCCGCCGCTGGCCGCACGTGTCATCGGCTTCGTCGCCAGCGGCACCGGCGAAGGCACCAGCACGCTGGCGCGCCACTACGCGCGCGCCAACGCGGGCAAGCTGGGCCGCAACACCCTGCTGCTGGGCACGCTGCCGCCTTTGGACGGCCAGCCGACCTTGTGCGACGTGCTGCGCAGCGGCCAGCCCATCGAGAGCGTGCTGGGCAACAAGCAGCGCGGGCTGACCGAAGCCGCACTCGGCCTCGGGATGGACCACGACGACCAGCCCGACTACGCCTGGGATCTGGTGACGCGGCGTGACCTCTGGGAGTTCCTGCGCGCACGCTTCGACCTCATCGTGCTCGACATGCCGGCCGCCGACGTCTCCGGTGCCTGCCTGCAGATCGGCCCGCAGTGCGACGGCGTGCTGGTGGTGCTGGAGTCGGCACGCACACGCAAGCCGGTGGTCACACAGCTGCTCGAGGACCTGCAGGCCGTGCATGTGCGTGTGCTCGGCGCCGTGCTCAACAAGCGCAGCTTTCACCTGCCGGCGCGCCTGTATCGGTGGCTGTGATGCCCGGGGCCATGCCCGCAGCCGTGCGCCTGGCCTGGGCACTGCCTGAAGCCCGGCCGCGGCCGGTCTGGCTGACACCCTGCATCACGGCACTGGACGCGATCCGGGCCCCACACGCCGGCGGCGCGGACATCGGCTTCACGCCACCCCCCGGTGCCGCGGCCAAGGCGCAGGCCGACGCTGGCGGCCTGGCAGCGACCGACGTCAGGCTGCACCTGGCCCCGCCCCCGGCGGTTCTTCCCGCGACGAGCGCTGGCACCGAGCCCATGCACTGGTGGCTGACCGACCGCCATGGCCAGGCGCTGGACCCGTCGCTGCCGCTGCTCGACGACATCACCGGCGGCCGCGGTGTCGCCCTGGCCTTGTGGGCGCCGCACCCGCTGGGCTGTGGCTGGGTCTGCCTGCGCCAGCTGCACGTCGATGCCGACAGCCACTACGCGCTGGGCGTGCAGCGCGTGGCCGGCGCCGCCGCGCGACTGCTGTGGCACGCCGGGCTCGACCTGCTGCTGGCCGTGCCGCCGTCCAACCACGTCTACCCCAGCCCTCGCGCCACCGGCCTGCCCGCCGACCGCAGGGTGCCGCGGCCGCGCGCGCGCATCGACCTGCTGTTGCGAGGCCGCTGCCGTTCCTGGCTGGCGCGGCAGCAAGCGCGCTGGTTCCGCGAGGAATGGCGGCTCGGCGTCATCGACCTGCCCATGGGCGCGCTCGCCAGCCTGCAGAAGCTGCCGCGCACGCGCTGGCTCACGCCCTACAGCGGCCTGGGCTACTGGGCTGACCCGGCGCCCGTGGCCGGCAGCGAAAGCCGCATCCTGGCCGAGTACTTCGACGAGCGCAGCGGCGTCGGCCGCATCGAGCAGCTGCGCTTCAATCCCAGCCAGTACGGCGTGGCCGAACGCCAGGTGCTGCCGCTGGGGGAAGGCCGCCACGCGTCCTTCCCGATGGCGGTGCAGCTCGAGGGCCGCTGGCTCGGCCTGGCCGAGACCGCGGCCCTGCGCACCTGCGTCCTGCACGAGATCGACGCTGGTGGCCACTGGCAGCCGCTGGCCACGCTGCTGCCAGGCATGGCCGCGGCCGACCCGGCGCTGTTCATGTGGGAAGGCCGCTACTGGCTGGCCTGCACCGACGTCGACCAGGGCGCGATGGACAATCTCTGCCTGTACCACGCCGACCGCCCCGAAGGGCCCTGGCAGCCCCATGCGAACAACCCCGTGAAGGTCGACGTGACCGGTGCGCGCATGGCGGGCGCGCTGTTCTGGCACCAGGGGCAGCTGTACCGGCCGGCGCAGAACTGCCTGGGCAGCTACGGCGCCAGCGTGGTGCTGCAGCGCGTGCTGCGCTGCAGCCCGACCGAATTCGAAGAAGAACCCGTTCGCCAGCTCAAGCCCGACCGCAGCGGCCCCTGCCCGCACGGCCTGCACACCGTCAACGCCTGGGGCCGGCGCATCCTCGTCGACGGCAAGCGCCATGTGTTCAGCCCCACCCTGGGCTGGCTCAAGCTGCGGCGGCGCCTGGCCCGTGAAGGGTCTGCATGACGGCGCGGCTGGCGGTTTACGTGCCGCACCTGCGCCAGGGTGGCGGTGAGCTGTCGATGCTGCGGCTGGCCAGCGGCCTGGCGCATCGCGGTCTGGGCGTGGACCTGCTCGTGCACACGCTGCAGGGCGCCGAAGTGCAGCCGCCGGCCGGGCTGGGCGTGGTGCAGCTGGGGCATGCCAGCACGGTGGGCAGCGTGCGAGCGCTCAGCCACTGGCTCTGTAGCGCGCGGCCACGCTGGCTGCTGAGTGCCTTCCCGCACACCAACGTGGCCGCGGTGGCTGCGGTGGCGCTGGCGCGGCGCCGGGGCGCGGGCTGCCGCAGCGTGCTCAGCGAACATGCGCCGCTGTCGCTGCAGATCAGTCGCCAGGGTGGCTGGCGCTACCGCGCGCTGCCGCCGCTGGTGCGCTGGGCCTACCCGCGCGCCGATGCCGTTGTCGCCGTGTCCGAAGGCGTGCGGCGCGACCTGCTGGGCATGGTCGGCCCGGCCCTGCAGGCGCGGCTGCACACCATTGCCAACCCGGTGCTCGATTCGGCCTGGCCAGTTGCGGCGGAGCCCGAAGCCCATGCCACCCCGCCGCACCCCTGGCTGCTGGACCCGGCCTTGCGTGTCGTGCTCAGCGTCTCCCGGCTCAGCCCCGAAAAAGACATCCCGGTGCTGCTGCAGGCCTTTGCCCGGCTGCACCCGCAGCGCCCGCAGGCGCGGCTGCTGATCGCCGGCGACGGCCTCGAGCGCGGCGCACTGCAGGCCGCCGTCGAAGGCCTGGGCCTGGCCGCCGTGGCGCAACTGGTGGGCCGCGTGCAAGGCCCGCAGGCCTGGATGCGCCACGCCGCGGTCCTGGCGCTGGCCAGCCAGTACGAAGGCTTCGGCAACGTGCTCGTCGAAGCCCTGGCGAGCGGCTGCGCCGTGGTCGCCACCGACTGCCCCGTGGGCCCGCGCGAAATCCTCGCCGGGGGCCGCTGGGGCACCCTGGTGCCGGTGGGCGACGCCGCCGCCATGGCCGCAGCGCTGCAGCGCGCCGTCGACACCCCGGGGGCTCCCGCCGGCGCCATGGCCCATGCCGGGCAATACACCGACACGGCCGCATGCGGCGCCTACTTGCGGCTGCTGGGCAGCCTGGCACCATGTTGATCAGCCACACCCTGAAGTACCTGCCGGCGCAACTGCTGTCGCCGCTGGCGCAGCTGGCTTCGATGGTGCTGTGGACCCACTGGCTGGCGCCGGCCGAGATGGGCGCCTACACGCTGGTGACGGTGACCCAGGAACTGGCCTATCTGGGCTGCCTGGGCTGGTTCGCCGTGTATGTGCTGCGCTACTGGCCGACGGCGAGCGTTCCGGCCGAGCGTCAGCGCTTCCTGCTCACCGAAAACGCCGTTGTCCTGGCCAGCCTGGCGCTCAGTGCGCTGGTCGCGGGCGTCACCGCCTGGGCCCTGCCCGGCGACCACGCCTGGGCGGCCAGTGCCATGGCAGTGGCGGCGTTTTTTGCCTCCAAGGCCGTGAGCACGCACTATGCGGAACGGGCTCGGGCGCAGTCCGCCTTCCTGCCCTACACGCTGCTGCAGACGGCCGGGCCGCTGGGCGGGCTGCTGCTGGGCTGGCTGGCCATGCAGCACCTGCAGCCCACGGCCATCGTGCTGCTGGGTGCCTACGCGCTGGCGCAGACGGTGGGCGTGGTGCTGGCACTGCCGGGGCTGGGCATCGCCTGGCGCTGGCCCAAAGCCGACCCGGCGCTGCTGCGCGCCGCGCTGGACTTCGGCGGGCCGGTGCTGGGGCTGTCGGCGCTGGGCTGGGTGGCCGAGAACTACATCCGCTACCTCGTGCAATGGCATTCGGGTGCGGCCACGCTCGGGCTGATGATCGTCGGCTGGGCGCTGGGCCGGCGCGCCGCGGCGGTGGCCGCAACCCTGGTGACGACGGCTTCGTTCCCGCTGGCCGCGCGTTTGCTCAACGACAACCGCCGCGACGAAGCACTGAGCCACCTGGTGCTGAATGCCACCTTGATGGTGGGCGTGCTGCTGCCGGTGACGGCGGCGGTGGAGATCCTCGGCCCGACGCTGGTGCAACTCTTCGTCGCCAGCGAATACCAGGTCATCACCAGCGAGCTGCTGGCACTGTCGGTCGTGGCCGGCGCCCTGCGCAACCTGCACATGCACACCACCGACCAGCTGATGGTGCTGGAACGTCGGGTGCGCATGCTGGCGCAGGTGGACATGTTCGAGATCGTGCTGTGCGCCGCGCTGTCGCTGGCCGGGCTGATGCTGGAAGGCCTGCGGGGCGCCGTCGTCGGCCAGGCCCTGGGTTCGCTGGCCACCCTGGTGCTCAGCGGCTGGCTCGCCCACCGCCACCTGGGCTTCCGCTGGCCCTGGCGCGACACCCTGAAGATCGGACTGGCCACCGGCGTGATGCTGGCGGCGCTGCATGCACTGCGCGCGCTGCACACGAGCCAGGACGCGCTGGGCCTGGCGCTGGCGACGGTGGTAGGCATCTTCGTCTACGGTGCAGCCATCGCCCTGCTGTTCGCACCGCAATGGCGCCGCGCATGGGCGGCACGCAAGCCCGGGACAACTTGAAGACGTCGGGGTGGCCGACTTGAAATCCTCACGCCGCGCGCCCATCTGGCCGGGTGAGTGATTTCGCCCTCGTCCTGCTGCTGTTGGCCCTGGCCCTGACCGTGCTGGCCTGGCTTGCCGGGCCCTGGCTGCGCGTGCAGTGGCGGCGCAGCCGGGTTCGGCGCCAGCCCTTTCCACCGGAATGGCGCGAGGTGCTGCGCCAGCGCATGCCGGGCTTTCGCGCCCTGCCGGCCGACCTGCAGTTGCAGCTGAAGAAACACGCCCAGGTGCTGCTGGCCGAGGTGCCCTTCATCGGCTGCAATGGCCTGGTGGTGTCGACCGAAATGCGGGTGCTGGTGGCGGCGCAGGCCGCACTGCTGCTGCTGAACCGGCGCGGCGCGAGCTTTCGCAACCTGCGCCAGGTGCTGCTCTACCCCGATCCCTTCATCGTCGACCGCGCCGTGCCCAACGGCCTCGGCCTCATGGACGACACGCGCCGCGTACTGTCCGGCGAGAGCTGGCAGCAGGGTCAGGTGATCCTTTCCTGGCCCGACGTGCTGGCCGGCGCGGCCGTGCCGGATGACGGCCACAACGTCGTGATCCATGAATTTGCCCACCAGCTCGACCAGGAAACCGGCAGCGCCAACGGCGCGCCCTTCGTCGCCGGGCGCGGCGCCCGGCAGCGCTGGGCGACCACGATGCAGGCCGAGTTCGAGGCGCTGAAGCAGCGCCTGGCGCAGGGCGAGCCGGGGCTCATCGACGCCTATGGCGCCACCGACCCGGCCGAGTTCTTCGCCGTCACCAGCGAACTCTTCTTCGAACGCCCACAGGCCCTCGCCAGCGCCCACCCGCTGCTATTCCGTGAGCTGGCCGGCTGCTACCGCACCAATCCGCTGAGCTGGCGGTGAAAGCCCCCTGACCGGTGGCCGGGCGGGCCGGTCGGGACAATGCCGCGCATGCCCACCCGTGCCCTCGTCTGGTTCAAGCGCGACCTGCGCCTGGCCGACCACGCCCCGCTGGCCGCCGCGGCGGCCTGCGAGGCTGCCGCCGGCTTGTTCGTGATCGAACCCGAATGGCTGGCCAGCGCCGAGTTCGACGCCCAGCATCTGGAATTCACATTGGCCAGCCTGGCGCCCCTGCGTGCGGCACTGGCCGCGCGCGGCCTGCCGCTGCTGGTGCGCGTGGGGCCGCTGCTGCAGGTGCTGGCGCAATTCCGGCGCGAATTCGACTTCACCCACCTCTTCAGCCACGAGGAAACTGGCCCGGGCTGGACCTACCGCCGCGACCTGGCGGTGGCCGCCTGGTGCCTTGACGCCGGCGTGGCCTGGCAGGAATGGCCGCAGACCGGCGTGGTGCGCCGCCTGCGCACACGCAGCGGCTGGGCCAGCCGCTGGCTGCAGCGCATGGCAGCGCCGCAGGTGCCGGTGGCGACGGCCTGGCGCGGTGCGCCGCTGCCCGCCACGGCAC
>JALHPF010000015.1 GCA_022842595.1 Rubrivivax sp.
CTGCCGGGCCTGCCGCCCGCGGCGGCTTGCGGTCCGCTGCCGCGCAGCGGAGCGCGCGTTGAACGCCGTCGTCGCCCCGGCGCGCCGCGTCGGCCGCTTCGAACTGCAGCGGGTGCTGGGCAGTGGCGCACAGGCCACCGTCTGGCTGGCCCACGATCCCCGCCTGGACCGAGACGTCGCGTTGAAGCTGCTCGACCCCGCGGCCGACGCCGCGGCGGTGAGCGAATGGCTGAACGAGGCGCGTGCCGTCAGCCGCCTGGCGCACCCGAACGTGGTGCCGGTGTTCGAGGCCGACGAAGCGGCCGGCCAGCCGTACCTGGTGTTCGAGCTGGTCGAAGGCCCGACCCTGCAGCAGGCCCGCCGCCAGCGGCCGGCCTGGCCGGCGCAGGAAGCCGTGGGCCTGATGCTGGGCGTGCTCGATGCGTTGGCGGCCGCGCATGCGCAGGGCATCGTGCACCGCGACCTGAAGCCTTCCAACGTACTGCTGGGCAGCGACGGCCGGCCGCGCGTGATGGACTTCGGCATCGCCGCGCGCGTGGGCGAGGGCGAGGGCGGAGGGGCCTCGCCCCATTCCGGCGCCATCGTCGGCACGCCGGGCTACCTGTCGCCCGAGGCGGCACGAGGCGAAGCACCGGTGCCGGCGATGGACGTGTTCAGCGCCGGTGTGATGCTGGCCGAGCTGCTGAGCGGCACACCGTTGCTGCGCGAGACCGACCCGATGCGCGCACTGCAGCGGGTGCAGGACGAAGACCTTGCCTTGCCCGCCAGCGTGCGTGTCGACGACGGCCTGCGCAGCATCGTGCAGCGGGCGCTGGCCCGCGACGCCCGCCAGCGCTACGAAGGCGCGGCCAGCCTGCGCACCGCGCTGCAGGCCTGGCTGAACCCGTCGACCGAGCCCGTCGTCGAAGCCGGCCACGGCACGCTGGAATTCCTGCTGCGCCGCATGCGCCACAAGACCGACTTCCCGGCGATGTCGGATTCGGTCGTGCGCATCCAGCGGCTGGTCACTTCAGACACCGAAAGCCTGGCCACCCTGTCCGAGGCCATCCTCAAGGACGTGGCGCTGACCAACAAGCTGCTGCGCATGGTCAACACCGTGCACTTCGCGCAGGCCGCCGGTGGCGGTGTGGCCACGGTGTCGCGTGCGGTGGCGCTGGTGGGCTTTGCCGGTATCCGCAACATGGCGCTGTCGGTGGTGCTGATGGAACACATGGGTGACAAGGCCCACGCCGCCTTGCTGAAGGAAGAGTTCCTGCGGGCCCTGATGGCAGGCACCCTGGCCAGCGAGCTGACGCCGCTGGCCCGCGAAGGCGAAGATGCCTTCCTCGGCAGCATGTTTCAGAACCTGGGCCGACTGCTCACCGAGTACTACTTCCCGGAAGAGGCGATGCAGATCCGCCAGCAGCTGCGTGGCGAAGCCGCCGGTACGCCGGCGCGCGAAGCCGCAGCCCGCCGCGTGCTGGGCCTGGGTTACGAAGACCTGGGTCTGGGTATTGCCAAGGCCTGGGGCTTGCCCGACAACCTGCAGCGTGCGATGCGTGCGCCAGAAGGCGACGTGCCCGGCCGCGTGCTGCAGCCAGGCGTGGAGCGGCTGCGCTGGCTGGGACGCGGCGCGAATGCGCTGACCGATGCGCTGCTTGCCGACGACGGCGCACCCCAGCAACTGGCCCTGCTGACAGCGGCCGAACTTTATGCGCCGGCACTCGGGCTCAGCGCCCGCGACATCGTCGCCACGGCCAACGACGCGCGCTCCAAGCTCTCGCAACTGGCGCAGGCGATGAACCTGCAGGTTGCCCGCGGCTCGCCGGCACGCCGACTGATCAGCAACACAGCGCCTGCGGCCTTGCCCAGCCCCGCAGCGGCCGCTGCAGCCCCTGCCTCCGCGGCAGCGGCAGCGGCAGCGGCCGGCCCGGCCGACCGCACGCTCGTGATCGCCCGGTCCGACGCCTCGCCGACGCCCGCGGCCGAGGCTGCTGACGCCCCGGGCCAGACGCTGCGCACGGGGCTGATCGAGATACAGGCCGCGGTGGCGACAGGCCAGGTGAAGCTCAACGACATGCTGCGCCTGGTGCTGGACACGCTGCAAGCTGCACTGGACTGCCGCTGCGTCGTCTTTTGCCTGCGCGACCCGCGCAGTGGGCTGCTGACCGGACGCTTCGGCCTGGGCGAAGCGTCGCAGACCGTGAGCGCAGCGTTGCGCATCGACCCGGCGCAGGCAAGCCGGGGTGACCTCTTTGCCGCGCTGTGCGCGCGCGGCGCCGACACCTTGATCGCCGACGCCACCACGGGCCCGCTGGCGCAGAAGCTGCCGGCCTGGTACCGCGGCGCCGTCAACGCGCCCACCTTCCTGCTGCTGCCGCTGATGCACAAGGGCGCGCCGTTCGGCCTGATCTACGCCGACAAGGCCGAAGCCGGCACCCTGAAGCTGGACGCCGACGAACTGGGTCTGGTGAAGGCGCTGCGCGACCAGGTGGTGCTGGTGTTCGGGCGCGGCGCGGCAGTTTCCGGCTAGCCGGCAGATCGGCGCCGCGCCGCCGGCGTCTGTTCCTACACCGCCGCGTGGCTTCGTCCTGCGGACGGCCCGCTGGCGGGCGTTCCACACTGATGGCCTCAAAACGGCGCGCGAGGACACATCCATGGGCAAATACGTGTTGGGCTGGCTGCTGGGCGTGCCGGTCGTCGTGCTGGTGCTCGTCTATTTCTTCTTTGGCGGCTGAGGCTTGGCATGAATCTGGCCGACGCCACCACGCTTCCACAGGCCCTGACGCCGACGCAGCCGCACGAAGAAGCCGCAGGCGACGCTGGCAGCCTGGTGCGCCCGGGCCATCGGTCATGAAGGCCGGCCGGCCGCCATGGGTCTGGGTGCTGGCCTGCGCGGGGGTGCTCGGTACGACAGCCTGCAGCGAGCGCACACGCTTGCCCGAAGGCGCCGACGTCGGTTCGAAGCCGCGCCTGGCCGAGCCGGTGACAGGCCTGATCCCCACCGTGCACATCGCGCCCGCTTCGCCGTGGCCTGCGGGGCTTCTGCCGCTGCCCGCCGCTGGCCTGCGGCTGACGGCCTTCGCGCGCGGACTGGCGCACCCTCGTTGGCTGCTGGTGCTGCCCAATGGCGATGTGCTCGTGGCCGAGACCAACGCCCCGGCGCGAGAGAAAGCCGGAGGCGGCGTCAAGGGCTGGGTGATGAAGCTCGTGATGGCGCGAGCCGGCGCCGGGGTGCCCAGCGCCAACCGCATCACGCTGCTGCGCGACGCTGACGGCGACGGCGTGGCCGAGATGCGCAGCGTGCTCCTCGAAGGCCTGAACTCGCCATTCGGCATGGCCGTGGTCGGAGATCGGCTCTACGTGGCCCACACCGACGCCATCTGGGAGTATGCCTACGCCGAAGGCCAGACCCGCATCGACCGTGCGGGCCGCAAGCTCGCCGAGCTTCCGGGCGGGCCGCGCAACCACCACTGGACCAAGGGTCTGGTGGCCGATGCCGGCGGCGGCAAGCTGTACGCCAGCGTCGGCTCGAACAGCAATGTCGCCGAACATGGCATGGCCGAGGAGGCCGGCCGCGCCGCGATCTGGGAGATCGACCGCGCAAGCGGCGCCAAGCGGCTGTTCGCCACGGGCTTGCGCAACCCCGTGGGCCTGGCCTGGATGCGCAGCATCACCGGCGCAGACCGCCTGTGGGCGGTGGTCAACGAACGTGACGAGATCGGCAGCGACCTGGTGCCCGACTACCTGACGAGCGTGCAGGACGGCGCCTTCTATGGCTGGCCCTACAGCTGGTACGGCCCGCATGTCGATGACCGAGTCAGTCCGCAGCAGCCGGCCTTGGTGGCGCGCGCCGTGGTGCCCGACTACGCGTTGGGGGCGCACGTGGCCGCGCTGGGCCTGGCGACCGGCACGAACCCGGCGCTGGCGAAGGCGCTGCTCGCCGGGTCGCGGGCACCCGTTGCGGCAGCTGCCGCAGCAGCTTCGAGCGAAGGCGTGTATATCGGGCTGCATGGCTCCTGGAACCGTCGCCCCCATGCCGGCTACAAGGTCGTCTACGTGCCGTTCAGCCAGGGGATGCCCAGCGGCCTTCCGGTGGATGTGCTGACAGGTTTTCTCAGCCCCGAGGGGCAAGCCTGGGGCCGGCCGGTGGGTGTGGCCATGGACCGCCACGGCGCGCTGCTGGTTGCCGACGACGTCGGCAATTCGATCTGGCGGGTGGCGACACCGCCTTGAGCTTGCGCCGGGCCTAAACCGGCTGCGCCGCGTCGAGTCCGGACGAGGCTGCTGGCGCCGGGTCTGCGCTGGCTCAGCGCCGGCCGTAACCCGGGCGGGTCGCGCCTCAGGGCGTGGAGGCGCGGTGGTCATTGAAGAAACGGATGTCGCCGCCGTCGTTTCGCTCCAGCCGTCGAAGCACCAGAGATCCAGCGCTGGAACCGAAGTGTTGTAAACGACACCCACGATCACCGCGATGCCCGCGGCATGGGCCTCGCCGACGAAGCGCTTCAGCGCATCGGGCCCAACGTCGGCGCTTTCCTCCGCGAACACAGTTGCAGTATTGCAGCCCCAGGAAGATTCACCGGCAGATTCAGCACGGGCATGCGCTGGATCGCATTCACACCCAGGTCGCACAGATGCGGGAAGGGGGCCTCTGCGTCGGCGAAGGACCCTGGCGCACCGTCCTTCGGCACCTGGAAACTGCCCACGTGCATTTCGCAGATCACGGATTCACGGTGCCCGGGCAGGCGGAAGTCGTCGCCCTGCCCGTCGAACGCCGCAGGGTCCACGATCGGCCCGTGGCCGACGGAAATCGTCACTTGCCGTGTGCGCGGGAATCGTCCCAGCCAATGAAGTCGCCCTTCACCCACACCTGTTCGGCATGCGGCGCCCACATCCGGAACGTGACGCCGTGTCGTCCGACCAGGGCGCCCAGGCCTGCCAGCAGAGCGTCCGCGGAGGGTTCGGACAAGGCGCTTTCTCGACAGCATATTCAAGTCAAGGCTCTCTTCACAGGGCTCCGGTAGGCTGAGCGGATGCTGCCGTCCGCACCCGCTCGCCGCGGGCCGCGCCTGGGTCTCTAGACCGGCACGAGAAGCCGCGCGAAAGCGCGATCCAGACCGCCTTCGGCAATCGCGATATCGGCCTCGGCCTGCACGGCCGGCTTGGCATGGAAACCGATCGACAGGCCGGCAGCGCGCATCATCGGCAGGTCGTTGGCGCCGTCGCCCACGGCGATGGTCTGCGCCGGCGTGATGCCCATCAGGTCGGCCAGCTCGAGCAGCGTGCGGCGCTTTTCAGCGCCGTCGACGATGTCGCCCCAGGGCTGCGGCACCAGGCTGCCGGTGAGCCGCCCGTCAGCCACGTCCAGCACGTTGGCGCGCGCGAAGTCCAGCCCCAGCCGCGCCTGCACGCGGCTGCTGAAGTAGGTGAAGCCGCCGCTGACGAGCAAGGTCTTCAAGCCCGCCGCGCGGCAGGCGCCCACGAATTCGGTCACGCCAGGGTTCAGCTTCAGGCGCCGGGCGTAGACCTCTTCCAGCGCCGACGCCGGCACGCCGCGCAGCAGTGCCAGGCGGCGGCGCAGGCTGTCCTTGTAATCGGTGATCTCGCCGCGCATGGCCGCTTCGGTGATGGCCGCGACCTCGGCCTTGCGGCCGGCAGCGTCGGCCACTTCGTCGATGCACTCGATGTTGATCAGCGTCGAGTCCATGTCGAAGGCGACGAGCCTGAAATCGGCCAGACGCCAGGTCTTGGGTTCGCTCACGTTTCGCCGTCCCAGTAGTCGATCTCGCCGCCCTTGCGGCCGATGGTGTGGAAGTTCGGCGAACCCACCAGATGCTTGCCGGAATCAGGGTATTCGCAGATCTCGATCGGCTCGTTGGTGCCGATCGAGATGTACTTCAGCGGTGCATCGGACGTGTTCAGGATGTGGTGCGGGTACTCGGGCCCGGGCGGGATGAAGATGACGTCGCCGGCCTTGATCGGCAGCATCTCGCCGGCCACGCGCAAGGTGCCGCTGCCTTCGAGCACGATGAACATCTCTTCCTCGGCGTGGTGGAAGTGGTAGGGGCAGCTGCGCTTGCCGGGCGGCAGGGTGTCGACGCCCGCCGCGAGCTTCTTCGCCGCGGTGCCGGCCGACAGCCTGCCGCCGCGGCTGGCGTACAGGCTGCCGCGCGCGAAGTCCTTCAGCTCGATGCTGTCGACGTTGCGGATCAGCTGGCTGGCGAGTTCGGTGGCTTTGTCGGTCATCGCAGGAGTCTCCAGGTGGTCGGACAGTGTCAGACGGTGGCCAGCGGCTGGCCGAGTGAACGCAGCACATCGCGCAGGTAGTGCGCGCGGTCGGCGGGCGCGGCAATCTCGCGGTCGATGCGCAGCTTGTGGTTGCCGGCCAGCTTGATGGCGCGGTTCTTCTGCACCAGCTCGACGATGCGCTGTGCCGGCACCGGTGCCTTGTCGCTGAAGGTGATGTTCATCACCTTCGGGTTGGCGTCGATCTTCAGCACGCCATAAGGCCGCGCCTGCACGCGCAGGCGGTGGGTGTCGAACAGCGTCTGGCCCTGCGTGGGCAGCTTGCCGAAGCGGTCAGTGATTTCTTCGAGCAGCAGGTCGATCTGCTCACTGCGCTCGGCCGTGGCCAGGCGCTTGTACAGGCCCAGGCGCACATGCACGTCGCCGCAGTAGGCGTCGGGCAGCAGCGCGGGGGCGTGCAGGTTGATCTCGGTGGTAGCGGCGAAGGGTTGCAGCAGATCGGGTTCCTTGCCCGAACGCAAGGCGCGCACGGCTTCGCTGAGCATGTCGTTGTAGAGCTGGAAGCCCACTTCCATCATGTTGCCGCTCTGGTTTTCGCCCAGCACCTCGCCGGCGCCGCGGATCTCCAGGTCGTGCATCGCCAGATAGAAGCCGGAACCGAGTTCCTCCATGTCCTGGATGGCCTGCAGGCGTTGGCCGGCCTGCTTGGTCAGGCCTTCGAGGTCGGGCACAAGCAGGTAGGCATAGGCCTGGTGGTGGCTGCGTCCCACCCGCCCGCGCAGCTGGTGCAACTGCGCCAGGCCGAACTTGTCGGCGCGGCTCATCACGATGGTGTTGGCGGTGGGCACATCGATGCCGGTTTCGATGATGGTCGAACACAGCAGCAGGTTGTGGCGCTGGGCGACGAAGTCGCGCATCACGTGTTCCAGCTCACGCTCAGGCATCTGGCCATGGGCCACGGCGATGCGCGCCTCGGGCAGCAACTCTTCCAGCTTCTGCTTGCGGTTCTGGATGGTCTCGACCTCGTTGTGCAGGAAGTAGACCTGGCCACCGCGGTTCAGCTCGCGCATCACGGCTTCGCGGATGACGCTGTTGCCTTCGCTGCGCACGAAGGTCTTGATGGCCAGCCGGCGCTGGGGTGCGGTGGCAATCACGCTCAGGTCGCGCAGGCCTTCCAGCGCCATGCCCAGCGTGCGCGGGATCGGGGTGGCCGTGAGCGTGAGCACATCGACCTCGGCGCGCAGCGCCTTCATCGCTTCCTTGTGGCGCACGCCGAAGCGGTGTTCCTCGTCGATGACGAGCAGGCCCAGGCGCGCAAACTTGCAGTCGCTGGACAAGAGCTTGTGCGTGCCCACGACGATGTCGACACTGCCGTCGGCGATGCCCTCGAGCGCCACCTTCACTTCCTTGGCGCTGCGAAAACGCGAGAGCTCGGCGATCTTCACCGGCCACTTGCCGAAGCGGTCGACCAGAGTCTGGTAATGCTGTTCGGCCAGCAGCGTGGTCGGTGCCAGGATGGCGACCTGCTTGCCGCCGTGCACGGCCACGAACGCGGCGCGCAGCGCGACTTCGGTCTTGCCGAAGCCGACGTCGCCGCAGACCAGCCGGTCCATCGGCCGCGGGCTCACCATGTCCTGGATGACGGCGTGGATGGCGGCGCGCTGGTCGGCCGTTTCCTCGAAGCCGAAACTGGTGGCAAAGGCCTCGTAGTCGTGCGGGCTGAAGCGGTGGGCAAAACCCTCGCGCGCAGCGCGGCGGGCGTACAGGTTCAGCAGCTCGGCGGCGGTGTCGCGCACCTGCTCGGCGGCCTTGCGCCTGGCCTTGTCCCACTGGCCGCTGCCCAGCCGGTGCAGCGGGGCTTCCTCGGCGCTGACGCCGGTGTAGCGGCTGATCAGGTGCAGCTGCGCCACCGGCACGTAGAGCGTGGCCTTGTCGGCGTATTCCAGATGCAGGAACTCGCTGGCGCCCTCGCCATTGCCCTGGCTGAGGTCGATGTTCACCAGGCCCTGGTAGCGGCCGATGCCGTGGCTCATGTGCACGACCGGGTCGCCCACCTTCAGTTCCGACAGGTCCTTGATCAGCGCGTCGACGCTGCTCGTCTGTTCCTGCTTGCGCCGGCGGCGGGCCTGCGGCGTGGTCGCGAAGAGCTCGGTCTCGGTGAGGAACTGCACCGACACCGCGGCGGCATCGTCGTGCCAGTGGAAGCCTTCGGCGAGCGGCGCCGCGGCAATCGCCACCTTCTCGCTGCCGGTGAGGAAGTCTTCCAGGCTGTCGACGCTGGGCACGCTGATCTGGTGGTCGCGCAGCAGTTCCAGCAGGCTTTCGCGGCGGCCGTCGCTCTCGGCGACGATCAGCACGCGGTGCGGCGTCTTCTGGATGTGCTGCTCCAGCAGCGCCAGCGGCTCGGGCGTGCCGCGGTTGATGCTGATGTCGGGCAGCGGCCGTGCCCATTCGGTGGGCTCGCTGCCGCGCAGCGACAGCGTGGCGTGCGCCTGCGTGCGGCCGAAGAATTCCTCCGGCGGCATGAAGATGGCCGGCGGCGGCAGGATCGGCCGTTCCGGGTCGTGCTGCAGGAAGCGGTGGCGCTCGCGGGTGTCGGTCCAGAAGCGGTCGAGCGCCTCGTCGACCTTGCCGTGCAGCACCAGGGCGGCCTGCTCGCCCAGGTAGTCGAAGATCGTGCCCGGCTCGTCGAAGAACAGCGGCAGGTAGTACTCGATGCCGCCGCTGGCCAGGCCCGCGGCGATGTCCTTGTAGACACGGCTGCGGGTGGGGTCGCCTTCGAGCTTTTCGCGCCAGCGCGCGCGGAAAGCGGTGCGCGCGGCATCGTCCATCGGGAACTCGCGGCCGGGCAGCAGTCGTACCTCGGGCACCGGGTAGAGGCTGCGCTGTGAATCAGGATCAAAGGTTCGGATCGAGTCGACCTCGTCGCCGAACAGGTCCACGCGGTAGGGCACCAGGCTGCCCATCGGGAACAGGTCGATGAGGCCGCCGCGCACGGCGTATTCACCCGGGCTCACGACCTGGCTGACGTGTTGGTATCCGGCCAGCGTCAGCTGCGACTTCAGCTTGGCTTCGTCGAGCCGGCTCTTCTGCTTGAAGTTGAAGGTGGTCCCGGCCATGAACGACGGCGGGGACAGCCGCGTCAGCGCCGTGGCGGCCGGCAGCAGCACCACGTCGACCTCGCCATTGCGCACCGCCCACAGCGTGGCCAGGCGTTCGCTGATCAGGTCCTGGTGCGGGCTGAAGGTGTCGTAGGGCAGGGTCTCCCAGTCGGGGAAGACCGACACGCGCAGGCCTGGCGCAAAGAAGGGCAGCTCGTCGGCCAGCCGCGCGGTGTCGGCTGGCTCGGCGGTGAAGATGGCGAGCATGCGGCCTTCGGCCTTGCGCGCCTGCGCCAGATGGCCGAGCAGCAGGGCGTCGGCGGAGCCGACCGGCCGGGGCAGGGTGAAACGGCGGCCGGCGGCGATGGTGGGAAGTTGCATGCGTGATGCTGTGGAGCAGCCTGGAAACGAGCGCGGAAAAAGCAAATCGCCCCGTCGACGATGCGGCGGGGCGTGCGGAATTCGGCAGTGAAGGCGATTCTAGAATCCGGGGCATGCCCGTGCTGCCGAACGCCCGAGAAACCGCAGCCCCCGGGCAGCCGCCGCGCTGTTACGCCGTGGTGCCCTGTGCGGGTGTGGGTCTGCGTGCAGGCACCGGCGGGCCCAAACAATACGCACTGCTGGCCGGACGGTCCGTGGTGGCCCACACCCTGGCGGCGCTGTCCGCAGTGCCGCGACTGGCGGCGACCCTGGTGGTGCTGGCGCCCGGCGACGATGAATTCGAAGCCTGCGCGCCAGCTTTCGCAGGCTGGGTGGTGCGACAGGGTGGCGCCACCCGCGCGGCTTCGGTGGCCAGCGGTCTGCATGCGCTGCGCGAGCGCGGCGCAAACGACGACGACTGGGTGCTCGTGCACGACGCCGCCCGTTGCCTGCTGCAGCCGGCCTGGGTGAGCCGCCTGATCGACGCCTGCATCGACGACCCCGTCGGCGGCCTGCTGGCGCTGCCTCTGGCCGACACCTTGAAGGCCGAAGACCCCGAGCACCCAGGCCGCAGCGCCAGCACCGTGCCGCGCGCCGGCAAATGGGCCGCGCAGACGCCTCAGATGTTCCGCCTGGGCCTGCTGCAGCGCGCGCTGCAGTCCGCGGCGCAGGCGGGTGCGGACGTGACCGACGAAGCCAGCGCCATCGAACACCTGGGCCTGTCGCCGCGGCTCGTGCCCGGCGACCTGGAGAACCTGAAAGTCACCTGGCCCGCCGATTTCGAACTGGCCCGCCGCCTGCTGGAGACACGTTGAACCTGCCCGCCCTGTCAGCCCCATCCCCCCTGCGCATCGGCGAAGGCTGGGACACCCATCAGCTCGTCACCGGCCGGCCGCTGGTGCTGGGGGGTGTCACCATCCCGCACACGCACGGCCTGCTCGGCCATTCCGATGCCGATGCGCTGCTGCATGCCATCACCGACGCCCTGCTGGGTGCGGCAGGACTCGGCGATATCGGGCGCCACTTCCCCGACACCGACCCCGCCTTCCGAGGCGCCGATTCGGTGGCCCTGCTGGCAGAAGCTGCGCGCCGTGTGCAAGCGGCGGGCTGGGCCATCGTCAACATCGACAGCACGATCGTCGCCCAGGCCCCGAAGCTGGCGCCGCACATACCGGCGATGTGTGCACGCATCGCCGCTGCGCTCGGGCTGCCGTTGACTTCGGTCAACGTCAAGGCCAAGACGGCCGAGAAGATGGGCCCGGTGGGCGAGGGCCGCGCCATCGAAGCGCGAGCGGTGTGCCTGCTGGTGGCCGCGCCTGCTTCGATGTCATGACGCCATGAAGAAGGACTGCACCGGGTGAAGCCGGGCGCAGCCTGAAAAGCAGGGCCGGAAGTGACGAACGGTGATTCAGAGAACCCGCTTCAGCCGCAGGTGCGCAATCAGCCCGCCGTCAGGCGCGTTCGCCAGTTCCAGGCTGCCACCCATGCGATGCATGCTCTTGTCGACGATGGCCAGGCCCAGACCGGCGCCGGTGGCGGCGGTGCGTGCGGCGTCGCCGCGGAAAAAGGGGGTGGTCAGCTGCGACAGCTTCTCCGGTGCCACGCCAGGCCCCTGGTCGCGCACGCTGATGATCGCCCACGGCCCGGTCTTCTGGTAGGTGATGGTGACGTCGGCCACGCCGGTGTAGGTGCCGCGGCCATAACGGCGCGCGTTCTCGAACAGGTTGCCGAAGACACGGCCGAGTTCGGTCTCGTCGGCGAGCACTTCCAGGTCGATGGCCACACGGCTGGTGATGCGGATCTGCGTGGGGTCGCGGAACAGCGCCATCTCGCGGTCGATCAGCTGCGACACATGCACCGGCCGCAGCGTGGTCTCACCCGGGCGGGCGTAGTCCATGAACTTGTCGATGATGGCGTCGAGCTGGTCGATGTCCAGGGCCATGTTGGCCTTGGCGTCTTCATCGGAAACGCTCATCTCGGTTTCCAGCCGCAGCCTTGCCAGCGGTGTGCGCAGGTCGTGGCTGATGCCGGCGAGCATCACCGCGCGGTCCTCTTCGACGCGCGCCAGTTCGCGCGCCATGCGGTTGAAGCCGCGATTGACCTCGCGGATCTCGCTGGTCAGCGTGTTTTCGTCCAGGCGCGAGTCGAGGTCGCCTTCTCGGATGCGGCTGGCGGCAAATGACAGCTGGCGCAAGGGCCTGTTGATGAGGCTGGCGATCGCCACCGAGCCCAGCAGCGTGGCCAGCAGGGCAATGCCGATCCAGACGAACCAGGTGTCCCGCTTCAGCGGCCCGGCATGGGTGGCTTCGGCCTGCAGCCAGTAGTTGTCGCGGTCGATCGAAAAGCCCACCCACATGCCCGGCCGGCCGTTGACGCTGTTGGCCACCACCGCGTCGGCACCGAGAACGGCGCGCAGTTCCTCGCCGACGCGGCGGGTGAAGCGGTCGACCTCGTAGCTTTCCCAGCGGTCACCCGGCTCACGCGGCCGCACCTGGATGGCGGCGCGCGCCTCGATGTTCTTCAGCAGGGCCACGCGGTTGATGCCATCGGCCTGCATCAGCGCCGCACGCGACAGGTTCACCAGGCCCGCGGTCTGCTGCGCCGCCTGTACCGCGCGGGGCTCGAATTCGAGCGCACGCAGCGTCTGCACCCAGGCGAAGATGCCACCGGCCAGCAACACGGCCAGCAGGAAGAAGGTGCGCCAGAAGAGGCTGAGCCCGGGCAGGGCAGTACGTCGCAAGATGGCGTTCGGAACGGGAAGGGGTCAGCTGGGACGCTGGGAACGACGAGTGGGGTCGCGGCGGGTCAGCTGGCGCCGTCGGGCACGAACACATAGCCGACGCCCCAGACCGTCTGAATGTAGCGAGGCTGTGCCGGGTCCGGTTCCAGCATCTTGCGCAGGCGCGAAATCTGCACATCCAGGCTGCGGTCGAAGGGCTCGAATTCGCGGCCGCGGGCCAGCTGCGCGAGTTTGTCGCGCGACAGCGGCTGGCGCGGGTGGCGCACCAGGGCCTTGAGCATGCTGAATTCGCCGGTCGTCAGGGCGATCTGTTCGCCGTTCTTGGACAGGCGGCGCTGTGCCAGATCGAATTCGAACGGCCCGAAGTTCACGACCGCCGCTTCCTTGGAAGGTGCACCCGGCGCTTCGGGCGTGGGCCGGCGGCGCAGCACGGCGTGGATGCGGGCCAGCAGCTCGCGCGGGTTGAAGGGTTTGGGCAGGTAGTCGTCGGCACCCACTTCGAGGCCGACGATGCGGTCGACGTCTTCCACCTTGGCGGTGAGCATGATGATGGGGGTGCTGTCGCCGGCAGCGCGCAAGCGGCGGCAGATCGACAGGCCGTCTTCGCCGGGCAGCATCAGGTCGAGCACGATGAGGTCGACGGTTTCGCGCGTCAGCACGCGGTTCAGCGCCTTGGCGTCTTCGGCCAGCAGCACGTCGAAACCTTCCTGCGACAGATAGCGGCGCAAGAGGTCCCTGATGCGGGCGTCGTCGTCGACGACCACCACGCGGTCGGCGCGGGCTGTGGACGGACTATTCATGGGCAGCTCCAAATATGTAACAGACGCATTGTGCGCGGCTGCAGCCGGCCGTTTCGGCAAAGCCTGACTTCTTGTAACGGAACTTGCGGCTGGCTGCCACTTGGTCCTGTGCGGCTGCGAGCACCGGCCAAGGCGGGGTACGCTCGATCCTGTACCTGTTTCCTGCTTGCTTCTGACTTTTTCGGAGAGCCCCCGATGACCGACCGTTCCGCACCTTCCTTCCATCGTGCGCTCAGCGCGATGGGTCTGGCTGCCGTTCTGGCGCTGGGCCCGATGGCCACCAGCCGGGCCCAGGCCCAGCAGACACCGCCACCTGCCAACGTGGTGGCGCTTTCGGCCAGTGCTTCGGTGGAAGTGGCCAACGACTGGCTGACCCTGGTGCTGTCCACCAGCCGCGATGGCACCGACGCCAACGCCGTGCAGGCGCAGCTGCGGCAGGCTCTGGAAGTGGCGCTGGCCGAAGCGCGCAAGGTGGCCAGGCCCGGCCAGCTGGAAGTGCAGAGCGGCGCCTTTTCACTCTTCCCGCGCTATGCGCCGCCGCAGCAGCGCAGCAATGGCACCACCGTTGCCGGCGGCATCACGGGCTGGCAGGGCAATACGGAACTGATGATCCAGGGCCGCGACACCCAGGCCATCACCGCCCTGGCCGGCCGCATCGGCACGATGACCGTGGCGCGGCTGAGTTTTTCGCTGTCGCGCCAGGCGCGCGACAAGATCGAGGCCGACGTCACCGCCCAGGCCATCTCCCGCTTCCGCGAACGCGCCAGCGCCGTGACGCAGGCCTTCGGCATGGGCAACTACACGCTGCGCGAGGTATCGGTGTCGGGTGACGAGCCCGGCCAGCCGGTGGTGCGCAACATGATGCGCGCCCAGGCCAGCAGCATGGCCCTGACCGACAACGCCGTGCCGGTGGAAGCCGGCAATGCGCTGGTGACGGTGAACGTCAGCGGCACCGTGCAGCTGGCCAAGTAGCCGCGCGGTCTGGCGCGCTGACTGCGCCCCTCGCCCGCGTGAAATCGCGGGCTTGCACAGCTTTGTGCATTCGCGGCCTTCCGGCCGCTCATGCCCAGGGCTTGCGCCCTGGGCGTTCGCCAGGCACGAACAGTCCGCTGGACTGTTCGTGTCCGGGCTCACTCACTGCGCCGTCCAGCCGCCGTCGACGGCCCAGGCCACGCCGCGCACGTTCTGTGCGGCTGGCGAGCACAGGAAAACAGCCAGTTCGCCCAGTTCCTCGGGCGTGGTGAACTTCAGCGAGGGCTGTTTTTCGCCAAGCAGCTTGATCTCTTCGTCGGCCACCTTCGTGCCGTTGGCCGCAGCCCGTGCGTCGATCTGCTTCTGCACCAGCGGCGTCAGCACCCAGCCCGGGCAGATGGCGTTGACGGTGACCGGCGTCGTCGCGCATTCCAGCGCCACCGCCTTGGTCATGCCCACCAGGCCGTGCTTGGCGGCAACGTAGGCGCTTTTCTGCGCCGAAGCCACCAGGCCGTGGGCCGAGGCCACGTTGATGACCCGGCCCCAGCCGCGGGCCTTCATGCCCGGCAGGGCGGCACGCATCGTGTGGAAGGCCGAATTCAGGTTGATGGCGATGATGGCATCCCAGCGCTCGACCGGGAAATCCTCGATCAAGGCCACGTGCTGGATGCCGGCATTGTTCACGAGGATGTCGACCGCGCCGAAGTCGCGTTCGCATTCACGCACCATGGCCTCGATCTGCGCGGGCTGGCTCATGTCGGCGCCGTGGTAGGCCACGCGGCCGCCGTGCGCATCGGTCACGGTGCGAACCTCGGCCAGTGCCGCGTCCTTGTCGCCGAAGCCGTTCAGCATGATGTTCGCGCCCTGGGCGGCCAGCGTCCTGGCCATGCCCAGGCCGATGCCGCTGGTCGAGCCGGTGATGAGGGCGGTCTTGCCTTTGAGCATGGTCTTCTCCTGTGGATGCATTGATACGATGCGCTGATTATCGAGCCCCACCATGACCGAACCCACCCTGCACCACCTGAACTGTCTCGACGCCAAGGGCCTGCATCGCATGGCCTACTGGGCCTGGGGCGACCCCGCCAACCCGCGTGTGCTGGTCTGCGTGCACGGGCTCACGCGCCAGGGCCGCGACTTCGACACCCTGGCGCGCGACCTGGCTGCCGACTACCGCGTGATCTGCCCCGATGTCGTGGGCCGTGGCCGCAGCGACTGGCTGCCCGACCCCGCCGGCTACGGCATCCCGAGCTACGTGGCCGACATGGTGGCGCTGGTGGCGCGGCTTGGCGTGGACCAGGTGGACTGGGTGGGCACGTCGATGGGCGGGCTCATCGGCCTGGGCGTGGCGGCCCTGCCCACGGCGGCGGGTTCGCCCGGCCTGATCCGCAAGCTGGTGCTGAACGACGTCGGCCCGGCCATCGAGCCGGCTTCACTGCAGCGCATCGGCCGCTACCTCGGGCAGCCGGCGCACTGGGCCACGGCCGAAGAGGCGGCGGCCGCGTTGTGGTCCATCAGCCAGGGCTTCGGCCCGCATACGCCCGAACAATGGCTGGCGCTGACGCGGCCGCAGCTGGTGCCGCATGAATCGGGCAGCGGCTTCAAGAGCCACTACGACCCGGCGATTGCCGTGCCCTTCCGCGCCGCCACGCCCGAGATGGCGGCCTTCGGCGAGGCGATGCTCTGGCAGGCCTACGACCGGCTGGCCTGCCCCACGCTGCTGCTGCGCGGCGCCGAATCCGACCTGCTGTCCGCGGCCACGGCCCGGGCCATGACCCAGCGCGGCCCGCTTGCGCGTCTGCAGGAATTTGCCGGGGTCGGCCACGCGCCCACCCTGGTGCAGCCCGACCAGCGTGCGGTGGTGCGGCAATTCCTGCTGGGCTGATGCCGATGCTGCCCGGGCCCGCGCGGTGAAGACGGTGGCCCCTGCCGCCTCTGCGGCAGCCGTGGTGCACCTGGCCAGCCACGACACGCAATCGGCCCTGCCCACGGCCGCCGCCGATGCGCTGGCGCTGGACCGCGCCCGTGCCTTCGCCGAGCCGCTGCTGGCGGGCCAGCTGCTGGACACCGGCGAAGACGCCCTGGCCCATGCCGACGGCACCGCGGCCGCGCTGCGCAGCATCGGTGCTTCGCCGGCCTTGTGCGCGGCGGCCTACCTGGTGTATGCGGGCGACTACCTGCAGCGCCCGGAAGAAACCGTGCGCAAGGCCTTCGGCGAAAGCTACGCCAGCCTGGTGGCGCTGACACGCAAGCTCGTGCAGATCCAGCGCGCCGCGCGCCAGGCGCCGGCCGCAGCCCAGGCCGGCAGCCAGCGTGCGCTGCAGACCGAACGTGTACGCAAGATGCTGCTGGCGTTTTCGCGCGACTTGCGCGTGGTGCTGCTGCGCCTGGCCTCGCGGCTGCAGACGCTGCGCTACTTCGCCGCCACGCGGCTGCCGTGCCCGGCCGACCTGGCCACCGAATCGCTGCAGGTGTTTGCGCCGCTGGCCAACCGGCTGGGCATTTGGCAGATCAAGTGGGAGATGGAAGATCTGGCGTTCCGCTTCCTGAACCCGGCCGACTACCAGCGTGTCGCCCGGCTGGTGGACGAGACCCGCGCCGACCGTGAACTGGGGGTGCAGGCCGCGCGCGCGCAGCTGCAGGCGGCGCTGCAGCAGGCCGGCATCGAAGCCGACGTGCAGGGCCGGCCCAAGCACCTGTACAGCATCTGGAAGAAGATGCAGGGCAAGGGCCTGAGCTACGCCCGCATCTTCGACGCCCGCGCGCTGCGCGTGGTGGTGCCCGACGTGCCCGCCTGCTACGCCGCGCTGGCGCGGGTGCACGAAGCCTGGGTGCCGGTGGATGGCGAGTTCGACGACTACATCGCCCGCCCCAAGCCCAATGGCTACCAGAGCCTGCACACGGTGGTGCTGGGCGCCGATGGCCGACCGCTGGAAGTGCAGATCCGCACGCGCGCCATGCACGAACACGCCGAACACGGTGTGGCGGCGCACTGGATGTACAAGGAAGCCGGCGTGAAGGGCTACGCCGGCGTCAGCGCGGCGGGCGACTTCGAGGGCCGCGTGGCCGAGGCGCGCAAGGCCGTGCTGCGCGAACTGCTGGCCTGGGAACGCGACTTTGCCGGCGAGGCCAACGGCAAAGGCGACGCCAGCGGCCCTGCCCAGCAGGCCGGCCCGGGCTTCGATGACCGCATCTACGTCTTCACGCCGCAGGCCACCATCATCGACCTGCCCGCCGGTGGCACGCCGGTGGACTTCGCCTACACGCTGCACACCGACCTGGGCCACCGCTGCCGCGGCGCGCGTGTCGACGGCCGCGTGGTGCCGCTGAACACCGCGCTGCAGTCGGGCCAGACCGTGGAGATCGTCGCGGCCAAGGAAGGCGGCCCGTCGCTGGACTGGTTGAATGCCGAAGCCGGCGTTCTGCAAAGCCCGCGTTCCCGCGCCAAGGTGCGCGCGTGGTTCAACGCACAGGCCCAGGGCCAGACCATCGCGCGTGGCCGCGAGCTCGTCGAAAGACTGCTGCAGCGCGAAGGGCGCACGGCGCTGAAGCTGGACCTGCTGGCCGAACAGCTGGGCTTCGACAAGGCCGACGCGCTGTTCGAGGTGGTGGGCAAGGACGAGTTCTCGCTGCGCACGATCGAGAACCTGCTGCGCCCGGCCGAGCCCGCGCCCGACGAGGACCGCGTCATCCTGCACCGCTCGCGCAGCGAGGCTGGCGGTGGCCGCGGCGGCGTGCTCGTGGTGGGCGTCGATTCGCTGCTGACGACGCTGGCGCGCTGCTGCCGGCCGGCGCCGCCGGACGACATCCGCGGCTTCGTCACCCGCGGGCGTGGCGTGGCCATCCACCGCAGCGACTGCAGCAACCTCGTTCACATGGCGCAAGGCAGCCCGGGGCGCGTGATCGACGTCGAATGGGGCCTCGGGCGCAGCGACAGGCCGGCGCTGTACCCGCTGGACGTGCTCGTCGAGGCCAGCGACCGGCAAGGTCTGCTGCGCGACATCGGCGAGGCATTTGCCAAGGAGAAGATGAACGTCACCGGCGTGAACACCCAGAGTGCCCGCGACCGCGGCACGGCCTGGATGACCTTCACCGTGGAGACCACCGACACCGGCCGGCTGAATCAGGTGCTGGCGCAGATCAGCCGCATTGCGGGCGTGCGTCACGCCCGGCGCAAATAGCATGTGCCAGATCCCGGTATATACTGCGAGGCTGACTCAGGCGCGTAGCTCAGCTGGTTAGAGCACCACCTTGACATGGTGGGGGTCGATGGTTCGAGTCCATTCGCGCCTACCAAATTCGGTAGGAAAATCAGAGCTTGGCGATTTCGCCAAGCCCTTTGTCTTTGGCGGTACGGAAAAGCTGCGGACAAACTGCGGAAAACCGGGTCGCCGCCTGCACGACTCGGCAGGGCCCTGGCCAGGCCAGGCCGGGCGGCAGTTGCGGTGTCGCTGTTGCTGCCCTTCGTGGCGACCGAGCCCATCGCCAAGCTTGCAGGATGCTCGCGGCCGTGCGCGGGTGCATGGGCACCACGTGCCTCTGCATGGTGCGTTCCTGTCTGGACGCCGAATGGTGCTCAGGTGTTGCGCCCCGGCCATGCCGGACGTGTGCGGTTCAGTCCACCCGCCGCCGGAAACGGCGCATCAGCCACTTCTCGACCTCCAGCACGACCAGCACCGAGAACCCGACGGCAACGATCTCGACCACGGCATTCATCTCGAGAGCCCGGGTATGGAACAAAGCCTGCATCGGCGGTGCGTAAGTGAACGCGGCCTGCAGCACCACCATCGCGGCCACCGAAGCCAACACGAGCGGGGTGCCCCTGACGCCTTGCCAGCTGAACGAACGAGCCTTCAGGTAGCGAACGCTGAACAGATAGAAGATTTCCATCGCCACCAGGGTGTTGACGGCCACCGTGCGCGCTTCCTCGACCGCTGCACCGCGCGCGAGAGCGAGTTCGAACATGCCGAAGATGCCGGCCATGAACAGCAGCGAGACGAGACCGATGCGCCAGGCCACGAAGCGAGACAGGATCGGCTCGTCGGGCCGGCGCGGCGGACGCCGCATCGTGTCGGCCTCGGTCGGCTCGAAAGCCAGAACCATGGCCAGGGCGATGGAGCTGACCATGTTCACCCACAGGATCTGCGCCGGCAGGATGGGCAAGGCCACGCCAGCCAGTACCGCCACCAGCAGCGACAGAGACTCGCCACCATTGATCGGCAACAGAAAGGTCACCACCTTGCGCAGGTTGGTGTAGATGGTGCGCCCTTCTTCCACCGCGTGCGCAATGGACGCAAAGTTGTCGTCGGCCAGCACGATGGCGCCAGCCTGCTTGGCCGCCTCGGTGCCCTTGCGGCCCATGGCTACGCCGACATCCGCCTGCTTCAGCGCGGGCGCGTCGTTGACGCCGTCGCCCGTCATCGCCACGATCTGCCCCTGGGCCTGCAGAGCCCGCACCAGGCGCAGCTTGTGCTCGGGGCTGGCGCGCGCAAAGACGGTCGTTCGCAGCACCAGCTCTTGCAGGCCGGCGTCGTCACAGGCCTCGATCTGCGCACCGGTGACGGTGGCGGCGCCCTCGTCGGTCATGCCCAACTGAGCGGCGATGGCTGTGGCCGTCACGCCATGGTCACCGGTGATCATCTTCACACCGATGCCGGCCTCACGGCACTTCGCCACCGCCCGGATGGCCTCGTCGCGCGGCGGGTCGATGATGCCCACCAACCCCAGCAGCGTCAGCCCCTGCTGCACGTCGACCGACGCCAGTGCCGCCTGCGTCGCGGGCAGATCCAGCTGTGCAATGGCCAGCACGCGGCGCCCGGCCCGCGCCTGTGCGTCCACCTGCGCCTGCCAGTGGCTGGCATCCAGCGCCTGCCGGTCTCCGTGCAGGGCAAGCTGTGTGGAGCACATCTGCAGCACACGCTCGGGTGCGCCCTTGATGTAGGCCACGTGAGCCAACTCGTCCGTTGCGCGGTGCAGACTGGCCATGTAGCGGTGCTCGGACTCGAAGGGCACCACATCCAGCCGTGGGCGCGCCGCCCGCAAGGCCACAGGGTCCGTACCGGCCTTCATGGCCAGCGTGAGCAAGGCGCCCTCGGTCGGGTCGCCCGCCAGTGTCCATTGGCCGTCGCGCTCGTGCAGCGCTGCGTCGTTGCACAGCACGGCAGCCTGGGCCAGCAGACGTGCCGCAGGGGGCAGGGGCTCGCCAGCGGTGACGCCGCGCCAGCTGCCCTGTGGCGCGTAGCCGGCACCGTCGACCGTGTAGGTCGCGCCGGCCACCACCACTGCCTGCACCGTCATTTCGTTGCGCGTCAGCGTGCCCGTCTTGTCCGAGCAGATCACCGTCACCGACCCCAGCGCCTCCACGGCCGGCAGGCGGCGCACGATGGCATGGCGCGCCGCCATGCGCTGCACGCCGATGGCCAGCGTGATGGTCATGATCGCGGGCAGCCCTTCGGGAATGGCGGCCACCGCCAGGCCTACCGCGGCCATGAACATGTCGGCCGCGCCATACCCGCGCACGAGGGTGCCAAAGGCGAACAGCGCTGCAGCCAGTGCCAGGATGACAAAGGTCAGGGTGCGGCCGAACGCGGCCATCTTGCGCAACAGTGGCGTCGGGCCGGTGTCCACGGTCTCCAGCAGGTGGCCGATGCGGCCGATCTCGGTGCCACCGCCGGTGGCAACGACCACTGCCCGGGCCTGCCCCTGGGTCACCAACGTGCCGGCGTAGCCCATCCCCAGACGGTCGCCAATGGCGGCATCGATGGCCACCGCCTCGGTGCCCTTGTCCACCGGTTCGGACTCGCCGGTCAGGGCGGCTTCGTCCACCCGCAGGTTGCGCGTCTGCAGCAGCCGAACATCGGCCGGCACACGGTCGCCGGAGGCCAGCAGCACGACGTCGCCGGGCACCAGGTCGGCGGCGTCCACGTCTTGCTGGCGGCCCTGGCGCAGCACCAGGGCGCGTGGCGCCAGCATGTGCCTGATGGCCTGCAGCGAACGCTCCGCCTTGCCTTCCTGGACAAAGCCGACCACCGCATTCAGCAGCACCACGGCGACGATGACACCGGTGTCCACCCAGTGCGACAGCAGTGCGGTAATGCCCGCCGCAGCCAGCAGCACATAGATCAGCAGGTGGTGGAACTGGCGTGCCAGGCGCAGCAGCGGATGCGGCGGCGCCACTTCGGCCAGGCTATTGGGCCCATGTCCGGCCAGTCGCCTGCCGGCTTCTTCGTCAGTCAGGCCGCATTGCTGGTCGGTGGCGATCTGCGCCAGCACCGCCGCAGCAGCCATGGCGTGCCAGGTGGGTGTCGCCGTTCCGTGCGCTGCAGTCATCTGTGGGCTCTCCGCTCAAGGCTTTCCGCACATCGTCGGGCGTGGGGTCTGGAAGGCCGTTGACAGGTGTCAAATGAAGGCGCGAGTGGCGCGACTGGCGTGAAGCGCACGGGCCGGGGTGAAGGTGCCTGACGGTGCCATGAACGAGACAGGAACCTGGCGTTTGACCCTTCCATCCGCAGGGCATCGGTGCACCGCACCTCGAGGTTGCGCGCCCGGCTCGGGCCGTCGATGCTCGGCATTCAGCGGTCGCAGGCGCTGCGTCTGCTGACATGCTCAAATGGCTTGATGAGCCCGGCTTCTGGCCCAGTTCGCTGCATTGGAAACATCAGCGCGTGCGTCGCCGGCTGGCGCCGTACGGCGGCCCTGCTGTGTTGCGGCCTTGGTGCCGCGCAGGCAGGCCATGCGGCCTTCGATGGCTGGCAGGGCGTGGGCTTGCGCGTGCGCGTTGACGAAAAGCGGGTGCTCGGCGAAGTACAGCCCGAATCCTTCCAGGCGGTGGACCTCGTGGCCCAGCGCGGCCTGCCCTGGCGGTTCCCGGTCATCGGTGGCCTGCAACTGGACACCCGGCTCACGGTGAGCGCCGGGTTGATGCACGGCGCAGGCAGGACAGCCGTGGTGCTGTCGGCCCTTCCCGCCGTGTTTGTCGGCCTGGGTAACAGCCGCCTCACGGCCGATGTCGGGATCGGCCTGGCGCTGCTGAGCCAGCGCCGCTTCAGGCAGCAGGACTTTGGCGGGCCGGTGCAGGGCGCGCTCACCTTCGGCATCACCCTGCCCATGCTGCGACGCGTCGACCTGGCCTACCGCTTCGTGCACTACTCCGATGCCGGCGCCTACGGCAGGGGCACGATCGGCGCCGACTTCCACATGGTTGAACTGTTCCGTCGGTTCTGACCCCGGCTGCCCGCTGTCTGAGGTGCCATCGACAGGGAGCAGACCCGGAACTTCGGCCACTCGGCCCTGGCGCTGGCGTTCGTCGGCCCGTGGTTCTTCGTCGTCCGCCGCTTCGCCGAAGGGCAGGGCGGCATCGGCAGGTTTCGGGGATGGACGGCCTCGACTGCCGGTGCGGCCGCGCCGCGCCGGCGACAGGGGCGCCTGAGCATCCTGGAAGGGCGAGTGCGCAAGGTCAGCCCGGACCCGATCCTCAGGCCCGAGGAGACGATCCTGCATCGCTCTGGTGTCGATGCCGCGCCTTTCCTCCACCGCCTGCGCTCAGGGTGGCGCGAGCGAACCGGACCGCCGCGCCAACGCCCTGCGCGTCAGCGAGTCGGATCGTGCAGGATGGCCTGAGCCACGCTGGACTGGGGGATCTTCCAGCGTCCCAGTACATGGCTGTAGACCAGGCGCTCGTCGCCGCTGACGCGCCCGTCGGCAGTGATCACCGCGGCGGCCAGCCGGCAAACCAGCATCCTGCGGTCGCCATCGTCGACCCGGTCCAGCAGCGCGTCGATGTAGGCGACGGCGGGCGCGCGCAACCACGAGCACTCGCACAGTGTCGAGCCCACGTCGTCAAGGCAGCCGCGCGCCAGCTCAAGGAACCGCTCGCGTCGAATGCCGAGGCGTTCGAAGGCCGCGAGGGCGTCGAGTGCCTGCATCTCGCGTGGGTCGATGCGGCCGTTCGCGGCCACCAGCAGCGCGAGCACGCTCGCGGCAGCTTCGTCGGGATGAATGCTTCGCTGGGACATGGGGTGGGCCCTCCTCCGATGTGGCGCGCGCTTGCGGAAGCGAGATGAACTCGGCGCACGCCGTGCCTCTGGTCTGCCGGAAGCCAGGAAGTTCCGTGTTCGGGGCGCCGGCAAACGGGCGATTGATCTGAATCAAAAGTCGCCGACACGCATCTTGGCAAAGAGGATCGAGCGCTGCACCACGGCGCTGCTGATGATGCAGCCACTGGACACCAGCGAGTCCAGGCCGGTCCAGCGCCGCGGCAGGGCCGGCCTCTCTTGGGAGTCGACCACGCACGCCCGCGCATCGACCGCCATGACGCCGAAGCGCATCGCGTCCCCCAGCGGCACCTCGACGCCGGCGACGGTGACATCGGCGCATCTGGTCACGTGCTCGGCGGGCATCACCGAATCGCCCCTCTCGTCGACGTGGTCTCCGGCGAGAACCAGCACGTTGTCGGCATCGGCCTCCTGCTGGAGGTTCCGGTTCTGGAACACGGCGTCCACCGGGCCGCTTTACCAGGTCTCGCCCACACCCTGCGCCTTGGTCTGGTTCATCACGGCGATACGGCGGATGCCCGAGTTGACGCAGTCGCTGAGCTGGAAGTCGATGATCGTCAGCATTCCGGCACGGGGCACCGCCAGCTCGGCCTGACGCTCGCTAAGCCGTTGCAGGCGCGCCCCGCGGCCCGCACTCAGGACGAGGCGGCGATGGACGGTGGTGCTTTGTGGCATCGGATTGGACGTGTCTACGGTCTGCTTCGGCGCCTGGACCAGTGCCTTGACCAGCGCCTCGACCTGCACTTGGAGCGGCTTGTCGTGTGGCCTGCAACACCCTGCTGACTTCAAACGAAAGGAAGTGCCGGACTGCAGGACAGAAGTCAGGCGAAGCGTCCTTTTGGGGTCGCTGCGGTGAGCAACACACCGATCATCCACCCGGGATCGACCTGCCCCGGCTATGTTCGGCAGCGCACGGAGGGTTTGCCAGCGGAGGCCGCACACTGCGGCGTCGGACAGCAGCCCGTTGCCGAACCCCGTACTTTCACAGTCCAGGATTCAGCATGCTCACTGCATCCGAAGTCACGAAAAACCATTTGCTGGCGGCTTTGCCCGGCTCGGAGTTGAAGCGTTGGCTTCCTCTGCTCGAAGCCGTCGATCTGCCCCTGGGCTTGGTTCTCTGCGAATCGGGCCGGACGCTCACTCACGTGTACTTCCCGACGACCGCCATCGTCTCTCTGCTGTTCGTGCTCGAAAACGGAGAGTCGGCCGAAATCGCCGTGGTCGGCAACGAGGGTGTCGTCGGCATCTCGCTGTTCATGGGGGGCGAGAGCACACCGAGTCGTGCGGTGGTGCAGAGCGCCGGTCGTGGCCATCGCCTCAGCTCCAGTGCCATCAAGGAGGCGTTCGGCCGCAATGGCCCGGTGATGCACTTGATGCTGCGATACACCCAGGCACTGATCACGCAGATGACGCAGACAGCCGTCTGCAATCGCCACCACACGCTCGACAAGCAGCTGTGCCGTTGGCTGTTGCTGAGCATGGATCGCCTGCAAGGCAATGAACTGGTGATGACTCAGGAACTGATCGCCAACATGCTGGGTGTACGCCGGGAAGGTGTCACCGAGGCCGCCTTGAAGCTGCAGGCCGCCGGGCTCATCCAGTACGCGCGCGGCCGCATCACCGTGCTCGACCGACCCGGCCTGGAGCAGCGCACCTGCGAGTGCTACGCCGTGGTGAAGAAGGAATACGACAGGCTGCTGCCAGACCTGATGGCCGTCTAGGGTGCGCAGGCGCCAGGAAGATGCCCTCTCCGGGCAGCAAGCGCGCCCTGGCGCTGGCCAAGGTCTACCGTCGTGAAGGAACGCTGAAACTTCTTCGTGCTTGAGGTCGTCGAGGCCTGGATCGCTTCGTCCCGTCATGGCACCGCGCACATTGCATCACCGGGGGGTTGGCTTCTTCTTGGTGGCAGGTGCAACGCTCAAGCCGACGTCCAGGATGAGGTGATCAGGAAGACCGCCGCCGCCTTCCACTGGCCATGCTCGCGGCGCGAGGACCGAAGCCTCTGCCTCAGGCGGGGGCCAGCCGACGGGCAGACGCTTCAAGCTGCCTGGTGGCCGGCAGCGGCCCCCGGCGATCCTGCAGAGCCGCTGCGTCGGCGATGCGTAAGGCACGTGCGTCGCACAACGCGTGGTGGCGCACGAAGGGTACCGACCCGCCGCGTGGATGCGTTCCGTGCCTGAAAAGAACTGAAGCCACCGCGTGGTGGGCGATGTCTCGCAGTGTTGAGGCACCACCTGACTGCACCCTGCCACGGTTGCTGCGTGCCCACTGTGCACCGCGGCACCTCTCGAGCCGTAGGCCGCCTCGGTGCCCCACCGAACAGACCCGCGATGTCCTCGCGAGCAGGCTTGTGTGTCCTGACCTGAATCTTCCCGAGGACAACATCACCATGGCCTACCAGAGCGTCAACCCCAACGACGGCAAGGTACTCAAGAGCTTCGAGCACATGAGCAATGCCCAGCTCGAGAAGTCGCTGGCTGCTGCCGAGAGTTGCTTCCAGACCTGGAAGCACAAGAGTTACGCCGAGCGCGCGATCGTCCTCAACCGGGCAGCGGCCCTGCTGCGGGCCCATGTCGATGACTTCGCCAAGCTGGCGACGCTGGAAATGGGCAAGCGCATGGCCGAGGCCCGCGGCGAGGTCGCCTTCAGTGCCGACATCCTGGCGTACTACGCCGAGCATGCCGAGGCTTTCCTCGCACCCGTCAAGCTGCACCCGAAGAACGGCGAGGCGCACGTGGAGAGTTCGCCCACCGGCGTGCTGTTCTGCGTCGAACCCTGGAACTTCCCGTACTACCAGCTCGCGCGTGTCGCCGGCCCGCAGTTGATGGCCGGCAACGTGCTGGTGGTCAAGCACGCCGCCTGCGTGCCGCAATGCGCCATCGCGTTCGAGGGATTGCTGCGAGACGCAGGTGCGCCGGTGGGGGCCTACACCAACCTGCTCATCTCTTACGAGCAGTCCGACCGCGTGATCGACGACCCGCGCATCAGGGGTGTCGCGCTGACCGGCAGCCTGGCCGCAGGGCGCAGTTTGGCGGCCCGTGCGGGCCGGAACCTGAAGAAGTCCACGATGGAACTTGGTGGCAGCGACGCCTTCATCGTGCTCGACGACGCCGACCTCGACCTGACGATTCCGTGGGCTGTCTGGGGCCGCATGTTCAACGGCGGCCAGACCTGCTGTGCCGCCAAGCGATTCATCGTGCTCGATTCGATCGCCGACCAATTCCTGGCGAAGTTCAAGACCGCACTGGAGGCGCTGAAGCCGGGCGACCCGATGGACGAAACCACCACCCACGGGCCGCTCTCCTCAGAAGCCGCACTGGTGCAACTGCTGGCGCAGGTCGACGCTGCCGTGAAGGGCGGTGCCAGCTTGCTGATGGGCGGCAAGCGCATCGCTCGACCGGGCTCGTTCATGCAGACCACCATCCTGGCCGACATCAGGCCGGGCAACCCGGCCTTCCGTGACGAGTTCTTCGGCCCGGTGGTGTCGTTCTACCGCGTGAAGGGCGAAGAAGAGGCCATCGCACTGGCCAACGATTCCGACTTCGGCCTGGGTGGCTCGGTGTGGACCCGGGACGAGGCGCGCGGCAAGCGCGTGGCCAGCCGAGTCGACACCGGGATGATGTTCGTCAACAACATCGACTGGGCCGATGCCGAGCTGCCCTTCGGTGGCATCAAGAGCTCGGGCTATGGCCGCGAACTGGGCCACATGGGCATCCAGGAGTTCGTCAACAAGAAGCTGGTTCGCACCGGGCACATCGCCGCGCCGGTCTGAACCCGAAGGAAACCCGATGAACACCACAGTCAGCACCGCCATCGTCGCCCAGCCACCGGTCTGGTTCATCACCGGCTGCTCCACCGGCTTCGGCCTTGAACTCGCCAGGCAGGCCATCGAACGCGGCTGGCGCACGGTGATGACAGCCCGTGACCCCGCCAAGCTCGAGGGCTACGGCGCCACCGACAGCGTTCTGGTGCTGAAGCTGGACGTGACACAGCCGGACCAGGTGGCCGCCGCCATCCAGGCCGCCGAGGCTCGTTTCGGCGGCATCGACGTGCTGGTGAACAACGCCGGCATCGGCTACTTGGCTGCCATCGAGGAAGGCGAAGAGGCCGAGGTTCGCAAGATGTTCGAAGTCAACGTTTTCGGCCTGACCCGCATGACGCAGGCCGTGCTGCCCGACATGCGCAAGCGCCGCAGCGGGTGCATCGTCAACGTGGCTTCGCTGGGCGGGCTGCGCGGATTTGCGGCGCTCGGGCAATACAACGCCACCAAGTTCGCGGTCGAGGGCTTGTCAGAGGCCCTGCGGCTGGAAGTCGAGCCGCTGGGCATCCGGGTGATGGTGGTCGAACCCAGCGGCTTCCGCACCGACTGGGCCGGGCGTTCGGCCAACGAAAGCGCACGTCAGATCGACGACTACAGGGACACGGCTGGCAAAGTGAGGGCAGGCGTGCGCGCCTCTTCCGGTCAGCAGCCGGGTGATCCGGTTCGGGCCGCCAAGGCCATCGTCGATGCCGTGGCATCGGGCAGCCCGCCGCACCACCTGCTCTTGGGCAACGACGCCTACCAGGGCGCGATGGCCAAGCTCGATGAACTGCGCACGCAGTTCACGGCGGGTGAGGCGGTGGCGCGAGGCGCCGATTTCCCGAAGACCGGCGCGGCCGCCCTGGCCTGACATGGCGTGGGCACGCGGTCTTGTCCGGTGGCGGCCGCATGAAGGGCTGGACGGCCCAGGACATGCCGTCGCAGCGGGGGCGTCCGGCGGTCATCAGGGGCGCCACGGGCGGCCTCGGCTTCGAGACAGCCTTGGGGTTGGCGGCGAGGATCCGGTCGGTACACCCAGCGGCGAACGTCGCCTGCTAACACGCTGGACGTGGCGTCATGGCGCCGCCGACGCGACGGGTGACTGCCGCTGGTTTCCAACTCCAGTTCGGTACGAACTACCTCAGCCACTTCGCACTGACGGCCTTGCTGCTGCCGCTGCTGCTGCAGGGCCGCCATGCGAGGGTCGTCAACTTGAGCAGCATGGCCCACCGCTTCGCCGCTTCGCCGCTTCGATTAACTTCGGCGACCTGAACTGGCAGCGCTGCTACCTCGAACGGCAGCCGCGCTCTCGCGACAGCAGGCGACGACAAGAACCTGGGCTTGGACGGGTCTGGTGCCGCCGCCCACATCCTGGCGCAAGTGGCCCGGTGGCAGGGGCGCTCGGTGTTCGCCTTCACCCGGCCGGGTTGGTGTGCGCAGGCATCCGCAGGAGCGACATCCCCCCCTTTCCCTTCAGTCTGCTGTGGGAAGAGCGCCAGTTGCTGCCGGTGGCCAAGCTTGCACGCCAGGATGGGCTCGACTTCCTGCGCCAGGCGCTCCAGATGGACATTGCCACGAAGACCCCACGCTACCCGCTGCAGCAGGCCGACCAGGCCCTGACTGACGTGCGGGCCAACCGCTTCGAAGGGGCCGCGGTGCTGGCGCCCTGACAGTGCCGCTTTGGCGGCGGTCAGGGTTCTCAGACGCTGGTTGCGATCCCGCCGTCCGTGGGTGCGTTGTCGAACAGACATTGGCGGCGCAAAAGCCTAACTTGCAGCTTGCAAATACTTCCCGGAGGTTGCCGACATGCCCCAGAGCGAAGTTGCCGCTGTCACGGAGATCGGCCCATCCATGCCTGCCCAGGCCGTGGCCGTGCCTGCCGTGAAGGGCAGGCTCGGTCTCGCTCTGCTGGTGGCGCTGGTGGTCGGCTCGATCATCGGCAGTGGCATCTTCGGCCTGCCGCAGAACATGGCGGTGGGCGCCGGTGCCGGTGCCATCGTGATCGGCTGGGCGATTACCGGCGTGGGCATGCTGATGCTGGCCTTCACCTATCAGATGCTGGCCGTGCGCAAGCCCGAGCTCGACAACGGCGTCTACGCCTACGCCCGCGCGCTGTCGGGTGAATACGTCGGCTTCAACGCTGCCTGGGGCTACTGGGTCAGCGCCTGGATCGGCAACGTGGGCTACCTGGTCGCTGCCTTCGGTGCGCTGGGCTACTTCTATCCCGCCTTCGGCGAGGGGAACACCGGGGCGGCGATCGTCGGCGCGTCGCTGGTGGTCTGGGCCGTGCACTTCCTGGTGCTGCGGGGCATCCAGGGTGCTGCGGTGCTCAACGCCGTGGTCACGGCGGCCAAGCTCATTCCGCTGGTGTTGTTCATCGTGCTGGTGGCCATGGCCTTCCAGGTCAGCACCTTCGAGCTGAACTACTGGGGTGACCCCAAGCTCGGCTCGGTCCTCGACCAGGTGCGCAGCACCATGCTGGTCACGGTGTGGGTGTTCATCGGCATCGAAGGTGCCAGTGTCTATTCAGCACGCGCCGCGCGGCGCGAAGATGTGGGGCGCGCCACGGTCATCGGCTTTCTCGTCTGCCTGGCCCTGCTGATGGGCGTGTCGCTGCTGTCCCTGGGCATCTTCACGCAGCCCGAGCTGGCGGCGCTGAAGAACCCGTCGATGGCGCCCGTGCTCGAGAAGGCGGTGGGCACCTGGGGCGCCGTGGCGATCTACGTGGGCTTGATCGTCTCGGTGGGCGGTGGCTTTCTGGCCTGGACGCTGCTGGCGGCTGAATCACTGTTCACGCCGGCCGGCGGCGGCGTGATGCCGGCCTGGCTGGCCCGGCAGAACGACAAGGGCGTGCCCGCCCATGCGCTGTGGCTCACCAACGGCATGGTGCAGCTCTTCCTGATCCTGACCCTGGTCTCCAAGGCCTCGTACCTGGCGCTGATCTCGCTGTCCACCGCGATGATCCTGATCCCTTACCTCTTCAGCGCCATCTATGGCCTGAAGCTGGCCTGGCAGGGCAGGGCACAGGCCGCTGCCACCGCAACCGCAGCCGCCGCCGAATCCCATCCCGCGCGCGACATCTCCATCACCGCGCTGGCGTCCGTCTACTGCGCCTGGCTGCTGTACGCCGCCGGCCTGAAGTACCTGCTGCTCAGCGCCTTGCTGTATGCGCCCGGCGCGGCGATCTACCTGCTGGCCAAGACGCAGCGCGCCGAGCGCGCCTTCACCGGGCGCGAGCGGGTGGTGCTGGCGGTGCTGCTGTTGCTGGCACTCGCCTCGGCCTACGGGCTGTGGGTGGGTCGCTTGACCCTGTGAACTCCAATGAAAGGCATGGCATGAGCAGTAGCGCGACAAAAGGTCTGCACTCCGAAGTCGGTCGACTGCGCAAGGTCATGGTCTGCCGCCCGGGCCTGGCCCAGAAGCGTCTGACCCCGGCCAATTGCCACGAGCTGCTGTTCGACGACGTGCTGTGGGTCAGCCAGGCTCGCAACGACCACGACGCCTTCACCAGCGCGCTGAAGGAACGCGATGTGGACGTGCTGGAGATGCATGACGTGCTCGCGCAGACGCTGGCCCTTCCTGCCGCCCGCACCTGGCTGCTCGACCACAAGCTGGGCCCGGACTACGTCGATGCCGAGACAGCCGCCCAGTTGCGGCCGTGGCTGGAGCAGCTGTCCACGGCCAAGCTGGCCGATCATCTGATCGGCGGCGTGGCACGCGCCGATGTGCCGTTCGAGCCTGCCGGCTTGCTTGGCTGCTTCTCGGCGCCGGCCGACCTGCTGATGCCACCCCTGCCCAACACACTTTTCACCCGCGACAACAGTTGCTGGATCGGTGACGGCGTGGTGCTGTGCTCCATGTTCTGGCCGGCGCGCCGGCAGGAGACGCTGCTGATGACGGCGATCTACCGGTTTCATCCGCAGTTCGGTGACGAGACCAAGATCTGGTGGGGCGACCCCGACAAGGACCACGGCGTGGCCTCGCTGGAGGGCGGTGACGTCATGCCGCTGGGCCAGGGCGTGGTGCTCGTCGGCATGGGCGAGCGCAGCTCGCCGCAGGGCGTTGCTCAGTTGGCGCGCAGCCTGTTCGCCGCCGGCGGTGCCACGCACGTGCTGGCCGCGCAGATCCCGAAGTCACGCGGCGCCATGCACATGGACACGGTGTTCAGCTTCTGTGATCGCGATCTGGCCACCATCTTCCCTGAGATGGTCGACGCCGTGCGCGTGCACAGCCTGCGGCCCGGCAAGAAGGAAGGCTCGCTCGACGTGCGCACTGAAACAAAGCCCTTCGTCGAGGTCGTGGCCGCAGCGATGGGCCTGCCGAAGATCCGCACCGTGGCCACTGGTGGCGATGCCTATGAATCCGAGCGTGAGCAGTGGGACGACGGCAACAACCTGCTGTGCATCGCGCCCGGGGTAGTGATGGCCTACGACCGCAACGTCTACACCAACACCCTGCTGCGAAAGGCCGGCATCGAGGTCATCACCATGCCCAGCAGCGAACTCGGGCGCGGGCGCGGCGGCAGCCACTGCATGAGCTGCCCGATCGAACGGGATCCGATCTGATGGCGGGTCGTGGCGGCCTGAACCGCATCCAGTGGGCCCTGGGCGGCGTGCTTCTGGCGGTGCTCGCGCTCTGGCTGGCCACCGCGCCGTTCGGTGGCCTGGGCCTGAGCGTGTTTGCCTTGCGTGCGCCGTCGCTGCAAGGCACTGGCACGCTGGCGATGGCCGCGATGAGCGTGGCCATGGTGCTGGCGACGCGGCCGGTGTTCTTCGAGCCGTGGCTGGGTGGACTCGACAAGATGTACCGCCTGCACAAGTGGCTGGGCATCTCGGCGCTGGTGTTCGCCGTCAGCCACTGGCTGTGGGTGGAAGCGCCGAAGTGGATGGTCGACCTCGGCTGGCTGGTGCGCCCGGCGCAAGTCGCCCCGGTGCCATCGGCCGAGCCGGAACCGGCGGTATGGGCGCTGCTGCACGGCCTGCGCGATCCGGCGGAAGGCCTGGGCGAATGGGCGTTCTATGCCCTGGTGCTGCTGATCGCGCTGGCCTTGTGGAAGCGCTTCCCCTACCGTCGCTTCTTCCAGACCCACCGGCTGCTGCCCGTGGTCTACCTCGTGCTGGTCTTTCACGCCGTGGTGCTGACCAGCGACGGCAGTTGGGCGCAGCCCGTGGGGATGGTGATGGCGCTGCTGATGCTGGCCGGCACCGTGGCGGCGCTGATGGTGCTGTTCGGCGCGGTGGGCCGCAGCCGCCAGGCGGTCGCCGAGGTGCAGGCCACCAGCCAGGCCGCTGGCACCGATGTGCTGAAGGTCGAGGTCGCGCTCAAGAGCCGGTGGGCGGGCCATGAAGCCGGCCAGTTCGCGTTCGTCCGCTTCGATGCGAGCGAAGGGGCACACCCTTTCACCATCACCTCCCCGTGGACGGGTGACGGGCACCTGGTGTTCCTGATCAAGGGCCTGGGCGACTACACGCGGCAGTTGCCGGCGCTGCTGAAAACGGGCGATCTGTTGCGCGTCGAGGGCCCTTATGGAACCTTCAATTTCGTGGGTGCCAAGAGCAGCCAGGTGTGGGTGGGGGGTGGCATCGGCATCACCCCGTTCATCGCGCGCCTGCAGCAACTGGCGCTGCGCCCCGATGGCAAGTCGATCGACCTCTTCTACACCACCGCCACAGCGCGCGATGGCGTGGTGGCGCGGCTGGCTGCCGCCGCGCAGGCCGTGGGCGCGCGCCTGCATGTGATGGTGGATGCGGTGGACGGGCGGCTGAACGCCGAGCGGCTGTGCGCGGCTGTGCCCGGCTGGCGAACCGCCGATGTGTGGTTCTGCGGGCCGGCTGCCTTTGGCCAAACCTTGCGCCACGACCTGATGGCCAAGGGCTTGCCCGGGCGCGACTTCCACCAGGAACTCTTCAACCTGCGTTGAGCGCAGCGCGCGCCTCGACACCACTGGGCCATTCCATGAGCTTCAACCTCAACAATCGCAGCCTGCTCGACCTGATCGATTTCGCGCCGCGCGAGATCCGCTACCTGATCGACCTGGCGGCCGAACTCAAGCGTTCCAAGGCTGCCGGCAACGAGCACCCGCGCCTGAAGGGCAAGAACATCGCGCTGATCTTCGAGAAGGCCTCGACGCGCACGCGCTGCGCCTTCGAGGTGGCCGTGCACGACCAGGGCGGGCACGTGACCTATCTCGATTCCGCCGGCTCGCAACTCGGCCACAAGGAGTCGCTCAAGGACACGGCACGTGTGCTGGGCCGCATGTTCGATGGCATCGAGTACCGCGGCTTTCACCAGACCGTGGTGCAGGACATCGCCCGCTTCTCGCATGTGCCGGTGTGGAACGGCCTGACCGACGAGGCCCATCCCACCCAGGTGCTGGCCGACTTGCTGACGATGCAGGAGTTCGGCGAGAAGCCGCTGCACGAGCTGTCGTTCTGCTACCTGGGCGATGCCCGTTTCAACATGGCCTGCTCGCTGCTGGTGGGTGGTACGCAGATGGGCATGGACGTTCGCATCTGCAGCCCGGCCGCACTGGCGCCGCCGGCAGCGCTGGTGGCACAGATGCGCGAGCTGGCAGCCACCACGGGGGCACGCATCACGATCGAGGTCGATCCGGTCAAGGCCGTGGCTGGCGCGGACTTTCTCTACACCGACGTCTGGGTGTCGATGGGTGAGGCCGACGACGTGTGGAAGCAGCGCATCGACCAGCTGCTGCCCTACCAGGTGAACACCGAGCTGATGCGGGGCACCGGCAAGGCGCGCACGCGCTTCATGCATTGCCTGCCGGCCTTCCACAACCTCGAGACCGAAGTGGGCCGCCAGGTCCACGAGAAGTACGGGCTGAGTGAAATCGAGGTCACCGACGAGGTCTTCGAGTCCGACGCCTCGGTCGTCTTCACCCAGGCCGAAAACCGCCTGCACACCATCAAGGCGGTGCTCGTGGCAACGCTGTCGTGAGATCGCCATGAGGTTGCTCGTGGCGCTCGGCGGCAATGCACTGCTGCGTCGCACCCAGGTGCCCAGCGCCGGCAACCAGCTGGAGAACATTCGCATCGCCTGTGCGCAGGTGGCACGCGTGGCCGCAGCGCACGACATGGTGCTGACGCATGGCAACGGCCCGCAAGTGGGCCTGCTGGCATTGCAGTCGGCTGCGTACACCGCCGTGGAGAGCTACCCGCTGGACGTGCTGGATGCCGAATCGGAAGGCATGCTCGGCTACCTGCTGGAGCAGGAGCTGGCGAACCTGCTGCCCGCTTCGCGGGCGGTGGCCTCGCTGCTCACCCGGGTCGAGGTCGACCCACAGGACCCTGCGTTCCAGGCGCCGGCCAAGCCGATCGGACCGGTCTACACGCGGGCCCAGGCCGACGAACTGGCCCTGCGCCGCCAATGGGCGATGGCGCCCGACGGCGCCGGCTGGAGGCGGGTGGTGCCCTCGCCCAGACCCGTGCGGATACCCGGTCTCGGTGTGATCCGCAGCTTGCTGGGCCAGGGTGTGCTGGTCATCGCGGCCGGCGGCGGCGGCATCCCTGTCGTGCCCCGGCCCGATGGCGGCGGCATGCAAGGCGTTGAAGCCGTCATCGACAAGGACCTGTGCAGCGCCTTCATCGCCACCGAACTGCAGGTGGACTGCCTGATCATCGCGACCGACGTGGATGCGGTCTACCTCGATTGGGGGCTTCCAACGCAGCGAGCCATCGGCCACACCACGCCAGAAGCGCTGGCAGCCCACCTCTTTGCGGCAGGTTCGATGGCACCCAAGGTCGAGGCTGCCTGCCAGTTCGTTCGAGCCAGCGGCCGGCGCGCTGCCATTGGTGCCTTGGGCGACATCGAAGCCTTGCTCGCGGGTCAACGTGGAACACAGATCAGTCCCGCAGCGGCTTGACCCGCGCCGTGCCGGCCCATTGTCCCGGCTGACCGGAACCTGGCCATGCCGTCGGATGTCCGGATGGCCTGGCATTCGAAGGCAGCGTACGGCAAGGAACGGACAGAGTGCGCCACCGATGCGACCATTCGCGAATGCAATCCAATCTGTTCGGCAAGCCGTCGCGCCTGAGCATCGCCCTGGGCGTGTTCGTTGTTTCCACCCTCGCCATGTCTGTCCTTCCCATGCCCAGTCACGCCACGGAAGAGCCTGACTTCCAGGTCGTTCGCGAACTTGGCGACATCCAGGTGCGGCAGTACGCCGCCTACGCAGTGGCCGAAGTCGTGGTGGCCGGCCCGGCGAGCGAGGCGGGCAATCAGGCCTTCCCGATTCTGGCGGGCTACATCTTCGGCAAGAACAAGGGCGAGCGGAAGTTCGCCATGACGGCACCCGTGACGCAGGCCGCCGTGCCGGTCAAGCTGGAGATGACTGCGCCGGTCACCCAGACGGTGGCGCCCGGCGGATTCCTGGTGCAGTTCGTGCTGCCCAAAGGCGTGACGGTGGCCAATGCGCCAGAACCCCTGGATTCGCGGGTTCGACTTCGTGAGGTGCCGCCCAGCCAGGTGGCCGTGATCCGATTTTCGGGCTTCTGGTCGGCGTCGAACTACGACGAGCATCTGGCGAAGTTGCAGGCGGCGTTGCGCACGGCCGACCTGGCGTGGGCCGGCGAGCCGGTGTACTCACGCTACAACGCACCCTTCACGCCCTGGTTCATGCGGCGCAACGAGATCTGGCTGCGCCTGGCCGCGCAGCCCTGACCGGCTGCCCGCCTGCGCCTTGGTTGCGGCCTGCGAAGGGTGATCGTGCTGCGCTAACGTGCCAGATACCCGCCGTCCACGGGGTAATAGGCACCAGTGACGAACGACGCCTTGTCCGACGACAGCCATGCCACAAGTTCCGCCACCTCTTCGGGGTGCCCCAGCCGGCCCAGAGGATGCGCCGCCACCAGCGCTGCCATGCGGACGGCATCAGCCTCCAGCCGGCTGACCATGGGGGTGTGGATGAACCCCGGCCCGACCGCGTTGATGCGGATGCCCTTGCCGCTGTACTCGAGCGCGGCCACTTGCGTCAGCCCCACCACGCCGTGCTTGGCCGCGGTGTAGGCCGAGTTGGTGGCGAAGCCCACGGCGCCAAGCACCGAAGCCATGTTGACGATGGAGCCACCGCCGGTCTTGAGCATGGCGGCAATCTGTTGCTGCATGCCGTAGAACACGCCAGACAGGTTGATGTTGATGACCTGCGCCCAACCGTCCAGCGGGTAGTCGGCGATCGGCGCACTGGGGCCGCCAATGCCGGCGTTGTTGCACGCTGCGTCAAGGCGCCCGTAATGGGCCACCGTCTGCTCCACCAGTGACTGCGCATCCTTCGGCTGGCCCACGTCGGCCGCCAGGAAGATGGCATCGCCGCCCTTCGCACGCACCAGGGCCACCGTCTCTTCGCCGCCGATGCGGTTCGTGTCCGACACCACCACCCGAGCACCTTCGCGCGCCCACACCAGCGCTACCGCGCGTCCGATGCCCGACGAAGCTCCGGTGACCAGCGCTATCTTGTTCTTCAGCATCATTCAGTCCTTCTCTGTCCGGGAAATCTGGAAACCAGGCCTTGGGCGCTCGGCCGAGGCCCGGCGGGGTGGGGTCGATAGGCCAAGCTCAATGCGCCAAGCTCATCATGTCGACCACGTTGCGCACGCCCGGCGTGCCCCAGGCCGAGCTGGTCGCGGTGTCGCGCTCGTCCCAGCTGTGCACCGTGCCCGACAGCGTGACATCGCTGCCATGCACTGCAACCGAGATCTTCCTGGCATCGGCAATCGACCTGCGCTTCAGTGCCGCCTCGATATCCGACTTGACGGCGGTGGCAGTGACCGGGCGCAGCGACGGCTTGATGCCGATCTGGTCACTGACGCCCGTCACACCCATCAGGGTGCGCACGCTGTCGGTCGCGGCTTGCCGCTGGTACTGCCAGTCGACGTCACCCGACAGCGTGACCCAGCCGCCCTCGACCATCACCTTGATGGCACCGGCGGGCAGCGACGAAGTCCACTCCAGGACGTTCTCGACCGCTTCCGCTACGTCGGCGTCCGTGCGCATGCTCAGGCCGGTGAGATGCACCTTCAACTCGGTGGTCATGGCCTTGACGCCGGCCACACGCTGCGCGGCGCGCTCGGCGTTCCACTTCTCCGCGAAGCTGTCGACATGGCCGGCCAGCGTCACGACGCCGTCCTTGACTTCAACCCCGATTCGGGCGGCATGCACCGAGGGTTCCCACTTGAGTTCTGCGCTCACGTCCTGCTGCAGTTGGCTGTCGGTCTTCATGGTGGTTGATTCCGGAGGTGGATGAAGGGCCCAGCTTGGCGCGCAGAGTGCCAAACGTCTGTACGTCTGCGTACGTCCGCAAGCCGTGTCGATGCACTGAGTTGGCAGATCGACGTGCGCCGAGGGCCGTTGATGGCGGGCGATGGCATGCCTGTTCCGGGCATGGCTGCAGGCTGGACACGGCGCGGGCTCTCGACCTTCCTGGGCTTGATGGGCCAGCGCGGCATCGTCAACATGACGATGGTCGATGGCCTAGCCGTCTCAGTTCGTTCTGCGGCGGCCTTCCGCCCAGCGCTTGCCCGTCAATCGAGAAGCACCAGATACCCATGATCCTGCGCCGCCTCGATCTCCTCGTAGGGCAGGGCCACCGAACTCTGCCCGCGTGCTCCCCAGATGATGTCGATGGTCCGTCCGCCCAGGCTTTCGACGAGACAGGGACCGATGGGGATGTTCTGTTTTCGACCACTGCCGGACAGGTACGGGACAGGCCCTGTGATGCGTGCCTGGTGGATCGTGATGTTCATGGCCAGTTCCTGTCCCTTCGTTTCTAGGCTGCGACGGTCGTCTTCGCCATGGCCAGCACGCTGCGCGCCTTTTCCTGGTCTTCAGCGCTGCCGTGGACGACGAGCAGGTACTTGTCGACCTTCAACGCCGCCTCGTACTTGATGACCTGGTCCTTGGGCACGCCGATTTGTGTCAAGGCTGCACCGAGTGCCGACAGACCGCCGACGACGACGGCGCCTTCCAGCGCGCCGACGAGCGCGGCCACGATGGGCCCCGCCATGCCGACGACGCCGAGGCCCGGCAGGACAAATACGGCAGGAGCCAGCAACATTCCCCAGATGCCGCCCCAGAAGGCACCGCTGCCGCCCCAGGCCTTGATGCGGTCGCCTGCGGTGTAGAAGCCCATCGGCTTTTCTTCGCTGTGGTAACCCTTACCCACCAGCGACAACTTCTTCATGTCGAAGCCGGATTGGCCCAGCGTGCGGATGGCATCCTCTGCCGCGGCGTGGTTGTCGAAGACGAAGAACTCAGAGTCTGGATTGCTCATGGTCTGCTCCCGGTTCAGTAGACGAGGGTCATCTTGTCGACGACGTTGCGCACGCCCGCGGTGCCCCAGGCCGAGCGAGTGGCCAGGTCGCGTTCGGACCAGCTGTGCACGGTGCCGGTCAAGGTCACATCCCCACCCATGACGTCGACGGCGATGGCCTTCGCATCAGCCGCAGCGCGACGCTTGAGTGCGGCCTCGATGTCGGACTTCACGACCGTGGCCGACACAGCCGGCTTGATGGCGATCTGATTGCTGACTCCCGTGACGCCCGAGAGATAGCGCACGCTGTCGGCCGCATCCCGGCGCTGGTACTGCCACTCCACGTCGCCGCTCAGCGTCAACCAGCCGCCTTCGACCATCACCTTGACAGCGTCGGCCGGCAGGGAACTGGTCCAGCCCAGGATGTTCTTGGCCGACTCGGCGATGTCGGCGTCGGTGCGCCTGCTGAATTCCGACAGCTTGATCTTCATCTCGACAGCCAGGGCCTTGACACCGCTGACGCGTTGCGCGGCGCGCTCGGCATTCAGCTTCTCGGTGTAGCTGCCGACTTCGCCGGCCAGGGTGACGACGCCGTCCCTCACCTCGACACCGATCTGCGCGGCATGCACTGCGGGTTCCCACTTCAGTTCTGCCATCACGTCTTGCTGCAGTTGCGAGTCGCTCTTCATGGTCTTGCGTCCGGGTCGTTGAGGAGCTTCCAGCGTGCGCCGTTGTGGCCTTGTGGTCGGTACGGCAGCGAACGCCCAGGCGGCGCACTGACAGCGGCTGCATGTGCGCTGCCGCACGGTCGGCGGGCCACGGCTTGCGTAAGCTGTGCAACTCGATGCCACAGAGTATTCATCCCCGCTCGGACTGCGCAAGACGGCGCGATGAGGCCCAGGCCGCCGGGAGATGAAGAAGGCTCTCCAGCAAGGGTTCAGTACCTTTTTGCGCCGTCGCCGCGCCAAGCAGCACTTCGAGCGTCGCCCGCTGCTGGAGTCGCTGGCGGCAGCACCTGCCACCGCGTCCGTTGGCGGCGCAGCTCCAGCGGCTCTCGGTCAAGATCTGCTGGCAGTCTCCCGCGAGGAGCCCGCCCAGGCTCTGGCTCGCCTGCAGTCGCGCACTGACGGCCTGGACGCCGCCGAGGCGGCACGCAGACTGGCCCGGGATGGCCCCAACGAGATCGCGCACGAAGCGCCGCTGCCGGGGTGGCTGCGCCTGTGGCGCTGCTATGTCAACCCGTTCAACCTGCTGCTGACGGCGCTGGCGCTGCTGTCGTTCCTCAGCGCGGACAGCAAGGCCACGGTGGTGATAGCCGCGATGGTCGCGCTGAGCACCGTCATCCGCTTCGTCCAGGAAGGCCGGTCGCACCGCGCAGCGGAAGGGCTGCGTGCCCTGGTCACCAACACGGCCACCGTGATCCGCCGCGCAAGCACAGCGCAAGCGGTGGCGCCGCCGCAGGAGATCGCGGTGCGCGATTTGGTGGCCGGCGACGTCGTGTCCCTGTCGGCCGGCGACATGATCCCGGCGGACTGCCGAGTGCTGAGCGCGCGCGACCTCTTCGTCGCCCAGGCAGCGATGACCGGCGAGTCTCTGCCTGTGGAGAAGTTCGTGCAAGGCGCGTTGGCACCGGGCAGCATGGCGCTGGACCAGCCCAACCTGCTGTTCATGGGCACCAACGTCGTGTCCGGCACGGCCACCGCGCTGGTGGTGTGCACGGGCGCGCGAAGCTACTTCGGTACCCTGGCCGCACACGCCACCGCGGTCGAGACGGCGCCCAACGCCTTCCAGGCCGGCATCAACAGCGTCAGCTGGATGCTCATCCGCTTTGCGGCGGTGATGGTGCCCATCGTCTTTTTCGTCAACGGCTATACCAAGGGCGACTGGCTGCAAGCCTTCCTGTTCGCGCTGTCGGTGGCGGTGGGCCTCACGCCCGAGATGCTGCCGATGATCGTCACCAGCACGCTGGCCAAGGGCGCCGTGCTGCTGTCTCGCAAGAAGGTGGTGGTCAAGCGGCTCGACGCCATCCAGAATCTCGGTGCGATGGACATCTTGTGCACTGACAAGACCGGCACGCTGACGCAGGACAAGGTGGCACTCGCGCGCCACGCCGATGCCTACGGGCAGGACACCGACGAGGTGTTGAACTTCGCCTATCTCAACAGCCACTACCAGACCGGGTTGAAGAACCTTCTGGACCGCGCCGTGCTGTCCCATGTGGAACTCGCAGCCGTCCTGAAGCTGAAGGACGCCTACCGCAAGGTCGACGAGATCCCCTTCGACTTCGAACGCCGGCGCATGTCGGTGGTGGTGGCCGCGCTGGTGGCCGGCGAGGACCACCACCACGAGCTGATCTGCAAGGGTGCGGTGGAAGAGGTGCTGGCCGCCTGCACGCAGGTGCGCACCCAGGAGGCCACCGATGCCAGCCTGGACGGCGGGCGCTCGATGCCTACGCTGCCGCTGGACGCCGCGCTGCTGGCTCGCACGCAGGCGGTCACTGCGGGCCTGAACGCCGAGGGCCTGCGCGTGGTGGCCGTGGCGGTCAAGACCTTGCCGCCGGACCAGAGCACCTACTCGGTGGCCGACGAGACCGGCCTGACGCTGATTGGCTACATCGCCTTCCTGGACCCGCCGAAGGAGTCTGCGGCGCCCGCCCTGAAGCAACTGGCCGCGCACGGCGTCGCGGTAAAGGTATTGACCGGCGACAACGAGCTCGTGACGCGCCAGGTCTGCCGCCAGGTGGGCCTGCCGGCCGAAGCCGTGCTGCTGGGCGCCCAGGTCGAAGCCTTGAGCGACGCGGCGCTGCAGGCCGCGGCCGCTTCGCACAGCATCTTCGCCAAGCTGACGCCGCTGCACAAGGAACGCATCGTGCGCGCGTTGCGGGCCAGCGGCCACGTGGTGGGCTTCATGGGTGACGGCATCAACGACGCCCCCGCCCTGCGCGCGGCCGACATCGGCATCTCGGTGGACAGCGCGGTGGACATCGCCAAGGAAGCCGCCGACATCATCCTGCTCGAGAAGAGCCTGCTGGTGCTGGACGAGGGCGTGGTGGAGGGCCGCACCACCTTCTGCAACATGCTGAAGTACATCCGCATGACCGCCAGCAGCAACTTCGGCAACGTGCTGAGCGTGCTGGTGGCGAGCGCCTTCCTGCCGTTCCTGCCCATGCTGCCGCTGCAGTTGCTGGTGCAGAACCTGCTGTACGACATCGGCCAGACGGGCATCCCCTTCGACAGCGTCGACCCCGAGCTGGTGACCCAGCCCCTGAAGTGGAACCCGTCCGACATCGGCCGCTTCATGCTGTTCTTCGGGCCGATCTCCTCGCTCTTCGACATCATCACCTTCGCCCTGATGTGGTGGGTGTTCGACGCCGACAGCATCGCGCGCCAGACGCTGTTCCAGTCCGGCTGGTTCGTCGTCGGACTGCTGACCCAGACCCTGGTGGTGCACATGCTGCGCACGCCCAAGCTGCCTTTCGTGCAAAGCCGTGCCGCGGCGCCGTTGATGGCGATGACGCTGGCCATCATGGCGGTCGGGCTGTGGCTGCCCAATGGACCGCTGGCCGGCTACCTCAGCCTGCAGGCCTTGCCGCCGGCCTACTACGGCTGGCTGATGGCCATCCTGCTCGGCTACTGCCTGCTCACCACCTGGATGAAGCGTCTCTACATCCGGCGCTACGGTTGGCAATGACGGCGATGCCACCGCCATGAAGCCGAAGGTGAACCCCGAAGTCCTCAAGCTCGGTCTCGTCAGCTTCCTGACCGACCTCAGCTCGGAAGCCATCTTCTCGGTGTTCGCGGTGTTCTTCACCACGGTCGCCGGGGCACCCGCCGCCCTGCTGGGCCTGATCGAGGGCCTGGCGGACTTCTCGTCGTCGTCGCTGAACTACCTGGCCGGCTGGCTTTCCGATCGCAGCGGCAAGCGCAAGGTGTTTGTGCTGGCGGGCTACGGCTTCTCGACCCTGGCCAAGACCATCCTGTTGGTGTCGACCTCGATCGTCGGCCTGGGCGCCTTCCGCGTCATCGAACGGCTGGGAAAGGGCTTTCGCGGCCCGCCGCGCGACGCCTGGCTGTCGTCGCTGGCCGATCCCGCCACCCGGGGCTATTCGTTCGGCGTGCACAAGGCCCTGGACAAGGCCGGCGCCGTGTTCGGCCCCTTGATGGCCTATGGCCTGCTGCGGTGGCTGGGCGAATCGGCCGGGGCCTATCAGGCGCTGTTCTGGGTCGCGTTCGTTCCAGCCGTGCTCAGTGTCATCGTGCTGGCGCTGATGAAGGACCAACCAGGCACGCCCCACGCGCGTGAAAGCGTCGGCACCCATTGGCACGCGCTCAGCCCCGGCTTCAAGCGCTTCCTCGTGCCGGCGGGCGTGTTCGCGCTGGCCTATTACAGCCTGGGTTTTCTGCTGCTGAAGGCGCATGCGGTGGGTTTCAGCCTGACCGATACGGTGCTGCTGTATGCGCTCTTCAACGCGGTGTGTGTCGTCGCGGCGCCGCTGGTGGGCCGTCTGGGCGACAGGGTCGGCCGCAGCCGCGTCGTGCTGCTCGGGTACGGCCTGTATGCCGCCATCAATCTCGCGCTCTTGTGGGCCAACCAGGGCTGGCAGGTGATCACGCTGTTCGTGCTATACGGGGTCTTCTATGCCATCGAAGAGTCGCAGAGCAAGGCCTTCATCGCCGACCTGGAACCCGAGCGGCGGGCGACGGCGGTCGGTGCCTACAACTTCGTCACGGGCGTGCTCTACCTGCCAGCTTCGTTGGTCGCCGGCGCCCTGTGGACCCTGGACCCACGATGGGCCTTCGGTCTGGCAACGCTGCTGGCGCTGGCAGCCATCGCCCTCTTTGGCTGGATGCGCCCGGCCGCCAGCGCGGGCCCGCACTGACACCCACATGAAAGCCACGCATGGAATTCAAGGACTACTACGCCACGCTCGGTGTCGAGCGCACCGCGACGCAGGATGAGGTCAAGCGCGCCTACCGCAAGCTGGCACGCAAGTACCACCCCGACGTCAGCAAGGAGCCTGACGCCGAGACGCGCTTCAAGGAGGTGGCCGAGGCGCACGAAGCCCTCATCGACCCCGAACGCCGCGCAGCCTACGACGACATCGCGCAGCGCCACGCCAGCGGGCAGCCCTTCGAGCCGCCACCGGGTTGGGACAGTGGCTTCGAGTACAGCGGACGTGGCTCCGGCGGTGGGTCTGGCCGGCCTTCTCGGGGTTTTGGCGGCCATGCCGGCGACGCCAGCGCCGGCGCAGACTTCAGCGACTTCTTCGAGTCGCTGTTCGGCCGAGGTGGCCCGGAAGACCTGCACCGCCGCAGCCCGGGCGGCGGGCCGGTGCAGGGGCGGGACCACCATGCCAAGATAGCCATCGCCCTGCTGGACGCCTACCAGGGTGCTCAGCGCATGATCTCGCTGCGCATGCCCGTGGTCGACGCAGCAGGGCGGACCACGCTGCAGGAAAGGCAACTCGAGGTCCACATTCCCAAGGGCGTCCGCGAAGGCCAGCACCTCAGGCTGTCGGGCCAGGGTGCCGCGGGCCACGGCGGTGCGCCGGCCGGCGACCTGTACCTGCAGATCCAGTTCCTGCCGCACCCGGTGTTCCGGGTGGACGGCGGCGACCTCAGCTTCGATCTGCCTGTCGCACCCTGGGAAGCCGCACTGGGCGCCACGGTCACGGCGCCCACGCCCGATGGCAGCGTGACGCTGAACGTGCCGGCCGGGTCGTCCCAGGGACGCAGGCTGCGCCTCAGGGGCAAGGGTCTGCCCGGCAAAGTGCCCGGCGACCTCTATGCGGTGCTGACCATCGCGTTGCCTCCAACGGCCTCCGAGTCCGAGAAGGAGGCCTATGGCGCCTTCGCGCGGGCCTTCGCCACCTACAACCCCCGCTCTGCACTGGAGGCCTGAAGACCATGGCTGATCTGACCACCTTGACCGCGGAGACGCTGGTCGTCGAAGAGCATGTGTCGTTCGGCTTGTCGGCGCTGTGCCATGCCAGTGGTGCCGACCTCGAACAGGTTCGGGCGCTGGTAGCCGAGGGTCTGCTGCAGCCCACGGGCGCCAGCCCGGCGGATTGGCGGTTCTCGGGTGACGCCTTGCCGCAGACGCGCAGGGCGCTGCGCCTGGCCCGCGATCTCGAACTGGACCTGGCCGCCGTGAGCCTGGTGATGGACCTGTTGGCCGAGATCGATCGCCTGCGGTCGCGCCTTCAGTCGTGATGTCGGCGCCCCTGGATACGACTTCGCCTGCGGCGCCTGAAGCTGGAACCGCACGCGGTTCGGCTCGCGGTGTTCTGGATGATCCGAGCCTCGCAGACGCGGACGCAGTCGCCGCCGCCTGCCAGACCAGCCTGGCCCAGGGCCTGACGGCACCCGAGGCGACACTGCGGTTGGCGCGCGACGGCGCCAACGAGTTGCGCTCCGTGGCCCCCGTATCCCCCTGGCGACGTGCCCTGGCTCAGTTGCAGGACCCCTTGGTCTACCTGTTGCTGGGCGCTGCGGCCGTGGCCCTGGCGGCCTGGCTGATCGAGGGGCGGGAAGGCTGGCCGTTGGACGCCATCGTCATCGCGGTCGTCGTGGTGCTCAATGCCGTGCTGGGCTGGGTTCAGGAGGCCAAGGCCCATAGCGCGGTGGCAGCGCTGGCGCAGATGACACAGGCCACCTCGGGCGTGGTGCGCGACGGGCAACTGCTGCGCATCCCGAGTGCCGCCCTGGTGCTGGGCGACGTGCTGGTGCTGGCCGAAGGCGACGCCGTGGGCGCGGACGCGCGGCTGGCCGAGACCGCTGACCTGCGTGTGCTCGAAGCCTCGCTGACGGGTGAAAGCGAGCCGGTGCTGAAGGACGCTTCCACGCTGTTGCGGCCTGTTGAGCTGGGGGACCGGCTGAACATGGTCTTCCAGGGCACGGCGGTGGTACAGGGCAGCGGGCGTGCCGTGGTCACGGCCGTCGGCATGCAGTCCGAAGTGGGCGCCATCGCGACCATGCTCGACGAGACCAACGACCGGCCGACGCCTCTGCAGCAGGAAGTGGCGCGCATCGGGCGTGTGCTGGGGCTGGCCGCCGTCGTCATCGCGGGCATCGTGGTGGCGACGATCCTGCTCACCGACCCCGTCCGTGCGCCGGCCGATGTCGTCCGCGTGCTGCTGCTGGGCGTGTCGCTTGCCGTGGCCGCGGTGCCCGAGGGCCTGCCGGCCATCCTGTCGGTGGTGCTGGCCCTGGGTGTGCAGCGCATGGCCCGGCGCCATGCCATCGTCAAGAAGCTGGCGTCGGTGGAGACGCTCGGGTCGGCATCGGTCATCGCCACCGACAAGACCGGCACGCTGACCCGTGCCGAGATGACGATCGTTCGGGTCGTCACCGCCTCAGGTGCGAGCGACATCACGGGGGTGGGCTATGCCCCGGTGGGCCAGGTTCAGCAGGCTGGCGTGGCGCTGCAGCCCGGCGCGCAGCACCAGGAAAACATGGTCGTGCTCAGCGGCGGCAGCCTGGCAGGGAACGCGGCCTTGCGGCAGACCGTGGGTGGCGACTGGGAGATCCAGGGCGATCCGACCGAGGCGGCCTTCCTGGTTGCCGAGCACAAGCTTGGGGGCACGGCCGCCCGCGTACGACGCTTCACTCGCATCGGCGAGATTCCGTTCACGTCGGACCGGAAGATGATGTCCACCATCGAGGCGGACCACGATCATGGTGACGCCCCCGTCGTGATCACGAAGGGCGCGCCGGGCGTGCTGCTGGCGCGATGCACGCAGGTTCGGGTCGGCCCGGCCACGCTCGAACTCGACACCGCCATGCGACAGCGCATCCTGGCCGACGTGGGTGCCTTGGCCGACGCCGCGCTTCGAACCCTGGCGGTGGCCTACCGGCCGCTGGACGCCGGCGAAAGCCCGACGGCCCATGCCGGGCTCGAACAACGGCTGATCTACGTCGGCACCGTGGGCATCATCGACCCGCCGCGTGCCGAGGTGGGGGTGGCCATCCGCGAGGCCCACGCCGCCGGCATCCGCGTCGTCATGATCACCGGGGACCACCCGCGCACCGCGATGCGCATTGCCGCCGATCTGGGCATCGTGGGTACCCATCCAGGTGCCGATGGCGGCCCGCCGCACAAGGCGCTGACCGGCGCCGAACTCGATGCGCTCGCCGCACGCGGCGAACCGGCATTTGACGAAGCGGTGCGCAAAACCTGGGTCTTCGCGCGTGTGGCGCCCCGCCACAAGCTGCGCATCGTGCGCGCGCTGCAGACCGGGGGCGACGTGGTGGCGATGACGGGCGACGGTGTCAACGACGCGCCGGCGCTGAAGGCCGCCGACATCGGCATCGCGATGGGCATCACCGGCACCGAGGTGACCAAGCAGGCCGCGCGCATGATCCTGGCCGACGACAACTTCGGCACCATCGTCGACGCAGTGCGCGAGGGCCGCGGCGTGCTCGACAACATCCGCAAGTTCCTGCGCTACCTGCTGTCTTCCAACCTGGGTGAGGTGCTGACGGTCTTCCTGGGCGTGGCCGGCGCTGGCGTCATCGGCTTGACGGCGGGCGCTGTGGGTATTGCGGGTGGCGAGCCCGCAGGCCCTGCGCTGGTGTTGCCGTTGCTGGCCACGCAGATTCTCTGGATCAACCTCATCACCGATGCCGGCCCGGCGCTGGCCATGAGCGTGGACCCCGTCGACGAGGACATGATGGCTCGCCCGCCGCGCCCCCGTGGCGTGCGCATGATCGACGCCCACATGTGGGCTGGCATCGGCGCGACCGGCATCGTGATGGCGTTCGTCAGCTTGCTGACCATCGACCTGTTTCTGCCAGGGGGCCTGATCGAAGGCCACGAGAACCTGACGCTGGCCCGCACGGCGGGCTTCACGGTCCTGGTGCTGGCGCAGCTGTTCAACTGCTTCAACGCCCGGTCCGAGACTCGCAGCGCCTGGCACGGCTTGTTCGCCAATCGCTGGCTGTGGGGCACGGTGGTGCTCTCTGCGGTTCTGCAGGTGGCCGTCGTGCATCTCGAATTCCTCAACCAGGCCTTCGGGACGGCACCGCTGTCGCTGGCGCAGTGGGGCGTGTGCATCGCGATGGCCAGCGGCGTGCTGTGGTTCAGCGAGCTTCGGAAGTGGATCCTTCGCGCCTTCGCCAAGCGCCGGCAGACGGTCAAGTCGCGATGAAGCTTGGGCGTCCGGCGGGAGATCGAGGGTACGCCAACGAACAGATGATCGAGCTTGCGGGTGTCACACTGCCACATGACTTACCAAGGTGAACGTTCCCGCCCGATGGCCAGCGAAAGCGGCCGATTCTTCGAGGTTTCGAAGGTCCGCATAGGCCCAGACGGTCACGTCAGCGACGTGCTGTGGGCTGAGGTGGATGCCAAATCGGATCGGGCCGTGGGCGCTCGCGTGTTGGCAACCGCTGCCGAGGTCGTGGATGCCATTCACGATGGCGCCCAGGTCGAGGCGGTGTTCCTGGCCGGTGATCGCCTGCCGGAACGTTCGTTCGTGATCGTCCTGCATGAAGACGGCAGGGAATGCATTGCCTTGGACGGCCCGCCCTCGCCGGGCCGCAATGTGGCCGACCTGAGCCGGCTCGATGATTGACCGTCCATGATTGCATTCCAGGTCAGCGACATGACGTGCGCCCGCTGCGCCGGGGCCGTGACGAAGGCCCTGAAAGCCGTCGACCGTACTGCAGTGGTACGGGTCGATCTGGCCACGCTCACGGTCGAGATCGAAGCCAGCAGCGCGACGGCCAGGCAGCTCAGCGACGCCATCAAGCGAGCCGGTTACGCGCCCGTGGCTGCCTGAAGACCAAGTAATCCAGAACACGCTCGTGAACACCCTGACCAAGCTGGCCCTGGGACTCATCGGGCAACTCGACCCCCTGCCGCCGATGGGGGAGTCGACCCCGTTGCGGGCATTGCCGTCGCCGTCGCTGAGCGGCGGCATGCCGCTGATGTCGGCGCTGTCCAGCCGGCAGTCCTTGCGTGAGTTCGCACCCGAGCCCCTGCCCGAACAGGTCCTGTCCGACCTGCTGTGGGCAGCGGGCGGCATCAACCGGCACGATGTCGACGGCCGTACCGCGCCCAGTGCGATGAACGCACAGGAAGTGCTGCTGTACGTGGCGATGCCGCAGGGCCTCTTCCTCTACGAACCCAAGCCGCACGCGCTTGCGCTGGTCGTGGCCAGCGATGTTCGCCGGGTGACCGGCAACCAGGACTTCGTGGACACGGCGCCGCTGGATCTCGTCTTCGTTGCCGACCACAGGCGCATGAAACTCGTACCGGCGGCCCAGCGTGAGGCCTACGCCCATGCCGCGGCGGGGGCGATGGCCCAGAACGTGTATCTGTACTGTGCTTCCGAAGGCCTGGCCACGGTCATCCGCGCCTGGTTCGACCGGGAGGCCCTGGCGCGTGCCATGGGGCTGCAGGCCGATCATCATTTGCTGCTCTCGCAGACTGTGGGCGCCGTCAAGCCGCTGCAGTTGCGGTGAATGGCTGGGTAAGGCTATGGTCTGCTGCTGCAACTGGCCTCGTCGAGGTCGGGGCGGTGCGCTTCGGCTGCGGGCCTAGCTTGCCACCGTCGCTGCGCCGGCCGGTAGAGTTTGTGATGGGCCGAAGGGCTGAATGGCTGAAGCGCTGTACGCAGCGAAGGATGCATCCACATGACATGGCTGCTCTGGCTCGGTTTGATCCTGTGTTTCCTGGCGCTCGTCGCTGTCGGCCTGTCCTTCTACGGGGCGTGGCAGTGGTCCGCAGAGATGCAGTTGATGGATGGCAAGCTCGAAGCGGGCCGCATCGACGCATTGCAGAAAGAGGCGCGAGAAGAAACGCGCGAAAAACTGTTGCCGCCGACACGCTACGACGCGCGCGAGCTCGAAGGCCTGCCGGCACCGGTGCAGCGCTACTTCCACGCCGTCCTCAAGGATGGCCAGCCCATCATCAGCGCGGTCAATATCGACCTGGCTGGCACCTTCAACTTGTCGCCAACCGGCGAGCGGTGGAAACCCTTCACGTCGCGGCAGCGGGTGACGACACGCCGCCCGGGTTTCCTGTGGGACGCCACGATCTCGATGCTGCCGGGCGTGAAAGTGCGCGTCGTCGACAGCTACATCGCCGGCCACGGCCTGCTGCACGCCACGATCCAGGGCCTCTTCTCGATGGCGGAAATGCATGGCCAGGGCGAGATTGCGCGTGGCGAATTCATGCGTTGGTTCGCCGAAGTGGCTTGGTACCCGACAGCGCTGCTGCCCAGCCAGGGCGTGCGCTGGGAGGCTGTCGATGATCGTTCCGCAAATGCCACGGTGGTCGATGGCCCACTCACCCTGACGCTGCTGTTCAGGTTCAACGACGCTGGCCCCATCGGCTCGTTCCGCGCCGAAGCGCGGGGCGGCATGGTCGGCGACAAGATGGTCATGGCGCCCTGGGAAGGCACTTGGTCGAACTACCAGTGGCGCCACGGGGTGCAGGTTCCTTTCACCGGCGAGGTGGCCTGGATCCGGCCCGAAGGTCGCAAGCCGTACTTCGTCGGAACGGTCACATCCCTGACGTTCGAGTTCCTGCCATGACGCATCGCCCGACCCGCGTCACCGCGGTCGCCGCCACGGTTGGCCTGTTCCAGGGCAAGGCGTTCGCGGGGTCATTGGCGCAGCGCAGCGCGCGGGTCTTCGCGATGTCGCGCTTCGGCCAGCTGCGCACGCCGATGCCGCGAGCCAGGATCTCCGCCATGTAGCCCATCAGCCCGTCGCCGTACTCGCAACGAGTGCAGTGAAACTTCTCGATGAAGTCGAGGGTGCCGAGGTGGCGGCGGTCGAACACGAGGTCGTCGCCACGCCGCACCTCGGCGACACCGTACATCGGGAAGCAGGCCCACTGGTAGAAGCTCGCACAGGCGTCGAGCACGAGCAGCGGAATCACCCTGCCGTCGCGGCCACCTGGTTCAGGATGGGGTCGATTCGATCGTGCATCGGCCGAGCACGGCAAGGGCCTGTGGGCCCGCGTTTTGGCGCAGCTTGGAAGCCGAGGCGTTGACGGTCGTGTGGGCTGCCGAACAGACGGGCGGGCCTGATGCCCCTACAACCCTATCGATCCGACATCCGCCACGCCTGATCTGGTGGTACCAACATCCGAGGAATCGAGTCATGAAGAAGAGACTTTCCAGCCTTGCTCTTGCAGCGCTCACCGTCATCGGCGCACTTTGCAGTGCAGGGCCCGTCGCGGCCCAGGTCGCGGGGGGCACCACCACGGTCGAAGCCAGCATCACCGAGTCGACGAGGCTCGCCATGGGCTGGAGTGTCAAGAAGACGCTGATGGGCAAGACCGTCTACAACGAGGCGGGCCAGAAGGTGGGCAAGGTGGAAGACCTGATCATCTCGCCCGACAAGGCCGTCTCATACGTCATCGTCGGCGCCGGTGGCTTCGTCGGCATCGGCAGGCACGACGTGGCGATCCCGATCACGCAGATCCAGGACCAGGCTGGCAAGCTGGTGATGGCGGGCGCGACCAAGGACATGATCAAGGGCATGCCCGGTTTCACCTATGCCACCGACACCGCGACGCGCGACGCCTTCGTCGCTGCGGCGGACAAGGACATTGCCCGAGGCAAGGCGGCTGTCGCCAGCCTCGAGAAGAAGGCCGGCGCCGCGGTCACCGGATCCAAGGCCAAGATCGACGCGGACATCACCGCCTTGCAGGCCGATGTGAAGTCGGCCGAAGCCAAGCTGGCCGAAATGAAACAGGCCACCGCGGTTCGCTGGAAAGAATTCGAGGCCGATGTCAATGCCGCAACGGCGCGCCTGCGCAAGTCGACCGAAAAAGCCCTCGGCTGAATCTCTGACGCCTTCGCGTCGTTCGTCAAAACGTCTCTGAAATGGACATCACATGAACAAGCTCCTGGTCGCGGTCTTCGAAAACGAGCCGGCAGCCGATGCCGGGCTGAACGCCCTGCGTGCGCTGCACGCAGCGGGCGACATCACGCTGTATGCCACGGGCGTGCTCGCGCGTGACGCCAAGGGCGTGGTCAGCGTCAAGAAGCCCATGGACGCCGGCCCGACGGGTACCGTCACCGGGCTGGCGGTCGGCAGTTTGATCGGCCTGCTCGGCGGGCCGGCGGGCGTGGCCATCGGTGCCACCACGGGCGCCGTGGCTGGCGCCGTCCGGGACTTCTGGGTGGCCGGTGTGGGTCTGGACTTCATCGAAGCCGCCATCCATTATCTGCAACCCGGCAAGGTTGCCCTTGTGGCCGAGATCGAGGAAGAGTGGGTGATCCCGGTCGATTCGGCATTGGAAGCGGCTGGAGGCCAGGTCTTGAGGCGAACCCGCACCGAAGTGGCGGAGGCGCAGTTCGACCACGACATCGCAGCCTTCAAGGCCGAGATCAAGGAACTCGAATCCGAGGCGTCCCACGCCAGTGGTGCCGCCAAGAGCCAGCTGCAGGCCAAGCTCGCGACGACGAAGGCCAGCCTGGATGGCGCCGTGCACCGTGGCCAGCAGCGCGTGGACATGCTGAAGCAGGAAGCGCAGGCCAAGGCCGAGTCGCTCAAACTGCAACTGAGCCAAGCCAAGGGCGATGTCAAGGCACGAATCGAAGAGCGCATGAAGCGCGTCAAGAGCGCCTACCATGCGCGCGGCGCAAAACTGGCGCAGGCCTGGAGCCTTACGAAGGAGGCCTTGGCGGCCTGATGGTGCCCAGCAGGCAGGTGGCCGCGACGAGGCTGGGCCTGCTCGCTTTGCTCCCGGGTCTGTTCGCGGGCCTGGTCGCATGTGCGTCGCTGGACCCGACCGAGAAGGCGCCCGCGCCGCTGATCATTCCAGCGAGTTGGGCGGAGGCCGACGCGGCAGGGGCCGGTGCGTCGAACGTCACCGAAGCCTCTCTGGCGCAGTGGTGGCAGCGCTTCGACGATGCGCAGCTGGAAGGTCTGGTGCAGATCGCCTTGCAGGCCAACACCAGCGTGCAGGCGGCGATGGCTGCACTGCGGCAGGCGCGGGCGCTGCGCGACGTGGCCGCCGCGTCCTTGTGGCCCACGCTGGGCAGCGCCGCATCGGCGCAGCAAGGTACGGCGGGCGGCCACGGCACCGGCAGCAACTTCAAGCTGGGCCTGGACGCCGAATGGGGCATCGATGTGTTCGGTGCCCGGGGGCAGGGCCTGGAAGCGGGCAACGCCAGCGCTGCGGCCAGCGAAGCGAGCCTGGGCGACGTGCAGGTTCAGATCGCGGCCGAAGTGGCCCTGAACTACATCCTGCTGCGCACCGCGCAGGCGCGCAGGCTGATCGCCGCCGACAACCTGGCCAGCCAGGAGGAAACGCTGCAGATCACCCTGTGGCGTCAGCAGGCCGGACTCGTCACGTCGCTCGAGGCCGAGCAGGCCCGCGCCGCCGTCGAGCAGAACCGCGCCCAGTTGCCAGCACTGCAATCGAGCATCGTTCAGACGCAGCATGCGCTGGCCGTATTGGCCGGGCAGCCGCCGGCCGCCATGCCAGGGTTGCTGGACGTCAGCGCCGATCGGGCTGGTGGCATGGCCGTGCCACAGGCGCGTGCCGAGCTGGCCTTGAGCATCCCGGCGCAGACGCTGCGCCAACGCGCCGACGTGCGCGCCGCCGAATACCAGGTGGCCGCGGCGCTGGCGCGCGTGGGGCAGGCACAGGCCCAACGCTGGCCGAGTTTTGCCATCGGCGGTTCGCTGGGGCTGAGCGCCGCTACGGTCGGCGCCCTGAGCAGTGGCAGCGCGGTGCTGGGCAGTCTGCTGGCCAGCGTGACGCTGCCAGTCTTCGACGGCGGCGCCTTGCGCGCGCAGGTGCGTGTGCAACAGGCGGCGCTGGCGCAAGCCCAAGCGACCTACCGCGCGGCGGTGCTGGGTGCGCTGCAGCAGGTGGAAGACGGGCTGGTGGCTCTGCGCGGCGACCGCCAGCGCCTGGCCAGCCTGCGGCTGGCGGCAGACGCCGCGAGCAACGCCGCGGTGCTGGCCCGCCAGCGCTACAGCAGCGGGCTGATCGACTTCCAGACCGTGCTCGACACCCAGCGCACCCAGTTCGCGACGCTGGACGGCGTCGCCAGCGCCACCGCTGATGTCAGCAGCGGCCAGGTGCGCCTGTTCAAGGCCCTGGGCGGCGGCTGGCCGCCGGCCGATGTAGGGGTTCGCGGCGGCTGGCCGCCGGCCGATGTAGGGATTCGCAACGGCGGGCCATCCACCCTGGGAACACAGAACCGATGAACGCTCCCATCCCGCCTGCTGAGCTGAAAACGCCCATCGCACCGGCGTCCAAGCTTGCGCCTGCGCCCCCATCGGGTTCTGCGGCCGACACCGATCTGACAGCACTGCTTGGCGAACCCGCTACCGCACCCTGGTACCGCCGCCGCTGGGTGTGGGTCACCTTCGGTGCGGCGCTGCTGGCCGCGGGCGGCCTGTGGTGGTGGCTGGCCAGCCGCGCCGCCCTGGCCGCGCCCAGCTACACCACCGCACCGGTCACGCGCGGTGACCTCACGCTCAACGTCACGGCCAATGGCACGGTCCAGCCCACGCGGTCCATCAACATCGGTAGCGAGCTTTCGGGCACCGTGTTGAAGGTCAATGTCGATGTCAACGACAGCATCAAGAAGGGCCAGGTGCTGGTGGTGCTGGACACGGCCAAGCTGCGCGACCAGATCCTGCGTTCACAGGCGGCGCTGGCTGCAGCGCGCGCCAAGCGCGAGCAGACCGGCGCGACCGTGGCCGAGGCGCGCGCGGCGCTGGGCCGGCTGGAAGAAGTGGCCCAACTGTCCGGCGGCAAGGTGCCTTCCAAGGCCGAGCTGGACAGTGGCCGGGCCACGCTGGCCAGGGCCATTGCCGACAACGGCAGTGCGCAGGCCGGCATCAGCGACGCGCAGGCGGCTCTGTCCACCGACCAGATCAACCTGTCCAAGGCCTCGATCACCGCGCCGGCCGATGGCGTGGTGCTGACACGCACCGTCGACCCTGGCAATGCGGTCGCCGCGTCGCTGCAGGCCGTGACGCTGCTCACCGTGGCGGAGGATCTTGCCCGGCTGCGCCTGTGGGTCTATGTCGACGAGGCCGATGTCGGCACGGTCAAGCTGGGGCAGGCGGCGACCTTCACCGTCAGCGCCTACCCCAGCCGGCCCTTCCCGGCGCGCATCACGCGCGTGGGCTTTGGCTCGACGATCACCGACAACGTCGTCACCTACCTGACCTACCTGGACGTGGACAACGCCGACCTGAGCCTGCGCCCAGGCATGACGGCCACGGCCACCATCGTGGCCATGCAGCGCAAAGACGTCCTGCTGGTGCCTAACGCCGCGCTGCGCTTCGCACCCACCACGGCCGCGCCGGCTGAAAAGAAGGGTATCGCTTCCGGGATCCAGATGGGCCCACCCAAGACCGAGAGCCGGCGCAAGGGCGCGGCGGACAGCGCCAGCACGGCTGCCGCGCGGCAGGTGTGGGTGCTGCCCGAGACCGGCAAAGAGGGCCATGACGGCCAGGCCGCGAACTCCGGCACGGGGGTGCCCGTGGCCGTGGCCGTTGTGCCTGGCATCAGCGACGGCCACATGACCGAGATCGTCGGCGGCGACCTGAAGCTCGGCATGCAGGTGATCACCGCGCAGAAGACAGCGGCCTCGAAGTGAACACGCCATTGATCCACTTGCGCGGCATCAGCAAACGCTATGGGCACGGTGCGACCGAGCTGATGGCGTTGAAGGGCATCGATCTCGACATTGCGGCCGGAGAGTTCGTCGCCATCATGGGCCCCAGTGGCTCGGGCAAGTCAACGGCCATGAACATCCTCGGCTGCCTGGACACGCCCACCAGCGGCCAGTACCTGTTCAAGGGCGCGCATGTGGAAGCGCTGTCGCGCGACCAGCGTGCACGGCTTCGGCGGCGCTTCCTCGGCTTCGTGTTCCAGGGCTTCAACCTGCTGGCGCGCACCTCGGCACAGGAGAACGTGGAGCTGCCGCTGCTGTACCGCGGCGACAGCGCCGCGGCGCGCCGCAGCGCTGCCGCCAAGGCCCTGCAGGACGTGGGCCTGGGCGGCTGGGAACAGCACACGCCGGCGGAACTTTCGGGTGGGCAGCAGCAGCGCGTGGCGATTGCACGGGCCATCGTCACCGAGCCCGCCGTGGTGCTGGCCGACGAGCCCACCGGCAACCTGGACACCCAGCGCAGCCACGAGATCATGGGCCTGCTGCTGGCGCTGAACCGCGACCACGGCATCACCGTGCTGATGGTGACGCACGAGCCCGACATGGCCGCTTATGCCCACCGCATGGTGCACTTTCTCGACGGCCGCATCGCCCGTGACGAGCTGAACCCCAAGCCGACCTTGGCGGCACCGGCCGACCTGTCGCTGGCGGCGACGACCTGATCGCGACCCACTGATGCTGTTCAGCGTCTTCATGCTGGCCTTGCGCTCGGTGCGTCGCAACCTGCTGCGCTCCTTCCTCACTGTCCTGGGCATCGTCATCGGCGTCAGTGCGGTGATCACGATGGTCACCCTGGGTAACGGCGCCACGCAGGCCATCGAAGAGAAGATCACCAGCCTGGGCACCAACCTGCTGATGGTGAGCCCCGGTCAGCGCATCGGCGGTGGCGGTGGTGGGGGTGGTGTGCCGCAATTCATCGAAGCCGATGCCGACGCCATCGCCGCGCAGATCGGCGGCGTGGCCGTGGTGGCGCCGCAAGGCCGCGCCAACGCCACGGTGGTGGCCAACGGCCGCAACTGGGCCACCGGTGTCGTCGGCAGCACGAATGCCTGGTTCGAGACCGGCAACTGGCAGCTCGCCAGCGGCCGGCTGTTCGCGCCCGATGAACAACTGTCGGGTGCTGCCGTGTGCATCGTCGGCGAGACCGTGCGGCGTGAACTGTGGGGCGGCACCGCAGGTCAGACGGGCCTGGGCCAGCAATTGCGCGTCAAGCAGTTCTCCTGCGACGTGATCGGCGTGCTGGCGGCCAAGGGGCAGGGCGGCATGGGCGACCAGGACGACACCGTGCTGCTGCCGCTGCACACGCTGCAACGCCGTGTCACCGGCAGCCGCAAGGTGGCCGTGTTGCTGGTGTCGATGCAGGACAGCGCCGACAGCGCGCCGCTGAAGGCCGGCCTGCGGCAACTGCTGCGCGAACGTCGCCACCTGGCCGACGGCGACGACGACAACTTCAACATCTTCGACACCCAACAACTCGCAGAGACGCTCTCCAGCACCATGGGCGTGCTCACCAGCCTGCTGGGCGCGGTGGCCGCGGTGAGCCTGCTGGTGGGCGGCATCGGCATCATGAACATCATGCTGGTCAGCGTCACCGAGCGCACGCGCGAGATCGGGCTGCGCCTGGCCGTGGGCGCGCTGGAGAGCGAAGTGCTGCTGCAGTTCCTGATCGAGGCCGTGGTCTTGTCGGCGCTGGGTGGCGTGGTGGGTGTGATCATCGCCACGGGTGCTTCGTGGGCGCTGTCGGGCGTGATGGAAGTGCCCTATGCGTTCGACCCGGCCATCAACCTGCTGTCGCTGTTGTTCTCGGCGGCCATCGGGGTGCTGTTCGGCTACTTCCCCGCACGCCGTGCGGCGCGCATGGACCCGATCGAGGCCTTGCGCCATGAATGAGGTTGGTACGCCATCGATCGCCGCCACACGGTGCACCACCACAGCGACAGCATCGGCTGGTGGCGCGCCGCGGTGCTCGGTGCCAACGACGGCATCGTGTCGACCGCCGGCCTGTTGCCGGGCATGGCTGCAGCGGACGCCGAGCACCGCGCGATCCTGCTGACCAGCGTCTCGGGCCTGATCGCCGGCGCCATGTCGATGGCGGTAGCCGCTGGCGCAGGGGCCTTGTTGGGTGCGGTCGCCTGAGATCGAATCGCGTTCCTGCCCATGCTGTGCGGCATCGAACAGACGATGGGACATCCTTCATCGGATGCTGGGGCGCTGGAGATCCTTCATGAACAGAACTTGCCCGCGACCCCCACATCGGCAGCAGAGCTCGACAGTCTGGTCGCCACCGTGACTCACTCGCAGCCCATCCCTTGCACCAGAGCGCTCGACCTCCATGCCGGCGGTTGGTCTCCTGCGGTTGCGCGCGTTGCGTCTGCACCTGGCGATACGTCGGCGCGGGATCGTGCCTTCATCGCCTTGCTGAACGCCTATCGAGCGCACGGGGGCCTTTCGCGTCTGCAGGGTCTGAACGCAGGCGCTTGCGTTCGGGCCTCGGGCAGGCCATGCGACGTCGAGGACCTCGTGGCCGAGGGTGAGGTGTTCGCGTTCCAATGGTGTGGCGCGATGTGGATCCCGTTGTTCCAGTTCGACCAGCCAGGGCCGACGGTTGCAGCCCAACCACAGAGCGTCGTCGCCGAGTTGGGCCGCAATTTCGATGGCTGGGCGCTTGCCAGCTGGTTCGTGGAGCCGAATGCCTGGCTGGCCAACCAGCGCCCCATCGAGTCCCTGGCTTCGCACCTGCCGGATGTGCTGGAGGCAGCGCGCGCTGACCGCTTTGTGAGGACGGGCTGAGCGTTCAGCGGCTGTGGCTGGACGACACCGCGCACACCCTCCAGGTCGCGAACAGGCTGTTCGAGAGGGCTCCCAAGGCCAAGCTGCTCATCAGGATTCCGGGCACGTGGTAAGTCCCGTGTGCGGTCGAGCAAGTCATCCTCGATGGCTTGCCGGTCAACGTGACCCTGCTGTTCTCGCGCGAACCTCCGAACCTCATTTGGCGGCGGCCGATACGAGAGCCACGCTGCCGGTTCGCGGACCATGGCACGCCCGCAAAGCGTCTGTAAGGCGCCACGCTCGAGGCCATCGCCAAGTCTTGGCGCGCGACGCTGTCAGGCATCCGCGAGAAGTCTGCGGTGTCCTACAGCGACGTGGTCGAGTAGTACCAGTCGGTCGTCTTGTAGCCCTCCGCGGCGCGCTTGTCGGCAGCGTCGGCGGTCTTGGGCGGCGGCACCAGCACATCGTCACCTGGCATCCAGCCTTCAGGCGTGGCCACGCCGTTCTTGTCGCTGGTCTGCATGGCCTCGAGCAGCCGCAGGAATTCCTTGATCGACCGGCCGTTGCTCATCGGGTAGTACACCATGGCCCGCAGAATGCTCTTGGGGTCGATGAAGAAGGCGGCACGCACGGCCTGCGTGTCAGACGCGCCGGGATGCACCATGCCGTAAGCGCGAGCCACGTCCATCTTGATGTCTTCGATGATCGGGAACGGGACCTTGACGCCGAACTTCTCCTCGATGTTGCGCGTCCAGGCCAGGTGCGACGACAGGCCGTCGATCGACAAGCCGAGCAGCTCGCAGTTCATGCCCTTGAAGGTGTCGGCGGCCTTGGCGAAGCCGATGAATTCACTGGTGCACACCGGTGTGAAGTCGGCCGGGTGCGAGAACAGGATCAGCCATTTGTCCTTGTAGTCCGACAGGCTGCGATCCCCGTGCGTGGTGTGGGCCTTGAAATCGGGTGCGGCTTCGTTCAGGCGCGGAAGAGCCGTCGCAGTTTCGGTCATGGTGGGTCCTTGGTGGGTCGTGGAAATGGAGAGTGATGTGCCGGGCGCCGGTCTATGGGCTCTGGCGTTCCAGAGCGCAATGACGCGCCTGCGCGGGTGGTCGGGCTCGAAGCCAAGGATGCCGACGGTCGCCGGATCGATGGTGAAGTGCTTGCCCTGCGTCACTGGCAGGCCGATCCAGCGTGCCGCGAGCACGCGGCCGAACTGGCCGTGTGAGAAGAGTGCGACGGGACCGCTGAGCTTGCACAGGCGGGCGATCAGGTGATCCGCGCGATCGCTGGCATCTGCGGGCATCTCGCCACCCGGGCAGCCATCTCGCCACACGTCCCAGTCCAGGTGCCGCTGGCGGATCTCTGCAGTGCGCAGGCCCTCGTAGTCGCCATAGTCCCATTCGGCCAGGTCCGGGTCGATCTGGGCCACGCGGCTGCCGAAGATTCCAAGACCTGCCAATGAGCAGGTGGCGCGCGCCCGCAGCCGCGGGCTGGTCAGCACCAGCGAAAAATCGATGCCTCGCAGTGTGGTCGCCAAGCTGCGTGCCATGGCCTCGCCGTGCGAGGTAAGCGGCAGGTCGGTTCGGCCGGTGTGCTGGCCTGAAATCGACCAGGCGGTTTCTCCGTGGCGAATGAAGTAGACCTGCAGCGGTGCTGTCATGGCGTTTCCATGGCAGCGCTGTAGCTTCCGTGTGCGGCCGCGGCGCTGCAGCGGGCACGCTGCAGCAGCGCCTGTTGCGCGGCGACCCGTTGGGCGGCCTGGCCCGCCCAGATCGTCAGCGCCGGATGCTGCAGGGCGCGCCCGAACGAGAACGACAGCGGCCAGGGCAGACGCGTGGCGGCCTGCATGGCGTTCAGCCGCGCGCTCGCCTCTTCGCCCGACTGCCCGCCCGAGAGGAAAGTGATGCCAGGCACTGCCGCGGGCACCACGCGCCGCAGGCACTGCAAGGTCGCATCGGCGACTTCCTGCGCGCTGTTCTGCCCGGGGCAGGCCAGGCCTGCGACCACCATGTTCGGCTTCAGGATCATGGCCTCGAGCACGACGCCTTGCCACGCCAGCTGCCTGAAGACGCTGCGCAGCACGGCATCGGTCACGTCCTGGCAGCGTGCCTGGGCGTGCGGGCCGTCCATCAGCACTTCGGGTTCGATGATCGGCACCAGCCCGGCTTCTTGGCACAAGGCTGCGTAGCGTGCCAGGGCGTGGGCGTTGGCGTCGATGCAGGCGTCCGTGGGCAGGCGCGTGTCGTCGATCGCCAGCACGGCGCGCCATTTGGCAAAGCGTGCACCCAGCGCGAAGTAGGTCTGCAGGCGTTCGCGCAGCCCATCCAGACCCTCGGTCACCTTCTCGCCGCCATGCGCCGCCATGCCATGGGCGCCCGTGTCGACCTTGATGCCGACCAACAGGCCGGCATCCCGGGCCACCCCGACGAAGGGCGTGCCTCCGGTCGTGGCCTGCCGGATCGTCTCGTCCGCCAGGATCACGCCGCTGATGCTGGCACCCAGGCCGGGTGCGGTGAGCAGCAGTTCGCGCCAGGCACGCCGGTTTTCCCCGGTCGCAGCAATGCCGGCGTCGGCCAGCCGCTGATTGCAGGTGCCGATGCTTTCATCCATCGCCAAGAGCCCCTTGCCGCTGGCGACCATGGCCTGGGCGGTGTCGGCCAGCGCTGTGAGGTTCATGCCGCCGGCTGCGCAGGCGCAGCCCACTGCCAGTTTCGGATCTCGGGCAGATCCTGGCCGTGCAGTTCGATGTAGTGCCGGTGTTCGATCAGCTTGTCATGGGTGAACTGCCTGAGATAGGCGCCCTGGCTGCCCAGCGCCAGCGGGTCAGGCAGGCAGTCCAGCACCTTCTGCACGAGGTGGAATCGGTCTAGATCGTTCTGCACCCGGATGTCGAACGGGGTGGTGAAGGTGCACTCTTCCTTGTAGCCGTGGACGTGCAGTCGACGGTTCGCGCGGCGGTAGGTCAACTGATGCACCAGCGCGGGGTAGCCGTGGAAAGCGAAGACGATGGGCTTGTCACGGGTGAACAGGGCGTCGTAATCGGCATCGCCCAGGCCGTGCGGGTGAACGCTGGCGGACTGCAGCTTCATCAGGTCGACGACGTTGACGACCCGCAGCTTCAGCGCCGGCAGATGCTGGCGCAGGATGGCACTGGCCGCCAGGATCTCCAGCGTCGGCGTGTCGCCGCAGCAGGCCAGCACGACATCGGGTTCGCTGTTCTGATCCGCGCCGCCCTCGGCGCTCCAGTCGTTACTGGCCCAGCCCCAGATGCCGATACCTTCGGTGCAGTGGGCCACCGCCTCGTCCATCGTCAGCCACTGCGGCGTGGCGTGCTTGCCGGCGATCACCACATTGACGAGGTTGCGCGTGCGCAGGCAATGGTCGGTCACGGACAGCAGGCAGTTGGCATCGGGCGGCAGGTACACGCGCACGATGTCGGCCTTCTTGTTGACGACGTGGTCGATGAAGCCGGGGTCCTGGTGGGTGAAGCCGTTGTGATCCTGCTGCCAGACGTGCGAGGCGAGCAGGTAGTTCAGCGACGCGATCGGCCGCCGCCACGGCAGCTCACGCGTCACCTTCAGCCATTTGGCGTGCTGGCTGACCATCGAGTCGATGATGCGGATGAAGGCCTCGTAGCTGTTGAACAGGCCGTGGCGGCCCGTCAGCAGGTAGCCCTCGAGCCAGCCCTGGCACTGGTGTTCGCTGAGCATCGCGTCGAGCACCCGGCCGTCGGCGGCCAGGAATTCGTCGTTGGCCAGGGTCTCTGCGTCCCACTGCCTGCCAGTCACTTCGAAGACAGCGCCCAGCAGGTTCGAGAGCGTCTCGTCGGGGCCGAAGATGCGGAAGTTGCGCGTGCCCTGGTTGAGCGCGAGCACGTCCCGCAGGAAGCCGCCGAGCACGCGCGTGTCCTGCTGCTGGGTGGCGCCTGGTGCCGTCACCGTGACCGCGTGATGGCGGAAATCGGGCCACTGCAGTTCGCGCAGCAGCAGGCCGCCATTGGTGTGCGGATTGGCGCCCATGCGGCGGTCGCCCGTGGGCGCCAGTGCAGCCAGTTCGGGCAGCAGGCGGCCCGCGTCGTCGAACAGCTCTTCAGGCCGGTAGCGCTTCATCCAGGCTTCGAGCAGGGCCAGGTGCTCTGGAAAGTCGGCGCTGACGATCAAGGGCACGACGTGCGAACGGAAGGTGTTCTCGATCTGCACGCCGTCCACCACGTCCGGCCCGGTCCAGCCCTTGGGGCTGCGCAGCACGATCATCGGCCAGCAGGGCCGGGCCTTCGCCTGGCCGGCCGTGCCGGCGCCACGCGCATCGCGCTGGATCTGCTGGATGTGGTCGACGGCCTGGTCGATGGCAGCGGCCATGCGCGGGTGCATGGCCAACGGGTCGTCGCCCTCGACGAAGATCGGCGTCCAGCCGCAACCCAGGAAGAAGTGTTCGAGTTCGGCGTGGCCGATGCGGGCCAGCACGGTGGGGTTGCTGATCTTGAAGCCGTTGAGGTGCAGGATGGGCAGCACCGCGCCGTCGGTGGCCGCGTTCAGGAACTTGTTCGAATGCCAGGCCGCGGCCAGCGGGCCGGTCTCGGCCTCGCCGTCGCCGACCACGCAGGCGACGATCAGGTCGGGGTTGTCGAAGGCTGCACCGAAGGCGTGGCTGAGCGAATAGCCGAGCTCGCCGCCTTCGTGGATCGAGCCCGGTGTGCTGGGAGCTACATGGCTGGAGATGCCGCCCGGAAACGAGAACTGCCTGAACAGCGTTTTCAGCCCGGCCAGGTCTTGCGTCACCCCGGGGTAGACCTCGCTCCAGGTCCCTTCGAGGTAGACGTTGCCCACCACGGCGGCGCCGCCATGGCCCGGGCCCGAGATATAGAGCATGTTCAGGTCGTGCTGCCGGATCGCGCGGTTCAGGTGCACGTAGATGAAGTTCTGGCCTGGCACGGTGCCCCAATGGCCGACCTGCGGCTTGATGTGCGCCAGCGTCAGCGGCTCGCGCAGCAGGGGGTTGTCGCGCAGATAGATCTGCCCGACCGCCAGGTAGTTGGTGGCGCGCCAGTAGGCGTCCAGCTTGTCGAGCAGGTCAGGCGACAGGGTTTCGATGGTCATGGTTCAGGTGTTCTGGAACTCGACGGCCCGCAGCTTGGCCAGTCGACGTTGGTGGCGCGGAGCGCCGGAGAAGCGCGCGTTGAGGAACACATGCACCAGGTCCAGGGCCAGCCCGTTGCCGATGACGGTGGCGCCCAGGCACGCCACGTTCATGTCGTCGTCTTCCACACCCTGGTGGGCCGAGAAGACATCGTGGATCAGCCCTGCGCGGACGCCGGCGATCTTGTTGGCGGCGATCGACACGCCCACGCCGCTGCCGCACAGCGCGATGCCGCGCAGCAACTGGCCAGCTGCGATGGCCCGCGCCATCGGAAGGACGAAGTCGGGGTAGTCGTCGGCAGGATCCAGCTGGTGTGCACCGAAGTCCAGCAACTCGCAACCGCAGGCACGCAGGGACCGAACGAGCTCGGTCTTGAGCGCAAAACCACCGTGGTCTGCAGCGATGCCGACCCGCGGCGTGCTGCCGGACAGGCAGGCCGGACAGCCTTGTTGGGGTAGTCGGATCATCCTGGCGTCGAGCGTGTCAACGCCATCGACTCTTCATGACCGTCCGGGACTGACGCGCGGTTCGTCGGCTCTTTCATGCCCGCCGACGGCCCGCCGCCTTCACGCAGCGGCGTGCCTGCACAGCCGCTTGTGGGCCGAAGCGGGCTCGCGCCACCTTCGTTGTCCCACCTCGACAGCGCGAGCCATCGCAAGTGCGATTGCGCCCAGGGGTTGGGATTCGGTACTGCCATGAATGCGCTCCTGGATTGTTCACCGCCACCGAGACCCGCAAGCCCGGTGGACACAGCGGAAGCTAGGTCCTTTCGCGAAGTCGGTCTGTACGCTGGTGAACACGCCGCTTCGCTGCGCGGCCCTGGCGCTCGCCGCAGCCGCATTGGCCGTTCATGGCCGGGCGCGTCCGGGGCCGCACGGCAGTACGGCAGCGAACAGACGCCGCGGGCCACTCGCCGCCACATTCGATGCAGGTCGAACCCATCGCATCCATGTTGGCGCGTCGGGGCTTGATTTCGGTATCCACCCAGCCCGTCAATCCCAACGTCCTCGCGCGCATCCCGCTGATGCCGGCGGGTCGGCAACTGCAAAGGAACATCCAGATGTTGCGCAACCTGAAAGACCTCGAAAACTACAAGATCAGCGCTACCGATGGCGAGATCGGACATGTCAAGGACTTCTACTTCGAGGACGATGCCTGGGTGGTTCGCTACTTCGTGGTCGATGCGGGGACATGGCTCACGAGCCGCAAGGTGCTGATCTCCCCCATCTCCGTCCAGCATCCGGACTGGCTGGAGCGGAGGCTGCCGGTCTCCATCACCAAGCAGCAGGTCAAGAACAGCCCGGACATCGACACCGACAAGCCGGTGTCGCGGCAGAACGAAGAGCAGGTCCTGGGCTACTACGGCTACCCGACCTACTGGGACGGCGCGGGCCTGTGGGGCGGCGGGCTGTACCCGTACGCGATGGCCCCGGGTTTCGCTGGCTACGGCGTCGACCGCGTCGAACGCGAGCGTGAACTGGAGGCCTACCTGCGCGACGAGCGCGCACGCCACCGCAACGACGACCCGCACCTGCGCAGTTGCAACGCCGTCACCGGGTACCACATCCATGCGACCGACGGCGACATCGGTCATGTCTCGGGCTTCCTGGTGGACGACGAGACCTGGGCCATCCGCTACCTGGTCGTCGACACCAGCAATTGGTGGGTCGGCCACAAGGTGCTGATCGCACCGCCGTGGATCCAGGGCGTTCACTGGTCCGACCAGACCGTCTCCATCGACCTCAGCCGGGACGCGATCAAGAATGCGCCGCCCTACGACTCGACCAGCGATTGGGGCCGTGACCAGGAATCGGGCCTGTACCGGTACTACGGCCGCAGCGGGTACTGGGCCGGCAGCCGCTTGCTCGAGACCGAGATCTGAAGCAGCGCATTGACGCACTCTTCCATCGACCCCCGCGACGACGGCCTCGGAAGTGCTGCGGCTGACGCCGCCATGGACCAGTTGTGCATCAATACCTTGCGCACGCTGTCCATCGACCAGGTGCAGAAGGCCGACTCCGGCCACCCGGGCACGCCCATGGGGGCGGCCCCCACGGTCTACACGCTGTGGCAGCTTTTCATGCGGTACGACCCTGGCGCCCCCGCGTGGCCGGACCGTGACCGCTTCGTTCTCTCGGTCGGCCATGCGTCGGCGCTGCTCTATGCACTGCTTCATCTGTGCGGTGTACGCCAGGCGGCTGGCGCCAGCGAACCGGCTGTGTCCATGGCCGACCTGCAGAGCTTCCGGCAGGCCGGCAGCCGCTGCACCGGCCACCCGGAGCAGGGCTGGACGGCCGGCGTCGAGACCACCACCGGCCCGCTGGGGCAGGGCCTGGCCACCAGCGTCGGCATGGCCATCGCCCAGGCCTGGCTGGCCGCCACCTACAACCGACCCGGCTTCACGCTGTTCGATCACCGCGTGGTGGCGCTGGCGGGTGACGGCGACATGATGGAAGGCCTGAGCGCCGAGGCGGCCTCGCTGGCCGGCCACCTGAAGCTGGCGCATCTGTGCTGGATCTACGACTGCAACCACATCAGTATCGAAGGCGCCACTTCGATCACCTTCACCGAGGACGTGGCGGCCCGTTTCACGGCCTGCGGCTGGCAGGTCCTGCAGGTTGCCGATGCCAACCAGATCGAGCTGTTGACGGCCTGCCTGCAGACGTTCGCGCAGACACGCGACCGGCCGACGCTGATCATCGTGCAGAGCCATATCGGTTACGGCGCGCCGCACAAGCAGGACAGCAACCAGGCGCACGGCGAGCCACTCGGTCTGGAGGAGGCGAGAGGCGCCAAGTCGTTCTACGGCTTCGACCCCGATGCCCGGTTCGCTGTGCCCGCCAGCGTGTACGAGCACTTTGCGCAGGGGTTCGGCCTACGCGGCGCCGTTGCGCATGAGGCCTGGGTGGCGCGCTTCGCGGCTTACCGATTACAGCACCCCGAGTTGGCTGAGCAGATCGACTGCATGCAGGGCCGCGATCTGCCCGCCGGCTGGGACGCCACGCTGCCCCTGTTCACTGCCGATGCCAAGGGGCTGGCCACGCGCGATGCCTCGTCGACCGTGCTCAACGCGATTGCAGCCCATGTACCTTGGCTGTTGGGCGGCGCGGCGGACCTTGCGCCTTCGACGAAGACACTGCTGAGCTTCGACGGCGCCGGTGTCTTCGGGCCGGTCGCTGCTCCCCCTGAAGGTTCGTCCAGTGCCATCGCAGGGGGCCCGTTCAGCTATGCCGGTCGCAACATCCACTTCGGCATTCGCGAGCACGCCATGTGCGCTGCAGTCAGCGGCATGGCCTTGTCGGGCCTTCGCGCCTACGCCGCCAGCTTCTTCGTCTTCAGCGACTATGGTCGCGGCAGCATCCGGCTGGCCGCGATGATGGGCCTGCCGGTGGTCTATGTGTGGACGCACGACTCGATCGCGATGGGCGAGGACGGCCCCACCCACCAGCCGATCGAGCAGCTGGCATCGCTGCGCGCCATGCCCGGCATGGTCACGCTGCGGCCAGCTGACGCCAACGAGGTGGTCGAGGCCTGGCGCGTGGTGATGGGGCTGAAGGACAGTCCGGCCAGCCTCGTGCTGACCCGCCAGGCGCTGCCGACGCTGGACCGCAGCCGATACGCCAGCGCGGCGGGGGTGGCTCGCGGGGCGTATGTGCTGGCAGACGTCCTGGCCGATCCAGCTGACGGCTGCCCCGACGTCATCCTGCTGGCCAGCGGCAGCGAAGTGGCGCTGTGCATCGCGGCCCATGAGCAATTGCTGCGCGAGGGGGTTGCCTCGCGGGTCGTCAGCATGCCGTCCTGGGACCTGTTCGAGCGCCAGGACGAGGCCTACCGCGAGAGCGTGCTGCCCGCAGCCGTTGTTGCGCGCGTTTCGGTCGAAGCCGCTGCGGCACTGGGCTGGGACCGCTATGTCGGCCGCCACGGCACCATCATCGCGATGCGGAGTTTCGGGCTGTCGGCGCCGGGCCTGGCCGTGCAGGCGCACTTCGGATTCACTGTCGATCACGTGCTTGCCGCTGCGCGCCGGCAACTGGCCCTGCACGCGGCCACGGCTTGAACGCCAGCCTTGGCCAACGCCATCAGCCCCATCAGCCCCATCAGCCCCTTCGGCTCTGTGAGCCTTCTCGCCGGCCAGCCGGTGTTGACCATCCAGCAGGAAGCCCAGGCCATGGTCGATGCAGCGATCGGACCGGCGTGAAGTGGCGTGGATCGATGGCTTCTTCGGCCATGGCCGGTGACGGCATGGCCGCCATCGGGCCTGCCGACGCGCAGATGCTGGATGCCCTGCAGCGCACCGCATTCGACTACTTCCTGGAGCAGACCCACGTGCGCACCGGGCTGGTGGCAGATACCTCGCGGCCCGGTTCGCCGGGCAGCATCGCCGTGGTCGGGTTCGCGCTGTCGGTCTATCCGGTTGCCGTGGAGCGCGGCTGGATGGCCCGCGACGTTGCCGTGCAGCGGTGCCTGACCACGCTGCGCTTCTTTTCGGGCAGCGACCAGAGCGGCGCGGTCGTTTCGACGGGATGCCACGGCTTCTACTTCCATTTTCTCGACGTCGAGACCGGCCTGCGCGCCTGGCAGTCGGAACTGTCGTCGATCGACACGGCGCTGCTGATCGTGGGCATGCTGACCGCAGCGGCCTATTTCAACGCAGCCACGGCTGCCGAAACGGAATTGCGGCAGTTGGCGAATGCCTTGTACGACCGTGTCGATTGGCACTGGGCCGAGCACGATGGCGATGCCGTCGCCCTGGGCTGGAGACCCGAATGCGGCTTCCTGAACTACGGCTGGCAGGGCTACAACGAGGCCTTGCTGCTGTACGCGCTGGGCATGGGTTCGAGCACCCACCCGCTCACCGATGCCAGCTTCGAAGCCTGGACGGTGACCTACCAGTGGGAAAACCTCTACGGCATCGACCTCCTGGTGGCCGGCCCGCTGTTCGTGCACGAGTTCTCGCACGCGTGGATCGACTTCCGCGGCATCCGTGACCGATTCATGCGCGAGAAGCACTGCGACTATTTCGAGAACAGCCGGCGCGCGGTGCAGGTACAGCGGCAGTACGCGATCCGCAACCCGCGCGGGTTTGCCGGCTACGGGCAGGACTGCTGGGGCCTGTCGGCGGGTGATGGCCCGAGCTGCGAACCGCAAATGGTGGCGGGCCGACGGCAGACCTTCTATGGCTATGCGGCGCGCGGCGTTCCCTGGGGGCCCGACGATGGCACCATCACCGGTTCGTCCGTCGTGGCCGCACTGGTGTTTGCGCCCGACATTGCGCTGCCCGCGCTGCGCCTGATGTGGGGCAGGGTCCATGAAGGCAAGCAGCGCTCCGTGCTGGCCTGTGGCTTCAATGACACGGCAGGGACGACCGTCGCTGACGGAGCGGATCAAGGAGGCCATTGGCCTGACCGCGCTGAAGCGGGCTGGATTTCCGAAGGCAAGTTCGGTCTCGACCAGGGCGTGACTGTGCTGATGATCGAGAACTTCCGCTCGGGCCTGCTGTGGCGCCTGACGCGCAGCATTCCCAGCGTGCGCGCTGGTCTGAAGCGCGCGGGCTTCAGCGGCGGCTGGCTTTAGCGGTCGTTCGGCCGATCACCACCATGCCAGCCTCCGCCTGTGCCTTCGCCGCCATCCCGGCCAGCGTTCCTGCGCGCAGTGCCGAAGACGCCGAACGCCTGGACAACGTCAGCCCGATAGGATGGCGCAACCCGACGCCCCGGCCGACCTATCACCTGCTGGTCATCGGTGCAGGCCCTGCCGGGCTGGTGGCGGCGCGGGCGGCTGCCGCGTTGGGCGCGCACGTGGCCTTGATCGAGCGCCACCAACTCGGCGGCGACTGCTTGAATGACGGCTGCATCCCTTCCAAGTCCTTGATCCGCACCGGGCGATTGCTGGCCGACATGCGCAACGCCGTGAACTTCGGTGCGCTGCCGCCGGCCGAGGTGGGATTCGACTTCAAGGCGGCGATGCAGCGCATGCGTCGCATCACGGCCCGGATCAGCCGCACCGATTCCGCGATGAACCTGGCGCGGGAGGGCATCCACCTGTTCTTCGGCACGGCCCGCTTCACCGGGGCAGACACGGTGGAAGTCGATGGCCTGCCGATGCGCTTCAAGAAGGCACTGATCGCCACCGGCTCGAGGTCCATGCTGCCCGACATCCCCGGCCTGGCGCAGGCCGGCTTCCTGACCAACGAGACGGTGTTCGACCTGCAGGTGCTGCCCAGGAGCCTGCTGGTCATCGGCGGCGGGCCGCTGGGGTGCGAACTGGCACAGGTGTTTGCACGCTTCGGGTCACGCACGCTGATCTCGCACATCGAACCGCTGTTCCTGCCCCAGGAGGAGCGCGACGCGGCGCAAATGGTGTCCGATGCGCTGGCCCGCGACGGTGTCGAGATTCACCTGAACAGCACGGTGACCCAGGTGCGGGTTGAAGACGGCGAGCGCGTCGTCGAGTTGGTGAGCGACGGCCATACCGCCACCACCCGCGTCGAAGCGATCCTGACCGGCATCGGCCGCGTGCCCGCTGTCCAGGGGCTGAACCTGGAAGCGGCGGGCGTGGCGTACGACGCCGACGCGGGTGTCCATGTCGATGATTTCCTGCGCACCAGCAACCCACGCGTCTTCGCGGCAGGTGATGTCTGCTTGGCGCATCAGTTCACCAATACCGCCGAGGCCTCGGCGCGCATCGTGGTCCGCAACGCCTTGTTCCTGGGACGGCAGCGCATGAGCGCGCTGACGATCCCGTGGTGCACCTACACCGACCCCGAGGTTGCCCACGTCGGCCTGTACGTGAAGGAGGCGCGGCAGCGGCACATTCCCGTCAAGACCTTCACGATTCCGATGCACGACGTGGACCGGGCCATCGCCGACGGTGAGGAGGACGGCTTCGTGAAGATCCATGTCCGCGAAGGCAGTGATCGGATCCTGGGCGCCACCATCGTGGCCCGGCATGCCGGCGAGATGATCAACAGCATCTCGCTTGCGATGGTTGCAGGCATCGGCCTGCGTGCACTGGCCAACGTCGTACAGGCCTATCCGACCCAGGGTGCGGCCATCAGGCAAGCGGCGGACGCCTATGTGCAGACCCGCCTGACACCTTTGATGCTCACGTTGGCGCGCCGCTGGCTTCAGCGCTGACGCGTTTGCTTGCCATCAGCGGGCGATTGCACCGCTTCCCGTCATTCTTTGGCGGCGTTTCAGCGTTTCAGCGTTTCATGTTTGCAAGCCGCACAACGCCCACGTATGCCGGGCTATCTGTTCGTCCTCCCTGGACAGCAGGACCTGTGCCAGGCAGGCCGATCCGTCACGGGTGATCGGGCCCAGGCCATGCCTGTTCCTGTCTTGGTCCAACTCGACGCCCAAGCTGTCGAGGTGCGCGCAGATCATCGCTCGAGCCTCGTCGTCATGCTCGCCGATCCCGCCGGTGAAGACGATCTGGTCGACGCCTCCCAGTGCCATGCTCATGGCGCCCAGTTCCTTGGCGACGGCGTAGCAGAACATGTCGATGGCCAGCCTCGCGTCGAGGTTGGCATTTGCCGCGGCGTGCAGTGTCCGCATGTCGCCGCTGATGCCCGAGACCCCCAGCAGGCCGCAGTGGTGGTCGACCAGATCCTCGATCGCTGCGGCGTCGAACTTCATCTCCCGCATCAGGTGGACGAGCACACCGGGGTCCAGATCGCCGCTGCGCGTTCCCATCATCAGCCCGCCGGTGGGCGTCAGGCCCATGCTGGTGTCGATCGAGATGCCGCTGCGCACGGCCGTGATGCTGGCGCCGTTGCCCAGGTGAGCGATGATCAGCCGCCGGGGGAGTGCACTGCCCAGGTGCCGCACGATCGACTCGCAGGACAAGCCGTGGAAGCCGTAGCGCCGGATCCCGCCTGCACGCAGGGCTTGAGGCAGCGGCAGCGTGCTGGCAACGGGCGGCATGGCCTCGTGGAAACAGGTGTCCAGGCAGGCGACCTGTGGCAGGCCGGGGAAGTGCTGCGCCGCGTATCGGATCACTGCAAGCGCTGCCGGCGTGTGCAGCGGCGCGAAGGCCACAGCCGCTTCGAGTTCTGCCATTGCCTGCGCGTCGATGAGGGCATGCCGGCGCAAGTGCGGACCACCATGCACGATGCGGTGGCCAATGGCTTTCGGTGCCGGCGCGTCGCCGTCGGCAAGCAACTCGCAGATCCGGGCGATGGCGTCGCCGGCGTTCGCCATCGCTGATGTCTCGCGCCGCACGGTGACGCCTTGCGCATCCGTGACGTGGAACGAGGCAGCGGCCTCTCCCAGCCTTTGGGATTCCCCGGTCAGCAGGCACAACGTTTCGGTCCCGGACACTTGGTACAGCCCGAACTTCAGCGACGATGAGCCGCTGTTCAATGCGAGCACATGGCCACCGGAAAAAGTGCCTGAGGACGGCTTGCGAAGATGGTTCAGGCAGCTTGCCCATTCGTGCGACTCATGCAACTGTCGCCCGCCGACGCGTCTTCATCTGTGCGGCGTCGCACATGGTCACGGGTCCATCGACGTCGACTCTGCAATTCTGGTCGAGGTGACCGCCGGGACGCTTTGCCACCTTCAGGTGCATCGGCGCCTGCGGCGTTCTCGCTCAGGTCAGAGCCGGCAAGATGGGAAATCACCTCGGACGCATGCCTGGAATTCTGCTTTTCCCGATCAATGGCCATTGAATATTCGAGCCATCGGTCCAGGGCTGAAGATCTACATTCACGAAGCGCAGGAGAAGGGGCCATGTCAGCTATCCGGGAACTGCTGGTGCATGTCAACGACGAAGTGATGTCGCGGCATGCGGTCGAGCTTGCAACGGCCTTGGCCGCCGAAATGGGGGCCAAGCTGACGGCCGTTCTGGTCGCTGCGCCCGTCAATACCGGCGTCGGCCTCAGTGCGGAAACAGCTTCGCTGGCGCAGCAGCTCGCGCAAGCGCAGCGGGCATCGTTGCTCGCGATCGGTGAACGGTTCGCAGCAGAGGCCAGCCAACGCCACAAGCTCACCGTCGCTCTGCGTCTGGGCGATGGCGACCCGGTCAAGACGCTCCAGGCCCAGGCCCGGACTGCGGACCTGCTGGTCACGTCGCAACGCGGCCCGGCCAGCGACGGCGGGCTGTCGACCGGCCAGTCCGCGCGCTTGCTCGTCGGCTCTGCCTGTCCCGTGCTGACGGTGCCCTACGTCGGTTCGACGGTCGAGGGCGCTGTGTCCGGCGGATCGGGGCCGTTGCGCCGCGCACTCGTGGCCTGGGCCGACACGCGGGAAAGTGCGCGTGCCCTGCGTGATGCGATACCGCTGCTGACGCGCGCCGCCCATGTCGAGCTGGTGGGTTTCGCCAACGACACCCGGGGTGATGGCTCATCGCACCGTGTGGCGCTCGAGCGCGTGGCCGCCTACCTCGAAAGATTCGGAGTGCGGGCCACCGTCACCCTGCTGAGCCAAGCCGAGCCTTCGGTCGGCGAGCGCATGCGGCGCGTCGGTGTGTCGGACGTGGCCGTGGCCGATGCCTTGCTGTCGCATGCTGCGGACATGCAGGCCGACTTCATCGTCATGGGGGGCTACGGTCATTCGCGCCTGTGGGAGCTGGTCCTAGGGGGTGTCACCCGAACGATGCTGGAGACGATGACGGTGCCGGTGCTGATGTCGCACTGAGGCCAGTGCCGGGTCTGCGCGTCGGCTTGACGGGCAGACCATCGGCGAGCTGGGCTGATTCACTGCTGAAACGCTCACTCGAACCGAATATGCTCTAATTGGATTCCAGATGGATTCCAAGAGGCGTATATGTCAGAGACTGATCCCAGTGCTGTCGAGCCCAGGGCACGTGCCGGCGAAACCGAGAAGATGACCGTCAATGTCGGCGTCGTCGACCTTGGGCAGGTGGACCTGCTGGTCCAGGAAGGCTTCTATTCGAACCGCTCGGACCTGGTGCGCACGGCTGTGCGCAACCAGCTCGCGCAGCACGCCGACATCCTGAAAGCCACCGTCGCCCGGCGCACGCTGACGCTGGGTCTGCAGCACTTCAGCCGTGCCGACCTGGAGCGTGCCGTGGCTGCCGGGCAGCGGCTGCAGGTGCAGGTGGTGGGCCTCGCCCGCATCGCCGACGACGTGACGCCCGAACTGGCGCTGGCCGCCATCGAGTCCGTCACCGTGCTGGGCGCCTTCCAGGCCAGCCCGGCCGTGCGCCGGGCCCTGGCCGGACGCATCCATTGACCACGCAGACCCCGAAAACGAAACCCATGAAGAACCCATTCCACGGTCGTCTGCCGAGCTTCAACGCCGAAGCGGTACAGCAGACGATCCAGCGTGCACTGGCCGCAGGCGGCCTGGCCGGACAGCTGCCTCCAGCCATGGCCCAGCCTTCCCGGCCTGGCCGTCGGCCCTGGCCCGGCCAGGTCGAGACGCATCGCTTCAGCGGCCCGGCTGGCAGCCGCGCCTATCAGCTCTACGTGCCCGCTTCGGCTGCGGCTTCGGCAAGCGCCAGGCCGTTGCTGGTGATGCTGCATGGTTGCACCCAGTCGGCCGACGACTTTGCTGCCGGCACCGGCATGAACCGCCTGGCCGAAGCCCATGGTTGTCTGGTGGTGTACCCCGAGCAGGCCGCGCAGGCCAACAGTTCGCGCTGCTGGAACTGGTTCAGTCCGCCTGACCAGCGGCGTGAAGGCGGTGAGCCCTCGCTCATCGCCGGCATCGTGCAAGAGGTGGCGGGGCGCCACGGCGCAGACCGCCAGCGCATCTACGTCGCCGGCCTGTCGGCAGGTGCCGCCATGGCCGTGGTGATGGGCCAGACCCACCCCGAACTGTTCGCCGGCATCGGCGCACATTCCGGGCTGCCCTTTGCGTGCGCGCACGACGTGGGCTCGGCCTTGGCCGCAATGAAGGGCGGGCGCAGCGGTGCCCCTGGCCTGCGCATGCCGTCGCAGTCACCGCTGGCAACCGGCTGGCGCACGCTGGCGCACTTCGTGCCGACGATCGTGGTGCATGGCGACCGCGACCACACAGTGCAGCAGAGCAACGGCGCCGAGATCGTGCGCCAGGCCGTCGAGGCATTCCGGGGCCCCGCTGCCTTGGCAACGCCGCCGGCCAGCACCCAGCGCAGTGGCGAGGGCGGCGCACGGCCGCACACACGCTGTGTGCATGCCAGCAGTTCGGGGCGGTCTGTCGTCGAGTCGTGGACGGTGCATGGCGCGGGGCATGCCTGGTCGGGCGGCGACCCCGCCGGCTCTTACACCGATGCTTCCGGCCCCGACGCATCGAGCGCGATGATGGAGTTTTTCCTCGGCTTGCCAGACCGGTGAGGGTCGCGCCGGGGCCGACGCCCTTGCCTTAATGCCCGGTTAATCGGGTCCCGCCAGCATCCGTTCCCAGTCACCCGGCCACCCTTGGCCGGGACATGAGGAACCCGAATGCTGGCTTGCCCACTGCCACTGCTGCGCCCCGCTCAACCCGCCGCGTCGGGCGCGCTTGCGCCAGCGGCCACATTGCGCATCCACAGTGCGGCGTCACCCCAGCGCGCCGATGTGGAAGACTTCATCCGCGGCATCTACCGGGCCAGCCACGGCGCCGAGGTTGGCGGCTTCGCGCCAGTGCTGGTCAGCCTGCACGAAGCCGACGGCAGCATGAGCGCTGCCGCCGGCTATCGCAGTGCGCAGGACGGTGCCCTGTTTCTGGAACGTTATCTGCAAGTGCCGATCGAAGCCAGCCTGCAGCGCGCCGGCTCGCTGGCACCGGCGCGCAGGCACATCGTCGAAGTCGGACATCTGGCCGGCCGGCGTGCCGGTGCCGGCCGCCGGCTGATCCTGGCGCTGGGCCCGCACCTGGCCGCTGCAGGCTACCTGTGGGTGGTCAGCACCCTGACGCAGGAACTGCGGCACCTGTTCCTGCGCTTGGGCATCGCGCCGCTGGCGCTGGGTGTGGCCGACCCGGCGCTGCTGGGTGAAGAAGCGGCCAGCTGGGGCAGCTATTACGACCATGCTCCGGTGGTGCTGGCCGGTCAGCTGGACCTGGCACTGCAGGCGCTGGCACGCCGTGGAGCCCGCGCATGAACTCATCTGAATCTCGCCAGGACACCTGCCAGGACACAGGCCAGGACCGCCCTGCGCTTTCAGATGGCAGCCGCCACTGGTCAGCCCAGGAACTGGCCGCTGCCGTGCATGAGGCAGGCCTGGCTCTGCAGCAGACGGCCACGCAGGTGCTGGCCACGGTGCTGGACAACAGCGCCGCGTTTGTCGCCATCGACGAAGCCGCATCGGGTCTGGGCTGCGTGCATGTGCCACTGCCGCCTTTTTTCACCGCCGCGCAGATGCGTGGCGCGGTCCTGGCCAGCGGTGCCGACACCCTGTTGGTTGAAGGCCCTGTGGCCGCTGCCTGGCCAGAACTGGCCTGGTCGCCCGCGGAATTCGCCGGCCGCAGCCTGCTGCAAGCGCGCACCGGCCTGACCCCGCGACCCCTGCCACCCGGCACGGTGAAGATCACTTTCACTTCGGGGTCCACCGGGGTCCCGAAGGGGGTCTGCCTGGGTGGCGCAGCGCTGCAGGCGGTGGCCGGCGGCCTGGTGCAGGCGCTCGGCCCGCTGGGCATCGAGCGGCACCTCAACGCGTTGCCGTTTGCCGTGCTGCTGGAAAACATCGCCGGCCTGTTGGCCCCCCGGCAGCAAGGCTCGACCCTGCTGACGCCGCCGCTGGCGTCGCTGGGCCTGACCGGCTCGTCGCGTTTCGATGCTGCCTTGTTCGACACCGCCGTGCGCGCGCTGCAGCCGCACAGCCTGATCCTGCTGCCGCAGATGTTGCGGGCCTGGTGTGCCCATCTCGCCGGTACGGGCCAGCGCGCACCGGCCTCGCTGAAGCTGGTGGCCGTGGGCGGGGCGGCGGTGGGCGCTGCTCTGGTTCAGGCGGCGTGGCACTTGGGCATTCCCGCCTGTGAAGGGTATGGACTGTCCGAAGGCGCATCGGTGCAGACGCTGAACTTGCCCAGCGCGCAGTGCCCGGGCAGCGCCGGACGCCTGCTGCCGCATGCGCGCCTGCGTGTCGCCGAGGACGGTGAACTGCTGATCGCCGGCAGCCTGTTCAGCGGCTACCTGGGCGACCCGACGCCGGTGCCCGAATGGTGGCCCAGCGGCGACCTGGGCTCCGTCGATGCCGACGGCTACGTGCATGTGGCCGGCCGCAAGAAGAACGTGCTCATCACTGCCTTCGGCCGCAACGTGTCGCCCGAGTGGGTGGAAACGGCGCTGCGCAGCGAAGCCCCGGTGTTGCAGGCGGTGGTGCTGGGCGACGGCGCGCCTGCGCTGTCGGCCGTGCTCTGGCCCACCGACGCTGCCCTCGACGACGCCGTGCTCCAGGCCGCGGTCGACCGCGCCAACGCCAGCCTGCCCGACTACGCCCGCATCGGGCGCTGGGTGCGTGCACGCGCTGCGTTCGACGCTGGCAGCGGCATGGCCACGGCGAACGGCCGGCCGCAGCGTCAGGCCGTTGCGCTGCTGCATGCCGAGTTGCTGGGCCAGACCGAAGCGATCCCTGCCTAGCCGCCGCTCGACAGGCCTTCGATCACGACTTCGATCCCTCTTTTCAACCCTCTTCTCAAGTTTCCCAAGTTTCCCAGGACACCCCATGAACTTTCACGCCCGACTTCTGGCCGACACCCAGGCTGCCCGCCAGGGCCTGCTGGCCACACCCATCATCCAGGGCGCGCTGCGGGGCGTCGTTTCTCTGCCCAGCTACGTGGCCTTCCTGCGCGAGGCGTATCACCACGTGCGCCATACCGTGCCGCTGCTGCAGGCCATGCGTGCGGCCCTGCCGCCACACCATGCCTGGCTGCAGCCGGCGCTGGACGAGTACATCGAGGAAGAGGCCGGCCACGATGAATGGATCCTGGACGACATCGCCGCCTGCGGCGCCGACGCCCAGGCCGTGCGCCACGGCCAGCCGGGCCACGCCACCGAAGTGATGGTGGCCTATGCCTACGACGCCGTCGCGCGGCGCAACCCGCTGGGCTTCTTCGGCATGGTGCATGTGCTCGAAGGCACCAGCGTCTCGCTGGCCCTGCTGGCTGCAGACGCCGTCCAGAAGCCCCTGCAGCTGCCCGACGCGGCCTTCAGCTACCTGCGTTCACACGGCACGCTGGACCAGGAGCACACCGCGCATTTCGAATTGCTGATGGACCGGATCGAAGACCCTCGCGACCAGGCCGACATCGTGCATGCCGCGCGCGCCTTCTACCGGCTTTATGGCGACGTCTTCCGCTCGCTGCCCTTGCCGCAGGCCTCGGTGGCCGCGGCACCGGCGCTGGCTTCTGCGGCCCAGGCGGTGCCGGCATGAAGGCCGCCGGCGCCAGGGTGCTGCTGACGGGTGCCAGCGGCGGCATCGGCCAGGCGATGGCGCAGACGCTGCTGCAGGCGGGTGCCGCCGTGCTCGGTGTCGGCCGCGGTGCGTCTGGGGCGGGGCTGGCACTCGGCGGCGCTGAACTGCCCTGGGTGCAGGCCGACCTGACGACGCCGCAGGGCGTGGCCGCTGTCGCCGCAGCCGCTGCTTCCTGGCGCGCCAATGTGGTGGTGCATGGCGCAGGTGTTCCCGCCTTCGGGCCGCTGGCGGCCCAGCCCGCATCGCGCCTGCAGGCTGCGGTGCAGTGCAATCTGCTCGCGCCGATGTTGTTGACCCAGGCGCTGCTGCCGCACCTGCTGCGCCAGGAACACGCGCAGCTCGTTTTTGTCGGCTCGGCACTCGGGCGCATCGGTGTCCCGGGTTTCAGCGTCTATGGCGCGAGCAAGGCGGGCCTGCACGGCTTCGCCGAAGCCTTGCGCCGGGAACTCGCGGACACCGGCATACGCGTGCAGACACTGGCGCCGCGAGCCACGCGCACCGCCTTCAACGGCGCCGCCGTCGAGGCCTTCAATCGCGCCACGGGCACGGCCATGGACAGCCCGCAGGCCGTTGCCCAGGCCCTGCTCCAGCTCATCGAAGGGCACCGTGCCGAGCGTTACATCGGCTTCCCGGAACGCCTGGCGGTGCGCCTGAACGGCGTGCTGGGCGGGCTGCTCGACGGCGGCTTTGCCCGCCACCGCCAACAACTCCAGGCCCTGCCACGCCAGGCCGAACCCCAAGGAACCGCATCATGAAAACCCGACGCCTCCCGCTGCTGGCCGGCGCCTGCGCTGCCGCGGCCTTGCTGGCCTTGCCCGCGTTCGCCAGCCCGGTGGACGACACCGTGGCCGAACTGCAGCGCGACTGGGAAGTCATCCGCTACCAGACACCGCAGGCCGAGCGCGAGAAGCGCTTCGAAGCGCTCGCGACCAAGGCCCACCAGGCCAGCAGCAGCTTCGGTGGCCGCGCCGAGCCGCTGGTGTGGGAAGGCATCATCGTCAGCTCACTGGCGGGCGAAAAGGGCGGGCTGGGTGCCTTGGGCCTGGCGAAGCAGGCCAAGGCCATCTACGAGCAGGCCATCCGCATCGACCCGAAGTCGCTTGACGGTTCGGCACTCAACAGCCTGGCCGTGCTGTACTACAAGGTGCCCGGCTGGCCACTGGGCTTCGGCGACAAGGCCAAGGCAGGCAGCTTGCTGCAGCAGGCGCTGGCGCTGAACCCGCAAGGCATCGACCCGAACTTCTTCTACGCCGAATACCTGGTCGAGACCGACCATGCCAGCGACGCCCTGCCGTATCTCGAGAAGGCGCTGCAGGCGCCGCCGCGACCGGGCCGCCAGATTGCCGACACCGGCCGGCGCGAGGAAGTGCGCGCCTTGCTGGCCAAGCTCAAGGCACGCTGAAGCCGCGTCGGTCCGATTCAGCCCGCCGGCAGAGGGCGGCCACCACGCCGCTTCCGTCCGGGCCCGCCCGGTAGCGCAGCGCCAGCCCATGCAGCGCGGCGATGCGCTGGGCGATCGACACCCCCAGCCCGCTGCCGCTTTCGTGCTGGCCGTCGGGTCGGTGGAAACGCTCGCCCAGTCGCGCCAGGGCATCGGCAGTCAGCGCCGGGCCCGCGTTGGCCACTTCCAGCCCGTCCGCCAGGAAGCGCACGACCACGCTGGTGCCTGGCGGGGCATAACGCACTGCGTTGTCGACCAGGTTGCGCAGCAGCACGGTCAGCAGTTCGCTGTCGCCGGCCAGGGGAAAGGGGCGCTGCGGCGCCGGCGGCCAGTCGCAGCCCAGCTCGACCTGGCGGCGTTCGGCCAGCGGCAGCACGTCGCTGAACACCTGCACCATGATCGGCTCCCAATCCACGGAAGCGCTGTTCGGGGGTTTGTCGGTGGCCTCCAGCCGCGACAGCGCGAGCAGCTGACCCACCAGCCGGTCCATGCGGTCGAGCCCGGCCTCCAGCTTGACGGCGGCCTGGGCGCGCTGTGCCGGGTCGGTGGCGCGATCGACCACCTGCCACTGCGCGCGCAGCACCGCCAGCGGGGTGCGCAGTTCATGCGATGCATCGGCGGTGAAGCGGCGTTCGCGCGCCAGCGTGGTGTCGATGCGCAGGAACAGGTCGTTCATCGCCTGCAGCAAGGGCTGAAGCTCGGCCGGGGCCTCGGCCACGGCCACGGGTTGCAGGGCGTCGGCGCTGCGCCGTTGGACGTCGGCGGTGAGCTGGCGCACCGGCGCCAGCGCCTGGCGGACGGCCCAGGCCATCACCAGCAGCAGCACCGGCAGCACCAGCAGCCAGGGCAGCAGCTGGCTGCCCACGAGGCTTTGCACCAGCTCGTCGCGTTCATCGGTGCGCTGGCCTGCGGCCACCAGCAGCCCGCCGTCGGCGGACTGCAGGTAATACACGCGCCAGGTGTCACCGGCCAGCGCCAGATCGACAAAGCCGGAGGTGTCGGCGCGGCGCGGCAGCTGCGCGCCCTCGCGGTCGACCAGCAAGGTGCGGCCCTGTGCGTCCCAGACCGCGATGGCCATGTCCTGCAGGTCGGCCTCGCCCTGGCCGGCAGGTGATGCCGGCAGCTGCACGGGCTGCAGGGCCGCGGGTATCGTGGACTGCACCTGGCGCGCCAGGCGGATGAGCTCGGTATCGAAGAGTTCGTTGACCTCTTCGCGTGCACGGTCGGCCGAGACCAGCAGTGCCACCCCCCAGACCAGCGGCGCACACGCCAGCAGGTAGATCAGCAGCCGCTTCTGCAGGCTCAAGCGGCAGGCCCGATGTCGCCCAGTGCGTAGCCCACGCCGCGCACGGTGCGCACGACGTCGGGGTGGATCTTGCGACGCAGGTGGTGCACATGCACCTCGAGTGCATTGCTTTCGGGTTCGTTCCCGCTCCAGTCGTACAGCTGTTCCTGCAGCTGCGCCTTCGACAGCACCCGCTGCGGGTGCTTGAGCAGGGCTTCCAGCAAGGCCAGCTCGCGCCCGGTGAGTTCGATGCGGCGCCCTTCCCAGTGCACCTGCTTGGTGGCGGGCTCGAAGCGCAGCGCGCCGTGCACCCACTCGGGCTGCGCACGGCCGGTGGCGCGGCGCAACATTGCGCGCAGGCGCGCGGCCAGTTCGTCGATGGCGATGGGCTTGATCAGGTAGTCGTCGGCGCCGGTGTCCAGGCCGGCAACACGTTCGGCAACGCCGTCGCGGGCGGTAAGGATCAGCACCGGCAGCGTCAGCCCGCGCTGGCGCCAGCGTGCCAGCCAGACCATGCCGTCCTGGCCGGGCAGGCCCAGGTCTAGCACCAGGGCGTCGAAGGCTGCGCTGCCGATGGCCGCGTCGGCTTGTTCGCCATCGCGGAACCAGTCCACGGCATGGCCAAGCTGGCGCAGGCCCGTGGCGATGGCGTCTCCGAGCTGGGCGTCGTCTTCGAGTATGAGCAGGCGCATGCGGGCATCGTAGTGCAGCGGCTGCCGTGCCGCCGGCTCAGGCCCGGCCGCGCCGTGTCGTGAACAGTGCCAGCGCGGCCAGACCCCCCAGCCAGAGGGCGTGGCTTGCAGGCTCAGGCACCGCGGCCACGGCCAGGGTGAGGTTGTTGACCGTGGTGAAAGCGTTCGCTGTTGCAGGCGCGGCCACGCTTACCACCAGGTTCACCAGGGGTCGGTCGGAAATGAAGCCGATGAAGCTGCTGGCGTTGCTGTTCTCGAGCGTGCGCGTGATGCTGCTGACGCCATCGAAGGCGCGCAGGGTGATCGTCAGGCCCGCTAGCACGTTGCCGTCGAGGTCGGTCGCGAAGAACTGCCCGGCGATGCCATGGACCGGCGTCGTGAAGTCGTAGAACTGCACCTGCTCGCCCGGCGAATTGGTCGACAGCCAGACATCGGCCACGGTGCCGATGAAGAAGATGCCGTCGAATTCCGCGTCGGCGCTGTAGCCATAGGGGCCGGCCTGGGCCACGTACGGGAACACCGGGCCGTCCAGCGGCTGTTCGTTGAAGGTGTCGGTGGCCGGGGCCGAGACGGCGGCAAGGAAGGCGGCCTGCGAGGTGGTGCTCGTGAAGGCGGCGCTGGCGCTGGTCGACAGCGCCATCAGCGCGGCCAGCGCGATCGGGGCCGCCAGGGCGAGCAGGCGTGCGGAAAACGGGCGGGCTGGGAGCGTCATGTTTCTTCCTTGATGGCAGGTTGGTGCGGTGAAACGGAAAGGGGCGAAGGCGTTGGTGCTTGGCCGCCGTTGGCAGCGCACTTGTCGCCGGTGACCATGGCGGCAATCAGGTTCTCGCGGTGGTGGAAGCTGGCGTAGACGTTCGCCGCCACGTGCAGGGCGATGGCCACCAGCAGGCTGTCGACCAGCAGCATGTGCAGGTCATCGACCATGACCGCCCCTCTCTCGCTGCAGAAGTAGGCGACGAAGAAGCCGACCAGCAGCGGCCAGTGGAACAGGCGCATGAATCGGTCCCCGACACGCACGGTGTATGGCTGTTTCATGTGGCCCAAAGCGCGGCTTTCAGTCCTTGAACCTGGCTTCGACGACGACACCGGTGATGGGGTGGAAGTACACCTCCACCGCCTCGCTGGCCTCGTCGTGGCCATGGATCTCCCAGCACTTGCCCTGTGGTTCGTCGGTGCAGGTGGGCCCGGCCACGGCGGTTGCCGAGGTGGCGAGCAGGCAAGTCATGGCCATGGCTGAATGAAGGTGGTTCAAGGGTGCGCTCCTGGTGTGCAGGGGTGAGGCCGGCGAAACGTCCGACAACGGCAGGTACCTCGAACAGAGCACAGACCCGCCCGCCAGATACAGCCCCGCGCTCGGACTTCGGCGGCCGGGGCGCAGATTCCGTCCTGCAGGCAGGCGCTGTCCTACAACCAGGCGCGCGCTGGTCTGCTCCCGCGCAGGTGCCCGGCTGCCTAAGCTTGTGTCCGTGCCCTGCCAGGGGCTTCCCAGCTTCAGACGGAGAACCTCATGCCCCACGCCACGAACCGCATCAAGCCCAGGCGCACCATCCCTCTGACAGCGGCCTTGCTGCTCGGCCTGGTCACTGTGGCGGCCTGTGACAAGACCCCACGGCCGGAGGTGATGGACGCCGCACCCGCACCGATCGCGTCGCGCACCGAGATGCCCGGCATACCCGCCTCGGGCGTGGACCTGTCGGTGCCTTCGGCCAGCGCGGTCCTGTCGGGCGCGCCGAGCGGGGCGGGTACGCCCACGGCCGACGGCAACGGCCCGAACCAGCGGTCGAGCGTAAGCAACGCGCAGGAACAGCGGTCGATGCCGCTGCCGGGGCAGGCCAACGACCATTCCAACACCGTCACCGAAGACAATAAGCCAGCCTCAGCCGCTTCGCGCTGACCCTGGAGGCGCGGACGGCTTCAGGGTGAAGCCGGCTGCGTGAGTACCTGCACGCCGATGGAAGAGCCGGCCGCGCCGCCGCGGAAGATCCGCTGCGTCGCCTTCACGTAGTCGCCGCGAGTGGCCTGCGGTATCGACACGAAGGTCTGCGGGTTGCGGTCCACCAGCGGGAACCACGACGACTGCACCTGAACCATGATGCGGTGTCCACGTCGGAACGTGTGCAGCACATCGGGCAACGCAAATTCGATGCGCTCGGGCTGATTCGGCACCATCGCCACAGGCGTGACGAAGCCCTTTCGGAACTTCGCGCGAAACGGCTCGCCACGCACCAGCTGCTGGTAGCCGGCCATCTGCACCGGCGCCACCTGCACGTCTCGCGGCGGTGCGGCGTTCGGCGCAATCTGCTGGGCGCGGCTGCCCGCGTTTTCGGTGTTCAGGTCCGCCGGGTAGACATCAATGATCTTCACCACGAAGTCGCTGTCGCTCCCGCTGGTGGACACGGTCAGGCGCGGCGACATCGGGCCGGCCAGCGTCACGTCTTCTTCGAGCACGTCGGTCTGGTAGACCAGCACGTCGGGGCGGCTGGCTGCAAAGCGCTGGTCGGCGACCACGTAGTCCTGCGGCACCGAAACGGTGGTCGCGGCGGTGTACGGCACGGGCTTGGCCGGGTCGCTGATGTACTCGTCGTAGCCGGTCTGGGGGTCGGGTTGCCAGTCGAGCCTGCCGCCGGCCTGCAGATGGAGCCTGCGGGGCTGCGCCGCGGCTGGCGGCCACTGGCCATACTGCCGCCAGACGTTGGTGCCGGTCTCGAAGACATGGGCGACCGCCTGCTTTGGCGCTGCCTTGTCCTTCAGGTGGACCTCGAAGAAGGGCACCAGGATGTTCGTGCGGTAGGCGTCGGCGGTCTTGGCACCGAAGTCGACATGCCCGAGCCTGGCGCCTTCGTACCGCAGCCAGCCACCATGGGACCACGGGCCCATCACCAGGCCGTTGTAGATGCCCGCGTTGTTGCGGCCGATCTCGCGAAAGGTCTTCAGCGGGCCCACCGGGTCTTCCAGGTCGTACCAGCCACCCACCGTGAGCACGGCAGTGCGGATGTTCTTCAGATGGCGGGAGATGTCGCGGGCCTGCCAGTGCGCGTTGTAGGTGTCGTTCAGGGCCTGCGAGGCAAACAGCGAGCCGGTGTCGACTTCCGCCAGCTTGATCAGGTCGGCCAGGGTGCCGGCGTTCAGATAGAACTCATAGCCGTCCTGGGTGCCGAAATCGAAACTCTGGGGGTTCTTCGGTGGCCGGGTGGGAGCCTGCTGCTGCTTGAAGAAGGTGTAGAAACCGAAGTTGGACGCCAGCATGAAGGCGCCGTTGTGATAGCTGTCGTCACCCATGTAAAGGTCGGCAATCGGTGCCTGCGGCGACGCGGCCTTGATGGCCGGGTGGCTGTCGATGATGCTTGCGGCAACATAGAACCCGGGGTATGAATTGCCCCACAAGCCGATGCGGCCGTTGTGGCCGGGCACGTTCTTCAGCAGCCACTCGGCGCTGTCGAACATGTCGGTGCTTTCATCGACATCCTGCGGCCCCTTGGCGGGCCTGTGCGGCGTCATCTCGATGAAGCTGCCTTCGGACATGTGGCGGCCGCGCACGTCCTGCTGCACGAAGATGTAGCCCAGCTTCAGCAGCTCGGGTGCCGGGCCCAGCAGACGCGGATATTCGTCGACGCCATACGGCCCCACGCTGTAGGGCGTGCGCTGCATCAGGAACGGGTAGGTCCGCGAGGAATCCTTCGGAATGTAGACCGCGGTGAACAGACGCTTGCCGTCGCGCATGGGAATGCGGTATTCGTACTTGGTGTAGTGCTCGCGGATGCTGAATTCGCTTGCGGTGACGGCTGGAGCGACGCCGGGGGCAACGGCAGTTGCGGTCTGCGCCACGCTGGCTGCAGGCAGGGCGGCCAGGACCAGCAGGTAGAGGCAGATCGGCAGGGCGGTGGCTTGCAAGGGTCGCTCCAGGGTGTGGACAGTCAGGCGTTGGCCATGAAACGGGTCAGGCGGTGGCGAGCGTCGGGTAGTCGGTATAGCCCTTGGCACCGCCGCCGTACCAGGTGCTGCGGTCGGATTCGGCCAACGGCGCCCCGGCTCTCAGCCGTTCCACGAGGTCGGGGTTGCCGATGTAGGGCCGGCCGAAGGCCACCAGGTCGGCGCCTTCTGCCAGTGCCTGCGCAGCCAGTGGCCCGTCATAGCCGTTGTTGACCATCCAGGCGCCCTGGCCCCCCGCCGCGCGGTAGGCGGCCTTGGCGGCGGCGTAGTCGAACGGGCGATCGGGCAGCTCACGCGCGCCGCCGGTGGCGCCTTCGATCACGTGCACGTAGGCCAGGCCCAGGGGCGCCAGGCCCCGCAGCACATGCTCGAACAAGGCCTGGGGTTCGGCGTCGAAGGCGTCGTTGGCCGGAGTCACGGGCGACAGCCGTATGCCGACCCGCCCGCCGCCGATGGCGGCCACCACCGCGGCCGCCACTTCCAGCCCGAAGCGGCCACGGTTCTCGATGCTGCCGCCGTAGGCGTCGGTGCGCTGGTTGCTTCCGCTCTTGAAGAACTGATCGATCAGGTAGCCGTTGGCGGCGTGGATCTCGACACCGTCGAAGCCGGCGGCACCGACCGCGGCCTGGGCGGCGCGCACATAGTCGGCGACGATGCCGGGCAGTTCCGCAGTCTCGAGCGCCCGCGGCGTCGAGGTTTCGACGAAGCTCGGCACGCCGTCCTCGATGAGCACGGTCTTGGTCTTGGCGGCGATCGCCGACGGTGCCACGGGCGCGGCGCCGCCTGGCTGCAGGCTGGTGTGCGACACCCGGCCGACATGCCAGAGCTGGGTGACGATGCAGCCGCCAGCGGCATGCACGGCGTCGGTGACGTGTTTCCAGGCCGTCAGCTGTTCAGGGGCATAGAGGCCAGGCACGTCGGCATAGCCCTGGGCCTGGTGGCTGATGGCGGTGGCCTCGGTGACGAGCAGGCCGGCGCTGGCGCGCTGGCTGTAATAGGTGGCCGCATGCGGCCCGGGTACGGCGCCGGGTGAACGATTGCGCGTCAGCGGCGCCATCACGACGCGGTTGGACAGATGCAGCGCGCCGGCCTGGCAGGGTTCGAACAGGGAAGTCATGAAGGGCGGTTCTGAAGTGGGAACCGCCCGAGACTAACCACTGCGCGCCATCACTGCAGCATCACCTCGACACGGCGGGCCTCGGCGGCCGGGCCCCCGGCGGCCGACTGCTCGGGCTTCTTGAGCTCGATCTTCCCCTCGGCGACACCGGCAGCCATGAGGGCGTCGCGCACGGCGAAGGCCCGCTGCTTGGCCAGTTCGGCATTCTTGTCGGGGTCGCCGCTGGTGTCGGTGTAGCCGCTGACGACAGCCATCTTGCCTTCGGCCACACCCTTCACCACGTCGGCCAGGGCGGCCCCGGCGCCGCCGGCGATCTCTGCGCTGGCGCTGGCAAAGTAGAACTTGACGATGCCGCCTTCGACCCGGACCGAGGCCGCGTCGGCTGCCACGGGCATGGCCGCCGGCGCCACCACGGCCGCTGCGGGCGTGCCGTGGGCCGCCGCCGGCTTCACCGCGCCGCTGTTCGGCAGCAGGGGCACGATCAGCAGCGCCACGATGTTGATGATCTTGATCAGCGGGTTGACGGCCGGGCCGGCGGTGTCCTTGTACGGGTCGCCCACGGTGTCGCCGGTCACTGCGGCCTTGTGCGTCTCGCTGCCCTTGCCGCCGTGGTGGCCGTCCTCGATGTACTTCTTGGCGTTGTCCCAGGCGCCGCCGCCGGTGCACATGCTGATGGCGACGAACAGGCCGGTGACGATGGTGCCCATCAGCAGGCCCCCGAGCGCGGCCGCACCGAGCGTGAGGCCGACCACGACCGGCACCACGACGGGCAGCAGTGACGGGATGATCATCTCCTTGATCGCCGCGGTGGTGAGCATGTCGACTGCCGCGCTGTAGTCGGGCTTGCGCTTGCCGGCCATGATGGCGCCGTCTGCGAACTGGCGCCGTACCTCGACCACCACCGAGCCTGCGGCACGCCCCACGGCTTCCATGGCCATGGCGCCGAACAGGTAGGGGATGAGGCCGCCGATGAACAGGCCGACGATGACCTTCGGGTCGCTCAGGTCGAACGCGATGCTCATGCCCCGCGCTTCTAGGGAGTGGGTGTAGTCGGCAAACAGGACCAGTGCCGCCAGACCCGCCGAGCCGATGGCATAGCCTTTGGTCACGGCCTTCGTGGTGTTGCCCACCGCGTCCAGCGGGTCGGTGACGTCGCGCACCGATTTCGGCATCTCGGCCATCTCGGCAATGCCACCGGCGTTGTCGGTGATCGGGCCATAGGCGTCCAGCGCAACCACGATGCCGGCCATGCTGAGCATCGCCGTGGCGGCCACGGCAATGCCGTACAGCCCGCCCAGCCAGTAGGCGCTGAGGATGGCGGCGCAGACCATCAGCACCGGCCAGGCCGTCGAGCGCATCGACACGCCGAGGCCGGCGATGATGTTGGTGCCATGGCCCGTGGTCGAGGCCTGGGCGATGTGCTTGACCGGCGGATACTGGGTGCCGGTGTAGTACTCGGTGATCCAGACCAGGGCCGCGGTCAGCACGAGGCCAACGGCGCAGGCGCCGAAGAGCGCCATCGCCGACACGCTGCCGCCGGCTGCCAGGGTCATCGGCTCGGGAAACATCGCCGTGCTGACGAAGTAGAAGGCGATGAGCGACAGCACGCCGGCTACGGCCAGGCCCTTGTACAGCGCCGGCATCACGTTCTTCATGCCAGGCGAGGCCTTGACGAAGTAGCAGCCGATGATCGAGGCGATGATCGACACGCCGCCGAGCAGCAGCGGGTAGACCACGGCGGCCACCGTCCCGCCGCTGACCATGAGCCCGCCGAGTGCCATGGTGGCGATCAGCGTCACGGCGTAGGTCTCGAACAGGTCGGCGGCCATGCCCGCGCAGTCGCCGACGTTGTCGCCGACGTTGTCGGCAATCACCGCTGGATTGCGTGGGTCGTCTTCAGGAATGCCGGCTTCGACCTTGCCCACCAGGTCGGCGCCGACGTCGGCGCCCTTGGTGAAGATGCCGCCGCCCAGCCGCGCGAAGATCGAGATCAGCGATGAGCCGAAGGCAAAGCCCAGCAACGGCTTGAGCGAGGCACTGTCGACCCGGGTGCCGCCCGTCAGGACCAGGAAGAAGATGCCCACGCCCAGCAGGCCCAGGCCGACCACCAGCATGCCGGTGATAGCCCCGCCCTTGAACGCCACGTCCAGTGCCGGCCCGATGCCTCGGGTGGCCGCCTGGGCCGTGCGCACGTTGGCCTTGACCGACACGTTCATGCCGATGAAGCCGCAGGCGCCCGACAGCACCGCGCCCAGGGCGAAGCCGGCCGCCGTGATCGGGTCGAGGAAGATGAAGATCAGCACCGCGAGGACCGCACCGACGATGGCGATCGTCTTGTACTGTCGCGCCAGGTAGGCCGCCGCGCCTTGCTGGATGGCGTCCGAGATTTCCTGCATGCGGGCGTTGCCCGCGTCCTGCGACAGGATCCAGCTTCGCTGGACGAACCCATACACAACGGCCGCCAGACCGCAAACCAGCGCTGCATACAGCGCGGTGGTGGTTGTCATGGAACAGATTCCTTCATCGGGTTGGACGTGGTGCCGCACGCGGCGCCTGCCAACGCGCGGGATTCAGGGGGGGCCAGACAGTGCTGCTCCCAGGAAAACGCCATGCTAAGAGCAAGGGATTCGCCGCCCGGCCCGTGGTTTCCCTGCGTGCTGGCCGGCGCTTGTCAGGGCTTGGCAAGTCAGGCGCCTAGAATTCGGCCAGCCCTGAACAAAGAGAAATCATGAGCCTTCACAACGTGTCCCCCGGCGCCAAAGCACCCGCCGAGTTCAACGTCATCATCGAGATCCCGATGAACGGCGACCCGATCAAGTACGAAGTCGATCACGACTCCGGCGCCTTGTTCGTCGACCGGTTCATGAGCACGGCGATGCACTACCCGTGCAACTATGGCTACATCCCCAACACGCTGGCCGACGACGGCGACCCGGTGGACGTGCTCGTCATCACGCCGGTGCCCCTGATCCCGGGTGTGGTGGTCACTTGCCGGCCGCTGGGCATGCTGCGGATGGACGACGAAGCCGGCGGCGACAACAAGCTGCTGGCGGTGCCCATCGACAAGATCCTGTCGATCTACTCGCAATGGCAGAAGCCCGAAGACCTCAACCCGATGCGCTTGAAGACCATCCAGCACTTCTTCGAGCACTACAAGGACCTGGAACCTGGCAAGTGGGTCAAGGTGAAGGAATGGGCCGGCAAGGACGAGGCCATGAAGGAGGTGTCCGTGGGCATGGAGAACTGGGCCAAGAAACGCGCCTGAAACCACCGGGCCTGACGGAACCGCCCCTGGCGGAACTCCTCAGGCACCCTCGGTCTTGAACGGGTTGCGCTCGCGCAATTCGTCTACGTACTGCTCGATGCCCTGGCCCTCGCTGGCCAGGAAGTCGGACACGGCATCGGCGAAGCGCGCGTCGCGCAGCCAGTGCACTGAATTCGTTTGCACCGGCAGCAGGCCGCGCGCCATCTTGTGCTCGCCCTGCGCACCGCCCTCGAAGCGCCGGTAACCCTGGGCCAGGCACCAGGCCAGCGGCTGGTAGTAGCAGGCCTCGAAGTGCAGGCAGGGCACATAGTCGGTGGCGCCCCAGTAACGGCCCCAGGCATGGCCCCGCTTCGGGTCGATGGCGATCAACGAAGCCGCCAGCGGCGCGGCGCTGTCGCTGCCACGGCGTGCCACGAACATCAGCCAGTGCTGCGGCATGTGGGCCGCCATGCGCGCGAAGAAGTCGCGCGTGAGATAGGGCGTGCTGTGGTGCGCGGCGTAGGTCTGGGTGTAGCAGTGGTGGAAGAAGTCCCAGAGATCGGGCGTGATGGCACTGCCTTCGTGGGTGGTGAACACCAGGCCCTGTTCAGCCACCTTGCGGCGTTCCTGCTGGATCTTCTTGCGCTTTTCGCGCTGCAGCCGCGCCAGCAGCTCGGCAAAGCTGGCGATCGGTGCGGCCGGATCCTGGGTCCAGTGGAACTGCACGCCATGGCGCACCAGCCAGCCCTGTGCGGCCAGGGCTGCGGTGTCGGCGGTGTCGGTGAACAGCACGTGGGCTGACGACAGCTTGCCCTGCCGCGCCAGCGCACCGACTGCCGCGGCCAGGCGTGCGCGCCAGGCTTCGCTGGCCGCCAGCAGGCGCGCACCCGGCACCGGCGTGAAAGGCGAGGCGCCCAGCAGCTTCGGGTAGTAGGCCAGGCCATGCCGGCGGTAGGCGTCGGCCCATGACCAGTCGAACACGTACTCGCCATAGGAATGGCTCTTCAGGTACAGCGCGCAGGCTGCCTGCAGGCCGCGACCGTCCTCGATCGTGATGAACTGCGGTGCCCAGCCGGTCTCGGCCGTGGCGCTGCCCGACTCGTCCATCGCCAGCAGGTATTCGTGGCGCATGAACGGGGTCGGTGCCGACTGGATTTCAAGCAGCTCGTTCCAGGCCGCAGCGTCCACGCTGGCGGGGCTGGCATGCACCCGGATGACATAATCTGGCTCGTCTATATCGACCTGTGTCATTCAGGGCCTGTGATGGTGAAAACGGCATGAAGGCGGCACTGGCTCAGATCAATGCCACCGTGGGCGACCTGGCCGGAAACGCCAGGAAGATCGCCGATTCGGCACGCCGCGCCCACGCCCAAGGCGCGAGGCTGGTGGTGGCGCCGGAACTGGCGCTGACCGGCTACCCACCCGAGGACCTGCTGTTGCGTCCGGCCTTCATGCAGGCCTGCAGCGAGATCCTGCAGGTGCTGGCGCGCGACGTGGCCGATCTCGAAGGCTTGCATCTGGTGGTGGGGCATCCGCATCAGTTTGCAGGGCAGACTGATGTTAGGACCAAGTCCCTGTCGGTGCTGCAGCGCTTCAATGCGGCCTCGGTGCTGGCAGGGGGGCAGGTGCTGGGCACCTACTGCAAGCGAGAACTGCCCAACTACCAGGTGTTCGACGAACGCCGGTATTTCGTGTCGGGCCGCGACGCGGCCCAGCCGCCGCTGGTCGTCGACGTGCAGGGCCTGCGCGTGGGCCTGCTGATCTGCGAGGACGCCTGGTTCGACGAGCCCGCCGATGCCGCGAAGGCCGCCGGCGCCCAGGTCTTGTGTGTGCTGAATGCGTCCCCGTTCCACCTGGACAAGGCCGGCGACCGCGAACTCCGCATGTGCGACCGCGCACGCAGCAGCGGCTGCGCCCTGCTGTACAGCCACCTCGTCGGCGGGCAGGACGAAGTGGTCTTCGACGGTGCCTCGTTCGCTTGCGACGCGCAAGGCGTCGTTCGTGCCCGCGCCGCCGCGTTCCAGGAAGACCTGCTTCTCGTCGACATCACGCCAGAAGGCATCGTTGCCGGTGAACTCGCGCCCGTGCCTGAACTCGAGGCGCAGGCCTGGCAAGCGCTGGTGCTGGGCGTGCGCGACTACCTGGGCAAGAACGGCTTCCCGGGCGCCTTGATCGGCCTGTCGGGCGGCATCGACTCGGCCCTGGTGCTGGCGATTGCCGTCGACGCCATCGGCGCCGACAAGGTGCACGCGGTGATGATGCCTTCGCCCTACACGGCCGAGATTTCCTGGGTCGACGCGCGCGACATGGCGCGGCGCCTGGGGGTGCGCTACGACGAGATCGGCGTGGCACCGATGTTCGACGCCTTCAAGGGCAGCCTGGCACCGCTGTTCGCAGGCCGCGCCGAGGACACGACCGAAGAAAACCTGCAGGCGCGAATCCGCGGCACGCTGCTGATGGCCTTGTCCAACAAGTTCGGCGCGATCGTGCTGACCACCGGCAACAAGAGCGAGATGGCCACCGGCTACTGCACGCTGTATGGCGACATGGCCGGCGGCTTTGCCGTCATCAAGGACGTGGCCAAGACGCTGGTCTACCGCCTGGCCGAGTGGAAGAACCGCCAGGCCACGCGGCGCGCGGACGGCAGCACCGGACCGGTGATTCCCGAACGCATCATCACGCGGCCACCTTCGGCCGAGCTTCGGCCCGATCAGACCGACCAGGACAGCCTGCCGCCCTACGACATCCTCGATGCGATCCTGGCGCGCTACATGGAAGAAGACCAGGGCGTCGAGGAGATCGTGGCTGCCGGTTTCGATCGCGCCGTCGTCGAACGCGTCACCCGGCTGATCAAGCTGAACGAATACAAGCGGCGGCAGGCGCCGGTGGGCATCCGAATCACCCACCGGGCGTTTGGACGGGATTGGCGCTATCCCATCACCTCGAAGTTCCGTGCTTAAATCCTCGGCAATCCAGCCCCTTTCCCAGTTCCCATTCCGGAGTTCGCCATGAAACAGGTCACCGCCATCATCAAGCCGTTCAAGCTGGAAGAAGTGCGTGAAGCGCTGGGTGAAGTGGGCGTTTCCGGGCTCACCGTGACCGAGGTGAAGGGCTTCGGCCGGCAGAAAGGCCACACCGAGCTTTATCGCGGCGCCGAGTACGTGGTCGACTTCCTGCCCAAGGTGAAGGTCGAAGTGGTGGTCAAGAACGGCGACGTCGACCGCTGCATCGAGGCCATCGTCAAGGCTGCCAAGACCGGCAAGATCGGCGACGGCAAGATCTTCGTCACCAGCGTCGACCAGGTGGTGCGAATCCGCACCGGCGAGACCGACGAAGCCGCCATCTGACGCGGATTCAGGTCTTGCTGTAGTCGTCCAGGCCGCCGGCCGCGCTGACTGCGGCGGCCAGCTGTGCCAGCAAGGGCACCGGTTCGGTGCCCACCACGAGGTTGGCGCGCTGGTCGGCTGAAAGGAAGCCTTCGGCCACGGTGTGGTCCATGAATGCCAACAAGGCGTCGTAGTAGCCCGCCGTGTTCAACAGGCCGATGGGCTGGTCGTGGTAGCCCAGCTGCCGCCAGGTCCACACTTCGTACAGCTCTTCCAGCGTGCCGATGCCGCCGGGCAGGGCGATGAAGATGTCGGCACGCTCGGCCATCAGCTGCTTGCGCTGGTGCATGGTCTGCACCACGTGCATCTCGTGCAGGCCGGTGTGGCCCACCTCGCGGTCTTGAAGGGCCTGCGGGATCACCCCGACCACGCGGCCCCCGGCCGCGAGCGTGGCGTCGGCAACCTCACCCATCAGGCCGACCTTGCCGCCTCCGTAGACGAGCTGCCAGCCCCGTTGCCCGATGGCCCGGCCCAGGGCCACGGCAGCCTGGGTGTAGGCCGGCTTCGCGCCATGGCGTGAACCGCAATAAACGCAGATGCTGAGTGTGTTCTTGTTCATGACTTTTCCAGCGGCACCCAGGTCACCAGCCGCGTGCCGCAGACGATATCGTGCAGAAACTGCCGTTGCGGGTTCAACCAGGCCAGGGCCGCATAGGCCAGCACACCCACGGTCACCGCGCCGAATGCCGCGCCACCCCCCCGCACACCCCACAGCCACAAGGACAGCAGCGCCGGCAGGAACCACAGCCAGGCCACCAGGTAGCGGCAGCTGGCACGCAACGCACCAGGCCTGTCACCACTGACGGTAACGAGCTTGATGCGCCAGGTGCGCATGGCCAGCGTCTGGCCCTGGCGTGTCCAGAACCACACGAAGTACAGGCCCAGCACGACGAAGAGATAGATGCGCAGCCCTGTGCTGCCCTGCAGGGCGTGACGTTGATTCGTCAGCAGGGCATAGACCAGCCCGGCCGCCATGATCACGCCGAACAGCAGCACCCCTTCGTAGATGAAGGCACCCAGGCGGCGCCTGAGCCGCGGCGCGTGCATCGCGTCGACGGGAATCGGGCCGGCTGTCACTGGGCGGGTTTGCGAGCGGGGTCGACGGGTTTCTTGTCGAGCGTGGCAGCGGCCTGGGCGCCGCGCCGCGGAAGCAGCGTGGTGGGGTCGACGAAATCCGGCGTGGCGGCGATCTTCGGCAGCCCCGGCTGCTGGAAGGCAGCCGGCTGTGGCGACTTCGATACCGGGTTGGTGGTGGCCCCAGGCCGGGCCTGGACGACGGCGGGTGCCACGACCTTGCCGCGCCGGCTGTCGAGCAAGGGCAGTACGTTCCCCTTCGATTGCAGGCCGCCGCGCAGTGCCGTGTCGGCCGGTTCCAGGTGGTCGCGACCGGCGCGCTGGCGCTGCTTGGCCTGGCTGGCCAGTTCGTGACGCTGCTCCGGCGGCAATGCCTGGTATTCCAGCCAACGGGCCTGGCGCTCGTCCAGGCTCAGCTGCCGGGTTTCCTGAAACTGCTGCCGCGCCTGGGTGCGTGCGCCGTCGGGCAGCCGGGCCCAGTCGACCATGCGCTGCTGGATGCGCTGACGTTCAGCGGGAGGCAGTTTTTCCAGTCTTTCGGCCATGGCCAGCCACTTCTGTCGACGCGCCGGGTCGATGGTCGCCCAGTCGCGTCTGAGCGGTGCCAGATGCTGCTGCTGGCTGGGAGACAGGCTGTTCCAGGCCGGCCCGTTGTCGGCCCAGGCGGGTGTGGTGGCTGCAACAAGCAGCCATAGCACGCACGCGCCCAGCATCTGCAGGGCAGGCTGCCGATGCCGCCCCGTCATGGTGGCGCCGAGCGCAGGTATTCAGCGAAACCCGGGTCGCCGTAAGCCACGGGTGGCAGGTCGTCGGCCAGCAGCACCGCATCGACGTCCGCGGCCGCCAGCATCTGTTCGCGTTGGCTGGCCAACTGCACCATCCCCAGGCCGGCTACCAGCAGCAGCAAGGGCAACACGGCCAGCGTCCGCAACCACCAGGCAGGCCCGCCGCCGAGCGCCAGAGTGTCCGAACCACTTTTCGCAGTGGCCGGGGCTGTGGTCAAGCGCCGCTGACGGGCGAGCGTCAGGGCCTGCTCGCGGGCGAAACGCAGGCGGGCATCGATGTCGGGGTTGGTCTGTGCCGCGTGGGCGGACAGCAGCCCGGCAATGCGCAGGCTCAGCCGGGCCTGGCGGTCCTGCGCGAAGGGGTCGTTGGAGAAACTGCGGGTGTTCACGAGGAAAGTCCTTTGGCTCGAAGTGCCTTGGCCAGCGCCACGATGGCCCGCGAGCAGTGCGTCTTCACGCTGCCTTCGGAACAACCCATGGCCGTGGCGGTCTCGGTCACGTCGAACTCTTCCCAGTAACGTAGCAGAAAGGCTTCCCGTTGACGCCCCGGCAGGTCGGCAACGGCGCTTTCTATCAAATGCAGCGTCTGCGTGCGCGCCATCGCATCGGCAGCACTTTCCGTGCCGGCTGAATCTTCAAGCATCTGCAGCGCTTCGAGCAGGTCGAAATCACCGTCTTCCCCGGCGCTTTCGAACGCAGCCATGCTCTGGAAGATGCCGGCGCGCACCTTTTCGCGCCTGAACCAGTCCATCGTGGCGTTCGAGAGGATGCGCTGAAAGATCAGCGGCAGCTCCGAGGCGGGTCGGTCGACGTACTTCTCTGCCAGTCGGATCATGGCGTCCTGCACGATGTCCAGTGCCGCATCGTCGCTGCGCACGGCGTAGACCGTACGTTTGAAGGCGCGTTTTTCGACGCTCTTGAGGAAATCCGAGAGTTCTTTGTCGGTGGCCAACGCTGGGCGGTCGGGCGGCGTGCCCGGCTCGGGCGCGCCAAATTATGTCATCGCATCGCCACAGTGCCGCCCGCCCGGTCAAGCAGCACAACGCCGGATGCCATAATCGAAGGCTGAATCCGATCTTCACGGCCCTTTGCCGAACGCCCGACCCGGGCCTCTGCAAAGGCCGTTCAGGCACCAACGCCGTCTCACGAGGACGCGCTGCAGGCGCACCGATGGTTTTTCGTCAGAGAAATTCACAAAGGTTCCTTACACGTCATGGACATCTCCCCAGCGGAAGTCAAGCGCGCCGCACAAGCGCAGCTTTCTTCGCAAACTTCCCCCTCCCAAGTCCCCGCCGACCCCAACGGTTCGGAAATCCTCGTCCGCTGCCTGCAGGCTGAGGGTGTCGAATTCCTCTGGGGTTACCCCGGCGGCGCGGTGCTCTACATCTACGACGCGCTGTACAAGCAGGACAGCATCCAGCACGTGCTGGTGCGTCATGAACAGGCTGCGGTGCACGCTGCCGACGGCTACGCGCGTGCCACCGGCAACGTCGGTGTCGCGCTGGTCACGTCAGGCCCGGGCGTGACGAACGCCATCACCGGCATCGCCACGGCCTACATGGACAGCATCCCGATGGTCATCGTCACCGGCCAGGTGCCGACGCCGGCGATCGGCCTGGATGCCTTCCAGGAATGCGACACCGTCGGCATCACCCGCCCGATTGTCAAGCACAACTTCCTCGTGAAGGACGTGCGTGACCTGGCGCTGACGATGAAGAAGGCCTTCCACATCGCCCGCACCGGCCGCCCCGGCCCGGTGGTGGTCGACGTGCCGAAGGACGTATCGCTGAAGACGGCCGCCTTCCACTACCCTGAATCGGTGGAGATGCGCAGCTACAACCCGGTGAAGAAGGGCCACGGCGGGCAGATCCGCAAGGCCGTGCAGCTGCTGCTGGCGGCCAGGCGCCCTTACATCTACACCGGTGGCGGCGTGATCCTGGGCAATGCCTCGGCCGAGCTGCGCCAGCTCGTCGACATGCTCGGATTCCCCTGCACCAACACACTGATGGGTCTGGGCGCCATTCCGGCCAGCGAGCCGAAGTTTCTGGGCATGCTGGGCATGCACGGCACCTACGAAGCCAACATGACGATGCAGAACTGCGACGTCCTGCTGGCCGTGGGCGCGCGCTTCGACGACCGCGTCATCGGCAATCCGAAGCACTTCGCCTCGGTCGAGCGCAAGATCATCCACGTCGACATCGACCCCAGTTCGATCAGCAAGCGCGTGAAGGTCGACATCCCGATCGTCGGCGACGTCAAGGAAGTGCTGCTCGAGCTGATCTCGCAGATCAAGGAAGCCCAGGCCCGGCCCGACGCGCAGGCGCTGGGCGCGTGGTGGAACCAGATCGGCGAGTGGCGCAAGCGCGAATGCCTGGCCTACAAGGGCAGCAGCGACGTCATCAAGCCGCAGATGGTGGTCGACAAGCTCTGGCAGTTGACGAAGGACCGCGACACCTACATCACCAGCGACGTCGGCCAGCACCAGATGTGGGCGGCGCAGTACTACCGCTTCGAGGAGCCGCGGCGCTGGATCAATTCCGGCGGCCTGGGCACGATGGGCGTGGGCTTGCCTTACGCCATGGGCATCAAGCTGGCCAAGCCCGATTCGGATGTGTTCTGCATCACCGGCGAAGGCAGCATCCAGATGTGCATCCAGGAGCTGTCCACCTGCAAGCAGTACAACACGCCGGTGAAGGTGGTCAGCCTGAACAACCGCTACCTGGGCATGGTGCGCCAATGGCAGCAGCTGGACTACGGCAGCCGCTACTCGCACAGCTACATGGACGCGCTCCCCGACTTCGTGAAGCTGGCCGAAGCCTACGGCCATGTCGGCCTGCTGGTTGAAAAGCCGGGTGACGTCGAAGGCGCGCTGCGCGAGGCCATCCGTCTGAAGGACCGCACGGTCTTCCTCGACATTCGCACCGACCCCACCGAGAACGTCTGGCCGATGGTCAAGGCGGGCAAGGGCATCAGCGAGATGCTGCTGGGGTCCGAGGACCTGTAAATCTGGCCGCGGGGCATCTTTCAGTTCGCCCCGCGCTGAAAATCACCGAAGCGTGGCCAAGGGCCCGTGGGTTACCGCCCCGGCGTCTGAAGAGCGCGCAAGGAAAGCTGACCATGAAACACATCATTGCGGTGCTGCTCGAGAACGAAGCAGGGGCCCTGTCGCGCGTCGTCGCATTGTTCTCGGCCCGCGGCTACAACATCGAGAGCCTGACGGTGGCACCCACCGAAGACCCGAGCCTGTCGCGCATGACGATCGTCACCACCGGCAGCGACGAGGTCATCGAGCAGATCACCAAGCACCTGAACCGCCTGATCGAGGTCGTGAAGGTGGTGGACCTGACCGAGGGCCCCTTCACGGAGCGCGAGCTCATGCTCATCAAGGTCCGCGCCGTGGGCAAGGAACGCGAGGAGATGAAGCGCATGGCCGAGATCTTCCGCGGCCGCATCATCGACGTCACCGAGAAGAGCTACACCATCGAACTGACCGGCGACACGAGCAAGCTCGACGCATTCCTGGTCGCCATCGATCGCACCGCGATCCTGGAGACCGTGCGCACCGGCGCCAGCGGCATCGGCCGCGGCGAGCGGATCCTGCGCGTCTGACACCCCCTTTTACGACCGGAGAGAAAGAATGAAAGTTTTCTACGACAAGGACGCCGACCTGAGCCTGATCAAGGGCAAGAACGTCACCATCATCGGCTACGGTTCGCAGGGCCATGCCCATGCACAGAACCTGAACGACAGCGGCTGCAAGGTCACCGTGGGCCTGCGCAAGGGCGGTGCCAGCTGGAGCAAGGTCGAGAAGGCCGGCCTGAAGGTGGCCGAAGTGGCCGAGGCCGTGAAGGGCGCCGACGTCGTGATGATCCTGCTGCCCGACGAGCAGATCGGTGCGGTCTACGCGCAGGACATCGAGCCGAACATCCGCGAAGGGGCCTCGCTGGCATTCGCCCACGGCTTCAACGTGCACTACGGCCAGGTCGTGCCGCGCGCCGACCTCGACGTCTGGATGGTCGCACCGAAGGCCCCGGGCCACACCGTGCGCAACACCTACACCCAGGGCGGCGGCGTGCCGCACCTGATTGCCGTGCATGCCGACAAGAGCGGCAAGGCGCGTGACCTGGCGCTGAGCTACGCCGCGGCCAACGGCGGCGGCAAGGCCGGCATCATCGAGACCAACTTCCGCGAGGAAACGGAAACCGACCTGTTCGGCGAACAGGCCGTGCTCTGCGGTGGCACCGTCGAGCTGATCAAGGCGGGCTACGAAACGCTGGTGGAAGCCGGCTACGCGCCCGAAATGGCGTACTTCGAGTGCCTGCACGAGCTGAAGCTGATCGTCGACCTGATCTACGAAGGCGGCATCGCGAACATGAACTACTCGATCAGCAACAACGCTGAATATGGCGAGTACGTCACCGGCCCGCGCATCGTCACCGAAGACACGAAGAACGCGATGCGGCAGTGCCTGAAGGACATCCAGACCGGCGAATACGCCAAGAGCTTCATCCTGGAAAACCGGGCCGGCGCGCCGACCTTGCTGAGCCGCCGCCGGCTCACTTCCGAGCATTCGATCGAGGTCGTGGGCGAGAAGCTGCGCGCGATGATGCCTTGGATCAAGGCCAACAAGCTGGTCGACAAGACACGCAATTGATGGCTTTGGCGCCCGGCGTATCCTTCGGCGCATGAACGACGACCTGCGCGCCGCTGGCGCTGAAACCGGTGAGGGTGGTGAAGCCGCTGCCTTGCGCCCTCGGCGCAAGGGCATCTACATGCTGCCGAACGCCGTCACCCTGGCGGCGCTGTTCGCGGGCTTCTACAGCATCGTGATGGCGATGAACGGCCGCTTCGACGTGGCCTGCATCGGTATCTTCTGCGCCGCCGTGCTCGACAGTCTGGACGGCCGCGTGGCGCGCATGACGAACACGCAAAGCGCGTTTGGCGAGCAGATGGACAGCCTGTGCGACATGGTCAGCTTCGGCCTGGCGCCGGCATTGATCATCCTTGAATGGTCGCTGAAGGGCCTGGGAAAGCCGGGCTGGATCGCGGCCTTCGTCTACTGCGCCGCCGGGGCGCTGCGGCTGGCGCGCTTCAACACCAACATCGGTGTCGTCGACAAGCGCTTCTTCCAGGGGCTGCCCAGCCCGGCGGCGGCAGCACTCGTCATCGGCTTCATCCTCGTCATGGACGATGCCGGCTTCAAGGACGTGTCCAGCACCCCCTGGATCGCCTGGACGGCCTGGGGCATCACGCTCTATGCCGGCCTGACGATGGTGACCAATGTGCCGTTCTACAGCTTCAAGGGCATCGGCGGCCGGCGCAGCGTGCCGTTTGCAGCCATCGTGGCCGTGGCGCTGGGCATTGCTTTCGTCAGCATCCATCCGCCGATCGTGCTGTTCGCGGTGTTCGTGGCTTACGGCCTGTCGGGCTATGGCATGTACGTCTGGCGCAAGATGAAGGGCAAGCCGGTGAGCGTGATCGCGATCTCGACCGACGAGCCCGACGAGAAGGGCCTGCATCAATGAAGCAGCACGCGTGCTACATTTGACAGGTGAACACGTTCAACGCCGCCACCGTGCTAAGCCTGCTAGGAACCCTGCGGGTGCGCTGATCGCTGCTTGACTGTTTTCCCCCACATTCCGATCAACGGCCCGCCAGCGCAAGCAGCGGGCCGTTTTTTCGTTTCCAGGCTGCTTGCTTGAACCCCACTGAAAGCCAGACATGACCGACAAGCTCATCATCTTCGACACCACCTTGCGCGATGGCGAGCAGTCGCCCGGCGCCTCGATGACGCGCGATGAGAAGCTGCGCATCGCGCGCCAGCTCGAGCGGCTGCGCGTGGACGTCATCGAGGCCGGCTTCGCTGCGTCCAGCAACGGCGACTTCCTGGCGGTGAAGGCGATCGCCGACGCCATCAAGGAAGCCACCGTCTGCTCTCTGGCCCGCGCCAACGACCGCGACATCTCGCGCGCGGCCGAGGCGCTGAAGGGCGCCGCCCGGGCGCGCATCCACACCTTCATCGCCACCAGTGCGCTGCACATGGAAAAGAAGCTGCGCATGACACCCGACCAGGTGCATGAACAGGCGATGCAATCGGTGCGCTTTGCGCGCAACCTGTGCGACGACATCGAGTTCTCGCCCGAGGACGGCTACCGCAGCGACATGGACTTCCTCTGCCGGGTGCTGGAAACCGTGATCAAGGAAGGTGCGACCACCGTCAACATCCCCGACACCGTGGGCTATGCCATCCCCGAGCTCTATGGCAACTTCATCCGCACGCTGCGCGAGCGCGTGCCGAACAGCGACAAGGCGGTGTGGAGCGTGCACTGCCACAACGACCTGGGCATGGCGGTGGCGAATTCGCTGGCCGGCGTGATGGTGGGCGGGGCGCGCCAGATCGAATGCACGATCAACGGCCTGGGCGAACGCGCCGGCAACTGCAGCCTCGAGGAAGTGGTGATGGCGGTGCGCACCCGCCGTGACTACTTCAAGCTCGACCTGGGCATCGACACCACGCAGATCGTGCCGGCCTCGCGCATGGTGAGCCAGACCACGGGTTTCGTCGTGCAGCCGAACAAGGCGGTGGTGGGTGCCAACGCGTTCGCCCACGCCAGCGGCATTCACCAGGACGGCGTGCTCAAGGCCCGCGATACCTACGAGATCATGCGTGCCGAGGACGTGGGCTGGGCCGCGAACAAGATCGTGCTGGGCAAGCTGAGCGGCCGCAATGCCTTCAAGCAACGCCTGCAGGAACTGGGCGTGACGCTGGAGTCCGAAGCCGAGATGAATGCCGCGTTCGCGCGCTTCAAGGACCTGGCCGACCGCAAGAGCGACATCTTCGACGAGGACATTCTGGCCCTGCTCAGCGACGAAAGCGTCACGGCCGAGGCCGAGCATTACCGCTTGTTGTCGCTGTCGCAGAAGTCGGAGACCGGTGAACGCCCGCATGCCAAGGTGGCGTTTGCCGCCGGAACGTCCGAGTTCCACACCGAAAGCGACGGCAATGGCCCGGTCGATGCCAGCCTAAGGGCCATCGAATCAAAGGTTCAAAGTGGCGCTGAACTGATGCTCTATTCGGTCAATGCCATCACTTCCGGGAGCACAGAATCCCAGGGAGAGGTCACCGTCCGCCTGCAACTCGGCGGCCGGGTGGTCAACGGCGTGGGCGCCGACCCGGACATCGTCGTGGCATCTGCCAAGGCTTATCTGTCAGCCCTGAACAAGCTGCACAGCAAGGCCGAACGCGTCGCCGCGCAAGGCTGAACCGGGTTCAAGCGCACCTGCCGGACGAGACGAAGTTCGACTTGAAGAAATAGTGCCAAGTTTTTGATCTTGCATGTGTTTTTCGAGTCGCCTACACTTTGGTTTGGCAGGTGAGCGAGGACGGCCGTGGCATACAGATTTCGACGTACATTGAACAGCCTGGCCGGGCTGCTGATTGCCCTGAGCGTGGGCATGGCCCCCTGGGTCAGCAGTGAGGCGGCCAGCAAGGCCAAGCCTGCAGCCAGCAAGGCGCAAAAGACGCAAAAGGCGAAGGCGAAGCCGCAGCCAGCAGCCCGCAAAGCCGCCGCCAAGGCTCCGCGTGGTCAGGCCCGGGCCGAGAAGGCGCTGCCACGCAGCAAGGCCCGCAGCGTGGCCGGCAACGGGCTGCGCGCGCCGAAGCGCCAGATGGCAGCGCGACTGGCCCCGCCGCCGCGGCCTTCGTTTGGCCAGATCTACGGCCTGCATGCCACCGACGATGAGCTCGACCTGAAGTCCAGCGTGGCCCTGGTCGTCGACCAGGACACCAACGAGGTGCTGTTCAGCAAGAATCCTGAAGCGGTGCTGCCCATCGCCTCGATCACCAAGCTGATGACGGCCCTGGTGGTCACCGAAGCCGGTCTGCCTCTGCACGAAGCGCTGACGGTGGTCCGCGACGACGTCGACGCCACTGCCGGCAATCGTTCACGCCTGCAGGAAGGCACCGAACTCAGCCGTGGCGAGATGTTGCACCTGTCGCTGATGGCGTCGGAAAACCGCGCAGCGCATGTGCTGGGCCGCACCTACCCAGGCGGCATGGGCGCCTTCGTCACGGCCATGAACCGCAAGGCCCGCGAACTGGGCATGCGCGACACGCGCTACGTCGAGCCCACCGGCCTGTCCAGCGACAACCAGTCCAGCGCCCGTGATCTGACGCAGCTGGTGCGCGCGGCCATGGCCCACCCGATCATCCGCGAGCTGTCCACCTCACTCGAAGCCAGCGTTCCCGTGGGCGCCAAGCAGGTCCAGGTCCAGTTCCGGAACACCAATGGCCTGGTGCGCAACCCGGAATGGGAAATCGGCCTGCAGAAGACCGGCTACATCTCGGCCGCGGGCCGCTGCGTCGTGATGCAGGCTGAAATGGCCGGGCGCAAGCTGATCATGGTGCTGCTGGATTCGGCCGGCAAGTATTCGCGCATCGGCGACGCCGAGCGCCTGCGCAAGTGGGTGGCCGACACTTCGCTGGTGCCAGCGCTGGCACCCGCCGCGGCACGTGTCGCGCCGATGTCGGCCGGTTTGCCGGCCGGCGCTTCCACGGTTCAGCCGCGATAGCCCAGGGCGGTCGAGATTTCGGCGGCCGTGGCCTTCACACGGTCGAGCCAGCTTTCTTCCAGCCGGTCGGCCGGCGCCGACACCGACAGGCCGGCCACCAGTTTCGACTGGTCGTCGAAGATGCCGGCGGCCATGCAGCGGACGCCGAGCTCCAGCTCTTCATCGTCCCGCGCCCAGCCGTTCAGCCGCACCTGTTGCAGTTCACGTTCCAGCCGCGCCAGGTCGGTGATGCTGTTGCGGGTGTGGCCGGTCAGCCCCGTGCGCGTGGCGTAGTTGCGCACGCGCATCGGGTCGTCATGTGCCAGGAAGAGCTTGCCCACGGAAGTCAGGTGCAGCGGCGCATGGCCGCCGATGGCCCGCACCACCTGCATGCCCGAACGTTCGCTGTAGGCGCGTTCGATGTACACGATCTCGTCGCCCTGGCGCATCGACAGGTTCACCGGCTGGTGCGTGAGCTTGTGCAGATCGCGCATCGGCACCAGCGCTGCGTCGCGAACGTCCAGCCGCGCCTTCACCAGGTTGCCAAGTTCCAGCAGGCGCATGCCCAGCCGGTAACTGCCGGCCTGCGGGCGGTCGACATAGCGGCCGATGGCCAGGTCGTTCAGGATGCGGTGCGCCGTCGAGGGGTGCAGCCCCGTGCGTTCGCTGATGTCCTTCAGGGACACCGGATCCTGCTGCGAGGCGAGCATATCGAGCACGGCGAAGGCCCGTTCCAGAACCTGGATGGTGGGTGTGGCTGCGGCCTTGTCGGTCATGTCGATACGATGGAGTGCATGGGCTCTGCAATGTGGAAAAACGCCGAATGAGATTTTGCATCGCGGAAAGCGGAATTGCATACCGGAAGTTTGGGTGGTGTCGAAAGCCGCTGCTGGCGATGGCGATGGCGATGGCGGCGGGCGCCGCTTCCACCCAAGCTGCCGAACTGAAGCCCGAAGTCGTGGACGCCATCCGCCGTGCCGCCGAGGCGGCGAGCGCCCCGGCGCCGCGCTACCCGGTGCTGCCGGCTGCGCCCTTTGCGGGCTCGGCCGCTGCCCCCGCAGCTTCTCCTTCTGCGGTGCCCGCACCCGCCGCCAGGCCTGCCGAGCGGCCTGCCTCCAACCTGTTGCCGGCGCCCCCGCCCCGTTCGCCGCCGGCTTCGGTGCCGCCCACGCGCATCCAGGGCCGGCTGCAGGTCGCGGACATCGGCCTCGTCATCAACACCGCCGACCCCTATTCGGTGGCCGTGGGCGAGCACTACATCCGCCGCCGCGGCCTGTCGCGCAACCAGGTGCTGCGCCTTGCGCTGCCCACCGCCAGCACGCTCACGCTCGAGGAATTCGAGCATCTGCGCGGTCGCATCGACCTGCGTTTCGGCCGCAAAACCCAGGCCGTGGTGCTGGCCTGGGCGCAGCCGTATGCGGTGGGCTGCAATTCGATCGGCGGTGCGCTGGCGCTGGGCTACGACGCAGCCTTGTGCGAAAACAGCTGCAAGCCGTCGCGCCCGTCGAAGTACTTCAACGCAGCGACGGCCCGGCCGTATGCCGATCTGGGCATGCGGCTGTCGATGCACCTCGCAGCGCCCAGCATCGAGGCAGCACGCGAGCTCATCGACCGCGGCGCGCTGGCCGACGGCAGCCTGGCGCTGCGCGATCGCCAGCCGGTCAGCGTGATGCTGCTGACCAGCAACGACGCCGCACGTGCCGTTCGCACGCAGCTTTACCCACCCGCCGGACCCCTGCCTGGCCTGGGTGTGAACGTGCGCGTCGAGCCTTCCCTGGTGCTGCCGGCGGCGCGCCGCGTGCTGATGGTGAGCACAGGCGCAGTCAGGTTGGACTTCCCCAGCCCGCTGGACTGGGTGCCGGGGGGGCTGGGCGACCATCTCACCTCGTACGGCGGTGCCATCGACCCCTGGCATGGTCAGAGCACGGTGATGGAGTGGATCGCATCCGGGGCCACGGCCAGCCATGGCACGGTCAGCGAGCCGTGCAATCACCTGCAGAAGTTTCCGCACCCCCAGGTGCTGCTGTTGCACTACCTGCAAGGCGCCACTGCGCTCGAGGCCTACTGGAAGAGCGTGGCCTGGCCGCAGCAGGCGATGTTCGTCGGTGAACCGCTGGCTGCACCTTTCGCCGTGCCAGCCTGGGCGCAGGCTGCGGCCGAGGCTGCAGCCGCCTCGGCCGCGGCTGCATCCGGTCAGCCACCGGTTGCCGTGCCGGTGGCTGCGCCGCCAGCGCCTGCCGTGCCACCGGCTACGAACGGTCCGGCGTCGCCGCTTCCGCCATCGTCGGCACCGGCGCCTGGCTAGGCCGCATCGGCCGGCTGTCTGCCGAGGCATGCATCGCGGCGGCGGCGGCTTCACCCGATCGCACCGCCCCTTCGAGCGTGGCGGGGTAGGGGCCTTCCACGTAGTCGCCCGCGGCCAGAAGCCCCGGTGCGACGTCCGCAGGCGGGCGGTCCAGGGTGGGCGTGCAGCGGAAGGTGGCGCGCTTTTCGACGAGCACCTTCAGTACGGTCGGCGGTGTCGGCCAGGTGCCGGCGGCGAAGGCTGAACGGGCCTGCTGCAACACGGCGCGACCCGTGGCTTCAGGCCCGGCCTCGGCCCAGCGCCGGGCGCCGCTCACGACGAAGGCGAAAAGACCCGGGCTGGCGCCGAGCGCACCATGGTCGAAGGCAAACTGCGCCGGTGCCTGTGCCCCTTCCACCAGGGCCGTCATGGCCGAAGGCAGCCTGGCCCCCGGGCATTGCAGGTAGACGGTGACGATCGGCTCGTAGCCAAGGGCGCGGGCGCGTGCCGCCCAGGCAGGCGCATGGACTTCGGCCAGACGCGCGGCCTCGCTGGCCGTGCAGGCCAGCAGCACCTGGTCGAAGCTGTCGCCGTCGACCTGCCAGCCTTCGCCCTGGCGCTGCAGCTTCTGCACGCGGCGGTTGAACCGCAGCTGCGCACCGCGGGCCTGCAGCCAGGCATGGGCCGGGTGCGGAAGCAGGGCGTCCAGCGGCCGCTTCGGCAGCAGCAGGTCGGCGGAGCCGCGGCCGGAAAACAGCGCGTCCTTCAGAACCGTCAGCAGCACCTGGGCGCTGGCGTCCTGGGCGGGGGTGTTCAGTGCGGCCACGCACAGTGGGTCGATCAGCAGTTCCCGCACGGCCGGGGGCAGGCCGGCACACAGCTGGGCAACGGTGGTGCCCGGCGCGCAGCGAAACCCGGCGGCAGCCCAGTGGCCGGCGGCGGTGAGCAGGGCACTGCGCTCGCGCCAGCCCCAGCCGCGGCAGCTGGCCACGGCGCGCACGAAGGCCAGCACCGGGTGGCCGGCCGGCATCTGCAGACCGCGGCCATCGGGGTAGCGCAAGGTCAGCGGCTGGCGGTGCAGCACAGTGGCGGGATCGACGCCGACGCTGCCCATCAGGTCCAGCGTGCGCGTGTAGGCGCCGATCAGGATGTGCTGGCCGTTGTCGAGCTCGCGTGTACCGACCGTCACGCCGCGCGCCCTGCCGCCGAGGTGGCCCGCCATCTCGAGCAATGTCACGCGGTGGCCGGCCTGGGTGGCCCGTACCGCCGCTGCCAGCCCCGCCCAGCCGCCGCCGACGATGGCGATGCGCAGGGGCACCATCTCAGCGCCCCCGCAGCTGCGTCAGCGTCGCCAGCCACAGCTTGCGCAATGGCGTCAGCGAGGTGCGCTGGTGCAGCACCTGGAAGCCCTGGGACTCGATGTCGCGCAGCAGCGAACGGTAGATGTTGGCCATCATCAAGCCCGGTTTCTGGGCATTGCGGTCGGCCTCGGGCAGCAGCTTCAATGCCGCGTCGTAGGTGGCATGGGCGCGTTCGGCCTGGAACTTCATCAGCGCCGTGAAACGTTCGCTGTAGCCCCAGGGTTTTTCGCGTTTCAGGATCTCGTGGGCTTTCACCTCGAACCGCTGCAGCTCGTTCACGGGCAGGTAGATGCGCCCGCGCCGGGCGTCGTCGCCGACGTCACGGATGATGTTCGTCAGCTGCATTGCCTGGCCCAGCTGGTGCGCGTACTGCACCGTGGCGTCCTGGCTGCGGCCGAAGATGTTGGCCGCCACTTCACCCACGACGCCGGCCACCAGGTGGCAGTAGCGCTGCAGGGCAGGGTAGTCCAGGAATCGCGTCTGCTGCAGGTCGGTGAGACAGCCGTCGATGATGGCGTTCAGGTGATCGGCCGTGATGCCGTAGTCGGCAGTGCGCGGCATCAGGGCCTTCATCACCGGGTGGCCGGGGTTGCCGGCGTAGGCGCGCGCCACTTCGTCACGCCACCAGGCCAGCTTGGCGCCGGCCACGCTGGGGTCGGCCACTTCGTCGACGACGTCATCGACCTCCCGGCAGAAGGCGTAGAAGGCAGTGATCGCCGCGCGTCGTGGCGGTGGCAGGAACAGGAAGGCGTAATAGAACGACGAACCGCTGCGTGCGGCCTTGTCCTGAACGTACTGCTCGGGGGTCATCAGGCCAGATGTTTCAATGTGGCGGCGCGCCAGACCAGCCAGGGCAGGTCGGTGGCCGACAGGGTGGGGCGATGGGCCAGGGCAGCATGGTCCATGCGTTCGATCTTCTGCAGGATGCGCAAGCCGCCGGCCACCACGCCGCGCAGTTCCCAGCCCGCCCGGCCGGGCACGCGCGTGGCCAGTGGCGCGCCTTGCAGCATCAGGCTGCGGGCCCAGTCGCAGAGTGCGGCCACCAGGACGCGGCCGGCCGTGCTGTCGCGTGCGGCGGCCAGGTCGTCGGCCGGCACGCCATGCGCCACGCGGTCGGTTTCTGGCACGTAGCAGCGGCCGCGCGGGCCGTCGACGCTCAGGTCCTGCCAGAAATTGATGAGTTGCAGGGCGGTGCAGATGGCGTCGGACTGCTGCAGCGAGCGGGCGTCCTGGATGCCGTACAAGTGCAGCAGCAGCCGTCCGATCGGATTGGCCGAGCGGCGGCAGTAGTCCAGCAGGCCCGAGCGGTCGGCATAAGGCGGGTTGCGCACGTCTTGCTCGAAGGCGTCCAGCAAGTCGTGCAGTGGGTTCGCCGGCAGTCGGAACTGGGCGACGCGTTGCGCGAGTGGCACGAACACGCGCTGCCAGCGCGGGCCGGCTGGCTGGCCCGCCAGGGCCAGCCGCAGGTCGGCCCGGTAGGCCCGCAGTTCGGCCAGGCGTTCAGCAGGCACGGCAGCGCCCTCGTCGGCGATGTCGTCGGCGGTTCTGGCGAAGTGGTAGATGGCCACGACAGCCGGGCGCAGCGCCGGCGGGCACAGGACGGAGGCAACGGGAAAGTTTTCGTAATGATCGACGGGCACGGGCCCGATTCTGCCGGTGCTTGGACGGTGCAGATGGCGAGCCGCGCTGCCGAACGGCCAATTGACAGCGCCAAGGGGCGTTCATACATTACTGACCAGTCAGTCATTAACGGGTGATGACTCCGCCATCCCCGACACGGAAACGCCCCATGCCGCCCCTGCACGCCTCCAAATCCTCCCGCCCGCTGGTTCTGCTGGCGGCCATCGCCAGCGTGGTGGCCTGCTCGCGTCCGGCCCCGGCGCCCGAGCCGGTACGTGCGGTGCGCACGATGACAGTTTCGGCCCAGAGCGCCGGTTTCACCAAAGAGTTCGCTGCCGACGTGCGGGCGCGCACCGAGTCACGCCTGGGATTCCGGGTGGGCGGCAAGATGACCAGCCGCAGCGCCGACCTCGGCGACCGCGTCAAGGCCGGCGAGGTGCTGGCGCAGCTGGACCCGGCCGACCTGAAGCTGGGCCAGGAAGCCGCCCGCGCCGCGCTGCGGGCGGCCGAGGCCAGCCACGCGCTGGCCGCGGCCGAACTGCGCCGCTACAAGGAACTGAAGGACCAGGGCTTCATCAGCGGCGTCGAACTCGAACGGCGCGAGACCAGTCTGCTGGCAGCGCGCTCGCAGCTCGACCAGGCCCGCGCCCAGGCCAGCGTGCAGGGCAACCAGGCCGGCTACGCGGCCCTGGTGGCCACCGCCGCAGGTGTCGTCACCGCCGTCGAGGCCGAACCCGGCGCAGTGCTGGCCGCCGGCACCCCGGTGCTGCGCCTGGCCCACGACGGCCCACGCGATGCCGTCTTCTCGGTACCGGAAGACGCCGTTGCCGCGTTCCGGGCCTTGCAGGGCAAGGCGGGCGCCGTGCAGGTGAGGCCATGGGGCGCCACGGCCCTGTTGCCGGCAGCCGTGCGGGAAGTGGCCGCGGCCGCCGACCCGACGACACGCACCTTCATCGTCAAGGCCGACCTCGGCCAAGCGGCCGTTCAACTCGGCCAGACGCTCACCGTGCTGGTGCCCGGCCCGCGGGCCGAAGGCGTGGCCAAGCTGCCGCTGTCGGCGCTGTTCCAGGAACAGGGTCGATCGGCCGTGTGGCTGGTCGACCTCGCCAGCATGACGGTACGCCTGCAGCCGGTGGACGTGGCTGGTGCCGATGCCAACAGCGTCGTCATCGCCGGCGGACTGAGTGCGGGCCAGACGGTGGTGACGGCCGGAGTGCACGTGCTGTCGCCGGGCCAGAAGGTGAAGCTCTACGAAACCCCGTCTGTGCAGGTGCCCGCGCCGGCGGCCAGCCGCTGATTTCGCCAAGGCTTGCCATGAACCATGCCCCTGTCAGCGGCGAAGCCGCGTCAACCCGCTTCAACATCAGCCGTTGGGCGCTGGAGCATCCCGCGCTGACGCGCTACCTGATGGTCGTCCTGCTCGTCGTGGGCGGTTTTGCCTACTTCCAGCTGGGGCAGGACGAAGACCCGCCATTCACGTTCCGGGCGATGGTGGTGCAGGCCTTCTGGCCGGGTGCGACGGCCGAGCAGATGGCCGAGCAGGTCACCGACAAGATCGAGAAGACCCTGCAGGAGGTACCGCAGGCCGACAGGTTGCGCAGCTACACCAAGCCCGGCGAGTCGCTCACCATCATGCAGCTGAAGGACTCCTCGCCCGCCGGCGATGTACCCAACAGCTGGTACCAGGCGCGCAAGCGCATCGGCGACATGCGCAGCACGCTGCCCGGCGGTGTCATCGGCCCGGTTTTCAACGACAACTTCGGTGATGTCTACGGCTCGATCTTCGCGCTCTCCGCGGACGGCTTCAGCCCCGAGGAAGTACGTGTCTACGCCGAACGCGTGAAGCAGCAGCTGCTGCGTGTGCCCGACGTGGCGAAGGTCGAAATCTTCGGCGCCCAGCCCGAGAAGGTGTTCGTCGAGGTCTCGCACAAGCGGCTGGCTCAGCTCGGCCTGGATTTCAACCAGGTGCTGGCGCAGATCGGGGCCCAGAACGCGGTCGAAGGTGCAGGGGTGCTGAACGCAGGCGTCGAAAACCTGCAGGTGCGCGTGGCCGGGCAGTTCAACGCCGTGCAGGAGCTCGGACAGCTCCCGATCCGCGCCGTCAACACCACGACCGGGCAGGCGAGTACCTTGAGGCTGGGTGACCTGGCAGAAATCCGCCGCGACTACAGCGACCCGCCGGCCGTGAAGGTGCGCTACCAGGGGCAGCAGGTGGTCGCCCTCGGTGTTTCGATGGCCAAGGGCGGCGACATCATCGTGCTGGGCAACAAACTCAGCGAAGCCGTGGCCAAGGTGCGGCTGGACTTGCCCGTGGGCCTGAGCATCGATCAGGTGCAAGACCAGCCCCAGGCTGTGCGCAAGTCGGTGAACGAGTTCGTCAGTGTGCTGATCGAGGCCGTGGTCATCGTGCTGGCCGTGAGCTTCATCAGCCTGGGCCTGCACACCAGACCCCTGCGCATCGACATCTGGCCAGGCCTGGTCGTGGGCATCACGATTCCGCTGGTGCTGGCCATCACCTTCGTGGCCATGTTCTATTGGGGGGTGGGCCTGCACAAGATCAGCCTGGGCAGCTTGATCATTGCGCTGGGGCTGCTGGTCGACGACGCCATCATCGCGGTGGAGATGATGGTGCGCAAGCTCGAAGAGGGCTACGACCGGATGCGGGCGGCGACCTTCACCTATGAACTGGTGGCGATGCCGATGCTGACCGGCACGCTGATCACCGCCGCGGGCTTCCTGCCGATCGGCCTGGCCAAGAGCGTGACCGGCGAGTACACCTTCGCGATCTTTGCCGTGACCGCTGCGGCCTTGATCATTTCCTGGGTGGTGTCGGTCTACTTCGTGCCTTACCTGGGCTGGCGGCTGTTGCGCACCAAGGTTCACGGCAACGACGCCGGCCAGGCCCATGAGATGTTCGATTCGCCTTTCTACAGCCGCTTCCGGCGCCTGGTGGACTGGTGCGTACACCACCGCTGGATCACCATCGGTGTGACGCTGCTGGCTTTTGCGCTCGGCATCGCGGGGATGGGGCGAGTGCAGCAGCAGTTCTTCCCCGATTCGAGCCGGCCCGAGATGCTGGTGGACCTGTGGTTGCAGGAAGGTGCCACGTTGCAGGAAAGCGAAGCCGTTGCCAAGCGCTTCGAGGCCCGGATGAGGCAAGACCCGATGGTGGCGAGCGTCACGACCTGGGTCGGCAGCGGGGTTCCGCGATTCTTCCTGACCCTGGACCAGGTGTTCCCGCAGGCCAACGTCAGCCAGGCCATCGTGATGCCCAAGGGCCTGAAGGAACGCGAAGCACTGCGGCTGCGCATGCCCGAACTGCTGGCCACCGAATTCCCTGAGGTGCGCGGCCGGGTCAAGCTGCTGCCCAACGGTCCGCCGGTGCCTTACCCCGTGCAGTTCCGCGTGGTCGGGGTGGATGCGACCGAACTGCGCGGCTGGGCCGACCAGGCCAAGGCGCTGCTGCGCGCCAACCCCAGCATGCGCGGCGTGAACGACAACTGGAACCAGCAGATCAAGGTGCTGCACCTGGAAGTCGACCAGGACAAGGCACGGGCGCTGGGCGTTTCCAGCCAGAGCATCGCCCTGGCCTCGCGCACCATCCTGTCGGGCACGACCATCGGTCAGTACCGCGAAGGCGACAAGCTCATCGACATCGTGCTGCGCCAACCGCTCGAGGAACGCCGCGCCATCACCGACCTGAGCAACGCCTACCTGCCCACCAGCAGCGGCCGCTCGGTACCGCTGGCGCAGATCGCGAAGATCGAACTGCGCTGGGAGCCGGGCGTGCTGTGGCGCGAAGGCCGCAGCTATGCCGTCACGGTGCAGGGCGACGTCGTCGAAGGCGTGCAGGGGCCCACGGTCACGTCGCAGGTCTGGCCCGAACTGCAGAAGCTTGCGGCGAAGATGCCGCCCGGCTACCGCATCGAGATCGCCGGCGCGGTGGAAGAAAGCAGCAAGGGCCAGGGCTCGATCGCCGCTGGCGTGCCGATGATGCTGTTCATCATCTTCACGCTGCTGATGCTGCAGCTGCAGAGCTTCAGCCGCGCCGTGCTGGTGTTCCTGACCGGGCCACTGGGCATCATCGGCGTGGCGGCGGCGCTGCTGCTGCTCAATCGGCCGTTCGGCTTCGTGGCGCTGCTGGGCGTGATTGCTTTGATGGGCATGATCATGCGGAACTCGGTCATCCTGATCGACCAGATCGAGCAGGACCGACGGGCTGGCGTGCCGACCTGGGACGCCATCGTCGAAGCCGCGGTGCGGCGATTCCGCCCCATCGTGCTGACAGCGGCGGCGGCGGTGCTGGCGATGATCCCGCTGTCGCGCAGCGTGTTCTGGGGGCCGATGGCTGTGGCCATCATGGGCGGGCTGATCGTCGCCACGGCCCTGACGCTGCTGGCGTTGCCGGCAATGTATGCGGCATGGTTCCGGGTGAAGAAGGAAGCGGCGCCGGCGGCAGGGTGAGCTCGCGCTAAACTCGCGGGTTCGCCGCTGAGCGACCGAATCCACCTGCGCGGGTGGCGAAATTGGTAGACGCACCAGGTTTAGGTCCTGACGCCTTCACGGGCGTGCCGGTTCGAGTCCGGCCCCGCGCACCAGGCATGCGTTGCTCCAGCCCCAACAATCACCAGCACACTTCATCTCACACCATGGCCGTCCAAGTCGAAACCCTCGAAAAGCTCGAACGCCGCATCACCCTGACCGTGGCGGCCGAAACCATCAACGGCGACGTGCAGTCGCGCCTGAAGAAGCTCTCACGCACGGTGAAGGCCGACGGTTTCCGTCCCGGCAAGGTGCCGATGTCGGTGGTGGCCCAGCGCTACGGCTACTCGGTGCAGTACGAGGTCGTCAACGACCGCGTCGGCGAGGCTTTCAACCAGGCCACGAATGAAGCCCAGCTGCGGGTGGCCGGTGCGCCTCGCATCACCCAGAAGGATTCCTCGCCCGAGGGCCAGCTCGCCTTCGACGCCACCTTCGAGGTCTACCCCGAGGTGAAGATCGGCGACCTGAGCGAAGCCACCGTCGAGCGCGTGTCGACCGAGGTGTCCGAAGCCGCGATCGACCGCACGGTTGAAATCCTGCGCAAGCAGCGCCGCACCTTCGGCCTGCGTGCCAAGGACGAAGGCGCCGTCGAGGGCGACCGCGTCACCATCGACTTCGAAGGCAAGATCGACGGCGAACCGTTCCAGGGTGGGGCTGCCGAGGGCTTCCAGTTCGTCATCGGCGAAGGCCAGATGCTCGAGCAGTTCGACCAGGCCGTGCGCGGCATGAAGCTGGGCGAGAGCAAGACCTTCCCGCTGCAGTTCCCGGCCGACTACCAGGGTGCCGAAGTGGCGGGCAAGGAAGCCGACTTCCTGGTCACCATCAAGAAGATCGAGGCCGCCAACCTGCCTGCCATCGACGAGGCCTTTGCCAAGTCGCTCGGCATCAAGGACGGCACCGTCGAAGGCTTGCGCGCCGACGTCAAGCGCAATCTCGAGCGCGAGGTGAAGTTCCGCGTGCAGGCCCGCAACAAGGCCGCGGTGATGGAAGCGCTCAGCCAGGCTTCCGAGCTCGACGTGCCGAAGGCGCTGGTGGCCGGCGAGACCGACCGCCTGATCGAAGGTGCCCGCGCCGACCTGAAGCAGCGCGGCGTGAAAGACGCCGAGACGGCGCCGATCCCTGCCGAGATCTTCCAGCCGCAGGCCGAGCGCCGCGTTCGCCTGGGCCTGGTGGTGGCCGAACTGGTGCGCACGCACAAGCTGCAGGCCAAGCCCGAGCAATTGCAGGCGCACATCGAAGACATGGCGCAGAGCTACGAGAAGCCCGCCGAAGTGATGCGCTGGTACCTGGGTGACCGCCAGCGCATGGCCGAGGTCGAAGCCGTCGTGATCGAGAACAACGTCGCCGAGTTCGTCCTGTCGCGCGCGAAGGTCAGCGACAAGGTGCTACCGTTCGACGAACTGATGACTGCATCCTGAGGAAATCGACAATGAGCGTTCAAGACACCGTCGGCCTGGGCATGGTGCCCATCGTCATCGAGCAGTCCGGCCGTGGCGAGCGTGCGTACGACATCTACAGCCGGCTGCTGCGTGAACGCATCATCTTCCTGGTCGGGCCGGTGCACGACGGCACGGCCAACCTGGTCGTGGCGCAGATGCTCTTCCTGGAGAGCGAAAACCCCGACAAGGACATCTTCCTGTACATCAACAGCCCCGGCGGCAGTGTCAGTGCCGGCCTGTCGATCTACGACACGATGCAGTTCATCAAGCCCGATGTGTCGACGCTGTGCATGGGCATGGCCGCCAGCATGGGCAGCTTCCTGCTGATGGCCGGTGCCAAGGGCAAGCGCGCGGCATTGCCGAATTCGCGCATCATGATCCATCAGCCCAGCGGCGGCGCCCAGGGCCAGGCCAGCGACATCGAGATCCAGGCGCGCGAGATCATCAAGACCCGCGAGCAATTGAACCGGATCTACGCCGACCGCACCGGCCAGAGCGTCGAGCGCATCGCTGCCGACATGGAACGCGACCTCTGGCTGAACCCGGTCGAGGCCAAGGACTACGGCCTGATCGATTCCGTCCTGGACAAGCGGCCCGGCTGAGCCCACCGGCCTTCCAGCTTCAAGCGCCAAAGCGCGCCGTCTTCCGGGCCCAGTTCCTCCAGGCGGGGAGCTGGGCCTTTCGTCTATCATCTTCCGCAGCACTTGCGCAACTTTCCCAGCTCACACTGACATGGCCGACAAGAAGGGCACTTCCGCCGAGAAGGTTCTGTACTGCAGCTTCTGCGGCAAGAGCCAGCACGAGGTGAAGAAGCTGATCGCCGGCCCGTCCGTGTTCATCTGCGACGAATGCATCGAGCTCTGCAACGACATCATCCGCGACGAGGTGCCGGCTGAAACCGCGGGCGCCAAGTCGGCAAAGTCCGACCTGCCGGTGCCCAGCGAGATCAAGGGCAGCCTCGACCAGTACGTGATCGGCCAGGAAGTGGCCAAGCGCACGCTGTCGGTGGCCGTCTACAACCACTACAAGCGCCTGAAGCACATGGGCGGCAGCAAGGACGACGTCGAGCTCACCAAGAGCAACATCCTGCTGATCGGCCCCACCGGCAGCGGCAAGACGCTGCTGGCCCAGACCCTGGCTCGCTTGCTGAACGTGCCCTTCGTGATTGCCGACGCCACCACATTGACCGAAGCCGGCTACGTGGGCGAGGACGTCGAGAACATCATCCAGAAGCTGCTGCAGAACTGCAACTACGACGTCGAACGTGCGCAGCGCGGCATCGTCTACATCGACGAGATCGACAAGATCAGCCGCAAGGCCGACAACCCCAGCATCACGCGCGACGTTTCCGGCGAGGGTGTGCAGCAGGCCCTGCTGAAACTGGTCGAAGGCACGATGGCCAGCGTGCCGCCGCAAGGCGGGCGCAAGCACCCGAACCAGGACTTCCTGCAGATCGACACGACCAACATCCTGTTCATCTGCGGCGGCGCCTTCGACGGGCTGGAAAAGGTCATTGCGAACCGCACCGAAAAGTCGGGCATCGGTTTTGGCGCCAGCGTTCACAGCAAGACCGAAAAGCGTGCTGCCGACGTCTTCCGTTTTGTCGAACCCGAAGACCTGATCAAGTTCGGCCTCATCCCGGAACTGGTGGGCCGCCTGCCGGTCGTTGCCACGCTGGGTGAGCTGACCGAAGAGGCCATGATCCAGATCCTGACCGAGCCGAAGAATGCCTTGGTGAAGCAGTACCAGCGCCTGTTCCTGATGGACGGTGTGGAACTCGAGATCCGGCCTTCGGCACTGCTGGCCATTGCCCGCAAGGCGCTGGCACGCAAAACAGGCGCCCGTGGCCTGCGTTCCATCATGGAGCAGTCGCTCATCGACACGATGTATGACCTGCCCACGCTCGACGGCGTGGCCAAGGTCGTGATCGACGAGCACATCATCGAAGACGGCACCAAGCCGCTGCTGGTGTACCGCGAGCAGAAGGCCAGCGCGTAAATGGTGCCCCCACGCTCGCTGACGCTCGCTGCCCCCCGAGGGGGCGCTCAGCCAGCGGCCCGGCAGAGCCGGTTCCGCGGCTTCTGGCTTGGTTGACGGCCCGCCACGGGCTGGTCGCCGCTTCTTGCATTCCTAGTCTTGGGCCCCACTTGGGTCTGAGAAAGAGAGGTCTCAATGTCTGGACATCCCATCCTCCCGTCCGAACCCATCACGCTGCCGCTGTTGCCGCTGCGCGACGTGGTCGTGTTCCCGCACATGGTCATCCCGCTGTTCGTGGGCCGGCCGAAATCGATCAAGGCACTGGAAGCTGCGATGGAAAGCGGCCGCCAGATCATGCTGGTGGCGCAGAAGGCCGCCGGCAAGGACGAGCCACGCGCCGACGACATGTTCGAGATCGGCTGCGTCAGTTCCATCCTGCAGATGTTGAAGCTGCCCGACGGCACCGTGAAGGTGCTGGTCGAAGGCATCCAGCGCGCCACCACCACCAGCATCACCGACGCCGAAGAGCACTTCATCGGCGAAGTGATGCCTGTGGCTCCTGGTACCGAAGCCACGCCCGAGATCGAGGCGCTGCGCCGCGCCGTGACGCAGCAGTTCGACCAGTACGTCAAGCTCAACAAGAAGATCCCGCCCGAGATCCTGACCAGCATCGCTGGCATCGACGACCCGGGTCGCCTGGCCGACACCATCGCCGCGCACCTTCCGCTGAAGCTGGAAGCCAAGCAGAGCGTGCTCGACCTTTTCAGCGTGGCCAAGCGGCTTGAAAAGCTGCTCGAGTTGCTGGAACACGAAGTCGACATCCTGCAGGTGGAAAAGCGCATCCGTGGCCGCGTGAAGCGCCAGATGGAGAAGAGCCAGCGCGAGTACTACCTGAACGAGCAGGTCAAGGCCATCCAGAAGGAACTGGGTGACGGGGAAGAGGGCGCCGATCTCGAGGAACTCGAGAAAAAGATCGCCGCTGCCAAGATGAGCAAGGAAGCGCGCAAGAAGGCCGACAGCGAGCTGAAGAAGCTCAAGCTGATGAGCCCGATGAGCGCTGAGGCCACCGTGGTTCGCAACTTCATCGACACGCTGATCAACCTGCCGTGGGCGAAGAAGACCAAGATCAAGCACGACCTGGCCAATGCCGAGGCGGTGCTGAACGAAGACCACTTCGGCCTTGAAAAGGTGAAGGATCGCATCCTCGAATATCTTGCGGTGCAGCAGCGCGTGGACAAGGTGAAGGCGCCCATCCTCTGCCTGGTCGGCCCCCCGGGCGTGGGCAAGACCAGCCTGGGCCAGAGCGTGGCCCGCGCCACCGGGCGCAAGTTCGTTCGCATGGCCCTGGGTGGCATGCGCGACGAAGCCGAGATTCGCGGCCACCGCCGCACCTACATCGGCAGCATGCCGGGCAAGGTGCTGCAGAGCCTGTCGAAGATCGGCACGCGCAACCCGCTGTTCCTGCTGGACGAGATCGACAAGCTCGGCATGGACTTCCGCGGCGACCCGTCGTCGGCGCTTTTGGAAGTGCTGGACCCTGAGCAGAACCACACCTTCAGCGACCATTACGTTGAGGTCGACTTCGACCTGTCCGACGTGATGTTCGTCGCCACCAGCAACAGCATGAACATCCCGCCAGCACTGCTGGACCGGATGGAAGTGATCCGCCTGGCCGGCTACACCGAAGACGAAAAGCTCAACATCGCCCAGCGTTACCTGCTGCCCAAACAGCAGAAGAACAACGGCGTGCATGACCACGAGATGCTCGTCACCGAAGACGCCATCCGCGCCATCCTGCGCTACTACACGCGGGAAGCCGGGGTGCGTTCGCTCGAGCGCGAGATCGGCAAGATCTGCCGCAAGGTGGTCAAGGGCATCCAGCTGAAGAAGTACACGGGGCTGGTCACGGTCACGGCCGAGAACCTGAACGACTTCCTGGGTGTGCGCAAGTTCGACTTCGGCCGCACCGAGAAGAAGAACCAGATCGGCCAGGTGGTCGGACTGGCCTGGACGGAAGTCGGCGGCGACCTGCTCACCATCGAAGCTGCAGTGATGCCGGGCAAGGGCGTCATCACCCGCACCGGTTCGCTGGGCGACGTGATGAAGGAATCGGTGGAAGCCGCACGTACGGTGGTTCGTTCACGCGCACGGCGCCTGGGCATCAAGGACGAGTTGTTCGAGAAGCGCGACATCCACATCCACGTGCCCGATGGCGCCACGCCGAAAGACGGGCCAAGTGCGGGTGCAGCCATGACCACGGCCTTCGTTTCGGCGCTGCTGGGCATTCCGGTGCGTGCCGACGTCGCGATGACGGGCGAGATCACCTTGCGCGGCGAGGTCACGGCCATCGGCGGGCTGAAGGAGAAGCTGCTGGCGGCACACCGCGGCGGTGTGAAGACGGTGCTGATCCCCGAGGAAAACGTCAAGGACCTGGCTGACATCCCCGAGAACGCCAAGAACAATCTCGAGATCGTGCCGGTGAAGTGGATCGACCAGGTGCTCGAGATCGCCCTGGAGCGCATGCCTGTGCCTTTGCCTGACGACGAGCCGGTGGCGGCCGTTGCCACCGAGGCCGCCAAGCCTGCTGCACCCACCCCGCCGGTGGCTGCGGACGGTTTGCCGCATTGAGACTTGCGCGCGTAGCAAAAAAGCTGGTATAGTCATAGGCTCGACAGCGCGGAAGTGAAAGCCGACGCGCAAAGTTCGATGCGGGAGTAGCTCAGTTGGTAGAGCGCAACCTTGCCAAGGTTGAGGTCGAGAGTTCGAGACTCTTCTCCCGCTCCAGTCAAACAGGAAAAGGGAAGCCATGGCTTCCCTTTTTCATGTCTGTGGAAGTTGGCTCCAAACCCGCCAGTTCGCTTGTGGGACACTGCAGCCCGGTCAACCACAGAATTTCAAGACAACGGCGCGATAGCAAAGCGGTTATGCAACGGATTGCAAATCCGTCTAGTCCGGTTCGACTCCGGATCGCGCCTCCAGATTTTTTTCAGGCCCCGCGCAGATCTGCCCGGGGCCTGTTTGTTTTGCGCCGCCCGGATGGCGAAATCGGTAGACGCAGCGGACTTAAAATCCGCGGCCGCAAGGCATACGGGTTCGAGTCCCGTTCTGGGCACCAAAAGAAAAAATCTCTGTGAATCAAAGATTTATGGCTGTTGATTGGATGTTGTGCCAGCGCTCGGTTGGTTGCATCCGGTGTCTGGTGCCAGTTTTGGGCGGATAGACCCCGGTTTTGCGCTCGTTTGCCGCACGGAGTGGGGCGGCGGGTGTCAGAGGCGGGGACTTCCTCACGTTGGCTCCATTCTCAATCGAAGGAGCCTCCTCAAAATCCGGGACGGTTCAGTGCGCGGTCAGCACGGTCTTACCGCTGGCGCCATTGCGATGGTTGACCGCGTCCTCGAGCTTGGGCGCGCCGGCTCTGGCCTAGTTCGGGAACGGTGCGGCCGCCTGAGGAAGGGTGTCGAAGAACTTGACAGCTTCGCGCGTCGTGGGACGAAGCTTGTCCGCAGAGAGATGATTCGTGGTCACTTTTTGATTGCGGCCCATTTGTTGCGTCCAAGCCCTCCACTAGAAAAGTGAAGGTCAGCGGCAGTCGCCGGTGTGCTCTTCACGATAGAGGTTGCTCATGCTTTCAAAGGTTTCCCTGGTCCCCCGCGTCGCTGCTGTCGCAGTTTGTGCAGCGTTCGGCTTGCTCGCCACGGGCCTGGCCCGCGCCGGTCTCGTACTGGATTACGCCGGCTTCGCAGGCGTTTGCGGTGCCGCCCTGAGCTGTGTTGGCGATACTGGCGAGGCTGGCAACACGCTCCGTCTGACCACCGCGTCGGCGAACAATGCCGGCGCAGGCTACAGCACGACCCCGATCCTGCTGGGCGCCAACGCGTCGTTCAGCACGCAATTCCAGTTTCAGCTCACCCGGCCCGGCGGTTATGCACCGGCAGACGGCCTGACCTTCGTGCTGGCTGCCACGAGCGGCGGCCTCGGCGTGGGCGGGGGCGGGCTCGGTTATGGCGGCGTCGGGCGCAGCGTCGCGATCGAGTTCGACGGCTACAACAACGGTGCGATGGACGGCAATTCCAGCAACCACGTGGCGGTGGACGTGAATGGCATGACGGCGCTCAGCCCGCTGGTCAATCCTTACGGCCGGGTCAGCTGCGATTTCGGCAGCGCCTCGCTCCACACCATGGCTGGTTGCATGTCCAACGGCAATGTGTGGACGGTGGTCATCAGCTATGACGGTCAATTCCTCGACGTGGCGATCAAGGACGGTGACGCCGACAGCATCTTGATCTTCGACAACTACGCTATCGACATCGCGGGCACCCTGGGGACGACGAGCGCGTTCGTCGGCTTCACCAGCGCCACAGGTGCCGGCTATGCCAACCAGGACATCCTGAGCTGGTCGCTGGCCAATGACACCAGCATCGGCTTGCCGACCACCGCCCCGACGTTTCCACCCACCATGGGGCCCACCATGGAGCCGGTCGGCGGGCCCACCACGGGGCCACTCGGCGTGCCGAATGGCGAGCCTGGAGCAGTGCCCGAGCCGGGTTCGTTGGTCCTAGTGGCAATGGGGCTGCTGGCGGCAGCCGGCTTGAGCCGGGGACGCCGAGCGAGCCGGCCGGCCTGACCTCCGGCCCTGGCTTACATCACTGCGCCAAACGCCCAGGCCGTGGAGCGATAGGCCGTAGCCCCTGGGTCGTTTCAGGTGCCGGGCTCCACCAGGACGCGGCAGACCTCGCGCCGATATCGGTCGGTCCTGCCGCAGTCGGCCACGACTTCGCGGTTGAACACCAGATCGGCCAAGTTCGGCTTGGATGCTTTCCCGAATGGTTGCCCCAGCTCGGGGGCGTCGATCCCATCCAGCCTGATCTTGTGCTGGCGGTTTGCCGCGTCCAGCAGCGTGATGGCGTCGCCGCCACGCACCCCCGCGATGTGGCCCTCGAACTGGTGTGTGCCTGCGTGCGTATTGGCGACCAGGCCGATCAGGATCGCGACGGTGATTCCCCTGGCCGGGTAGCCCATCAAGGTGACCGCTTTCGGGAGCCCTCGATCAGGGGTGGCTGCGCCCCTTGCCCAGCGGGTGTCGGTTTCCAGTTGCGCGCCCGCGCCTGCGCCTACGCAGTGGCGCGTTGCTCGGCAGTAAGGCTCGATTCGACAAGGTCGCGGTTCTTGACCGAGCTGGCATCACCTCGGCTGCTCACCAGCAGCCACCAGAAGTACGCCTGCTCGTCGTCCTTCGGCACGCCCTTGAACGGTGCGGCCGGTCATCGTGGGCCTCATGGGTCCGAAGGGACCAGGCTGAAGATCGCACGTCGCAGCCCACCCCGGCGCGGGGCACAATCCGAATTGGCATGAGATCACGCACGCTTCGAACCTGGGCCTGCAGCCTGGCACTGGTGCTGGCGCTGGCAGGCTGCGCCACGCGCTCGGCCGACGTCAAGCCAGTGGCCGCCAACCCGGCCGACTTTGCGCTGTGGTCCTGCGGGCGCATTGACGACGAACTCGACGCCGTGAGGCAGCGCGCAGCCGACGTGGCCTACGCCGTCGACGAACATGCCGGCAACAACATCCTGGCGTTGAGCGTGGGTGTGACCTTGTTCTGGCCGGCCATCCTGGCGATGCGCCCGGAAGGCCCCGAAGCCGCCGAACTGGGCCGCCTGAAAGGCCGCGACGAAGCACTGCGCGCGGCCGCACTGGCCAACTCCTGCCCGCCATCGGGCAGCATCGTGCCGCCCGAGCGCGCCGCCAGCTTTCCGCTAGCGCCCGGCGACCGCCTGGTGTTCGACGACCGCGCCAGCCCGCGCCAGGCGGCCCAGGAATGGGTGCTGGAACTCGTCCAGCTGCGCCGCAACGAAGTCGAGTTCGAACTCGTTCTGCCCACCACCGGCCGTTCCGGGCGCTGGCTGCAGGACCGTGTGGGCAACGTCACGGCCGCGCCGGCCGGCTCGCTGCAGTGGCCGCGGCTGCTGCGCGGCAACCTCGAGCTCGGCCAGGTCGTGGCAGGTGACATGCAGGTGTCCGGCAGTCTGCTGGACCGGGCCCGCCTGCGCGGCCAGGTGGTGGCCGTCGGCCCGCAGATCGTCGGTACCCGCCGGTTCGACGCTGCGGTGATCGAACTTTTCGGCGAAGCGCCGCTGGGGCGAACCTACAGCCGCGTTGGCGGGGCGATGGTCGTCGACCGTGGCAGCGGGCTGCTGCTGCGGCTGGACTTGCGAAGCGGCAACCCCGGCTTTTCGCTGCAGCGGCGCCTGTCGCGCGTCGAACCTCAGGCCGCTTCCCGAACCGGGCCCGAAACCCGGCCTTGAAACCGGCGCACACATCTTTACGCCGTCCGCACACCGGCGATACGCCGCGCTTCCAAGATCCCTTCATCGACAACCCACTCCCCGGAGACTCTGATGAAGACCTCAGTCAAGACGCTTCTGACCCAACCCGCCCGCCTGCTCGCCCTGACCGCCCTCGTGGCCATCAGCGCTGGCGTGCTGCAGACAGCCCATGCCGCCCCAGGTGAGCATGGCGGACATGGTGGCCATGGCGGACCGGGCTGGAGCATGGGCAGCCCTCGCCACATGGACCGCATGCTCGACAGCATCAACGCCACGGCCGAGCAGCGCACCCAGATCCAGCAGATCCTGGGCGCCGCGCGCGAAGAGCTGAAAGGCCAGCGTGCACAGGGCAAGACGCTGCGTGAGCAGGCTGCTGCGATCTTCGCTCAGCCCACGGTGGACGCGCGCGCGGCCGAGGCCCTGCGTGTGCAGATGCTGGCCCAGCACGACCAGGCCAGCAAGCGCATGCTGCAGGCGATGCTCGACGTGAGCCGTGTGCTCACGCCCGAACAGCGCAAGCAACTGGCCGAACGCATGCAGCAACGCCGTACGATGATGGAACGCCATCGCGGCGATCGCCTGCAGAACGAAGGCGTCACGCCGCGCTGAGCGGCCTGACGACAACCGCAACCCGAAGCCGTGACCAGCCGACTGCTCCTGATCGACGACGACGCCCGCCTCACCGACATGGTGGGCGACTACTTGCGCCGTAACGGCTTCGAGGTCGACAGCGCCGGCACCCTGGCCCAGGGCCGGGACCGGCTGCGAACTGCGCCTTACGACGCGTTGTTGCTCGACCTGATGCTGCCCGACGGCGACGGCCTGGACATGACGCGCGAGCTGCGCGCCAACCCGCGCACGCGCCGCCTGCCGCTGCTGATGCTGACCGCCCGCGGCGAGCCCACCGACCGCATCGTGGGCCTCGAGCTCGGCGCCGACGACTACCTGCCCAAGCCCTTCGAGCCGCGTGAACTGCTGGCCCGGGTGAAGGCCCTGCTGCGGCGCGCCTTGCCCGAACCGCAGGCCGACGATGTGCTGCAATTCGGCCGCCTCGAAATCGATCTGGGTGCACGCCAGGCGCGGCTGGACGGCCAGCCCTGCGACCTGACCAGCCACCAGTTCGAACTGCTCACGGTTCTGGCGCAGAGCCCGGGCCGGGTGATGTCGCGCGACCAGATCATGGACGCGCTGAAAGGCCACCCGCTCGAGGCCTTCGACCGCAGCATCGACGTGCACATCTCGCGCATTCGCGCGGCCATCGAAGACGAGCCCAAGTCGCCGCGCCGGGTGCTCACGGTTCGTGGCGCGGGCTATGTGTTTGCACGCAAGCAGGACAGCCAGGACAGCAGCGACGGCGGGTTCTAGCGATGAAGTCGCTGTACCTGCGCATCTACCTCACGGTGGTGCTGTCGCTGGCGCTGTTTGCCGCCGTTTCCGGCTGGCTGGTGCAACGCCATCTGGACGAACAGCGGGTGCGCGCCGAAATCGTGGTGCGCGACCGCATGTCGGCCTGGGCCGACCTGCTGCAGCAGGCGCTGCCGCCGCCCGAGGCCAGCATGGCCGACCAGGCCCAGGCGCTCAATGAATGGTCGCAACGCCTGCGTGTGCCGATGGCGCTGGACGACGCCAGCGGCAAGCGGCTGGCCGCCAGTGCCTCCTTCCTGCGCCGAGACCTGGACAACGCCAACGCCGCCGCGCGGCTGCTGGCTATCCGCCTGGACGATGGCCGCACGCTGTGGGTGACCCGCCCGGGTGCCTTGCGCGCAGCGCGCGGCATGCCGGGCGGCCCCGGTGCCCGTGACGCTCAAGCCGGCCCGGTCGACTTCCGCGTGCCCTGGTTCGGCATCCGTGCGCTGCCCGACGGTGTCGGCCTGGCGGCGCTGCTGGTGGTGCTGCTCGTGGCCGTGGCGGCTGGCGCGTTCCCGGTGGTCAGGCGGCTCACGCGTCGCCTGGAATCGCTGAAGCAGGGCGTCGAGGCCTTCGGTGCCGGCGCCCTGCACCGGCGCGTGGCCGAAGACGGCGGCGACGAAGTCGCGGCCGTGGGCGCCAGCTTCAACCGCGCCGCAGGCCGTATCGAAGGGCTGCTGCGTTCTCACCAGAGCCTGCTGGCCAATGCCAGCCATGAACTGCGCAGCCCGCTGGCGCGACTGAAGATGGCGGTATCGCTGATGGAGGACGCCCCCGCCGCCCAGCGCGCCGCGCTCAAGCGCGAGATCGACACCAACATCGCCGAACTCGACGCACTGGTCGAAGAAGTGCTGCTGGCCAGCCGCCTGGACGCCACGGCCCAGCTGGACCGGCAGGACCCGGTGGCCCTGTTGACCGTTGTTGCCGAGGAAGCCGCGCGCGTGAATGCGGTCGTCAACGCCGACGAGGCGGGCTCGCAGCGCGTGGTCACGGGTGACGAGCGGCTGCTGCGCCGGGCCGTTCGCAACCTGCTGGAAAACGCCCGACGGTATGGCGGCAGCGAGATCGATGTCACCGTGGCAGCAGCCGGGCCGGGCCCGCGCGCCGACCTCCTGGTGCAGGTCTGTGACCGCGGCCCCGGCGTGCCCGAGGCCTACCGCGAACGCATCTTCGAGGCCTTCTTCCGCCTGCCCGGCCAGGCCGAGCGTGAAGGCGGTGTCGGCCTGGGCCTGGCGCTCGTGCGCCAGATCGCCACCCGCCACGGTGGCAGCGTGCGCTGCCTGGCGCGTGAAGGCGGCGGCAGCTGCTTCGAACTGCAGTTGCCGCTGGCACTGCCGCAGCCTCGCCCGTGAGCCTGCTGCGCGGCCTGCCACCGCGCCGGGTCGATGCCGGTTTGCGACCGTGTCTCGCGACATGGCCTGGAACGACTTTGCCTATGCCGACCTTGCCGATGACGACCTTGCCTATTGCGGCTGCGGCTGTTCGGAGCCAGCCACGGCGCTGGTCGTGGTCACCGGCGCCACGCGGCGCAGCACCCAGGCCATGAAGGCCGTCAGCAGGGCCGCCGCCGCCACCAGCCCGGCAGTGGCTGCAAACCAGTAGCCCGGCGCCCCCTGCAGCGCCGCCGGCACGGCGCCGCCCACGTTGAAGGCCAGCAGGTAGCCGCCGCCCAGCCCCACGCCCCACAGCGCCGCCACGTAGATGAGCACCGGCACCGTGGCGATGCGGTAGGCGCGCAGCACGAAGGCCGTGATGGCCTGTATGGCGTCGGCCAGGTGGAAGATGACGAGCCAGGTGATCAGCGGCAGCGCAGCGGCCACGACGACGGCGTCACCCGTGTACAGCCCGACCACGAACGCGCGCCCCAGGAAGACGACACAGCCCATCACCCCGGCGACGCCGATGCCCAGCCACAAGCTGTGCCAGGCCAGTCGGCGTGCGTCTTGCGGGTCGGCCGCGCCGATGCGCTGCGCCACCAGCGTGCCGCTGGCGTTGCCGATGGCCAGCGGCACCATGAACAACAGCGAAACGAGGTTGATGGCCACCTGGTGACCGGCCACCGCGGTCGTGCCGATGCGGGCAATGAACAAGGCCATGAAGGCAAAACCGGTGACCTCGATCAGGATCGACGATCCCATGGGAATACCCAGCCTCAGTTGCGCCAGCAGCGCCGGCCGGCTGGGCGCGTCCAGGCCCCTGCCAGTGATCCGAAATGAGGCGTAGAACGGGTCGCGCTGCAAGATGAGCCAAGCCACCAGCAGCTGGGCCCACATCGAGATCGCCGTGGCGATGCCGCAGCCCAGCACGCCCAGCGACGGAATGCCGAGCGCTGGCATGCCGAAGACCAGTGCATACGACAGCGGTACCTTCAGCGCCAGCCCGCCCAGCTGCAGCAGCATCACGGCCTTGGGCCGCGACACGGCGTTGTTGAAACCGCGGTAGACCGAAAACAGCAGCGAGGCCGGCAGCGAGAAGGCCAGCGCCAGAAGGTAGCCCCGCACCTTCTCGCCGACCTCGGGCGTGGCCTGGGCCAGCGCCAGAAACGGTGCCGGAAAGGCCAGCAGCGTACTGCCCAGCACCGACATGCCCAGCGCCACCCACACCGCCTGATGCACCTGGCGCCCGGCCTGCGCATGCTGGCCGGCACCGAACAGCTGCCCGGCGATGGGCCCCACCGCCAGCACCACGCCCATGAAACCGATGAAGACGGTGATGTAGGCCGCGCCACCCACCGCCAGCGCGGCCAGGTCGGCAGCAGCAAAGCGCGCGACCATCACCACGTCGACCGTGGCGAAGCCCAGCACGGCCAGCTGGCCCACCAGTACCGGCCAGGCCAGGGGCACGATGCGTCCTACGCTGTGTGCGAACGCGGCGGCCAAGCCGGCGTGCCGGGCGGCCGTCAAGGCACGGCCTGCGGTGCCGCCGGGCTGCTGCCGGGTCCGGGCGGTGCCTGGGGCGCCGTGTTCTCGCGCGCCCGTTCGGCGTAGCGGTTGAAGCGCCAGGCCGTGCCTTCCATGGTGATGCGGCGCCAGACGGCACGTTTTTCACCCGGCGTGAAGGCCGGCCAGTGCTGCACTTCGTCGAAGCTGCGGCCACAGCCCTTGCACACCGGGTCGCCCTGGCTGGTGCTGCAGATGGCGATGCAAGGCGCGTCGGGGGTGCCGGCGTACCAGGCCAGCCAGGCGGCGTGCGCCTTATTCGGCATCGTCGCTTCGTCGCAGAGCGGCTCGCGGTAGTACACCATCAACGCGTACACCTCGGCCAACGCCAGCACTTCCGCACAGGCGGTGATGCCGTCGGGAGACGGAGAACGTTCACGCCACCAGTTGATGGCGGCTTCGATGTCGGTGATGTGGATGCCGGCCATGGGGCGTGCTTCGAGGGGCGCGAAGTGTACTCAGGCGGCAGCCACCCTGCTGGCTTCAGGTTGGCCCGCGCCGGAATTCAGGCCGGCGGGTAGCCGGCTTCGACCAGCTGTGCCACCAAGGCATCACGCGTGGCCGTGGTCTGAACGGTGACGTGGTGGCTGGGCAGGTCCACCTGCACCTGAGCCTGCGGGTCGGCAGCGTGCACGGCTTCGGTGACGGCGCGCACGCAGTGGCCGCAGCTGATGGCGGGAATGTCGAATTCGATCATGGGGCATCCTCAGGGTAAGGGTGGCAGGCCCAGGAAGACCTGCACGGGCTGAACGGTGGCGGCCGGGTCTTCTTCCTGCGGCACATGGCCCAGCTGGTCGAAGACCTGTCGCTGGCTGCCGGGTATGCGTTGCTGCAGTGTGACGCCAACGGCCGGTGGTACCAGGCGGTCGCGCCCGCCCCACAGGATGAGCGTCGGCTGCTTCAGCAGCGCCAGGCGGTCGGCCGCAGCGCCGGGTTCGAGCTGCCGAAGGCGCTGGCTCAGCGCCCGCCGGTTGCCTTCGCGCAGCGCCAGTTGGTAGTAGCGGTCCACCAGCTCGGGTGTGACCTTGGCCGGGTCGCCATAGACGCTGACGACGCTGGCGGCCACCAGCTCGCGTGGCAGGATGCTTTCGCTGATGGTGCTGAACACCGGCAGGCGTGCCAGTATGAAGCCCAGCGGCACCGATTCGGGCGTGAATTCCAGGCCGGTGGCGTCGACGAGCACCAGCTTCGTCACCCGCTCGGGCGCCAGCGACGCCGTGCGCCAGGCGATCTCGCCACCCAGTGAATTGCCGCCCAGCACGGCGCGGGGCAGCTTCAGCACGTCCATCAGGTCCAGCACGAAGCGGGCGTAGGTGTCGCCGCGGTAGTCGTCGGCGGTGTACTCGCCGGCGAAGGGCCCAGTGAGGCCGAAGCCGGGCAGGTCGAAGCGGATGACGCGGCGTTGGCGCTTCAGCACCTGCGTCCAGCCGTCCCAGGTGTGCAGGCTGGCCGACGTGCCGTGCAGCAGCACGACGGGCTCGGGGTCGTTGCGTGGGCCTTCGTCGCGCACATGCACGACCATGCCGCGCACATTGATGAAGTCAGAGGGCGGCGGCGCCCAGCGTGCCACCAGGCCCTCGGCCGGCACCTCGGGCGCGCGCGAAAGTGCCAGTACCAGGGCCGACAGGATGAGCAGCGCACCCAGCAGGCGCGGCAGCCACTTCATGGCGGACTCATGGCGAACTCATCGCGAAATCATGCCGGCACAGCCGGCGACAGGTCGGCCGCGACCGCGCCCCTGTCGTCGAAGACCACGCAGTCGCCCCGCCAGTGCGGCGCCTGGCCCCCGCTGGCCTGGGTTTCCAGGTAGCGCAGCACGCCGCCATCCAGCTGCAGCACGTTCGTGACGCCCTTTTCGGCCATCCACAACGCCGCCTTCTCGCAGCGGATGCCGCCGGTGCAGTAGCTGACCACGGTCTTGTGGCGCAGTTGCGCAGCGTTCGCTGCCAATGCCGCGGGGAATTCACTGAAGCGCGACAGCCGCCAGTCGATGGCGCCCGCAAAGGCGCCGGCGTCGACCTCGAAGGCATTGCGCGTGTCCAGCATGACCACCGGCCGGCCCGCGTCGCAGTGGCCGGTGGCAAGCCAGCGCGCGACAGTGGCGGCGTCGACGGCGGGCGCCCGCCCGGCTTGCGGGCGCACGGTGGGCTGGTTCATGCGGATGATCTCGCCTTTGAGCTTCACGCGCAGGTGGCGAAAGGGCAGGGCCGCGGCCTGGCTGTGCTTGATGTCGAGAGCGGCAAAACGATCGTCCTGCTGCAGGCGATGCAACCAGGCCCGCAACGCCGCTGGCGCGCCGGCCAGGGTGAAATTGATGCCTTCGCCAGCCAGAAGCAGCGTGCCTTTCAGACCCGCCAGGGCAGCGCTGGCGAAAAGGCGCTCGCGCAACTCGGGCCCATCGGCGATGGGTACGAAGCGGTAGGCCGCAGCAATTGAAACCGTTGAATCCTGATCCACCGGGCGAATTGTAGGGAGCCGCTGCTGATAATCGGCACCACCGTCGACAGCGACGGCAACCGGCCGCGCCAATGCCGTTTGCTCGGCGACGACGTGCCGAACGGCGCCTGGCGCCAGTTCCTGTTTCCCGTGTTTCCCGTGTTTCCCGTGTTTCCGCTGTTTCCTCTCATCTGGAAGAGTTCCCCCTGATGTCTGTCCCCTTCGTGCACCTGCGCACGCACACTGAATTTTCGGTCGTCGACGGCACGCTGCGTATCGACGCCGCGGCGGCGGCGGCCCGCGCCGATGGCCAGGGTGCCCTGGCCATCACCGACCTGAACAACCTCTTCGGCGCCGTGAAGCACTACAGCGCCTGCCGCAAGAAGGGCGTGAAGCCGATCATCGGCGTCGACGTCTGGATGGAGTCGCCCGCCCAGGCCCCAGCCGCCGTGCAGGCCGCGCTGGGCGGAGCCACCGACAAGAGCCCGAGCCGCCTGCTGCTGCTGGTGCAGAACACACGCGGCTACCTGAACCTGTGCGAACTGCTGGCCCGCGCCTGGGTGGGCAACACCCAGCGTGGCCAGGCCTGGGTGCAGTGGGCCTGGCTGCAGGAACTGGGTGAAGGGCTGATCTGCCTGTCGGGTGCCGACGGCGGTGCCGTGGGCATGGGCCTGCTCGCCGGTGACCCGGGCCGTGCGCGGTCGGTGGCGGCCTACCTGTCGGCCCTGTTCCCGCAGCGCTTCTACATCGAGGTGCAGCGTGCCGGTCTGGCCACCAACGAAGCCCATGTGCGCGCGGCCGTGCCGCTGGCGGCCGAACTGCAGCTGCCCGTGGTGGCCACCCACCCGGTGCAGTTCCTGGAAGCAGACGACTTCGAAGCCCACGAGGCCCGCGTGTGTGTCGCCGAGGGCGAGACCCTGGCCAACCCGAAGCGCGTGAAACGCTTCAGCCGCGACCAGTACTTCAAGACCCAGGCCGAGATGGCCGCGCTGTTTGCCGACGTGCCGTCGGCGCTGGCGAACACCCTCGAGATCGCGCGGCGCTGCAGCCTGAAGCTCGTACTGGGCAAGCCGCAGCTGCCGGACTTCCCCACGCCGCTGGTCGACGGAACACCGCAGCCCATTGCCGACTACTTCCGCCAGGCCTCGTTCGAGGGGCTGGAAAAGCGCCTGGCCGCGCTGTACCCCGACCCCAGCCGCCGTGACACCGAACGGCCTCGTTATGTCGAACGTCTGGAATTCGAGATCCAGACGATTCTGAAGATGGGGTTTCCGGGCTACTTCCTGATCGTCAGCGACTTCATCGTCTGGGCGCGAGACAACGGCTGCCCGGTCGGGCCTGGGCGGGGATCGGGCGCGGGCTCGCTGGTGGCCTATGCACTCCTCATCACCGACCTTGACCCGCTGCAGTACAAGCTGCTGTTCGAACGTTTCCTGAACCCCGAACGGGTGTCGATGCCCGACTTCGACATCGACTTCTGCCAGGCCAACCGCGACCGGGTCATCGACTACGTCAAGGCCAAGTACGGCCGCGATGCGGTGAGCCAGATCGCCACATTCGGCACCATGGCCAGCAAGGCCGCGCTGCGCGACGTGGGGCGCGTGCTCGGCATGGGCTACGGCCATGTCGACAGCGTCGCCAAGCTGGTGCCCGGTCTGCCGGGCAAGACCTACACGCTGGCGCCGGTGCCCAGCGACCCCGCCGACATCGACCCTGGCGTGATCTACGTGCGCAAGGAAGTGCCGGAACTCGAGCAGCGCGAGGCAGCCGAGGAAGAAGTGGCCGAACTGTTGCGCCTGGCCACGCGGGTCGAAGGCATCGTCCGCAACATCGGCATGCACGCCGGTGGCGTGCTGATTGCCCCCGGCAAGATCACCGACTTCTGCCCGCTGTACCAGCAGCCCGGCAGCGACAGCGCGGTCAGCCAGTACGACAAGGACGACGTCGAGGCCATCGGCCTGGTGAAGTTCGACTTCCTGGGCCTGGCCACGCTGACCATCCTGGAACTGGCCAAGAACTTCATCCGCGCGCGCCGCCCGAATCGCAAGGACTTCAACTACGAGGCCGTGCCGCTGGACGATGCACGCGTCTACCGCCTGTTCACCGAAGGCCGCACCGAAGCCGTGTTCCAGTTTGAAAGCCGCGGCATGCAAGGCATGCTGCGCGAGGCCAAGCCGACGCGCCTGGAGGATCTGATCGCGCTGAACGCGATGTTCCGCCCAGGGCCGATGGAGAACATCCCGAGCTTCTGCGCGCGCAAGAACGGCAAGGAGACGGTCGAGTACCCGCACCCCTTGCTCGGCCCGGTGCTGGAAGAGACCTACGGCATCTTCGTCTACCAGGAACAGGTGATGGAGGCCGCGCGGGTACTGGGCGGCTACAGCCTGGGCGGCGCCGACCTGCTGCGCCGTGCGATGGGCAAGAAGAAGGCCGAGGAAATGGCCACCCAGCGCGCCATCTTCCGCGAGGGTGCGGCAGCGAAGAACATCGCGCCCGAGAAGGCCAACGAAGTCTTCGACCTGATGGAGAAGTTCGCGGGCTATGGTTTCAACAAGAGCCATGCCGCCGCCTATTCACTGCTGGCCTACCACACGGCCTGGATCAAGGTGCATTGCACGGCGGAGTTCTTTGCCGCCAACATGACGATCGAAGCCGACAACACCGACAAGCTCAAGGTGCTGCTGGCCGACGCCAAGACCTTCGGCATCGGTTTCGAGCCGCCCGACGTGAACCGCGGCACGCACCGATTCGAGCCCACTTCCGACAAGACCGTGCGCTACGGGCTGGGGGCGGTGAAGGGCACGGGGCAGAGCGCGATCGAGGCCATCGTCGCGGCGCGCGAAGGCGCGAATGGCGAAGGTGGCGGCCCGTTCCGCAGCCTGTTCGACTTCTGCGCCCGCGTCGACAAGCAGAAGGTCAACAAGCGTGCGATCGAGGCACTGGTGAAGGCCGGTGCCTTCGACAGCCTGAACCCCGACCGCGCTGCCTTGCTGGCCAGCGTCAGCCTGGCGATGGACTGGGCCGAGACCCAGGCCGCGAATGCGCTGCAGGTGGGCCTGTTCGACTTCGGCCCCGACGAAGCCGGCGGCCACGGCAGCAGCAGCCAGGAACCGGCCCTGGTGCACGTGGCGCCATGGGACATCCGCGAACGGCTGATGCAGGAAAAGTCGGCCATCGGCTTCTTCTTCAGCGGCCACCTGTTCGATGCCTGGCGCAGCGAAGTGCGCCGCTTCGTCAAGCGCGACATCGCCGACGTGCCCGACAGCCGCGAACCACAGCTGCTGGCTGGCATCGTCACCGACCCGCGCACCGTGCCCGGCCGCAGCGGGCGTGTGCTGATCTTCAGGCTGGACGACGGTAGCGAGCCGATCGAGACGGTGGTCAATGAAGACCTGATCGACGCCCACAAGGAACTGCTGCAGGAGGACCGCCTCATCGTCGTGCAGGGCAAGGTGCAGGTCGACCGCTTTGCCGGCGGCTTGCGCCTGAACGCCAACATGCTGTGGGACCTTTCCGCGGCGCGCGCAAGGTTCGGCAAGCATCTGGCGGTGGCGGTGAACGCGGGCATGCCACCGGTGGCCGACGTGCTGCGCCTGTGGCCGGCGCGGCGAATGGATCTCGACGAAGGCACGGTGCACCAGGGTCTGCCGGTGCGCCTGAGGCTGCAGCGCAGACAGGCCACGGCCGAGATCGACCTGGGCGACGAAGCCCGTTTCTGGCCCAGCGACGAGGCTCTGGCGCGATGGCGCAGCGTGGCCGAAGGCGGTGCTGCAACGATTGTGTACGAATGAAAAGCCGGGGCTGTCCGACAACGGGCAGCCCGGCTGCGGCGTTATGGTGACACCCAGTTCCTGAAGGAGACACCATGAGCCTGAAAATCAAGCATCTGCTCGGCATGGCCACCCTGGCCTTCGCAGTCACAGCCGGCAGCGGTGCAGCCCAGGCTGCCGATATCGGCGTCTCGGTGTCGATCAGCCAGCCGGGGGTTTACGGCCGGGTTGATATCGGCCGCTACCCGCAGCCCGCAGTCATCGTGCAGCAACCCGTGTTCGTGCAGCGTGCGGCACGGGCGCGCGAGCCGGTCTACATGTGGGTGCCGCCTGGTCACCGCCAGAACTGGTCGCGGCACTGCGGCAAGTACGGGGCTTGCGGCTCCCCGGTCTATTTCGTGCGTGACAGCTGGTACGAGCAAAAGGTGCATCGGCATCCGGGATACCGCGACGATTGGCGGCGCGACGACCACGACGGCCACCGTGGTGATTGGCGCCGCGACGACCGTGGCAGGAAGCACGAAGATCGACGTGGCGGTCGCCACAGACACGATGACTGACCCACATGCCGGCACTAAAGTGCCGGCATGCACGACACCCCCCTGACAGGCCTGGTTCTCGGCGGCGGCGGCGCACGGGCGGCCTATCAGGTGGGGGTGTTGCAGGCGCTGAGTCGGCTGCGCCGCGAGGCGCTGGGCTCGGCGGCGGGCCATCGGAACCCCTTCGGCGTGATCTGCGGTACCTCGGCCGGCGCCATCAACGCGGCGAGCTTGGCGTGCCGCGCCGACAGTTTCGAGACAGCCGTCGAGCAGGTGGCCGAGGTCTGGCGCGACTTCTCTGCCGAGCAGGTGTACCGGGCCGATTCGATCGGGGTGCTGCGAACGGGCGCGCGCTGGCTGACGATGTTGTCGGTGGGCTGGATCATCGCGCGCTGGCGTCGCATGCCGCCGCGTTCGCTGCTCGACAACACGCCGCTGGCCGGACTGCTGCAGCGGCTGGTGCCGCTGGAACGACTGCCGAACCTCTTCACGCAGCGCCATCTTCACGCCCTGGCCGTCACCGCCAGCAGCTACACGAGCGGCGAGCACTTCACTTTTTACGACAGTGCCGCGCCGATCGCGCCCTGGCAGCGTTCACAGCGCATTGCCGCACCGATGGCATTGCGTCACGAGCACCTGCTGGCGTCGTCGGCCATCCCTTTCGTTTTCCCGGCGACACCGCTGGCCTGGGAAGAGCAGGCCGGCTGGTTCGGTGACGGCTCGATGCGGCAGACGGCTCCGCTTTCGTCCGCCATCCACCTGGGTGCGCAGCGATTGGTGATCATCGGTGCCGGGCGCATGCACGAACCCGCCGGACGCACGCCACCGAGCAGCAGCTACCCGACGCTGGCGCAGATTGCCGGCCACGCGATGTCGAGCATCTTCCTGGACGCGCTGGCCGTTGACATCGAACGCATGCAGCGCATCAACCGCACGCTGGCGCTGCTGCCTGAAGCAGCACGGATCGCAACGCCGCTGAAGCAGATCGACGCGCTGGTCATCGCTCCTTCGCAGCGGCTGGACGACATCGCCGCGCGCCACATCGGCAGCCTGCCGGCTCCCGTGCGCGCCCTGCTGCGGGGGGTGGGTGTGGCTGGCCGCGGGCAACGGGCCAGCGGCGCCGCGCTGGCCAGCTACCTGTTGTTCGAAGCACCCTACACCCAGGAACTGATGGCCCTGGGCGAGGCCGACACGCTGGCGCGGCGCGACGATGTCAGGCGCTTCTTCGGCTGGGCATAGCCGTTCAGGGCTTGGCCTTGTCGGCGACCGTGGTCTTCTCCGCCTTGTCGCCCTTGTCGGCCTTTTCTGCCTTCTTGGCGGCCTTCGGTGCCGCGGCCGCGCTGCCATCGTAGGCCGTGCCGCCCACCGTCAGCCCATGCTGCGAGAAGCGGGCGGCGTTGCCCGGGCCGACCCCACCCACCCGGTCGACCATGTCGGACCAGCTCTTGAATTCGCCCGACTTGCGGGCTTCCAGGATCTTGCCCGACAGGCCGGGGCCGATGCCCTTGACGGTTTCCAGTTCGGCCTGGGTGGCGCGGTTCGCGTCGACGGCGGCGGAAGCGTCGAAGGCCAGGGCGTTCAGGGCAAGGGCGGCGAGCAGGCTGGCGATGATGTTGCGGAACATGAGATTTCTCCTGGAAGGGTGGGGTGCCGAGGTTGGCTGGACCCGTTGCGCACCATGCGTTTCGGGCTGAGGAGAATTCTGCGAACCACCTTCTCTGTCGTCATTCCCCCGCGGCGGTGCCACGCGGGTGGCCCACGGCCGGGGGATGTCAGCGGGCCCCCTGATCGAGGGTGCGCTTGGCGGCGGCGCCGACATCGTCCAGTGAGGGCCAGGTGCCCGGGCCTTGCAGCAGCTGCACGCCTGGCCCCCAGGCCCGCCACAGCAGCGGATCGCTGGGCCCCAGAACAGACAGCAAGGGCGTACCTACCGCAGCCGCCATGTGGCCGGGGCCGGTGTCGTTGCTGACCATCAGCGCGGCATCGGCCAGCAGCGCTGCATAGGCGCCCAGCCCCACGCCAGGCAGCAGGGTGGCGCTGGGGAAGCGGCCTCGGGCGACGGCTTCCTCGCCGGGTCCGGGCACGATGAGGACGCGCCGGCCCAGCGCCGGCAGGACCTGGGCGACGAAGTCGGGGAACGCCGGCCAGGTCTTGTCCTGCCCCGACCAGGTGCCCCCCGCAAAGGGGCACACCACGACGTACCCGGGTTCGATGCCATGCGCCGCACGCAAGGCGGCCGCTTGTGCACGATGTTCGGCAGAAGTTCGCAGGCCCAGCGTTGCGGGCAACGGGGCGTCGGCCCCCAGCAGGCTGCTGCCCAGATGCCAATACACCTGCAGTTCGTGCACGTGTTCCGGCCGGGGCACAGCGCGCGACAGCAGCAGGCTGCGGCCTTCGTAGGCATGGCCCAGCGCGCGCAGCCCGGCCAGCCGGAATTCAAGCGCGCTGGAGAACGAATAGGGAAAACAGACGGCATTCAGGCGCCGGTCGAAACCCGGGTCGGCCTCCCGGGCCTTGCGGCGCAATTCGCGCAGCTGGGCGATGCGCGCCCGTGCCGTGCCCGCCAGCGTGTGCACGGGCCAGCCGTGGCCGGCCAGCAGGTCGCGCGCCCAGCCCTTGCCGAGCAGCTGCAGCGCGTAGCCGCCGTCGGCCAGACGCTGCAGCGTGGGCAGGCCCAGAGTGACGTCGCCGACCCAGTTGCGCAAGCGCACGATCAGGGGCCGGGGTGGGGGCGAAGTGTTGCTGAGAGCCGTGCGCATGCGGAGCCGATAATCGACGGGCATTCTGACAGTCACCCGGGCCGCCCTTGAACACCGACACCTCCGCCCCGCACGCCTTGCCGACAGGTTTGCCGGCAGCCAGCGACATCGTCGAGCTGCACGACCGCATGCTCGTCACCCCGGGCTGGCCCGACAGCCCGGCTGCCGTGTTGCCAGGGCCGCATCCGGTATGGACCTGGGTCGAGACGAACCACCGCTACAACAGCCGGTTATGGGCCGAAGAAGACCTGGCCCGCCGCACCACGGTGGCGGCCGAGGCGATTGCGGCCAACAAGCGTGCCATCGACGGCTACAACCAGGCCCGCAACGACGCCACCGAGCGTGTCGACGAACTGCTGCTGGTGGCTCTGGGCCTGGTCGACCCGGCGTCCGCCCGCACCGACGCCCCGGTGTCCACCGTGCCGCTTGGTGCGCGGCTGAACAGTGAAACCGCCGGCAGCATGGCCGACCGGCTGTCGATCCTGGCACTGAAGGTGCACGCCATGCGCGCCCAGGCGGCGCGGCGCGACGTCGACGACGCCCACCGCAGCGCCAGCCAGGCCCGGCTCGAACGGCTCTTGCTGCAGCGCGCCGACCTCGCCGGCTGCTTTGACGAACTGCTGGCCGACGCCCGCGCCGGACGCGCCTACTTCAAGGTCTATCGCCAGTTCAAGATGTACAACGACGCCCGCTTCAACCCCGCCCTGGTGGCCGAACGCGCGGCCCGCCCGCAGCCCGGCGAAGGCAGCGGTCGCGCATGAGGCTGCTGATCGTCAAGACCTCGTCGATGGGGGATGTGGTCCATGCGCTGCCGGTCGTGACCGACGTTCTGCGCCAACATCCGGGCGCGCAGATCGACTGGCTCGTCGAAGCACCGTTCGCGGCGATTCCGCAGCTCAATCCAGGAGTCAGCCGGGTCGTGCCGATGGCCTGGCGCAAGTGGCGCGACAAGCTCTTCCAGCGCGCCACCTGGCGAACGATGGGCGCGCTTCGCGCCGAACTGCGGCTTGAACCCTATGACCTGATCCTCGACCTGCAAGGCCTGCTGAAGAGCGCCCTCTGGGCGCGCCAGGCACGGGGCCCGGTGGCCGGCTACGACCGCGCCAGCCTGCGCGAGCCCATGGCCGCCTGGGCCTACCAGCGCACGGCGGCGGTGCCGCGTGAACTGCATGCTGTACAGCGTTGCCGCATGCTGGCTGCTGCGCACCTGGGCTACCCCGTGCCGCACAGTGCCCCCGACTTCGGTCTGAAGGCCCCCACCGCCGGCTGGAAGCCGCATGGGCCCTATGCGGTGATCATCCCGAATGCCAGTCGCCCGGAGAAGCTGTGGCCGGAGCGCAGCTGGGTGGCGGTGGGCCAGCGCCTGAAGGACCGTGGCTGGCTGCCACTGGTGCTGTGGGGCCGCGACGCTGAACAGACCCTGGCCGAGCGCATCGCCGCGGGCTGTGACGGCGATGTGCCGCCGTTCCTGAAGGTGGGCGACATGGCCGGCGTTCTGGCCGGCGCACAACAGGTGGTGGGCCTGGACACCGGCTTCACCCACCTGGCCGCAGCCTTCGGCCGGCCCACGGTAGGCATCTATTGCGACCACGAGCCCGGGCTGGCCGGCATCACGGGTTCCGGGCCGGTGGCCAGCATCGGCGGAAAAGGCCAGGTGCCATCGAAAAACGAGGTCCTGGCCTTGGTCGCGGCGCAAGTCCCGACATAGCGTTCGAGCCGGATCTGGAGCCGCTGGGCGGCTTGCGGCAGGTTGCGGTCGTTCGGGTCGGACCCCTTCGGCTGTCGAAATGGGTCCCGTGGGCTGGGCGAGCCGGGTGGCCCCTTCCGCTCATGTCCCCCGCCTTCGGCCGCCCATGAGCCTTCGGCTCATGGGCGGCCGAAGTCTCCTCCTTTACTTCGCTCCAGGGGCCACCCGACTCACCCAGCCCAGACAACGTGTCGGCGCGCGACGGGGGAGAGAAGACACGGTGGTTGCAAAGGTGGGCTGGGGCTGGCTGTGGCG
>JALHPF010000016.1 GCA_022842595.1 Rubrivivax sp.
GGCGGCCAGCGCAGCGGTGGCCCCGGCAAGGGCGGCCCGCGAGGCGGCGGCCGCGGTGGCAAACCCGGCGGTGGCGGGCCTGGCGGCAACAAGTGAATGTCATGCCCGCAGGCTAGAATGTGAGGCTTTGCCAAGTCTTTGACTGGCTTCGATCCAAGGAGAAAACAGCATGGCCATCGAACGTACCCTGTCCATCATCAAGCCCGACGCCGTGGCCAAGAACGTCATCGGCCAGATCTACGCGCGTTTCGAAGGCGCCGGCCTGAAGGTCGTCGCTGCCCGCATGGCGCACCTGTCGCGTGGCGAGGCCGAGGCCTTCTATGCCGTCCACAAGGCACGCCCCTTCTTCAACGACCTGGTCAGCTTCATGATCAGCGGCCCGGTGATGATCCAGGCCCTGGAAGGCGAGAACGCCATCGCCAAGAACCGCGAGCTGATGGGCGCCACCGACCCGAAGAAGGCCGAGAAGGGCACCATCCGCGCCGACTTCGCCGACAGCATCGACGCCAACGCCGTGCATGGCAGCGACGCCCCCGAGACGGCAGCCGTGGAAGTGGCGTTCTTCTTCCCCGGCATGAACGTCTACTCGCGCTGATCCCCTGACCCGTCAGGACAGGGCTGACCAGGCCATGGCCGTCAATCTGCTCGACTTCGACCTCGATGGCTTGACGGCGTTCTGTGCCACGCTGGGCGAGAAGCCCTTCCGCGCGGTGCAGCTGTTTCGCTGGGTGCACCAGCGTGGTGTGGCCGATTTCGACGCGATGTCGGACCTGGCCAAATCGCTGCGCGGCAAGCTCGCGGGCGCGGCCGTCGTGCGCAGCCTGCCCCTGCTCAGCGAGCATGTCTCGGCCGACGGCACGATCAAGTGGCTGTTCGACGTGGGGCAGGGCAATGCGGTCGAGACGGTCTACATCCCCGAAGCCGATCGCGGCACCTTGTGCGTTTCGTCGCAGGCCGGTTGCGCCGTGGGCTGCCGCTTCTGCTCCACCGGCCACCAGGGGTTCAGCCGCAACCTGAGCACGGGCGAGATCATCGCCCAGCTCTGGCACGCCGAACACCGGCTGCGCGGCACGGGCGGCCGGCCGGCGGGTGAACGGGTGATCGACAACGTCGTGATGATGGGCATGGGCGAGCCCCTGCAGAACTACGGTGCACTCGTCCCGGCGCTGCGTACGATGCTCGATGACCATGGCTACGGCCTGTCGCGCCGGCGCGTGACGGTGTCGACATCGGGCGTCGTGCCGATGATCGATCGGCTGCGCGACGACTGCCCGGTAGCCCTGGCGGTTTCGCTGCACGCCCCCGACGACACGTTGCGCGACAACCTGGTGCCGTTGAACCGCAAGTACCCGATCGCCGAGCTTCTGGACGCTTGCCAGCGCTACCTGGACCGGGCGCCGCGCGACTTCATCACCTTCGAGTACTGCATGCTCGACGGCGTGAACGACACCCCCGAACATGCCCAGGCGCTGGTGCAGCTGCTGAAAGCGCGCATCCACTGCAAGCTGAACCTGATTCCTTTCAATCCTTTTCCGGCCTCGGGCCTGAAGCGTTCGCCGCGCGAACGCGTGCTGGCTTTCGCACGCGTGTTGCAGGACGCCGGGCTCGTGACCACCGTGCGCAAGACCCGGGGTGACGACATCGACGCAGCCTGCGGCCAGCTGGCCGGGGAAGTGCAGGACCGCACGCAGGTGCAGGAGCGCATGGCGCGGCTGCGCCTGCTGCCGGCCGTGGGTGGCCGGGAAGTCATCGCCATCGTGCCAGTGGCCACGGGAGCGCCGTCTTGATGTCGTTGCGGCACGTGGCCGTTGCGGCCCTGTGCGGCCTGGTGGCCCTGCTGGCGGCCTGTGTCAGCGTGCCGCTGCCCGACCCCAACAACCCGGGCCGCGAACTGCGCCAGGCGTCCGACAACGCCGACCCCGAGCGCCGCGCCAAGCTGCGGCTGGAACTGGCCGGGCTGTACTTCGCACGCGGACAGACCGAAACCGCGCTCGACGAAGTGCGCCAGGCGCTCGAGGCGCGGCCCGACCTGCCCGATGCGCACAGCCTGCGTGGCCTCATCTACGCCAGCCTTGGCGACACCGCACGCTCCGAACAGAGCTTCAAGCGCGCCCTCGAGCTGAACCCGCGCAATGCCGACGCGATGCACAACTTCGGCTGGGTGCTTTGCCAGCAACAGCGCTTCGACGAGGCCGATGCGCTCTTCGGTCGCGCGCTGGCCCAGCCGCAGTACCGCGACCAGATGCGCACCCTGCTGGCCCGTGGTGTTTGCCAGGCGCGCGCCGGCCGCTGGTCCGACGCCGAGCGCACGCTGTCGCGCTCCTACGAACTCGACCCCGCGAATCCCGTGACCGCCTACAACCTCAGCGAGGTTCTGCTGCACCGTGGCGAACTGGAACGCGCCCGCTTCTACGTTGCACGCATCAATGGCCAGGCCGAACTCTCGAGCGCCCAGACCCTGTGGCTGGCCGCGCGCATAGAGCGCCGACTGGGCAATCTGGCTGGCGTGCAGGACTTCGGCCGGCAACTGCGCGACCGTTTTCCGCAGTCGGCCGAGGCCTTGCGCTACGAAAGAGGAAATTTCGATGACTGAGCCCGCCCGGGGCCCTGAAACCGCGGGCAGTCTGCTGCGCGCCGCCCGCGAAAAGCAGGGCCTTCACATCGCTGCGCTGGCGGCAGCCATCAAGGTGACACCGCGCAAGCTTGACGCACTGGAGAACAACCGCTGGGACGAACTGCCCGACGCCACCTTCACCCGCGCGCTCGCCCAGACGGTGTGCCGCACGCTGAAGGTCGACGCCCGGCCGGTGCTGGACCTGCTGCCTGCCCCGGGGGCCAGCACGCTGGAAAACGTGGCCGGTACGCTGAATACGCCGTTCAGCGAACGTGGCCACTCGTCGCCAGGGCTGATGGGTGCTGCCGTCCGGCCGATGGTCTGGGCCGGCGCCCTGCTGCTGGTGGCTGCCCTGGTGGTGTACTTCGTGCCGTCGGCTTTTTGGACTCAACTGGCCGGCGGGAACGGGTCCAACGCCGCAACGGCACCCGCCTTCCCGGCTTCGGATGCTCTCAGCAGCCCTGTGGCACTGGAATCTGCTCCGGCCCTGCCTGCCGTGCCGCAGGAAGCGGCCTTTGCACCGGCATCGGCCGCGGTGCAGTCACTGCCCGCGTCAGCTGCAGCTTCCGGACCGGGTGCGGGAGCCGTTGCCAGCCCGGCCGTGACGGCAGCCGCCTCTGCCGAACCGGCAACGACTGCGCCCGCGCCCGTCGCCGACACCGTGGTGCTGCAGGCCGTCCAGGCCAGCTGGGTCGAGGCCCGCGATGCCCAGGGTCGGTCGCTGGTGTCGCGGCTGCTGGCCCCGGGCGAACAGCTCCAGATCAACGGCGAGCTCCCGATCCGCCTGGTCATCGGCAACGCTGTCGGTGTCGAGCTGACGTTCCGCCAGCAGCGCATCGACCTGCCCGCTCTGACGCGTGACAATGTGGCTCGTCTTCAGCTGCCCTGAGGCGCGCCGACACGCACCCAATCCGCCAAGGACCCGCCAAGGACCCCGCACGATGAACGCTCCCGAGCCGCTCGACATCATCGAAGCCGCCGCGCCGGCGCCGCGCCGCTCGCGTCAGGCGCGTGTGGTCTGGGGCAGCCGTGTCGTCACCGTGGGTGGCGACGCCCCGGTGCGTGTGCAGTCGATGACCAACACCGACACGGTCGACGCCATCGGCACGGCCATCCAGGTGAAGGAACTGGCGGTGGCGGGCAGCGAGCTGGTTCGCATCACCGTCAATACCCCCGAAGCGGCCGAGGCCGTGCCCTATCTGCGCGACCAGCTCGACCGCATGGGCGTGGACGTACCGCTGGTCGGCGATTTCCACTACAACGGCCACCGCCTGCTGACCGACTACCCGGCGATGGCGCAGGCCCTCAGCAAGTACCGCATCAACCCCGGCAATGTCGGCAAGGGCGACAAGCGCGACCGCCAGTTCGCGATGATGGTCGAGGCCGCCGCCAAGTACGACAAGGTGGTGCGCATCGGCGTGAACTGGGGCAGCCTGGACCAGGAACTGCTGGTCGAATTGATGGACCAGAACGCCCGTCGCGCGCAGCCGGTCGACGCCAAGCAGGTGATGTATCAGGCGCTGATCCAGTCGGCGCTGACATCGGCCGAAGTGGCCCGGGAACTCGGCCTGAACCCCGACAACATCATCATCAGCTGCAAGGTCAGCGGCGTGCAGGACCTCGTCAGCGTCTACCGCGCCCTGGCGCGGCGCTGCGACTACGCCCTGCACCTTGGCCTGACCGAAGCCGGCATGGGCACCAAGGGCACCGTGGCCAGCGCCACGGCGCTGGCGATCCTGCTGCAGGAAGGCATCGGCGACACCATCCGCGTGAGCCTGACGCCCCAGCCCGGCGAGGCCCGCACGCAGGAAGTGGTGGTGGCCATGGAAATCCTGCAGAGCCTGGGCCTGCGTGCCTTCAACCCCAGCGTCACGGCCTGCCCGGGGTGCGGCCGCACCACCAGCACCACCTTCCAGGAACTGGCCAAGCAGATCGACGACTTCCTGCGGGCGCAGATGCCGGTGTGGAAGGCCAAGTACCCCGGCGTCGAGAACCTGAAGGTGGCCGTGATGGGCTGCATCGTCAACGGCCCCGGTGAAAGCAAGCATGCCGACATCGGCATCAGCCTGCCTGGCACCGGTGAGGCCCCCGCGGCGCCGGTGTTCATCGATGGCGAGAAGGCGCTGACGCTGCGTGGCGAGGGCATCGCCACCGAATTCCACAAGCTGGTCGAGAGCTACATCGAACGCCGTTTCGGTTCGGTCACCGCCGCGCATTGACGCGGCACCTGACCTCCGCTCTGCCGCACCCTCAACCTTTCCACGGCGCTGCTCGCGCCGCTCTTGCCATGGCTGAACGACTGACCGCCGTCAAAGGCATGAACGACATCCTGCCCGCCGAATCGGCACGCTGGGAGTGGTTCGAAGACACGGTGCGCCGTCTGCTGGCGCGCTACGGCTACCGCGCGCTGCGCACGCCCATCGTCGAGCCCACGGCGCTGTTCGTGCGCGGGCTGGGCGAGGTGACCGACATCGTCGAAAAGGAGATGTATTCCTTCGAGGACAGCATGAACGGCGACCGGCTGACCTTGCGCCCTGAGGCCACCGCCGGCATGGTGCGAGCCATCAACGAGCACAACGCGCTCTACAACGGGCCGCTGCGGGTCTGGCAGATGGGCCCGATGTTCCGCCACGAAAGGCCGCAGAAGGGGCGCTACCGGCAGTTCCACCAGCTCGACGTCGAAGCACTGGGTCACCCGGGGCCGGACGTTGACGCCGAACTCATCCTGATGCTGCGCGCGCTGTGGCGCGAACTCGGGCTGCAGGAGGGCAGGGACGTCACCCTCGAAATCAACAGCCTTGGCGAGGCGCCCGAACGCCAGGCTCACCGCGCCGCGTTGATCGCCTACCTGGAAAGCCATGCCGACCAGCTGGACGAAGAAGCCCGGCGCCGCTTGCACAGCAACCCGCTGCGCATCCTGGACACGAAGAACCCGGCGATGCAGGCGCTGGTGAACGCCGCGCCAAGGCTGATGGACTTCCTGGGCGAAGCCTCGCTGCAGCACTTCGACGCGGTGCGTGCCGTGCTCGACGCCGCGGGCCTGGCTTACACCGTCAACCCGCGCCTGGTGCGTGGCATGGACTATTACAACCTGACCGTGTTCGAGTGGGTGACACCCCTGCTGGGTTCGCAGGCCACGGTCTGCGGTGGTGGCCGCTATGACCGACTGATCGAACAGCTGGGCGGCAAACCCGCGCCCGGCGTGGGCTTCGGCCTGGGCATCGAACGGCTGCTGCTGCTGCTGGAAGCCGTCGGCTTGGCCGTCCCCGACCCTGCACCGGACGCCTATGCCGTCGTGCCCGACCCGGCCTCGCTGCCGCTTGTGATGCCGCTGCTGGAAACCTTGCGCGCCCAGGGTCTGGCGGTGGTGATGCACGCCGGCGGCAAGGACGGCCCGGGCAGCATGAAGTCGCAGTTCAAGAAGGCCGACGCCAGCGGTGCTCGCTTCGCCCTGGTCTTCGGTGCAGACGAGCTGGCGGCCGGCCAAGTGGCGGTGAAGCCACTGCGCGACGCGGCCGCGGCGCAGACCCTGCAGCCGCTGGACCAGCCCGACACCTGGGCGGCCTTGCTGCGCAGGCCATAATCCGGCTCTTTTGCCGACCACGCCGACACGCATCCATGGCCACCCAACTCGACCTGCAGGAGCAGGAACAGCTCGACTCCCTCAAGGCGTTCTGGAAGCAGTACGGCAACCTGATCACCTGGACCGTGATTGCTGCACTCGCGGTCTTCGCTGGCTGGAACGGCTGGAAGTACTGGCAGCGTGAGCAGGGCTTCAAGGCCGGCGCGCTGTACGAAGAGCTCGACCGTGCCGTGGCCGCGGGCAACGCCGAACGCGTGCAGCGGGCGCTGAGCGACCTGCAGGCGAAGTTCCCGAAGACGGTGTTTGCCGAACAAGGTGCGCTGCTGGCCGCCAAGATGCAATTCGACAAGGGCCAGCTGGATGCCGCGCGCGCCGCGCTCACCTGGCTGGCCGACAACGGTACACAGGACGAGGCTCGCACCATCGCCCGGCTGCGGCTGGCGGCGCTGCAGTCGGCCGCCAAGCAGTACGACGAAGCCCTGAAGACGCTGGAAGCAGCCAAGGCTGCCGGCTTCGAAGCCTTGGTGGCCGACCGCCGCGGTGACGTGCTGCTGGCCCAGGGCAAGACCGCCGAGGCCCGCGCCGCCTACCAGGCGGCCTGGGCGGGCATGGAAGCCACCCTGGACTACCGCCGCGTCGTCGACGCCAAGCTCACCGCGCTGGGTGCAGCACCCGCGCCGGCGGCGGTTCCGGTGGCGGCGAGCGCTGCCGTGGCTGCGTCAGCCGGGGCGTCGAAGTGATGCTGCGCCCGGCCGCCGCCGCCATGGCCCTGGCTGTGCTCCTCGCCGCCTGCGGCAGCGACAAGCCCAAGCCCACGCCGCTGGAAAGCCTGCAACCCAAGATTGCCGGCCGCCAGGTATGGACGGCCAACGTCGGCACCATCGGTTTTGCGATGGTACCCACGGCGCGCGCAGGTACCTACTACGTGGCGGGTGACGACGGCACGGTGCTCGCGCTGGACGAAGCGACCGGCGCCGAGCGCTGGCGCACCCGCCTCAATGACCGGCTGTCGGCCGGTGTCGGCAGCGATGGCCGCTATGCCGCGGTCGTGACGCGCGGCAACGAGGTCGTGGTGCTCGACGGCGGCCGCGAGGTCTGGCGCAAGCGTGTGCCTTCGGCCGTGGTGACACCGCCGCTGGTGGCCGGCGAGCGTGTCTTCGTCAAGGGTGTCGACCGCGCCGTGCAGGCCTTCGACGTGCTCGATGGCCGTCGTCTGTGGACGATGCAACGCCCCGGTGACCCGCTGACGCTGTCGCAGGCCAGCGTGCTGGCCGCCTTCGGCAACACCTTGCTGGTGGCTCAAGGCGCCAAGCTGGCCGGGGTCGACCCGCTGCGCGGCACGGTGCAATGGGAAGTGCCAATGGCCTCGCCGCGCGGCACCAACGAAGTCGAACGTCTGGCCGACCTGGTCGGCCCGCTGGCACGCGTGGGCGACCGCGTCTGCGCCCGTGCTTTCCAGTCGGCCGTCGCCTGCGCCGACGCCGCAAAGGGCACCGTGCTCTGGTCGCGCAACATCGGCGGGCAGAACGCGGTGGCCAGCGACGCCGACTATGTCTTCGGTGCCGACGCCAGCGACCGCATCACGGCCTGGCGCTCAGGCAACGGCGACGTCGCCTGGACCACCGAGAAGTACCTGTACCGCGGCCTCAGCGGCGCACTGGCCCTCGGCCCGACCGTGGTCTTCGGCGACACCGAGGGCTTCGTGCACTTCCTGTCGACGACAACGGGTGAAGCGCAACTGCGGCTGCCCACCGATGGCTCGGCCGTGGTGGGCACCCCGGTCGTCAGCGGCAACACCTTGCTCGTGACCACGCGCAAGGGCGGTCTCTACGCCTTCAGGCCGCAGTGAAACCCGTCATCGCCTTGGTCGGCAGGGCCAACGTCGGCAAGTCGACGCTGTTCAACCGCATCACGAAGAGCCGCGATGCGATCGTGGCCGACTTCGCCGGCCTCACGCGTGACCGTCATTACGGCGACGCGCGCCTGGGTGCGCGCGAATTCATCGTCGTCGACACCGGCGGGTTCGAGCCCGACAAGCCTACCGGCGTCGTGGCCGAAATGGCCAAGCAGACGCGCCAGGCGGTGGCCGAGGCGGATGCCGTGATCTTCGTCGTCGACGTTCGTGGTGGGCTCTCTGCCCAGGACCACGACATCGCGCGCTACCTGCGAACGACGCACAAGAAGGTGCTGCTGGCGGCGAACAAGGCCGAAGGCATGGTCGAGTCGCCGCTGCTGGGTGAGTTTCACGAACTCGGCATCGGCGCGCCGCACCCGGTCTCTGCAGCCCACGGGCAGGGCATTCGCAGCCTGCTCGAGGCAGCACTGGAAGACTACCCCGAGCCTGAGGCCGACGATGCCGAACTCGCGCCCGATGCGCCGATTCGTCTGGCGGTGGCCGGCCGGCCGAACGTCGGCAAGAGCACGCTGATCAACGCCTGGCTGGGCGAAGAGCGGCTGGTGGCCTTCGACCAGCCCGGCACCACGCGCGACGCCATCCACGTGCCCTTCGAGCGCGATGGCCGCAAGTTCGAACTGATCGACACCGCCGGCTTGCGCCGTCGCGGCAAGGTCTTCGAGGCCATCGAGAAGTTCTCGGTCGTGAAGACGCTGCAGGCCATCGCCGATGCCAACGTGGTGCTGCTGCTCATCGATGCAACCCAGGGCGTGAGCGAGCAGGACGCGCACATCGCCGGCTACGTGCTCGAATCGGGCCGAGCCGTCGTCATCGCCGTGAACAAGTGGGACGCCACCGACGACTACCAGCGCCAGACCCTGCAGCGCTCGATCGAGAGCCGGCTGGCCTTCCTGCGCTATGCGCCGGTGCTCCACATCTCGGCGATCAAGCGCACAGGCTTGACGGCGGTGTGGAAGGCCCTGTTGCAGGCTCATGCCTCGGCCACCATCAAGATGCCAACGCCAGTTCTCACGCGGCTGCTGCTCGACGCCGTCGAACACCAGGCGCCGCGGCGCGAAGGCCGGTTCCGGCCGAAGATGCGCTATGCCCACCAGGGCGGCATGAACCCGCCGGTGGTGGTGGTGCACGGCAATTCGCTCGAGCACGTCACCGACACCTACAAACGTTACCTCGAAGGCCGCTTTCGCGACCACTTCAAGCTGGTTGGCACTCCGATGCGCATCGAGATGAAGTCGGCCGCCAATCCCTTCGACGACAAGGCGCGTTGACACAAAGGCCCCCCTGCCTGACGGACAGGTCGCCTGTGATAAGGTGCCCTATTCGGGTAACTACCCAACACGGAGAATATCGTGAGTAACAAAGGCCAACTCTTGCAGGATCCATTTCTCAACCTGCTGCGCAAGGAACATGTGCCGGTGTCCATTTACCTGGTCAACGGCATCAAGCTCCAGGGGCACATCGAATCTTTCGACCAGTATGTCGTGCTGCTGCGCAATACCGTGACTCAGATGGTCTACAAGCACGCGATCTCTACCGTGGTGCCCAGCCGGGCAGTGAATTTCCACGCCAACGAGACCCCCGATCCGGCCTGATGGCAGTTGCTATCCTGCATCTCGACCTACCTTGAGTTCACACCCCGTTTCGGCTACCCCGAGTGGTGACGACCCCACCCGGGCCGTGCTGGTCGGTGTGGACTTCGGCAACGACGCTGGCTTCGACAGCGAACTCGCCGAGTTGGCGCTGCTCGCAGCCTCGGCCGGCGATCTGGCCGTGGCCCGTGTCACGGCCAAGCGGCGGTCGCCCGACCCGGCCTTGTTCGTGGGCTCGGGCAAGGCCGACGAGATCAAGGCCTTGGTGGCTGAAACGGGTGCGCATGGCGTGATCTTCGATCAGGCCTTGAGCCCGGCGCAGCAGCGCAATCTGGAACGCCACCTGGGCGTTCCCGTCGCTGACCGCACTTCGCTCATCCTGGACATCTTTGCCAACCGGGCGCAGAGCCATGAAGGCAAGCTGCAGGTCGAACTGGCGCGACTGCAGTACGTGGCCACGCGGCTTGTGAAGCGCTGGTCGCACCTCGAGCGCCAGCGCGGTGGCATTGGTAACCGTGGCGGCCCCGGCGAGGCCCAGATCGAACTCGACCGCCGAATGATCGGCGACCGTATCAAGTCGGTGAAGGCGCGTCTGGAGAAGGTCAAGCGCCAGCGCGGCACGCAACGCAAGGCACGCGAGAGGCGAGGCACCTTCCGGGTCTCGCTCGTGGGTTACACCAATGCGGGCAAGTCGACCTTGTTCAATGCACTCGTGAAAGCGCGCAGCTACACCGCGGACCAGTTGTTTGCCACGCTGGATACGACCACGCGCGCGCTCTGGCTCGAGCAGGCGGGTTGCGCGGTGTCGCTGTCCGACACGGTGGGCTTCATCCGGGCGCTGCCTCACAAGCTGGTCGAGGCCTTCGAAGCCACGCTGCAGGAAGCTGCCGACGCCGACCTGCTGCTGCATGTCATCGACGCGGCCAACCCAATGCGTGCCGAGCAGCAAGCAGAGGTCGACCGTGTGCTCGAAGAAATCGGTGCTGCCGGTGTGCCGCAGCTGCTGGTTTACAACAAGAGCGACCTGCTCGAAGATTCGCAACAGCCGCGCGAGCTGGTCGACTGGACCCTGGCGCCTGCCGGACAACGACGCTGTCGTGTGTTCGTCAGCGCCCACAGCGGTAGTGGCCTCGACGCCCTGCGGCAGGCCATCGCCGAAGCGGCGATCCAGGCACGATTGATTGCCGGCAATCCCACCCCATCTGATGACGTGCGTTTCGCCAGCACCGCTGGCGACCACGACCCCACTGTTCCTGACTGGCATGAGCATGCTTGATTCCACCCACACCCAAACCACAGGCTGGAAGGCCCGCCTCAGTGACGTGGGCGCCGCCGCGCGCGCCTTGATCCAGGGGCTGGTCGGGCGCCGCCGCCTGGCACCGGCCAGTTCTGGCGACGGGCTGAGCTACAACAACCGCAACGACGGCCCTCCCGACCTCGACGAACTCTGGCGCGACTTCAATCGCAAGTTGAGCGGCCTCTTTGGCGGCAAGCCCAGCGGTGGCCCTGGTCGCAGCGGTGGCGACGGCGGCAGTGGCGGTGGTGGCCCGTCGTTCCAGCCCGACATGAAGAGTGCCGGCATTGGCGTGGGTTTGATCATCGGCGTTGCCGCGCTCGTCTGGCTAGGCAGCGGTTTCTACATCGTCCAGGAAGGCCAGCAGGCGGTGGTCACCACCTTCGGCCGTTACAGCCAGACGACCGATGCAGGTTTCAAGTGGCGCTTTCCGTACCCCGTGCAGGCGCATGAGACGGTTTCGGTCACGCAACTGCAGTCGGTGGAAGTGGGTCGCAATGCCGTCACGCAGGCCACGGGCCTGCGCGATTCGTCGATGCTGACCCAAGACGAGAACATCGTCGACATCCGTTTCACGGTTCAATACCGCCGCACCGATGCCAGGGCGTATCTCTTCGAGAACCGCAACGCGGACGAAGCCGTGGTGCAGGCGGCCGAATCGGCGGTGCGCGAGATCGTCGGCCGTAGTCGGATCGACCTGGTCCTGTATGAACAGCGCGACGCGATCGCGGCCGACCTCGTCAAGAGCATCCAGGCACAGCTCGACCGCCTGAAGGCCGGCGTCGTCATTTCCAACGTCAACGTTCAGAACGTGCAGGTGCCCGACCAGGTGCAGGCCGCCTTCAACGACGCGGTGAAGGCCGGTGCCGACCGCGACCGCTTCAAGAACGAAGGCCAGGCCTACGCCAGTGATGTCATTCCGAAGGCGCGAGGTACAGCTTCGCGCCTGATGGAAGAGGCTGAAGGCTATCGCGCACGTGTGGTGGCACAGGCCGAAGGTGATGCTGAACGCTTCCGCTCGGTGTTGACCGAATACCAGAAGGCGCCCACCGTCACGCGTGACCGGCTCTACACCGAAACCATGCAGCAGGTGTACTCGAACGTCACCAAGGTGATGGTCGACAGCCGCAGCGGTTCCAACCTGCTCTATCTGCCCCTGGACAAGCTGCTGCAGACCGCCGCACCCACCGTGACGCCGGGCGCGCCCGCGCTCGTGCCTTCACCGGCCAGCACTGAACAACTCGCCAGCCCCGCCAACACCGACATCCGCAGCCGCGACGACTCGCGCTCACGTGCCCGCGAAGGCCGCTGAAGACCGATCCGGAACCACGCACCCATGAACAAGATCGCTCTCACCGTCGCCGGCGTCCTGCTGGCCCTGATGCTGTTGTCCAGCACGCTCTTCGTCGTCGACCAGCGCCAGGTCGCCGTGGTCTATGCGCTGGGCGAGATCAAGGAAGTCATCACCGAACCCGGCCTGAAGTTCAAGCTGCCGCCGCCTTTCCAGAACGTGGTGTTCCTGGACAAGCGGGTGCAGACGCTCGACAGCCCTGAAACCCGCCCCATCTTCACGGCCGAGAAGAAGAGCCTGGTCATCGACTGGCTGGTGAAGTGGCGCATCTCCGAGCCGCGGCAGTTCATCCGCAACAACGGCGTCGACTTCCGCAACCTCGAAAGCCGCCTCGCGCCCGTCGTGCAGGCAACGTTCAACGAGGTCATCACCCGTCGCGACGTGAAGGCCGTGCTGGCGACCGAACGCGAGCAGGTGATGGCCGACGTGCAGGGCCGTCTGGCCGACGAAGCCAAGGCCTTCGGTATCGAGATCCTGGACGTGCGCGTCAAGCGCGTCGACTTCGTTGCCGACATCACCGAGTCGGTCTACCGCCGGATGGAATCCGAACGCAAGCAGGTGGCCAACGAACTGCGTTCCGAGGGTGCAGCCGAAGGTGAAAAGATCCGTGCCGACGCAGACCGGCAGCGTGAAGTGATCATTGCCGAGGCTTATCGCGATTCGCAGAAGATCAAGGGCGAAGGCGATGCCAAGGCCTCGTCGCTGTATGCCGATGCCTTCGGCCGCGACCCGCAGTTTGCGCAGTTCTATCGAAGCCTCGAAGCCTACCGCGCCACCTTCCGCAGCAAAAGCGACCTGATGGTGGTTGACCCCAGCAGCGAGTTCTTCCGCGGCTTGCGTGGCAACAGCGCGCCGACACCGGCTGGAGCGCGGCCGTAATCGACTTGCGACAGGCGGCCGTGGCGGGCAGGGGGCCACCCCACCGGTACAATGCCGGTTTTTACAGCCGGTGAATTTCATGCGCTCTGCGTGGCTGTTGCCCGAGCACATCGCCGATGTCCTGCCTGCCCAGGCGCAGCGCATCGAGGCATTGCGGCGATGCCTTCTCGACCAGGCCCAGGCCTATGGGTACGAGCTCATCATTCCCCCGCTGCTCGAGCATCTCGATGCCTTGCTCAGCGGTACGGGGCATGAGCTCGATCTCAGCACCTTCAAGCTCGTCGACCAGCTCAGCGGGCGCATGCTCGGGCTGCGTGCCGACACCACCCCGCAAGCCGCGCGCATCGACGCTCATCTGCTGAACCGTCAGGGTGTGACGCGTCTGTGCTACTGCGGGCCGGTGCTCCACACCCGGCCCACCGGGCTGGCTGCGACACGCGAACCCTTGCAGTTCGGCGCCGAACTCTTTGGTCACGATGGGCTCGAGGCCGACCTCGAAGTGGCCGAGCTGGCACTGGATTGCCTGCGCGTGGCGCAGGTGAGCCAGCCCGTCATCGACCTGGCCGACGCCCGTGTCCTGCGCGGTGTTCTGGCTGGCGTGCCGATGGACGCCGAAGGCCTGCAGGACGTGGCGCGGGCGCTGGCGAGCAAGGACGCGCCGGCGCTTGCCCTGCTGTGCCAGGGGCTCCCGGAAGACACCCGGGCAGCCTTGCTGGCGCTGCTGCGCCTGTATGGCAACGGCGAAGTGCTTCCTGCTGCTCGCGCCGTGCTGCCCGACCGCCCGCTGATCCGCACCGCGCTCGACGAGCTGGCCTGGCTGGGCAGCCGGCTGCAAGCCGCCGATCCAGGCTTGCGCGTGGCTTTCGACCTCTCTGACATGAGCGGCTACGCCTACTACAGCGGCCCGCGATTCGCGCTCTTTGCCGCCGGCTGCAGCGACACGCTGGCCCGCGGCGGGCGCTACGACGAAGTCGGCGCCGTGTTCGGCCGCAGCCGTCCGGCCGTTGGTTTCAGCCTCGACCTGAAGTCGCTGTCGGAACTGGCGCCGGCGGCCCAGCCCAGGCGCGCCATCCTCGCCCTGTGGAGCGAAGACGCTTCGATGCGTGCCGAAGTGCGCCGGCTGCGTGCCGCCGGCGAAGTCGTCGTCACCGCTCTCCCGGGGGCTGCCGCCGGTGGCGCTGCCGAAGCCGCTGCCTGGCAGGCCGACCGTGAACTCGTGAACCGCGACGGCCGTTGGCTGCTGCAGCCCCTGAACGTGGCCGATGCCACCTGACAACCCGCTCATCGAACCGAACATGCAAGCTGTGACACCTTCTGGCGCTGGTCGCAACGTCGTCGTCGTCGGCACCCAATGGGGTGACGAAGGAAAAGGCAAGATCGTCGACTGGCTCACCGACACCGCCCAGGGCGTGGTGCGTTTCCAGGGCGGCCACAACGCTGGCCACACCCTGGTCATCAACGGCCGCAAGACGGCGCTTCAGCTCATTCCGTCGGGTGTGATGCGCGACGGCGTGGCCTGCTACATCGGCAACGGCGTGGTGGTCGACCCGGCGCACCTGCTGAGCGAGATCGCCCGCATCGAACAGCTGGGTGTGGACGTGCGCTCGCGCCTGTTCCTGTCGGAGTCCTGCCCGCTCATCCTGCCGTTCCATGTGGCCATCGACCATGCCCGCGAAGCGCTGCGCGAAAGCAGCGGCAGCGGCAAGATCGGCACCACGGGCAAGGGCATCGGGCCGGCCTACGAAGACAAGGTGGCACGCCGCGCACTGCGGGTGCAGGACCTGAAGCATCCGAAGCGCTTCGAGGCGCGCCTGCGCGACCTGCTGGACCTGCACAACGCCGAACTCGTCAATGTGCTGAGGGCGCCGGCGCTGGAGCTTCAGCCCATCCTGGAAGGTGCGCTTGCTGCAGCCGAACAGCTGCGCCCGCTGATGGCCGATGTGGGCTACCGGCTCTTCAACGCGAACCGCGCCGGCGCAAACCTGCTGTTCGAAGGTGCGCAGGGTACGCTGCTCGACATCGACCACGGTACCTACCCGTACGTGACCTCGAGCAACTGCGTGGCCGGCAACGCTGCCGCGGGCTCGGGCCTGGGGCCGGGCATGCTGCATTACGTGCTCGGCATCACCAAGGCCTACACCACCCGGGTGGGAAGCGGGCCATTCCCGACCGAGCTCGACATGGACACCCCGGGCAGTGTCGGTCACCACCTGTCGACGGTGGGCCAGGAACGCGGCACGGTCACCGGGCGCGCGCGCCGCTGCGGCTGGCTGGACGCGGCTGCCCTGAAGCGTTCGATGATCATCAACGGCATCTCGGGCCTGTGCATCACCAAGCTCGACGTGCTCGACGGCCTGCCCGAGATACTGATCTGCACCGGCTACAAGCTGGGCGGGCAGATGCTCGACGTGCTGCCGCTGGACGCCGACGAGATCGCCGCCTGCGAACCGGTCTACGAGACGCTGCCTGGCTGGACCGACACGACCGCGGGGCTGACGCACTGGGAGCAATTGCCTGTCAACGCCAAGCGCTATCTGGAACGCATGCAAGCCCTGATCGGCGCGCCGATCGACATGGTGTCCACCGGCCCCGACCGCGTTCACACCATCCTGCTTCGCCACCCGTTCCGCGCCTGACCGACACCCTTGAGGAGAACCCGCACATGCTGACCGACGACGGCAAACACCTGTACGTGTCCTGGGACGAGTACCACATGCTCACCGAACGCCTGGCGCTGAAGGTGCACAACTCGGGCTGGGACTTCGACCAGATCCTGTGCCTGGCGCGTGGCGGCATGCGCCCGGGCGACGTGCTGTCGCGCGTGTTCGACAAGCCGCTGGCGATCATGTCCACCAGCAGCTACCGCGCCGAGGCAGGCACGATCCAGGGTCGTCTCGACATGGCCAAGTACATCACCATGCCCAAGGGTGAACTGGCCGGCCGCGTGCTGCTCGTCGACGACCTGGCCGACACCGGCGTGACGCTCAAGGCCGTGGTCGAACGCCTGCGTGGCATGCCGTCGATCAGCGAATTGCGTGCTGCCGTCATCTGGGTCAAGGGCGTATCGGGCTACACGCCCGACTACTACGTCGAGACCCTGCCCACCAGCCCGTGGATCCACCAGCCGTTCGAAGACTACGACAACCTGCGCCCGGATGGCCTGGCGAAGAAGTTTGCGGTCTGAATCGCGGTCTGAATTGCGGCCTGAAAATGCAAAAGGCCGATCGCATCAGCAATCGGCCTTTCAACTGTTTTGGTGCCCAGAAGAGGACTCGAACCTCCACGCCGTTAAGCGCTAGTACCTGAAACTAGTGCGTCTACCAATTCCGCCATCTGGGCTATCAGGAACTAAGGATACTACCATCAAACAAAACGAAAATGCAAGTGCCGGCGCAAACGCCGGCCCCGCCCTGATGGGCGAATTCGACGGCCGCGTCGAGGGCCACCGCGACGGCCATGGCTTCGTGGTGCCCGACAACGGCGATCCCGCCATCTACCTGGCACCGCAGGAAATGCGTTCGGTGCTGCACCGCGACCGTGTACGGGTGCGGGTTCAGCGCATGGACCGCAAGGGCCGCCCCGAAGGCCGCGTGCTCGACATCATCGAGCGTCGCAAGACCCCGATCATCGGCCGCTTGCTCCATGAAGGCGGGCAATGGATCGTGGCGCCGGAAGACCGCCGATACGGCCAGGACATCCTGATCCCCAAGAACGCCACTGCCAGCGCCCAGGTGGGTCAGGTGGTGTCGGTCGAACTGACCGAGCCGCCTTCGCTGCATTCGCAGCCGGTGGGGCGGGTCAGTGAAGTGCTGGGCGAGATCGACGACGCCGGCATGGAGATCGAGATCGCCGTGCGCAAGTACGAGGTGCCGCACCAGTTCTCCGCCGAGACCCTGGCCGCAGCGGCCTCGCTGCCCGAGAAGCTGCGCCCCGTCGACCGCAAGAACCGCATCGACCTGACCGATGTGCCCCTCGTCACCATCGACGGCGAGGACGCGCGCGATTTCGACGATGCCGTCTACTGCGAACCGTTCAAGCGCGGCCGCGGCAAGACAGCCTTCACCGGCTGGCGACTGCTGGTGGCGATTGCCGACGTCAGCCATTACGTCAAGCCCGGAGAGGCGCTCGACAACGACGCCTACGAGCGTGCGACATCGGTCTACTTCCCGCGCCGGGTGATTCCGATGCTGCCCGAGAAGCTGTCGAACGGGCTGTGTTCACTGAACCCGAACGTCGAGCGCCTGGCGTTGGTCTGCGACATGGTCGTGGGCGAGGACGGCGCCATCGACGCCTACCAGTTCTTCCCGGCCGTGATCAATTCGCACGCCCGCCTCACCTACACCGAAGTGGCAGCAGCGCTGGCCAATACGCGCGGCCCGGAGGCGCACAAGCGTGCCGACGTGCTGCCGCAACTGCTGCACCTGCACGAGGTCTATCGCGCCTTGCTGAAGCAGCGTGGAAAACGCGGCGCGATCGATTTCGAGACGACCGAGACCCAGATCGTTTGCGACGACAACGGCCGCATCGAGAAGATCGTGCCGCGCACCCGTACCGACGCGCACCGGCTGATCGAGGAGTCGATGCTCGCTGCCAACGTCTGCGCCGCGCAGTTCATCGCCAGCGCCGACCACCCCAGCCTGTATCGCGTCCACGAAGGCCCGACGCCGGAAAAGCGGGTCGCGCTGCAGGCCTACCTGCGTGCGCTGGGCCTGGGCCTGAGCCTGAGCGACGACCCCAAGCCCGGCGAGATGCAAGCCATCAGCCAGGCCACCCAGGGCCGGCCTGATGCCGTGCAGATCAGCGCCATGCTGCTGCGTTCGATGCAGCAGGCCGTCTACACGGCCACCAACAACGGCCACTTCGGCCTGGCCTTTGACGCCTACACCCACTTCACCAGTCCCATCCGCCGCTATCCCGACTTGCTCGTGCACCGCGTCATCAAGGCGCTGCTCGGCGGCAGGCGCTTCCACCTGGCGCCCAACGTGCTGACCCGCACGCCCGAGTTGCGCAAGAACGCCAAGCCGGCGCTGCGCCCGGCCAAGCCGCTGTCGCAGGAAATGATGGTCTGGGAAGGCGTGGGTGCGCATTGCAGCGCCAACGAGCGGCGTGCCGACGAGGCCTCGCGCGATGTCGAAGCCTGGTTGAAGTGCCGCTACATGCGTGAGCATCTGGGCGAAGAGTTCTCTGGCACCGTCAGCGCGGTCGCCGGCTTCGGCTTGTTCGTCACGCTCGATGCGCTGTATGTCGACGGCCTGGTGCACATCACCGAACTCGGTGGCGAGTACTACCGCTTCGACGAAGCGCGCCAGGAACTGCGCGGTGAACGATCCGGCGTGCGCTATGTCGTCGGCACGCGGGTGCGGGTGCAGGTCAGCCGTGTCGACTTGGACGGTCGCAAGATCGACTTTCGGATGGTGCGTGAAGGCGAACCGGACAAGCTCGTCGACAAGGGGCGGCCTGAACGTGGTGAACGCTCCGACCGCGGCGACCGCAGTGAGCGCGCGAAGACCCCCAGCGCGCTGGCCGAATTGACGGCAGTGCGCGAGGCCGACCGGGCCGTGAAGGCCAGCGCGCGTGAACTCAAGACGCAGGTGCCTGCCGAGACCGCCAAGCGTTCACGCAAGCCCGCGCCGCGCCGGCCGGCTCCTCGGCCTCGCACCCGGCGCTGAGCCACGGGCCCGGCTATGCCTGCGCAGGCGCTGATCAGGGCGTCGCGTAGCGCTGTGCCAAGGACTCGATCAGGTCGGCCGCACGCAGCGGGCCGCGATGCCCCAGCGCCAGATGCCGGTCGGCTGCGTGGCCATGCCACCAGACGGCGGCACAGGCGCTGCGCAGCGGTTCTTCGGGCGCAGCGTGCGATGCGCCGGCGCTGGCCGCCTGGGCCCACAAGCCGGCCAGCCAGCCGGCCAGAACGTCGCCAGTGCCGGCCGTGCCCAGCGCGGCATTGCCGGTCGGGTTGATCAGCGGCTGCTGTCCCCGTGCCGCCACGACCGTGCCCGAACCCTTCAACACCACGACGGCCTGAAAGCGCTCGGCCAGCGTCCGGGCCGCCAGCAGCCGGTCGGCCTGCACCTGTTCACGGCCCTGGCCGAGCAGCCGCGCGGCCTCCAGCGGATGCGGCGTCAGCACGGTTGGCAGCCCGGCCCGTGCCCGGCGCTGTTGCGCCGACTGCAGGCTTGGGTGGGTGGCCAGAAGATTCAGCGCGTCGGCGTCCAGCACCAGCCGTGCCGCATGTTCGAGCAAGGCGGGCAGGGCCGCGCCCACGGCCGAAGCACCGCCGCAACCGGCCACCACCGTGGCAGCGTTCAGCACGGCAGGCTGTGAGGCCTCGGCCAGGCCGCGCAGCATGATCTCGGGTCGCCACGGGGGAAGCTGGAGTTGCGCCACCGCCAGTGGGCACGCGAACACCCGCCCGGCACCGGCCGCCAGCGCTGCGCCACTGGCCAGGATCAGTGCGCCGACCATGCCTTCGGCGCCGCCGACGAGCCAGACATCGCCGAAAGTCCCCTTGTGCGCGGCGTGCGGCCGTGAACCATGGCCTGGACGGCCCACCAGCCAGGCGCCGGGGTCTGGCACCGCCAGCCCGAGGTCGTTCCACCACACCCTGCCGGCGTGGTCGCGGCCCTGGGCTGTCAGGCAGCCGGGCTTGATCGTCAGCAGGTTCAGCGTGGCCTGGGCGTGCACGGCAGCGTCGCCCAGCAGTGCGCCGGTGTCGGGGTGCAGTCCGCTGGGCAGGTCCGCTGCCAGCGTCGTAGCGGAAAGCTGCCGCAACGCCGAGATGGCGTCGGCCAGCTCACCCTGCGGCGCCCGGCAGCTGCCGATGCCCAGCAAGGCGTCGATGGCGAGGTCCTCGCTGTCGAATTCCAGGCGCTCACTCGGGTTGAAGGGCTGGATGTCGACGCCCGCGCTGCTCGCCATGCGCAGCGCCTGCGCAGCGTCAGCCGGGAGGCGGCCCGGGTCGGCGACCAGCCGCACCAGCACAGGATGGCGGGCACTGTGCAGCAGGCGCGCCGCCACCAGGCCATCGCCGCCGTTGTTGCCCGGCCCGGTCAGCACCAGGGTGCGGCGTGCGTGGGGTGCCAGCGCCTTGCCCAGGCGCGCCAGCGCCTCGCCGGCGCGGGCCATCAGGGGCGGCCGGGGGTGGTTTGCCGCAGCGGCGTTTTCAATGTCGCGGGTGCGCCTTGCGTCATGCAGCGGCCAAAGGCCGGGCTCGACGTCGGCGTTTACGAGCACGGTCTGCCCGGCGCTGCTGCGGGTTTGAAATGCGGCTGTCATGGTTGCGATCATGCACGGCGCCCCGGCGGCAGCGTTCCCCCCAGGTGTTCAGCTCAGACGTTTCGCGCTGAAAGGCGAGGCGTCGAAGGGCAGGGGCTGGCTGCCGAGCTGCCGCGCGAGCATCTGCGCGGCGCCGCAGGCCAGGGCCCAGCCATAGGGGCCGTGGCCGAGGTTCAGCCACAGCCCCTGCGCGCCGCTCGAGCCCACCACGGGCGCGCCATCCGGCACACGCACGCGTGGGCCTTTCCAGTGTGTTGCCTCGCGGGTTACCGCACAGCCGGGGAAGGCCTGCTCCATCGCGCCGTAGAGCTGCTGCAGAACCGCACCAGGCAAGGCCTGCTCGCCGCCGCCCAGCTGGGTCACACCCGTGGCTCGGACGCGTTGGCCCAGGCGGCTGATGACGATGCCGTTGCGGCTGTCGACGACCGCGGCGCGCGGCCCGGCCGCAAGCTGGCCGTCGCCGTCGCCGTGGCTCAGCGGTGCCGTGACCGCATGGCCCCAGGCCGTCAGCAGCGGCAGCTGAAGCTGGGCGCTGGCCAGCAGTCGGCGGCTGCCGGCGCCAGCACAAACAACGATGGCGTCGAAGGTCTGCGCCTGGTCATCGGCAGGCAGCAGCGTTGCGGGCAGGCCTGGCCGCAGCGACTTCACCTCGGTGTCGAAGCGAAAGCTGGCGCCGAGGCGCTGCGCATGGCTCTTCAACAGCTGGGCCAACTGCCGACCGTTGCCCACCATGGCCGAAGGCAGCTGGACTGCGCCCTTCAACGGCCAGTCGGGTGACAGGCCAGGCTCTAGCGCACGAGCCGCCTCTGCGTCCAGCAGCTGCAGGCCCTGCGCCAGGCCGCTGGCCTCTTCCAGCGCACGCCGCACCCGTTCCAGCTGGCCGTCGTCGGCCAGGAGCACCAGGCCACCCGCCTGCTGCTCGTAGGCCAGGTTCAACTGCTGGGTGAGTTCACCCACACGCTGCCGGCTCGCGTGGGCGAGCGCCTGCAGCGCCTGCCAGCGCGCCTGGCGCGCTGGCGACCGGCCGGCCCGCCACTGCTGCCACAGCCACTGTGATTGCGCCAGCACGGTGCCCAGGCCGGCGCGGATGCTGCCCTGCCGGCGCAGCCATTGGCCAAGACGCTGGCGCTGCAGGCCCGGGATGCCCCAGGGCAGCGGAGCGCAGGCGGCCAGCAGGCCGGAATGGGCGAAGCTGCCTTCGGCGGCGACGCTGCCGCGGCGTTCGAAAACCGTCACTTCGTGTTGCTGGGCAGCCAGCTCATAGGCGGTTGCGACACCCGTGAACCCTGCACCGACGACAGCGACCTTCACGACCGGGCTCCGGCGCGTGCTAAACTTATTGGGTTTTCCCGAGGCATTTGCTGATAAAAGTGTTCTGCACTTCAGCCGTGCACTTCGGGACAAACAAATCGCGAACCCGACCGAACCAAGGTGTCGCCCCTTTTTGACGAAACGCCAGCGATGCGCTGGGCGGTTTCAACACAGCCCGTCAGGGCAGTGGCTGGGGCGATGAAGCGGCGGGATTCTAGACCTAACCTTCGGAGTTAATTCCATGTCTGTCTCCATGCGTGAAATGCTGGAAGCGGGTGTCCATTTCGGCCACCAAACGCGCTTCTGGAACCCCAAGATGGCCCCGTACATCTACGGCCATCGCAACAAGATCCACATCATCAACCTCGAGAAGACGCAGCCGCTCTTCAACGACGCGATGAAGTTCGTGCGCCAGCTGTCGGCCCGCCGCGGCACGATCCTGATGATCGGCACCAAGCGCCAGGCGCGTGAAGTGATCGCCCTGGAAGCCCAGCGTTGCGGCATGCCCTACGTCGACCAGCGCTGGCTGGGCGGCATGATGACCAACTTCAAGACGGTCAAGGGTTCCTTGAAGAAGCTCAAGGACATGCAGGCCACGAAGGAAAGCGGCACCGAGACGATGATCAAGAAGGAAGCGCTGCTGTTCGACCGCGACCTGATCAAGCTCGAGAAGGACATCGGCGGCATCCAGGACATGAGCGCGCTGCCCGACGCCATGTTCGTCATCGACGTCGGCTACCACAAGATCGCCGTGGCCGAAGCCAAGAAGCTGGGCATCCCGGTCATCGGTGTCGTCGACACCAACCACTCGCCCATCGGCATCGACTACGTCATCCCCGGCAACGACGACTCGGCCAAGGCCGTGGCGCTGTATGCGCGCTCGGTGGCCGACGCCGTGCTCGAAGGCCGGGCCAACGCCACGAACGAAGTGGTGCAGGCCACCACCACCGGCACCGACGAGTTCGTCGAAGTCAGCGAAGCCTGACATCGCGTGTCGACAGGGCAGGCCTGGCGCCTGCCCGAGCCATCGAATCACCCCTGCAAGCGGCCGCACCTGGCCGCTTGCTTCCGTACGGAGAACATTCAGCATGCCCGCAATCACCGCAAGCCTGGTGGCCGAACTGCGCGCCAAGACCGACGCGCCCATGATGGAATGCAAGAAAGCCCTGACCGAGGCCGAAGGCGACCTCGGCCGCGCCGAGGAGATCCTGCGCGTCAAGCTCGGGAACAAGGCTGGCAAGGCCGCCTCGCGAGTCACCGCCGAAGGCGTGATCTCGGCCAGCGTGAACGGCACCACCGGTGCCCTGATCGAAGTCAACTGCGAAACCGACTTCGTGTCCAAGAACGAATCGTTCCTGGGCTTCGTCAAGTCGTGCGCCGATCTGGTGGCCGCGCACAACCCGGCCGACGTGGCCGCGCTGTCGGCCTTGCCACTGGCACAGGACGGCTTTGGCCCGACGGTTGAAGACGTTCGCAAGGGTCTGATCGGCAAGATCGGCGAGAACATGGCCATCCGTCGCTTCCAGCGCTACGCCGGCGGCGGCCAGCTGGCCAGCTACCTGCACGGCACGCGCATCGGCGTGGTCGTCGAATACACCGGTGACGAAGTCGCCGCCAAGGACGTGGCCATGCACGTGGCCGCGATGAAGCCCAAGGCGCTGGCCACCAGCGACGTTCCGGCCGAGCTGATCGAGATCGAACGCCGCGTGGCCGCCGAAAAGGCGGCCGAGGACTCTGCAGCGGCTGTCGCCGCAGGCAAGCCTGCCCAATCGGCAGAGATCGTGGCCAAGCGGGTCGACGGCTCGGTGCAGAAGTTCCTGAAGGAGGTCTCGCTGCTGAACCAGACCTTCGTCAAGAACGACAAGCAGACCGTCGAGCAGATGCTGAAGGAAAAGGCCACGAAGGTGGCTGGCTTCACGCTGTACGTGGTGGGCGAAGGCATCGAGAAGAAGGTCGACGACTTCGCAGCCGAAGTGGCCGCACAGGTGGCCGCGGCCAAAGGCCAGTAACACTGCGCTTGCGACGTCTGTGACGCCAGGGGCCCGTACCGCGGGCCCCGCCGTACACTCCCGCAGACCCCCGACTCCTACTCGACGAGGCCGCCACCGATGCCCGCATACAAGCGCATCCTGCTCAAGCTCTCCGGCGAAGCCCTGATGGGCGACGACGCGTACGGCATCAACCGCGCCACCATCGTGCGCATGGTGCGCGAGGTGCAGGACGTGACCCGGCTCGGCTGCGAGGTGGCCGTCGTCATTGGCGGCGGCAACATCTTCCGCGGTGTCGCTGGTGGGGCGGTGGGCATGGACCGGGCCACGGCCGACTACATGGGCATGCTGGCCACGGTCATGAATTCGCTGGCCCTGGCCGACAGCATGCGCCAGGAAGGCATGACCGCCCGGGTCATGTCCGCCATCAGCATCGAACAGGTGGTCGAACCTTACGTTCGTCCGAAGGCGCTGCAGTACCTGGAAGAGGGCAAGGTCGTCATCTTTGCGGCCGGCACCGGCAACCCCTTCTTCACCACCGACACCGCGGCTGCGCTGCGTGGGGCCGAAATCGGCGCGGAGATTGTTCTGAAGGCCACCAAGGTCGACGGCGTCTACAGCGCCGACCCCAAGAAAGACCCCCACGCGACGCGCTATTCGACGATCACCTTCGACGAAGCGATCTCGCGCAACCTCCAGGTCATGGACGCTACCGCCTTTGCGCTGTGCCGTGACCAGCGACTGCCCATCAAGGTGTTCAGCATCTTCAAGGCCGGCGCGCTCAAGCGCGTGGTCATGGGCGAAGACGAAGGCACCCTGGTTCACGTTTGAGGAGACTGCCACGGTCATGAGCATTCCTGACATCAAGAAGACCGCCGAACAGAAGATGGGCAAGACCATCGAGGCGTTCAAGAACGAACTGCACAAGATCCGCACCGGCCGGGCCCACCCGGGGTTGCTGGACCAGGTGCAGGTGGACTATTACGGTTCGATGGTGCCGATCAGCCAGGTCGCCAATGTCTCGCTTCTCGACTCGCGCACGATCAGCGTGCAGCCCTGGGAAAAGGGCCTGGGGCCCAAGATCGAGAAGGCCATCCGCGAGTCCGACCTGGGCCTGAACCCCTCGTCACAGGGTGACCTGCTGCGGGTGCCGATGCCGGGCCTGACCGAAGAGCGTCGGCGCGAGCTCACGAAGGTCGTGCGCCACGCCGGCGAGGAGGCGAAGATTGCCGTGCGCAGCATTCGCCGCGACGCGAACGAACAGCTGAAGAAGCTGCTCAAGGACAAGCTCGCGGCCGAGGACGACGAGCGGCGCGCCCAGGACGAAGTGCAGCGCCTGACCGACCGCACCATCGCCGAGATCGACAAGCTTGTGCAGGGAAAAGAAGCGGAAGTGATGGCCGTCTGACGACGCCCTGTCCCTTTCCCTCGCCCAACCCCGTGACCTCGATGCCGCCTCATGCCAATCTGGGCGAAGGAGTGCCTCGCCACGTTGCCGTGGTGATGGATGGCAACGGCCGGTGGGCGCGCCAGCGCTACATGCCGCGCTTCTTCGGCCACAAGCAGGGTGTCGATGCCCTGGTGCGCGCGGTGAACGCCTTTGCCGACCGCGGCGTGCAGTACCTCACCGTCTTCGCTTTCTCTTCGGAGAACTGGAAACGGCCGACCGAAGAGGTCTCTGGCCTGATGAGCCTGGTGCTGGTGGCAGTGTCGAAGTACCTCACCAAGATGGCTGGCGACGGTGTTCGCATCCGCATCATCGGCGACCGCACGGCGGTTTCCGACAAGCTGCGCGCAGCCTGGGAACACGCCGAGAAGCTGACCGAGCACAACACCCGCATCACCTTGTCGGTGGCCTTCAACTACGGCGGGCGCTGGGATGTCGTGCAGGCCTGCCGGCGGGCGCTGGCCGACGGAGTGAAACCCGAAGATTTCGACGAGCAGTTCCTCTCGCGCCAGCTGGCGCTGAGCTTCGCGCCCGACCCCGATCTCTTCATCCGCACCGGCGGCGAGATGCGCATGAGCAATTTCCTGCTGTGGCAGGCGGCCTATGCCGAGCTCTTCTTCACCGAATGCCTGTGGCCCGACTTCGGCGAGGCCGAAATCGATGCGGCCTTGCTGGCTTATGCGCAGCGTGACCGCCGGTTTGGCGGCATCCGGGCGCCGGAAGTCGTGCCTGCAGGTGCATGACATGCGCGCGGGGGCAGTGACCCGGCCGGCCGCAGGTCGGCGGCGCCCCGGCCTTCGCTGCATCTGACCGCCATGCTGTTGCCGCGCATCGTCACTGCGATCGTGCTCGTGGCCCTGTTGCTGGCAGCGCTGGCGCAGGCCAGCGTCTGGCCCTTCGCCCTGCTGACGCTGGCCCTGATGGCAGCGGCGGGCTGGGAATGGGGCCGACTCAACCAGGCCGCCGGCCTTGCGCCGCTGTTTTTCGGGGCTGTCGTGGGTGCAGCCGGGCTGTTGGCGCTGGCCAGCGCCTGGGGTGTGCAGGCACCGGCTGCCCTTTGGTGGGCCGCGGTGGCGCTGTGGGCCGTGGGCGGTGCGTTGGCGCTTCACCGGGGGCCAGGCGCCTGGCCGCAGTTGCCGCGACCGGCACGCTGGCTGCTGGGTCTGGCGGGCCTGTGGGTGGCGTGGCTGGCACTGGCCAATGCACGCGGGCTGGGCATCAACTTCCTGTTGTCGACCCTTTGCCTGGTGTGGGCGGCAGATGTCGCGGCCTACTTCGGGGGCCGCCGCTTTGGCCGCCGCAAGCTGGCACCCACCATCAGCCCCGGCAAGAGCTGGGAAGGCGTCTGGTCCGGCTTCGCCGGGGTGCTGTTGCTGGCCGTGGTGTGGCTGGCCATCGACCGGAACTTCGGCGTCGACAGCGCCAGTCTTTACACCCGGCTGCAGCAGGGGCTGGGCTGGAGCGGCATGCTGCTGGCGTTGGCCTTGCTGGCGGGCTTCAGCGTCGCCGGTGACCTGATCGAATCTCTCGTCAAGCGGGCGGCTGGTGCGAAGGACAGCAGTCGCCTGCTGCCCGGCCACGGTGGCGTGCTCGACCGCGTGGACGCGCTGCTGCCCGTGCTGCCGCTGGCCCTGGCCCTGACTTCCCTGAGCACTCCATGACATCAGCCTTCAACACACGCCAGGAACGCCGGCCGCTGCGGCTGGCCGTGCTCGGCTCTACCGGTTCGGTGGGCGCCAGCACGCTGGACGTCGTGGCACGCCACCCCGAACGCTTCGAAATTGTCGGTCTGACGGCCCATTCACGCGTGGACATGCTGCTGCAGCAATGCCTGCGCTTCAAGCCGCGCGTTGCCGTCCTGCCGACCGAGGAACGCGCACGCGAACTGCGCAGTGCGCTGGCCGGACACGCCGTGCGCACCGAGGTGCTGGTCGGCCCCCAGGCGCTTTGCGACCTGGCCGCCAGCAGCGAGGTCGACAGCGTCATGGCGGCCATCGTCGGCGCCGCAGGCCTGCCGCCGTGCATGGCCGCGGCGCGCGCTGGCAAGCGCCTGCTGCTGGCGAACAAGGAAGCCCTGGTGGTCGGCGCCGACCTGTTCATGCAGGCGGTGAAGGACGGTGGCGCGACGCTGCTGCCGATCGACAGTGAACATTCCGCCATCTTCCAGTGCCTGCCCGAAGACCGCAGCCGGTGGGCCGAGCGCATCGACCACATCATCCTCACTGCCAGCGGCGGCCCGTTCCGCGAGCGTGATCCGGCCACCTTCGACAGCATCACGCCGGCCCAGGCCGTGGCGCATCCGAACTGGGTGATGGGGCAGAAGATCTCGGTCGATTCGGCGACGATGATGAACAAGGCGCTGGAAGTGATCGAAGCACGCTGGCTGTTCGACCTGGCGCCCGAGCGCATCCGCGTGGTGCTGCACCCGCAGAGCATCATCCATTCGATGGTGGTCTGCCGCGACGCTTCGGTGCTGGCGCAGCTGGGCACGCCCGACATGAAGGTTCCCATTGCGTATGGCCTGTCGTTCCCCGACCGTGTCGAGTCTGGCGCCGAGCGCCTGGACTTCCTGAAACTGCAGGCCCTGACCTTCGAGCCGCCCGACCCGGCCCGTTTCCCCGGTCTGCAACTGGCCTACGACGCCCTGGCGGCGCCCAGCGGCAGCACCGCGGTGCTGAACGCGGCCAACGAAGAAGCCGTGGCCGCCTTCCTGGCCGGGCGCATCCGGTTCCCGGCCATCCATCGTGTGAATGCCGACACGGTCGAGGCCTTCGTCTCTCGGCTTGGGCCGGCACGCCAGCTCGACGACGTTCTCGACATCGACACCCGGGCCCGCGCCCACGCCCGCCAGCGCATCCAGGAGCTTGCCGCGTGATCACCACCATCCTGGCCTTCCTGCTGACCCTGGGCGTGCTCATCGTCATCCATGAGTACGGTCACTACCGCGTGGCAGTCGCTTGCGGCGTCAAGGTGCTGCGCTTCTCGGTCGGTTTCGGGCAGGTGCTGTGGCGCCACCAGAAGACGCCCGATTCGACGGAATTCGTGGTGTGTGCCTTGCCACTGGGTGGTTATGTGCGCATGCTCGACGAACGCGAAGGCGGCGTGCTGCCGTCGGAGCTGCCGCGTGCATTCAACCGTCAGTCGCTGGCCAAGCGCACGGCCATCGTGGCGGCCGGACCGGTGGCCAATCTCGCGCTGGCCATCCTGCTCTACGCCATGGCGCACTGGATCGGTCTGCAGGAGCCGAAGGCCGTGCTGGGCCCGCCGGTGGCCGAGAGCCGCGCCGAACGGGCCGGCATGCAGGCCGGCGACTGGGTGCGTGCACTGGCCCAGGACGGCGGCGAGTGGCGCGACGTCGACTCGCTCACCGACCTGCGCTGGGAAGTGACGCAGACCGCCCTGCGCCAGGGCCGCATCGACCTGCAGGTCAGCCGCCGCGACGGCACGGGCAAGCGTACCGTGAGCCTGGACCTGGCCGGCCTTCCCACCCGCGATGTCGACGCCAGCCTGATGCGCACCATCGGCCTGGGCGGCCCCTACAGCGAACCGGTGCTGGGCGAAGTCAAGGCCGGTGGGCCGGCCGCGCAGGCTGGCCTGCTGGCCGGCGACCGTGTGCTCAGTGTCGACGGGCAGGCCCTGAGCGATGCCCAGACCCTGCGTGAACGCATCCGCGCCGGTGTCGCCGACGGCCGTGGCCAGGCCCAGGCCTGGGTGGTCGAACGCAGTGGCCAGACTCTGCGTTTGACGGTGACGCCGCGGGTCGTCGCCGACGCCGCTGCCAACGACGGCGCGGGTGCCAGTGTCGGCCGCATCGACGCCTTCGTCGGCCAACCGGCCGAGATGGTGACCGTCCAGCGCGGCCCCATCGACGGCCTCGTGCTGGGTGTCAGCCGCACCTGGGAAGTCTCGGCGCTGACGGTGAAGATGCTGGGACGCATGCTGATCGGCGAAGCGTCGATCAAGAACCTCAGCGGGCCGCTGACGATTGCCGATTACGCGGGCCAGTCGGTCAACCAGGGCCTGGCTTTCTACCTGGGTTTCCTGGCGCTGGTCAGTGTCAGCCTGGGGGTGCTGAACCTTTTGCCGCTGCCCATGCTCGATGGCGGCCACCTGATGTATTACATTTTCGAGGCTGTGACCGGGCGCCCGCCGTCCGATCTCTGGCTGGCCAGACTGCAGCGTGGCGGCATTGCCGTCCTGATGCTCATGATGTCGGTCGCCCTCTACAACGACGTGGCCCGCCTGCTGGGCGCCAACTGAATCCCATGTTCCCTGTTTCTCCGTTCGGGCCTTTGCGCCATTGCGCGGCCGTGGTGGTCGCTGCGGCAGCCGTCCTGGCTGCACCTGCCCAGGCTGTCGAGCCCTTCGTTCTGAAGGACATCCGCATCGAAGGCCTGCAGCGAACCGACCCGGGCACGGTGTTCGCTGCGCTGCCCTTCCGCATAGGCGACACCTACACCGACGACAAGGGCTCCACGGCATTGCGCTCCTTGTTCGCCACCGGCCTGTTCAAGGACGTGCGCATCGAGATCGAAGGCGAGGTCGCGGTCATCATCGTCGACGAGCGTTCCATCATCGCCGGCGTCACCTTCGTCGGCCTGAAGGAATTCGACAAGGACCCGCTGTCGAAGTCACTGCGCGACGCCGGCATCGGCGAAGGCCTGCCCTTCGACCGCGCGCTCATCGACCGTGCCGAGCAGGAGATCAAGCGCCAATACCTCGGCCGCAGCCTCTACGGCGCCGAAGTGGTGACGACGATCACGCCGATCGAGCGCAACCGCGTCAATGTCACCTTCACGATGACCGAAGGTGATGCCGCGCGAATCGCCGACATCCGCATCACCGGCAACAAGGTCTTCGACAGTTCGACCCTGCTGGGCCTGTTCGAGCTGACGCCTTCGGGCTGGTTCACCTGGTACAGCAAGACCGACCGCTACTCGCGCACCAAGCTCAACGCCGACCTGGAAAAGCTGCGCGCCTACTACGTCAACCGTGGTTACCTCGAATTCGCGATCGAATCCACCCAGGTGACGATCTCGCCCGACAAGCAGACGATCTCGGTGGCGATCTCGGTGCGTGAAGGCCAGCCCTACACCGTCACGAGCGTCAGGCTGGAAGGCGACTACCTCGGCAAGGAAGACGAATTCCGCGCCTTCGTGGCCCTGCGCCCGGGCCAGCCCTATCGTGGCGACGCGGTGGCAGAGACCACGCGCCGCTTCACCGACCTGTTCGGTCTGTACGGCTATGCCTTCGCGCGCATCGAGCAGCGCCCCGAGATCGACCGTGCCACGGGCCAGGTGGCCGTGGTGCTCAGCGCCGACCCAGCGCGCCGCGTGTACGTTCGCCGCATCGACGTGGCCGGCAACACGCGCACCCGGGACGAAGTCATCCGGCGTGAATTCCGCCAGCTCGAATCGGCCTGGTACGACGGCGGGTTGATCAAGCTGTCGAAGGAACGCGTCGAGCGGCTGGGGTACTTCAAGGACGTCGACGTCGAGACCAATGAAGTACCCGGCGCACCCGACCAGGTCGACCTCGTTGTCAACGTCACCGAGAAGCCCACCGGCAACCTGGTCGTCGGTGCCGGCTATTCGAACGCCGAGAAGTTCACCTTCACCGCGTCGATCAAGCAGGACAACGCCTTCGGTTCGGGCAACTACCTGGGCATCGAAGTCAACACCAGCCGCTACAACCGCGCACTGGTCCTGAGCACCGTCGATCCGTATTTCACCGTGGACGGCATCTCGCGCGCCATCGACGTGTTCTACCGCGTCAGCCGGCCATTCAACAGCCTGGGTGACGCCTACGACCTGACCACGCCCGGTGCTGCCATTCGTTTTGGCGTGCCGTTCTCCGAATACGACACCGTGTTCCTCGGCGCCGGCTTCGAGCGCACCGAGATCGGCACCAGCGCCGGCATCCCGCTGAGCTACCTGAACTACCGCACCCTGTACGGCAACAAGGCCAACGCCTTCCCGTTGACGCTGGGCTGGGCCCGCGATGCACGCGACAGCGTGCTCACGCCTTCGGCCGGGCGCTACCAGCGCGTGAACCTGGAGGCGAGCCTCTTCGGTGACGTGCGTTACACCCGCACCAATCTGCAGTACCAGGAGTTCTGGGGCCTGCCGTTCAGGATGTCGCTGGGCGTGAACGCAGAAATCGGCTTCGGCAAGGGGCTGGGAGGCAAGCCATTCCCGGTGTTCAAGAACTTCTACGGCGGCGGCCTGGGCACGGTGCGTGGCTTCGAACAGGGCTCGCTGGGCGTGGTCGACCCCACGGGCGCCTACATCGGTGGCGCCAAGCGCTTCAACCTGAACACTTCGCTGTACTTCCCGGTGCCCGGCACCGGCAACGACAAGTCGTTGCGTGTGTTCGCCTTCGTCGACACCGGCAACGTCTGGCGCGAAGACGAGAAGGTCACGGGCGACTCGCTGCGCTCGTCGGTGGGCGTGGGTCTCAGCTGGATCTCGCCGGTCGGCCCGCTGCAGCTGAGCTACGGCAAGCCGGTGCAGTTCCTGCGCAACGATAGAATCCAACGTTTCCAATTCCAGATCGGGACTGCGTTCTGATGAAGACTTCTGCCATTCAATGGCTGGCCGCTGCCGCGGTGCTGATGTCCAGCGCTGCGCCCGTGTTGGCCCAGGACCTGAAGATCGGTTACGTGAACAGCGAACGTGTGCTGCGCGAAGCCGTTCCCGCCAAGGCGGCCCAGACCAAGCTGGAAGCCGAGTTCGGCAAGCGCGAGAAGGAACTCACCGACCTCGCCCAGCGCCTGAAGACGGCGGCCGACAAGCTCGAGAAGGACGGCCCCACGCTCGCCCCCAGCGAGCAGCAGCGCCGCCAGCGCGAACTGGTGGAGCAGGACCGCGACATCCAGCGCAAGCGCCGGGAATTCCAGGAAGACCTGAACCAGCGGCGCAACGAAGAGCTGGCTGCGGTGGTGGAGCGGGCCAACCGCGTCATCAAGCAGATCTTCGACAACGAGAAGTACGACGTGATCCTGCAGGAGGCGGTGTTTGCCAGCAGCAAGGTCGACATCACCGACAAGGTCATCAAGGCCCTGAACACGCCCGCTGCACCGGGCGCCAAGTAAGCCCTGGCGGTGCCTGCCTCCGGAACCTCCGTGCAGGCGCGCCTGGGTGACCTGGCCACCTTGCTGGCCGGAACCCTGGTCGGCAATGCCGACCACCTCGTCACCCGCATCGGGCCGCTCGAGACCGCCGACGCCGGCACCATCGCCTTTCTGGCGAACCCGCGCTACCAGGCGCAGCTGGCCACCACAGGCGCTGGCTGTGTCATCGTCGGCGCTGCACAGCGCGACGCCGCGGCGGCGCGCGGCGCCTGCATCGTCTGCCCCGACCCCTATCTAGCCTTTGCCCGCCTGACCCAGTGGTGGGCTGCGCAGACGCGGGTGCGGCCCGCCGCTGGCGTGCACCGTACGGCCGTGGTCGAACCGGGCGCCTGGCTACATCCCGCTGCGAGCATCGGCGCGATGGCCTACGTGGGCGCTGGGGCGCGCGTCGAGGCCGACGCCGTCGTCGGCCCGCAGGCGCATGTCGGTGCGGATGCCATCGTCGGCGCAGGCACGCGCCTGGCGGCGCGCGTGCTGCTGGGCGAAGCCTGTCGCATCGGCGAGCGCGGCATCGTGCATGGCGGTGTCGTCATCGGCGCCGACGGCTTTGGCTTCGCACCGGCACAGGGCCACTGGGAGAAGATCGAACAGCTGGGGTCGGTGCAGATCGGCAACGACGTCGAAATCGGCGCCAACACCTGCGTCGACCGCGGCGCGCTCGACGACACCGTGCTGGAAGACGGCGTCAAGCTCGACAACCTCGTGCAGATCGGCCACAACGTGCGCGTTGGCGCCCACAGCGCCTTTGCCGGCTGTGTGGGCGTGGCCGGCAGCGCACGAATCGGCCGGCATTGCACGGCCGGCGGTGGCGCCATCATCCTCGGCCACCTGGAAATCGTCGACCACGTGCACATCAGTGCCGCCACCGTCGTCACCCGGTCGATCCACAAGCCGGGACAGTACAGCGGCCTGTTCCCGTTCGATGACAATGCCGCCTGGGAAAAGAACGCGGCCACGCTGCGCAACCTGCATGCGATGCGCGAGCGTCTGCGAGCGCTCGAGAAAAAGGGCTGAAGAGCCACAGACCATGATGGACATCCAACGCATCCTGCAGAAGCTGCCGCACCGCTACCCCTTCCTGCTGGTGGACCGCGTGATCGAGCTCGAAAAGGGCGTTCGCATCAAGGCGCTGAAGAACGTCACCTACAACGAACCCTTCTTTTCAGGCCACTTCCCGGCGCGCCCGGTGATGCCGGGCGTGCTGATGCTCGAAGCCCTGGCCCAGGCCGCAGCGCTGCTGTCTTTCGAATCGGCCGATGCCGAACCCGACGAAAACACCGTGGTGTATTTCGCCGGCATCGACGGCTGCCGCTTCAAGCGCCCAGTGGGGCCGGGCGACCAGCTCATCCTGGAAGCCACGATCGACCGCGTGAAGGCCGGCATCTACAAGTACAAGACACGCGCCACCGTCGACGGCCAGCTCGCGGTCGAGGCCGACATGATGTGCACGATGCGCCGCGTGGCCTGACACCCATGCCGCGCATCCACCCCAGCGCGCTGGTGGACAGCGCCGCCGAGCTCGCCGAAGACGTCACTGTCGGCCCCTTCAGCGTCATCGGCCCGGGCGTTCACATCGGCGAGGGCACCACCGTCGGCTCGCACTGCACCATCGACGGCCCCACCCGCATCGGCAGCGGCAACTGCATCCACGACCATGCCGCGCTGGGCTGCGCGCCGCAGGACATGAAGTACCGCGGCGAACCCACCGAACTGCACATCGGCGACCGCAACACCATCTTCCAGTTCTGCACCTTCAGCCGCGGCACGGCCCAGGACGGCGGCGTCACGCGCGTGGGCAGCGACAACTGGGTCATGGCCTACGTGCATGTGGCCCACGACGTGCAGGTGGGCAGCCACACCATCCTGGCCAACAACGCCACGCTGGCCGGACACGTGCACGTGGGCGACTGGGTCATCATCGGTGGCCTCACGGGTGTGCACCAGTTCTGCCAGATCGGCGCCCACGCCATGACCGGCTTCCAGAGCCATGTCTCGCAGGACGTGCCGCCGTTCATGATGGTCTCGGGCAACCCGCTGGGTGTGCACGGCTTCAACATCGAGGGCCTGCGCCGTCGCGGCTTCTCGCGCGAGCGCATCGGCCAGGTCAAGCAGATGCACAAGCTGCTGTACCGCGACGGCCTGCCGCTGGCCCAGGCCACTGAAGCCATCGCCGCGCTTAAAGGCCAGCTGGCCGACGATGCCGCCGATGCCGACGTCCAGCGCCTGCTCGATTTCATTGCCGGCGCCAAACGCGGCATCGCGCGCTGAGCGCCCCGCCACCGCAGCGCTCCGACATGCAACTGGCCCTGGTCGCGGGTGAGACCTCTGGCGACCTGCTTGCCGGTCTGCTGCTGGGCGGCCTGCGCCAGCGCTGGCCGGCGCTGCAGGCCGCCGGCATCGGCGGCCCGCACATGGCCGCGCAGGGTTTCCAGGCCTGGTGGCCGCACCACAAGCTCGCAGTGCGCGGCTACGTGGAAGTGCTGCGCCACTACCGGGAAATCTCGGGTATCCGCGAATCACTGGCCAAGCGGCTGCTGCAGGCGCCGCCGCGTGCCTTCATCGGCGTGGACGCGCCCGACTTCAACCTCGGCCTGGAAAAGCGCCTGAAAGCGGCAGGCATCAAGACCGTGCATTTCGTCTGCCCGTCGATCTGGGCCTGGCGCGGCGGCCGCGCTAGGCGCATGGCCGACAGCTGCGACCATGTGCTGTGCCTGTTTCCTTTCGAACCGGAACTGCTGCATCGCCATGGCGTGGCCGCCACCTACGTGGGCCACCCGCTGGCCGATGCCATTCCGCTCGTGCCGCCGCGTGAGGCGGCCCGCCAGGCGCTGGGCCTGGGCGAAGCCGACGAGGTGCTGGCGGTCCTGCCCGGCAGCCGGCGCAGCGAGATCCAGTACATCGCCCCAGTCTTCATGCAGGCCCTGGCGTTGCTCGCACGCCGGCGGCCGGCCTTGCGTTTCGTGCTGCCGGTGGTGCCGGGTCTGCGCGAGCTGCTGGTGCCCATCGCCCAGGCCCATGCCCCCGGCGTGGCGCTGCACTGGCTGGACGGCCAGAGCCACGGCGCGCTGGCCGCCTGCGACGTCACGCTCATTGCCAGCGGCACGGCCACGCTCGAAGCGGCGCTGTTCAAGCGGCCGATGGTCATTGCCTACCGCATGCACCCACTCAGCTGGCAGCTGATGAAGCGCATGCGCTACCAGCCCTGGGTCGGCCTGCCCAACATTCTGTGCCGCGACTTCGTCGTGCCCGAACTGATCCAGGACGACTGCACACCAGCCACCTTGGCCGCCGCCTGCCTCGCCTCCCTTGACGACAAGCGCCGCGCCGCGCAGGTGGGCCAGCGCTTCGACGAACTGCACCATCTGCTGCGGCGCGACACCGCCCGCTGCGCCACCGATGCCATCGCGCAAGTCATCGAAGGCTAGCCAGCTGCTGCTGGACTGGCCGGAACTGCCGAAGACGCGCGGCGAGCTGCCGCGTGTGCGCATCCAGCGCCCCCCGGCTCTGGTGGCCGGCGTAGACGAGGCCGGCCGTGGCCCGCTGGCCGGGCCGGTCGTCGCGGCAGCCGTCATCCTCGACGAGCTGCAGCCCATCCGCGGCCTGGCCGACTCGAAGCTGCTGACGGCGGCGCGGCGCGAACTGCTTTACGCCGAAATCTGCGCCAAGGCGCTGTGCGTGTGCATCGCCGAAGCCAGCGTCGAGGAAATCGATCGGCACAACATCCTGCAGGCCACGCTGCTGGCGATGCAGCGTGCCGTGGGCGGGCTGCGTCTGGCGCCGCTGCGCGTGCTGGTCGACGGCAACCGCCTGCCCGCGCTGCCGATGCCGGCCGACGCCATCGTCAAGGGCGACGCCAAGGTCGCATCGATCGCGGCGGCGTCGATCCTGGCCAAGGTGCACCGCGACCGTCTGTGCGCCGCGCTGCACGCGCAGTTCCCCGGCTACGGCTTCGACGGCCACAAGGGCTACGCCACGCCGGAGCACCTGGCGGTGCTGCGCCGCCTGGGCCCGTGCAGCGCCCACCGCCGCAGCTTTGCCCCCGTGCGCAGCGCTTTGGAACCCGGCCCATGACGACGCCGGCCACCCCGCGCGTGCAGGCCATCACCTCTCGTGACAACCCGCTGCTGAAGCAGCTGCGCCGCCTGGTCGACGACGGTGGCCACTACCGCCGTGCCGGCGCCCTGTGGCTGGAGGGCGACCACCTGTGCAGCGCGCTGCGCCAGCGTGGCCTGCCGGCGCGGCAGGCAGTGCTGACCGAGGAGGCCTGGGCGCAAGCGAACCTGCGTGAACTGGCGCACTGGGCGCCACAGGTGGCCGTGCTGCCGGCGGCGCTGTTCGCTGGCTTCAGCAGCTTGGCCACCCCTGCCGCCGTGGGCTTCCTGATCGATGCACCCGCGGCCCAGCCCGTCCAGCCCGCTGTCGCCAGCGTCGTGCTCGACCGGCTGCAGGACCCCGGCAACGTCGGCAGCATCCTGCGCAGCGCGGCAGCATTCGGCGTGCGCCAGGTGCTGGCCCTGCAGGGCACGGCGGCGCTGTGGTCGCCCAAGGTCCTGCGTGCCGGCATGGGCGCACATTTCGCGCTGGCGCTGCACGAGGGGCTGGACCTCGGCGCGCTGGACGCGCTGCAGCTGCCCTTCGTTGCCACAAGTTCGCATGCCGGTGCCGAACTGCCAGGCGCCAGCCTGCCCGCGCCATGTGCCTGGGTGCTGGGCCATGAAGGGCAGGGCGTTTCGCAAGCGCTGCTGGCGCGCTGTGCGCTGCAGGTGCGCATTCCGCAACCCGGCGGCGAAGAGTCGTTGAACGTCGCCGCCGCAGCGGCGGTGTGCCTGTACGAAAGCGCGCGCCGGCGTCAGTAGATCAGCCGGTCGGGTCGCAGGTCGCGCAGGATGGTGGTGGCGATCTCCTCGATCGACTTGTGCGTCGACGACAGCCAGCCGATGCCTTCACGGCGCATCATGGCCTCGGCCTCGTTCACCTCGTAGCGGCAGTTGGCCAGGGCGGCGTACTTGCTGTCGGGCCGGCGTTCATGGCGGATCTGCGACAGCCGTTCGGGGTCGATCGTCAGCCCGAAGCACTTGCGCTTGAACGGTTGCAGCGGCTTGGGCAGGTGGCCGCGGTCGAAGTCCTCGGGGATCAACGGATAGTTGGCGGCCTTGATGCCATGCTGCATGGCCAGGTACAGGCTGGTCGGCGTCTTGCCGCTGCGGCTGACGCCCAGCAGCACGACATCAGCGATGTCCAGGTTGCGCGCGCTCTGGCCATCGTCGTGGGCCAGGCTGAAGTTGATCGCTTCGATGCGGTCGTTGTACTCGGCGCTTTCGCTGGCATTGGAGAACCGGCCGACACGGTGGTTGCTCTTCACGCCCAGTTCGATCTCCAGCGGCTCGACGAAGGTGCGGAACATGTCCAGCACCAGGCCCTTGCAGCCGGGGCCGGTGACGATGCTGCGCACGGCATCGTCGATGAGCGTGATGAAGACGATGCTGCGCTTGCCTTCACCCTCGGTGACCCGGTTGATCTCGCCGACCACCGCCAGGGCCTTGTCGACGGTGTCGATGAAAGGCCGGCGCACATGGCGCGGCTTGGTCGGAAACTGGTTGAGGATCGAATTGCCGAAAGTCTCGGCCGTGATGCCGGTACCGTCGGACACAAAGAACACGGTTCTGTCGGTCATGTGACGAGCCTTGCACGAAGAAGATCGAACGATCATAAGGATGAAGTCCTTAGAATCAGCTCAACATTCCGCACCCCGTGCCCTGAGATGCCCACCCTCGGCCACCCGAATCGACCCGCCAGCGCTGCCCGAACCGGGAAAGTGCGCGGCCTGGTCGCGACTGCGGAAGCACCGATTTCTTCACATCACGGAGCTTTCCCATGTCTGCAGCTACCCTGGCGACCGCCCTGGTCGTCCCGTTTGAACACCTGAGAATGACCGACGTCGAGATCGTGGGCGGCAAGAACGCCTCGCTCGGCGAAATGATCAGCCAGCTGGCAGCCACTGGCGTGCGGGTACCCGGGGGCTTTGCCACCACGGCACATGCGTTCCGGCAGTTCCTGCAGCACAACGGCCTGGAAGGCCGCATCCGGGCGCGCCTTGAAACCCTGAATGTCGAGGACACCCGGGCGCTGGCCGTTGCCGGTGAAGAAATCCGGCGGTGGATCGTCGAGACTCCGTTTCCGGCCGACCTGGACGCGGCGATCCGCAGCCACTTCGAGACCCTGGTGGCGGGTGCCCCGAGCGCCAGCTTTGCCGTGCGTTCGTCGGCCACCGCCGAAGACCTGCCCGACGCGTCGTTCGCCGGCCAGCAGGAAACCTTCCTCAATGTCAGCGGCATCGACAGCGTGCTGCACCACATGAAGGAAGTCTTTGCCAGCCTGTACAACGACCGCGCCATCAGCTACCGCGTGCACAAGGGCTTCGCCCATGCCGACGTCGCCCTGTCGGCCGGCGTGCAGCGCATGGTGCGTTCCGACCTGGGCGCGGCCGGCGTGGTGTTCACGATCGACACCGAAAGCGGCTTCAAGGACGTGGTTTTCGTCACCAGCAGCTATGGCCTGGGCGAGACCGTGGTGCAGGGCGCCGTCAACCCCGACGAGTTCTACGTCCACAAGCCCACGCTGGTTGCAGGCCGGCCGGCGGTGATCCGTCGGGTGCTGGGCAGCAAACTGCAGCGAATGGAATTTGCCTCGCCCGAGGAAAAGGCCGCCACCGGCAAGCTGGTCAAGATCATCGACACCCCGACCGAGCAGCGCAACCGCTACTCGCTGAACGATGCCGACGTCACCGAACTGGCGAGCTACGCGCTGATCATCGAGAAGCACTATGGCCGCCCGATGGACATCGAATGGGGCAAGGACGGCATCGACGGCCGCATCTACATCCTGCAGGCCCGGCCAGAAACGGTGAAGAGCCAGTCCGAAGGCAAGGCCGAGCAGCGCTTCAAGCTCAAGGGCGACCACAGCAAGACGCCCGTGCTGGCCGAGGGTCGAGCCATCGGCCAGAAGGTGGGCACCGGCCCCGTGCGCCTGGTGCGCAGCCCCGCCGAAATGGATCGTGTGCAGCCCGGCGACGTGCTCGTCACCGACATGACCGACCCGAACTGGGAACCCGTGATGAAGCGCGCCAGCGCCATCGTCACCAACCGCGGCGGCCGCACCTGCCATGCCGCCATCATCGCGCGTGAACTCGGCATCCCGGCGGTGGTCGGCTGTGGCGACGCCACCGACAAGATCAGCGAGGGCGCGCTCGTCACGGTCTCGTGCGCCGAGGGCGACACCGGCTTCGTCTACGACGGCCTGCTCGAGACCGAGGTCACCGATGTCGTGCGCGGCGAGATGCCGTACTGCCCGATCAAGATCATGATGAACATCGGCAACCCGCAGCTGGCCTTCGACTTCGCCCAGATGCCCAACAGCGGCGTCGGCCTGGCGCGGCTGGAATTCGTCATCAACAACAACATCGGGGTGCACCCGAAGGCGATCCTCGACTACCCCAATATCGACCCCGACCTGAAGAAGGCCGTCGAGAGCGTGGCTCGCGGCCACGCCAGCCCGCGCGCCTTCTATGTCGACAAGCTCGTCGAAGGCATCTCCACCATCGCTGCAGCTTTCTGGCCCAAGCCGGTGATCGTGCGGCTCTCGGACTTCAAGAGCAACGAGTACCGCAAGCTCATCGGTGGCACTCGCTACGAGCCCGACGAAGAAAACCCGATGCTCGGCTTCCGCGGCGCCAGCCGCTACATCAGTGGCGAGTTCAGCGACGCGTTTGCGATGGAGTGCGAAGCGCTCAAGCGTGTGCGCCAGGACATGGGTTTCACCAACGTCGAGATCATGGTGCCCTTCGTGCGCACGGTGCGCCAGGCCGAGCGTGTGGCGGCCATGCTCGCCGAACGTGGCCTGAAGCGCGGTGAGAACGGCATGAAGCTGATCATGATGTGCGAGGTGCCAAGCAACGCCATCCTGGCCGAACAGTTCCTCGAACACTTCGATGGCATGTCGATCGGCAGCAACGACCTGACCCAGCTGACCCTGGGGCTGGACCGCGATTCCGGCCTCGAGCAGCTGGCCAGCGACTTCGATGAACGCGACCCGGCGGTGAAAGCCTTGATCTCGCGTGCCATCGCGGCGTGCCGCGCCACCGGCAAGTACGTCGGCATCTGTGGACAGGGCCCGAGCGACCACCCCGATTTCGCCGACTGGCTGGCGGCCGAGGGCATCGTGTCGATCTCGCTGAACCCCGACACCGTCATCGAAACCTGGCAGCGGCTGGCGAAACGTTGATCTGACGGCCGGCCCTCAGGGAAACCCCTGAGGGGGCTTACTCAGGGGTTCGGCATCGGCGTCAGAAAGCCGTAAGCCGAAATCGCGAACCTGCGTCCAAGCTTACAAAGGCTGGCCCGCAGGCATGCTGAACCTTCTGAACATCGCGCAAGTCGTGCTCTACATCGCCATGCTGGCGCTGCTGGGGCAGGGCTTGCTGTTCGTGCTGGCAGGGGCCCGGCGCGACAGCAACTTCTTCTACAAGCTGCTGCAGGTGATCAGCAAGCCGTTTACCTTGCCGACACGCAAGCTCACGCCAAAACTCGTGTCCGACGAGCACGTGCCCTTCGTCACCTTCTTCCTGCTGGTCGTTGTCAGCTTCGTCGTGTTCGTCGAACGCGGCTACCTGATGTGCGAGCAGCTGGGCTACACGGACTGCCGCGGATGAAGGCCGGCCGCCTGGACTACCTGTGGCTGAAGTGGCGCGCCATCGCGGCCCTGGTGCTGGGGCGCACGCAGATGGCGCAGGGCTTCTATGACGCTATCCTGGTGCGCTGGCCCGACGACACCTATGCCCTGGCCAGCCGCGCCCATCTGCTCACCCAGTCCGGCGATACGGCCCGTGCGCTGGCCGATTCAGAACGCCTGGTGGGCCTGAAGCCTGATGACGCCCGCGCCTGGTTCAACCACGGCTACATGCTCGAGGCCGCCGGGCGCTGGGAAGACGCCCTGGCCGCCTTTCAGCGCAGCACCGACCTGTCTCCTGAGCTCGACCGCGCCTGGTATGGCCAGGGGCTGGTGCTCATCCGCCTGAAGCGGTTCGAAGAGGCCGTGGTCGCCCTCACGCGCAATACCGAACTGCAACCGATGTCGCCACACGGCTGGTACCAGCTGGCACGCGTGCACGTGGACCGACAGGCGCCTGACGAGGCCGTCAAGATCATTCGCCATCTCAAGGGCTTCGAGCCGAAGGTGGCCGCCCAGCTGGAGCGCGAAACGGGTTTGTTGGTAGGGAGTTCCGCTTCCTGAAGGCGGCCGGCGTTTGGGTTCTTCGAAAAACTTGGAGGTGACGATGTTGAAAGTGAGTGAGAACCACCAGAGCTACTGGCGCAAGAACCTCAGGATCACATCGATCCTGCTTGCGATCTGGTTCGTGGTGACCTACGTGATGGCGTATTTCGCGCGAGATCTGAACTTCAACTTCTTTGGCTGGCCGTTCAGTTTCTGGATGGCGGCGCAGGGTTCGTTGGTGATCTACGTTCTGATCATCGGGTTCTATGCCAGCTACATGAACAAGCTCGACATCGAGCACGGCGTGGCCGAGGAGGAATGACATGGCAGGCTTGAGCTTCGAACCCCAGAGCGGGGTCTCCAACAAGGAGGCCAATGCGGCCTTCAAGAAGGGCCTGAACAAGGTCTATGGCTGGTACACCGGTGGCTTCATTGCCTTCGTGATCGTGCTGGCCATTGCCGAGCAGATGGGCCTGTCGCGCGGTGCCATCGGCATCGTCTTCCTGCTGGCCACGGTGGCGCTGTATGCCGGCATCGGCATCATGAGCCGCACCAGTGACGCGGCCGAGTACTACGTGGCAGGCCGGCGCGTGCCAGCCATCTACAACGGCATGGCCACGGGCGCAGACTGGATGAGCGCGGCATCGTTCATCGGAATGGCCGGCACGCTGTACCTCACCGGTTACGGCGGCCTGGCCTTCATCATGGGATGGACCGGTGGCTACTGCCTGGTGGCCCTGTTCCTTGCGCCCTACCTGCGCAAGTTCGGCCAGTTCACGATTCCCGACTTCCTGGGCGCGCGCTATGAAGGCAACGCAGCGCGGCTGGTGGGCATCTTCATCGCCATTCTGGTTTCGTTCGTCTACGTGGTGGCACAGATCTATGGCGTGGGCCTCATCACCACACGTCTGTCGGGCCTGGCCTTCGAGATCGGTGTCTTTGTCGGCCTTGGCGGCATTCTGGTGTGCTCGTTCCTGGGCGGGATGCGCGCAGTGACCTGGACGCAGGTGGCGCAATACATCATCCTGATCATTGCCTACATGATCCCGGTGGTGTGGCTGAGCGTGAAGCAGACCGGGGTGCCGGTGCCGCAGGCTATTTACGGCGCCCAGCTCGAGAAGATCACGGCCAAGGAAAAGGAACTCATCGGCGACGCCAAGGAAAAGGAAGTCATCGCGATCTTCAAGCAGCGTGCCGACGACATGACCGCCAAGCTGAAGGATGTGCCAGCAGCCCTGGCCGCCGACCGTGCTGCAGCGCAGACGAAGCTTGACGAGCTGAAGGCCGCAAACGCACCACTGGCCGACGTTCAGGCCGCCGAAAAGGCCGTGGCGGCAGTGCCCAAGGACGAAGCCGCCGCGAAGACGGCGTGGACGGCAGCCAAGGCAGCCAACGAAGCCCGGGCCAAGCCTCTGGCGGGGATGCCCCCGCATGCCCAGGCCTATGCCGGCAACCCGGATGGCGACGCCGCTGCGCAGAAGACATTCAACGAGTCGCGCCGCAACTTCATGGCCCTGGTGTTCTGCCTGATGGTGGGTACGGCTGCGCTGCCGCACATCCTGATGCGCTACTACACGACGCCCTCGGTGAAGGAAGCGCGCCAGTCGGTGACCTGGTCGCTGTTCTTCATCTTCCTGCTGTACTTCACGGCGCCAGCCCTGGCCGTGCTGGTGAAGTACCAGGTTTTCAACGTGCTCGTCGGTACTCCGTTCGACCAGCTGCCCGCCTGGGTGGGTGCCTGGGCCAAGGTCGACCCGACCCTGCTCTCGGTTGCCGACATCAACAAGGACGGGCTCTTCCAGCTGGGTGAAATGCGCATCGGCGGCGACATCATCGTGCTGGCCACGCCTGAGATCGCCGGCTTGCCGTATGTCATTTCGGGCATGGTGGCGGCCGGCGGCCTGGCCGCTGCGCTGTCCACGGCAGACGGCCTGCTCCTGACGATCGCCAACGCGCTGAGCCACGACCTGTACTACAAGATGATCGACCCCAACGCGCCCACCGCGCGCCGGGTGATGATCTCCAAGGTGCTGCTGCTCGTGGTGGCGCTGGCGGCGGCCTACGTGGCTTCGCTGAAGGTGGCCGACATCCTGTTCCTGGTGTCTGCAGCCTTCTCGCTGGCCGCGGCGGGCTTCTTCCCGGCGCTGGTGCTGGGCATCTTCTGGAAGCGGGCCAGCAAGTGGGGGGCGGTGCTCGGCATGATCGCCGGCGTCTCGATCACCTTCTACTACATGGCCACCACGCAGGTATGGATGCGCGGCCTGTTCGGCGTCACCGGCCCGGTGGCCGACTACACCTGGTTCGGCATCCTGCCGATCTCGGCCGGCATCTTCGGCGTGCCGCTGGGTTTTGCGGTGATCATCATCGTCAGCCTGCTGACGCCTGCACCCAAGCAGGAGATCCAGGAACTGGTGGAGCATGTGCGCTACCCGAACCTGAACACCAGCCGCGCCTGATCCGGCGCGACCTGACCTCACCTGGCGGGCCTGTCTCGCCAGGCAGCGGCCCCTGGCGGTAAACGCCGGGGGCCGCTGCGCTTTCCGGGCTATACTCGCGGGCTTTTCCCTTGCCGCACCTGTCGTCAGACGCTGACGGGGCGGCTTCGGCCGCGAGCTGCGAAATCCTTCAGAGCCGCGCGAATCCACAAGGAGCATTCATGCGTCACTACGAGATCGTTCTGCTGATCCACCCGGATCAAAGCGAACAGGTTCCAGCCATGCTGGAACGCTACAAGACCCTGGTCACCGCAGGTGGTGGCAAGGTGCATCGTGTCGAGGACTGGGGCCGCCGGCAGTTGTCCTACATGATCCAGAAGCTGGCCAAGGCGCACTACCTGTGCCTGAACATCGAATGCAGCCAGGCCGTCCTGACTGAACTCGAAACCGGCTTCCGCTTCAACGACGCCGTGCTGCGCCACATGACGGTCAAGCGTGACAAGGCCGAGGCCAACCCCTCCATCATGATGAAGGCCGTTGACCGCGAAGAGTCGCGCAAGGAGCGTCAGGAGGCTTCGGCCTGACCATCGCGTCGGTTGCGGCCACGCCGCCTGCCCAGGGCGACACCGCCGGCATGAACCGCCTGGTTCTGTCGGCCACCCTGGTCGAGCGGAAGGCGATGCGCTACACCCCCGCCGGGCTGCCGGCGCTGAACCTCAGCCTTCGACACGAAGGCCTGGTCAGCGAGGACGGCCAGGGCCGCAAGGTCTCGCTGGAGATCAGCGCGGTCGGCATCGGGGAGATCACGCGCACGCTGTCGGCCATCGCGCTGGGCTCGGCTGGCCTGTACGCAGGCTTCCTGACTCCGGCGCGCAACGGACGCGGACTGGTTCTCCACATCACCTCGGTCGAAGCTGCGGGCTAGAAGCCAGGCAGGTTCGCTTTTCATTCGGTTCAGTGTCAGATTCATCAGGAGGTCTTCATGCCCCCACCACGTGGTAAAGGTCGTTTCTCGAAGGACAAGCGCCCCAAGCGCAACACCCAGTCGCTGCTGTTCCGCCGCAAGCGGTTCTGCCGCTTCACGGTGGCCAATGTCGAAGAGATCGACTACAAGGAAATCGATGTGCTGCGCGACTTCATCAGCGAGAACGGCAAGATCACGCCGGCTCGGCTGACGGGCACGCGCGCGTACTACCAGCGCCAGCTGACGACGGCCATCAAGCGTGCGCGCTTCCTGGCCCTGCTGCCGTACTCCGATCAACACAAGGTCTGAGGAGCACACCATGCAAATCATTCTTCTGGAAAAGGTCGGCAAGCTCGGCAACCTGGGTGACGTCGTCAAGGTCAAGGACGGCTACGCCCGCAACTTCCTGATCCCGGGCAAGCTGGCGCGCCGCGCCACCGAATCCGCGATCAAGGAATTCGAAGGCCGCCGCGCCGAACTGGAAAAGGTCGCCGCTGCCAAGCTGGCCACCGCGCAAGCCCTGGGCGAGCAGATGGCCGGCAAGACCGTGCGCATCGCGCAGAAGGCCGGCGTCGACGGCCGCCTGTTCGGCTCTGTCACCAATGCCGACGTTGCCGAAGCGCTGACGAAGGCCGGCATGGCCGTGCAGAAATCGCAGGTGCGCATGCCCACTGGCCCGCTGAAGACCGTGGGCGAGCACCCGGTCAGCGTGGCGGCACACACCGACGTGGTCGTGGAAGTCACGATTCACGTCGTGCCCCAGGCCGACTGAGCACGCTGCAGGGCGCACAGCGCCCAGCCAGAAAGCCGGCAGCCGCCGGCTTTTTTTGTGTCTCTTGCACTTGCCCACTGTTTTTTTCGTTTCTCCCCAGGCGGTGCAACATCTACCCCCAGGCTTGTCCACAGGCCGCGGCGATGAACGCCGTACGATGACAGCCAGATGAGCACATTGACCGACCCTCGCGGTACCCAGAACTTCGGCAGCCCGGCCAGCATCGGTGCCGGTGCGCAGCGCGACGACGAGGTGGCGCGCTTGCGCGTGCCGCCGCATTCGGTAGAAGCCGAGCAGAGCGTGCTGGGCGGCCTGCTGCTGGACAACCTGGCCTGGGACCGCGCCGCCGACCTGCTGACTTCCGACGACTTCTATCGTTACGAACACCGGCTGATCTACGCCGCCATCGGCGCGCTGGTCTCGCACAGCAAGCCGGCCGACGTCATCACCGTCTTCGAGCAGCTGCAAAGCCTGGGCAAGGCCGACGACGCCGGCGGCCTGGCCTACCTGAATGCGATGGCGCAGAGCGTACCCAGTGCCGCCAACATGCGTCGTTATGCCGAGATCGTGCGAGAGCGCGCGATCCTGCGCAAGCTGATCGGCGCCAGCGACGAGATCGCCACCAAGGCCTTCAATCCGCAGGGCACGCCCGTCAGCACCATCCTCGACGAGGCCGAGACGAAGATCTTCAAGATCGGCGAAGAGGGCTCGCGCCAGAAGCAGGGCTTCCAGAGCATCGACAAGCTGGTCGTGACGCTGATCGACCGCGTCCAGGAACTGCACGACAACGGGGCCGAGGAAGTCACCGGTGTACGCACGGGCTTCTACGACCTGGACAAGATGACCGCGGGCCTGCAGAAGGGCGACCTCATCGTGCTGGCGGCGCGGCCCTCGATGGGCAAGACGGCCTTTGCGCTGAACATCGCCGAGAACGTGGCCGTGCAGGAAGGCCTGCCGGTGCTGGTGTTCTCGATGGAAATGGGCGCCTCGCAGCTGGCATTGCGCCTGGTGGGCAGCCTGGGCCGCATCAACCAGCAGAACCTGCGTACCGGGCGCCTGGACAAGGAAGAGTGGGAGCGCCTGCCCGAAGCCGTGGAAAAGCTGCAGCAGGTGCAGATGTTCATCGACGAGACCCCGGGCCTGAACTCGGCCGAGTTGCGCGCCCGTGCGCGCCGCATGGCGCGGCAGTTCGGTACGCTGGGCCTGATCGTCATCGACTACCTGCAACTGATGAGCGGCAGCAGCAGCAGCGAGGAGAACCGCGCCACCGTCATCGGCGAAATCAGTCGTGGCCTGAAGGCGCTGGCCAAGGAACTGCAGTGCCCGGTGATCGCACTGTCGCAGCTGAACCGCAGCGTCGAGACGCGTACCGACAAGCGGCCGATGATGAGCGACCTGCGCGAATCCGGCGCCATCGAGCAGGATGCCGACGTCATCATGTTCATCTACCGCGATGACTACTACAACAAGGACAGCAAGGAGCCCGGCGTGGCCGAGATCGTCATCGGCAAGCAGCGCAACGGGCCGGTGGGTACGGTCAAGCTGACCTTCCTGCGACCACTGACGCGCTTCGACAACCTGGCGGCCGGCCACGGTGGCGGCGACGAGTACTGACAGGGCCTGCCGACCCAGCACTTGCCAAGGCAAGGCAGACTGTATAGATTTACAGTATGCCGCTGCCACCTTCCGCCACCCTGATGCTGGCGCCCGCCAAGGGTCGCGGCACCGTCTGGGCCATCGAGCACCGGTTTGCCGGCCAGTCCCGCGAAGCGCTGGACGATGGCTGGGGCACGCTGCAGCAGGCCGCCGAAGAAGAGGCGTCGTCGCCTGCCACCCGGGTGCTGGACGAGGAAGTGCGCAGCATCCTGACCGGCAACGATTCGCCGGACATCGGTTTCGACCTCTCTATCAACCCTTATCGGGGCTGCGAACACGGCTGCAGCTACTGCTACGCGCGGCCCACGCACAGCTACCTGAACCTGTCTCCGGGCGTCGACTTCGAGACCCGGATCATCGCCAAGGTCAACGCCGCAGAAAGGCTGCGCCAGGCGCTGTCGGCGCGCGGCTATGCGCCGGCCTACCTGAACATCGGTTCCGCCACCGACGCCTACCAGCCTGTAGAACGACGGCTGCGCATCACCCGTGGCGTTCTCGAAGTGCTGCATGAAGCCCGGCATCCCTTTTCCCTGGTCACCAAGAGCAGCCTGGTCGAACGCGACCTGGACATCATCGGCCCGATGGCCGCGCAGGGCCTGGCGGCGGTGTATGTCTCGATCACCACGCTCGACAGCGCACTGGCTCGGGCGCTGGAACCTCGAGCCGCTTCGCCACAGCGGCGGCTGCGCACGATCGAGGCGCTGGCACGCGCTGGCGTGCCGGTGGGGGTGAGCGTGTCGCCGGTGATTCCGTTCCTGAACGAGCCTGAACTCGAGCGGGTCCTGGAGGCCGCCCGCGACGCCGGTGCCAGCCGCGCATTCAGCATCGTGCTGCGCCTGCCCTGGGAGGTGAACCCCTTGTTCCAGAACTGGCTGGAACAGCACGTGCCCGACAAGGCCGCCCGCATCATGGCCCGGGTGCGCGAAATGAGAGGCGGCCGCGACAACGACGCACGCTTCGGCTCGCGCATGACGGGGCAGGGCGTCTGGGCCGACCTGCTGCGGCAGCGCTTCGTCAAGGCTTGCGCCCGGCTCGGGCTCGGGCGCCAGCGCACTGAACTCGACCTGACCCAGTTTCGCCCGCCCGCCGCCGTGTCCGGCCAGGCGCAGCTGTTCTAGCGACGAAGCACCATGCCGCCGGCTGACCGGTTGGTGCGCCGCACGCCCGCAATATGCGACATCGGCTGGCAGTAGCGATGAGACAGCGTCGACGCCTTGGCCAGCAGCGGCCCCACGTCGGGAATGCGTTCCTGGTGCCGCTTGGCCATCAACGCCGCCATCTCGATCAACTTGGCGTTGCCTGTTTCCTCGCCGCTGGCCAGCAGCGAAGTCACGGCCACTGCCGGTTCACCGCGCAGTGAATGGTTCATGGCCGTCTCGGCGAGCTTCATCACCCGGGTGTTGCTCTGCCGCATCCAGTCGGGCGCTTCGGGGTGGCGCCGCAGCGCTGCAGCCAGCACTTCGGTCGACGCCTTGGAAACGCAGAAGCGCAGGCCGATGCGGTCGGCCACTGACTTGAGCTCTTCGCTTTCCACGCCGAAGCGGTCGAGCCGCGACCACAGCGACAGCATGTTCGTCGCGGCCTCCATGTCGAAGTCCGGTCGCTGGATGTCCTCGAGCAGGGCACGGGCCTGATGAACGTGATGCGCGATCTGCCCCTCGAGCAGGCCTTTCAGGATGTGACCCAGCCGCGACATGCGGCGCAGGCGCAAGGACTCGGGGTAGTGACCGGAAAAACTGTTCAGCACCTCGCAGGCCTGGTGCAGGGCCTTGCCATCGTTGGCATCGAAGCGCAGGAAGGCCAGCAGCATCATCGACAACACGTCGAACAGCCGAGACTTGTTGCCCATCGTCCAGGTGCGCTCGAGTTGCCGCACAGCAGTGGCCGTGTCGCCGGCGTAGAAGGCCAGGGTGCCGCAGTGCTGCAGTCGCAGGATGCAGCCAGGCGTGATGTCCGCAGCCATGCGGTAGGTGGCCAGCGCCTGTTCGATCTGGCCCTGTTCCATCTGCACCTTGCCCATCACGTCGTACGAGTCGGCGTATTGGGGTGAATCACTGATCAGCGCCTCCAGCGTCCGCCGCGACGCGGAAACGTCACCGTTGGCCAGCTGAACGCGGCCCACACCGAGCCGCGCCCAGGGTACGGCCCGGGCCTCGATGACGGCCTTGTACAGCGCCATCGCCTCGTCATGGCGCTTTTGCAGCAGCAGCAGTTCGGCACCGATGCGGGCTGCATACAGCCAGTAGGTCTCGCGTTTCTCGAAGCGTTCCAGGCAGAGGTTGATGGCACGGTCGGTTTCGTGCGCCTCCATCGCCTGGAAGATCTCGGCCAGCACGCGTTTGCGCTGGCGCGCTTCCTTCAGCCGCATGTACAGCGCGTTGGCGCTGAAAGGCTTGATCAGATAGCTGTCGAGCGCCGCCTCGGCGGCCTCGGCCACCTTCTGGTAAGTGGCCTCGCCGGTGACCATGACAAAGACCGTCGAGTACGGCAGCATGTGCTCGCGCCGCAGTTCCTCCAGCAGGTCCTGCCCCGATTCGTTGCCCTGTTCGAAGTGGTAGTCGCAGATGACGATGTCGTATTTGCGGTGTTCGATCTGGTCACGCGCATCGATCAGTCGTCCCACGGCCTTGACGGTGCCGAAGCCGAAGTCACGCAGGTTCTGCGTCATCACGCTGCGCGACGTCGGGTTGCCGTCGATGACCAGCGCCAAGCTCTTGAGAACGTCACGATCCATCAGTTCCACGATGTTCCTCTTCAGGCCGCAGCCCGTGAACGCAATTGCAGGCCACCGGGCGACCGCCCGGAGCGCTGGATTCCTGCGATATGTGTCGAAGCGCGACAGCTGGCCTGCAGGCGCTGGGTGGCCCGGCCGATGAGCGCAGGGGCGTCGGGCAGTGCCGCCTCATGCCGGCGCGCGATGGCGACAGCCATCTCCAGCAGTTTCGCATTGAAGGTGCGTTCGCCCTCTGTCAGCAGGCTGTGAACGGCCCCATGAAGGTCGCCCCGCAGGGACTGCGACATCGCCATCTCGGCGACTTTAGAGACCTCGGCCTGGCTGCGCCGGATCAGGCTCAGCGCCGGTTCGGACCGCTGCGCTGCTGCCGCCAGAACCTCGGCCGTGGCCTTGGCCACGCAGAAGCGCCGGGCAATGCGTTCGACCACGTCGACATGCGCCGGCAGCTGACGCTCGCTGTCGGGCAGGCGCGACCACAGCGACAGCACCACATTGGCCGTCTCCAGGTCGAAGTCGTCGGCGCCTGACTGCGCCGACAGCTCGCTCAGTCCGGCGGCTGCCGTTGCCGCGTCCTGGCTGTGGTGTGCCACCAGCCAGCCCGCGGCCGCCTCCAGGCGGCGCAAGCGCGCTGAATCGGGGAAGCGTTGGCAGAAGCGCCCCAGGTGCTCGTGCGCCGCGGCCACGCCGGGGCTGTCGCCGGCGTCGAAGCGCAGCATGGCCAGCAGCAGCAGGCTGAGTGCGTCGAACAGCTTGGACTGCACACCCAGGGTCAGGCTCATCTCGAGCCAACGGCGTGCGTCGGCCTTGTGGCCCTGGTAGAAGGCCAGGGCGCCGGCATGCTGGTTGCGAAGCAGGCAGCCGGGGGTCATCTCGACGGCTGCACGGTATTCGGTCAGCGCGCCTTCGAAGTCACCCTGTTCGACCAGCATCCGGCCCTGCATGTCGCGCGCGTCGGCGCAGTTCGGGCTTATCTGCACCACCTGGGCGAGTGTGCGGCGTGCTGCGGAGTTGTCGCCATTGGCGATCTGCGCACGCGCCATGCCGAGCATCGCAAAGGCGCTGGGTTGGACTGCGTGGAGCTTCTCGAAGACCTTGCTCGCGTCGGCCGGGCGCTGCAGGTCCAGCAGCAGTTCCGCTGCCAGGCGACCGCACCAGCCGGCAAACGGTGCCTTTTCCTGGAAGCGCTTGATCGCCCGGGCAAGGGCGACTTCGATCTGACCGTTGTCCAGCGCCTTGAGCACATCGCCCAGCTCCCGCCGGCGGTGGCGGGCTTCCTGGATGCGCTGGGCCAGCAAGGTGGCCGTGTAGGGGCGCACCAGCAGGCCATCCAGCGACGACTCAGCGGCTTCGATCACCTCGTGGTACTTGGCATTGGCGGTGACCATCAGGAACACCGTGCTCTGCGGCAGCAGGCGTTCGCGCCGCAGTTCGTCGAGCAGGTCCTGACCGCTCTGCAGACTGCCTTCGAACTCGCGGTTGCAGACGACGATGTCGAAGTGCCGCTGCTCGATCAGCATGCGCGCCTCGCGCACCTTGCCCACAGCGGTGACCTGGCCGATCCCGGCGTCACGCAGCTGGCCGCTGGTGATGCTGCGCATCAGCGGGTTGCCGTCCACGAGCAGGGCGTGGGCGAGATGGATGTCGCGGTCAATCACGACGTGACACCCCGGGCGCCACCGCCAGGCGCACGCAAGCGGGCCTTGCGTGGCGCCAGGGGGTCTGCAGAGGCTGGGTCGGTCATGTCAGCGGGGGTGGGAATCCAAGAGGCTCCCCGCTGCTATCGGCTTCGCCTGGGCGTTACTTGAACAGGTCCTTCACGCGGTCGGCCCAACTTTTGGACGTGGGGGAGTGGCGCTCTCCTCCCTTGCGAAACGATTCGTCCAGTTCCTTCAGCAGCTTGCGCTGGTGCTCGGTGATCTTCACCGGCGTCTCGACCGCCACGTGGCAGTACAAGTCGCCGGGGTAGCTGCTGCGCAGCCCCTTGATGCCCTTGCCCCGCAGGCGGAAGGTCTTGCCATGCTGGGTGCCCTCGGGCAACTCGATCTCGGCCTTGCTGCCCAGCGTGGGCACCTCGATCGTGCCGCCAAGGGCCGCCGTGGTCAGCGCCACCGGAACGGTGCAGTGCAGGTCGTCGCCGTCGCGTTCGAAGATGTCGTGCTGCTTGACACGGATCTCGATGTAAAGATCGCCAGGCGGGCCGCCATTCGTACCTGGTTCGCCATTGCCAGCGCTGCGGATGCGCATGCCTTCGTTGATGCCGGCGGGAATCTTCACCTCCAGCGTCTTCTGCTTCTTGATCTTGCCCGCGCCACTGCAGCTGGTACAGGGCTCGGGGATGATCTTGCCGCTGCCGTGGCAGGCCGGGCAGGTCTGCTGGATGCTGAAGAAGCCCTGGCGCATGTGCACCGTGCCCGCACCATTGCAGGTGGTGCAGGTCTTGGCGCTGGTGCCCGGCTTCGCACCCGTGCCCTTGCAGGTGTCGCAGCTTTCCCAGCTGGGCACGCGGATCTGGGTTTCGCGGCCGTTGGCCGCTTCCTCCAGCGTGATTTCCATGGCGTAGGACAGGTCGCTGCCGCGGTAGACCTGCTGTCCGCCGGCACCACGCCGTGCGCCGCCTGCGGCACCACCGAAGATGTCGCCAAAGATGTCACCGAAAGCTTCGGCAAAGCCGCCGAAGCCCTCGCCACCCGGCCCGCCGCGGCCACCCATGTTCGGGTCGACACCGGCATGACCGTGCTGGTCGTAGGCAGCGCGCTTCTGCGGATCGGAGAGCATCTCGTAGGCTTCCTTGGCCTCCTTGAATTTCTCTTCGGACTTCTTTGCCTCGTCGCCCTGGTGGCGGTCGGGGTGGTGCTTGCCTGCCAAGCGGCGGTAGGCCTTCTTGATGTCTTCGTCGGTGGCGTTCTTGGGTACGCCCAGGATGTCGTAGAAGTCGCGTTTGGCCATGAAAAAGCTCGTCAGCAAATAAGCGAAACCGCCGCGCCAGGGGCCAGACCTGGTCTGGAACCCTGAACGCGGCGCGTGTGGGCGTCAGGCCCGAAGGCCTGACTCGCGGGTCACTTCTTGACTTCCTTGAACTCCGCGTCGACCACGTTGTCGTCGGCAGGCTGGGCCCGGGGGGCTTCGCCCGCAGGGCCCTGGCCCGGCGCTTCCGGCCCGGCCGTGCCCGCCGCTGCCGCAGCACCCTGGGCGTCGGCATACATCTTCTCGCCGAGCTTCTGGCTGGCCGTCATCAAGGCTTCGGTCTTGGCTTCGATGACTGCCTTGTCATCACCCTTCAGCGCCTCCTCGACGTCCTTCAGCGCCGCCTCGATCTTTTCCTTCTCGGGCGCTTCGAGCTTGTCGCCGTGCTCGGCCAGGCTCTTCTTCACCGAGTGCAGCGTGGCGTCGGCCTGGTTGCGGGCCTGGATGATCTCGAGCTTCTTGGCGTCCTCGGCCGCGTTCATTTCGGCGTCCTTCACCATCTTCTCGATTTCGGCCTCGGAGAGACCCGAGTTCGCCTTGATGGTGATCTTGTTTTCCTTGCCCGTGGCCTTGTCCTTGGCGCCGACGTGCAGGATGCCGTTGGCGTCGATGTCGAAGGTCACCTCGATCTGCGGCAGGCCGCGCGCGGCCGGCGGAATGCCTTCCAGGTTGAATTCGCCCAGGCTCTTGTTGCCCGTGGCCATCTCGCGTTCACCCTGGTAGACCTTGATGGTCACGGCCGGCTGGTTGTCGTCGGCCGTGCTGAAGGTCTGGCTGAACTTGGTCGGGATGGTGGTGTTCTTCTTGATCATCTTCGTCATCACGCCGCCCAGGGTCTCGATGCCCAGGCTCAGCGGCGTGACGTCGAGCAGCAGCACGTCCTTGCGCTCGCCGCCCAGCACCTGGCCCTGGATGGCAGCACCCACGGCCACGGCCTCGTCGGGGTTGACGTCCTTGCGCGGTTCCTTGCCGAAGAATTCCTTCACCATCTCCTGGACCTTGGGCATGCGCGTCATGCCGCCGACCAGGATCACGTCGTCGATGTCGCTCAGCTTCACGCCGGCGTCCTTGACGGCGATCTTGCAGGGCTCGATGGTGCGGGCAATCAGCTCGTCGACCAGGCTTTCGAGCTTGGCGCGCGTGAGCTTGATGTTCAGGTGCTTCGGGCCCGAGGCGTCGGCCGTGATGTAGGGCAGGTTGACGTCGGTCTGCGTCGAATTCGACAGCTCGATCTTGGCCTTCTCGGCGGCTTCCTTCAGTCGCTGCAGAGCGAGCACGTCCTTGGTGAGGTCGACACCCTGTTCCTTCTTGAACTCGGTGACGATGAAGTCGATGATGCGCTGGTCGAAGTCTTCGCCGCCGAGGAAGGTGTCGCCGTTGGTCGACAGCACCTCGAACTGCTTCTCACCGTCGACGTCGGCGATCTCGATGATGCTGATGTCGAAGGTGCCGCCGCCCAGGTCGAAGACGGCGATCTTGCGGTCGCCCTTGCCGTGCTTGTCCAGGCCGAAGGCCAGCGCCGCGGCCGTGGGCTCGTTGATGATGCGCTTGACGTCGAGGCCGGCGATGCGGCCTGCGTCTTTCGTCGCCTGGCGCTGGCTGTCGTTGAAGTAGGCCGGCACGGTGATGACGGCTTCGGTGACTTCTTCGCCCAGGTAGTCCTCGGCGGTCTTCTTCATCTTGCGCAGCACTTCTGCGCTCACCTGCGGGGGCGCCATCTTCTTGCCGCGCACCTCGATCCAGGCGTCGCCGTTGTCGGCCGCGGTGATCTTGTAGGGCATCAGGTCGATGTCCTTCTGCACTTCCTTTTCGGTGAACTTGCGGCCGATCAGGCGCTTGGACGCATACACCGTGTTGCGCGGGTTGGTCACGCTCTGGCGCTTGGCCGAGGCACCGACCAGGATCTCGCCATCTTCCTGGTACGCAATGATCGACGGCGTGGTGCGCGCACCTTCGCTGTTCTCGATCACCTTGGTGGTGTTGCCTTCCATGATGGCCACGCACGAATTGGTGGTGCCCAGGTCGATACCGATGATCTTGCCCATTTTTCTTTGCTCCTGTGGAGTGGATCTGAATGCTTCGAACTTGTGGATAACTCGTCGCGTTTCAAGGCGCGCGGGTTGTGAACTCGGAATGTTTTGCGGCTACTTCGACGCGGCCACCGTCACCAGGGCCGGGCGCAGCACGCGGTCGGCGATGAGGTAGCCCTTCTGCAGCACGGCAACCACCGTGTTGGCGTCCTGCTCGGCCGGGACCACGCTGATGGCCTGGTGCTGATGCGGGTCGAACTTGGTGCCCGGCGGCGGCGCGATGGCCAGCACCTTGTTGCGCTCGAGCGCCGCCGTCAGCTGGCGCAGCGTGGCGTGCACGCCTTCCAGCAGCTGCTCGGGCGTGGCGTTGGGCAGCGCGATGGCCGCCTCCAGGCTGTCCTTGACCGGCAGCAGGCTGTCGGCGAAGGACTCGATGGCGAACTTGCGCGCCTTGCTCATCTCTTCATCGGCACGGCGGCGGGTGTTCTCCGACTCCGCCTTGGCGCGCAGGAACGCGTCGTTCAGCTCGCCATGCCGGGCTTGCAACTCGGCCAGCTGTTGCGCCGTGTTGGGGTCGGCCGAGGCTGCCAGACCGGTATCGGCCGGCGCGGTGTCGATGGGCTCTTGGGGTTGGTTTTCTGGATTCATCGCGGGTTGCACGTTGGACACGAACGAGTTGGGGCCTGTGTCCTGGACTTCAAGAGGGCTTTTCTCACATCCGGGCGGCAAAAACCGCCCTAGGGTCAGCCCTGGTCGTCGGCGCTGGCGCTCCAGCGCTGCCAGTCGGCGAGCTGGCGGCGGTCACGTTTGGTGGGGCGGCCGTGGGCCAGCGTGTCGGCCGGTTCGACGCCCATGCGGCGGCGCGCCGCCGCTGCTTCGCGGGCCGCCAGGCTCTCTGCCGTTTCGGCGTACAGGGCCTGGGCCACGGGCGCCGGCCCCCGAACGGCGCTCAACCCCAGCACGCGCAGTTCGCGCTGCACGGGGCCCTGACGCAGGCTGAGGGTGTCTCCGGGCTTGAGTTCACGCGCCGGCTTGGCCGGCTGACCGTTGACGCTGACCCGCCCCAGGTCGACTTCCTCGGCGGCCAGCGAACGCGTCTTGTACAGGCGTGCGGCCCAGAGCCACTTGTCCAGGCGCAGGCGTTCGAGGGGGGGCTTCAGCGGCACGCCAAGCTCCGGGTCAGTCTGCTGCGCCCATTTCCAATGCGCGCTCGCGCTGCACCGCCAGCGTGGCCGTGTCGGGTGCGGCGCGCGTGTCCCAGCCCTGCAGATGGCGTTCGGCAAGGTCGCCCAGGGCTTCGATCCAGCGCGGCTGGGCGTTCAGGCAGTCGATGTAGCGGAACTGCTGGCCGCCGGCCTCGATGAAGGCCTCGTGCGCTTCCTGGGAGATTTCTTCCAGCGTTTCCAGGCAGTCGGCCACGAAGCCGGGGCACATCACGTCGACCGACTTCACGCCCTGCGCCGCCAGTGCCTTCAGCGTCGGTTCGGTGTACGGTTCCAGCCACTTGGCCTTGCCGAAGCGGCTCTGGAAGGTGACCAGCAGTCCGTCCTTCGGCAAGCCGAGGGCCTGCTGCAGCAGGCGCGCGGTCTTGTGGCATTGGCAGTGGTAGGGATCGCCGAGCGTCAGCGACCGGTGCGGCACACCATGGAAGCTGAGCACCAGTCGTTCGGCCCGGCCGTGTTCGGCCCAGTGCGCCTGCACGCGTTCGGCCAGGGCCGCGATGTAACCGGGGTCGTCGGCATACTCGTTGACGAATCGCAGCTCGGGCATGCGCCGGGCCTGGCAGGTCCAGGCCAGCACCTTGTCGGCGACGCTGGCCGTGGTGGCGGCCGCGTACTGCGGGTAAAGCGGCAGCACCAGCACCCGAGTGGCGCCCTCGGCACGCAGTGCGTCCATCACCGAGGCGATGCTGGGGTTGCCGTAACGCATGGCATGGCGCACCAGCACCCGGTGGCCGCGTGCTGCCAGGGTCTGCGACACGGCTTCTGACTGCCGCTGCGTCCATACCGCCAGCGGCGAACCTTCGGGCATCCAGACCGTGGCGTACTTCGCGGCCGAACGTGCCGGGCGTGTGCGCAGGATGATGCCGTGCAGGATGGGCAGCCAAACCAGGCGCGGGATCTCGACCACGCGGGGGTCGCTGAGGAATTCCGCCAGGTAGCGCCGCAGTGCCGGGGCGGTGGGTTCGTCAGGTGTTCCCAGGTTGACGAGCAGCACGGCCGTGCGCGGGGGCTGGCCATGGCGGTAAGGCGGCTCGTTCTGGAAGCTCATGAGGCCGCACCCGGGCTGGTATTGCGGCGCGTGAGTTCGTCGATGACAGCCTGAAGTTCGACCGGCTTGGTCCAGCAGCTGTCGAAGCCGGCCGCACGGGCCGGGGCTTGAACGAGCGAGGCCTCGTCGGCCGTGCACAGGATGGCCGGCATCGCCGGTGCCGCCAGCTGGGTGCGCAGCGCGGCCAGCAGCCTGTAGCCGTCGGTGTCGGGCAGGTGCAGGTCGATCACCAGCAGGTCGGGACGCCAGGCCTGGACCAGCTCGAGAGCTTCGGCTCCGGTGACGGCCGTTTCCACCTCGACCCTGCCGGCCAGGCGGCAGGTTTCGATGAACAGCAGGCTGTTGATGCGGTCGTCATCGACGTACAGGACACGCATCTCAATGGGCTTGGCAAGGCATGCGGTGTCAGCGGAAGTCGATGCCGACCTGTTGCGGCTGGGTGTCGGCAAAGCGCAGGACTTCGAAGCTGACGCAGGCCGAAGCCGGGTCGGTGGGTGAACCGCCCAGGCCGATGGCGCCACTGCCATGCAGGGTACAGCTGCCTCGGCGCAGGCTGACGATCTCGCCATCGTTGAAACGTACATAGGTGCCGTTGTAGCTGAGATCGGTCAACTGGAAGCTGCCCCCATGCCAATCGACCCGGGCGTGGGAACGGGATACCCGCGAGTCGTCGACACAGAAGCTGGCTTGCGGGCTGCGTCCCAGCACCACGGGCATCTGCTCGTTGGCGTAGACACGCTGCAGGTCGTCCCACATCAAACGCAGGCCATCGGGCTCGTTCACGGTCGACACGTCGCCGAACAAGGTCACGGCCTGGTCGGTGCTCTGGCGTCGCCCGCCCATCACATGCACGTGCACTGGCTCCACGCGCCCGCGCAGCACCAGCTTGTCGAGACTGCGAAAGCGGGCCTGCAGGTCCAGCGGCAGGTCCTGCAGCACTTCGGCGGTGACCAGGGTCTCGTTGTCGCTGGCATGGTCCAGCAGGCGCGCGGCCACGTTGACGGCGTCGCCGTAGCAGTCGCCGGCCATTTCCACGACTTCGCCACGCGCCACCGCCACCTGCAGGCGCAGCGCACGCAGGCCCGCCGAGGCGCCACGTTCCTGGCCGCGCGAAGCGATGCCGTCGAGAACATCGTGCATCAGCATCGCGCTCTGGATGGCATTGGGCGGGTCTTCGAACACGGCCATCAGGCCGTCGCCCAGCGTCTTGACCACCTTGCCGGCATGGCTGGACACAGGGGCACCCAGGGCATTGACGCAATGCGTTACGACGCTGGTGGCCTCGGCATTGCCCAGGGTTTCAAACAGCGATGTGCTGCCGCGCAGGTCGGCGAACAGGACGGTGCGGTCTGAAATGCGTGTCATGCCTGCGAAAGTGTACGGCTGCCCCTGCGCGGCACCAGACGATCAAAGATTGTCCAAGTACGTCCGCAGTTTGTCGCTGCGGCTGGGGTGCTTGAGCTTGCGGATGGCCTTGGCCTCGATCTGGCGGATGCGCTCGCGCGTCACGTCGAACTGCTTGCCGACTTCTTCCAGCGTGTGGTCCGTGCTCATCTCGATGCCGAAGCGCATGCGCAGCACCTTGGCTTCGCGCGGGGTCAGGCTGTCGAGGATGTCCTTCACCACATCCCGCAGGCCGGCCTGCATCGCGGCTTCGATCGGCGCGGTGTTGTTGGTGTCCTCGATGAAGTCACCGAGGTGACTGTCGTCATCGTCGCCGATCGGCGTTTCCATGGAGATCGGCTCTTTCGCGATCTTCATGATCTTGCGGATCTTGTCTTCCGGGATCTCCATCTTCTCGGCCAGCGTCGGGGCATCGGGCTCGTAGCCGAACTCCTGCAGATGCTGGCGCGAGATGCGGTTCATCTTGTTGATCGTCTCGATCATGTGGACCGGGATGCGGATCGTGCGCGCCTGGTCGGCGATGCTGCGCGTGATGGCCTGGCGGATCCACCAGGTGGCATAGGTGCTGAACTTGTAGCCGCGACGGTATTCGAACTTGTCGACCGCCTTCATCAGGCCGATGTTGCCTTCCTGGATCAGGTCCAGGAACTGCAGGCCGCGGTTGGTGTACTTCTTCGCGATGGAAATCACCAGGCGCAGGTTGGCCTCGATCATTTCCTTCTTCGCGTCACGAGAGGCCTTTTCGCCCTCGTTCATCTTCTTGTTGATCTCCTTCAGGTCTTCCAGCGGCACGACGGCGCGGGCCTGCAGGTCGGCGAGCTTGGTCTGCAGTTCCTGCACGGCCGGCAGGTTGCGCAGCAGGATCGGCGCATAAGGCTTGCCGGAGGCGGCTTCCTTCTCGGCCCACTTCACGTTCATGACGTTCGGCGGGAAGGTCTTGATGAAGTGTTCCTGCGGCATGCCGCACTTGTCGACGACGATCTTGCGGATCTCGCGTTCGTAGCGGCGCACGTCGTCGACCTGGCTGCGCAGGATGTGGCACAGCTTCTCGATCGTCTTGACGGTGAAGCGGATCGTCATCAGGTCGACGCTGATCGCCTGTTGGGCCTTGTTGTACGAGACCGACTTGTAGCCTTCCTTCTCGTAGGCCTTGCGCATCTTGTCGAAGTGAACGCGCAGGTTGGTGAACTTCTCCAGGGCCTGCTTCTTCAGTTCCTCGAGCTTCTTCGTCAGCGCCTTGCTGCCGCCCTGGCCGTCGTCGTCGTCTTCCTCGTCGAATTCGTCGAAGTCTTCCTCGGCCACGTAGTCGTCGGCCTCGTCTTCGGCAACGAAGCCGTCGACGGCCTCGCTGATCTGCATTTCGCCGGCGCCGATGCGGTCGGCCATCGACAGGATCTCGGCGATCGTCGTGGGGCTCGCGCTGATGGCCAGCATCATCGCCTGCAGGCCGCCTTCGATGCGCTTGGCGATCTCGATCTCGCCTTCACGCGTGAGCAGCTCGACCGTGCCCATCTCGCGCATGTACATGCGCACCGGGTCGGTGGTGCGGCCGAATTCGCTGTCGACGGTGGACAGGGCAGCCTCGGCGGCTTCTTCGGCTTCTTCTTCGGTGGCAGTGGTGGCCCCGCCGCCAGCCACCAGCAGGGTGGCGGCATCAGGTGCCTGCTCATACACCGCGATGCCCATGTCGTTGAGCATGCTGATGATGGCTTCGAGGATTTCCTCGTTGATCAGCTTCTCGGGCAGGTGGTCGTTGATTTCCTGGTGCGTGAGGAAGCCCCGCGTCTTGCCCATCTTGATGAGCGTCTTCAGCTCCTGACGGCGCTTGGCGGCTTCTTCCTCGGTCAGCGTGGTTTCTTCCAGGCCGAACTCGCGCATCAGCGCGCGCTCCTTGGCGCGCGACACCTTCATGCGCAGCGGCTTGACCTTCTCGACCTTTTCGCCGTCGGTGCCGGCTTCGGCAACGGTTTCGACTTCGGGTTCGCCTTCGAGGTCGGCCTCGATGTCGGTCAGGTCCTCGTCCTCGACGATCGCGGCCTTCTTCGAGACTTCGCCCTTCTTGCCCGCCGCTTTTCCGGGTTTGGCTTCAGGCCCGGTGGCAGCGGCCTTGCCTGCGCTCTTGGCCGGGGCCTTGGCGGGTGCCGTGGCTTCGGCTTTGGTGTTGCGCACTTCGGCCTTGGCGTCCGCCTTGGGCTTGGCTGCCTTGGCAGGTGCTTCGGCGGCCGTGGCCGGGGTGGCCTTGTGGGTCTTGGCGGCGGGAGCGGGGGCAGCGGCAGGCTTCTTGGCGGTCATGCAGGTCCTTCGATCGATACGGGCAGGCTTGGCACATGCAGGGCATGGGCCATCGTCTTCAAGGGGTCATACGCCGCCCGAGGCCATCTGGGGGCCGTGTTCGGGGGCAGCAATCGGGGGAAATCCGGGAAATCAGCGCGGCGCACGGTGCTGCATCGGTGGTCTGGCGATGCGCCATCCGGAGTTAAGTCGTGGCGGCGGTAGGCTGGTTGGGCCTGGGCCGCTTCTCACGGGGCACAGACACGGTGGCGCACGGTCTGTTCAGCAAGCCTTCAATTATACCGCGCCGACTGCGCCAGCGCTGAGGGCTAGTCACGGCTCGTCATGGCTCGGCCAAGGTCTCGCCAGCGCGATGCACGCGAATCTGCTCGTTCAGGTGGCCGATGCGGTCCAGGGTTTCGCGGTCCATCCGGCCTTCGGCAAGGAGGGCCTGGATGTCGGCCTCCAGTCGCGAGCGCCAAAGGCGGTGCAGCACGCGGCGCAGGTCGACGAAGGACTGTTCCTCGTCGGCCAGGGCCGCCTGCACCCAACGCTGGGCTTCATCGTGCCAGGCTTCGCCGGCCATGGCTGACGCCAGGGCCGACCAGGTCTGCGGCCCGTGCTCGGTGCATTGCTGCTCGATCCAGGCCACCGCCAGGCCATGGCTGCCACCCAGTTCGTGCAGCATCTGCTGGTCTTCGGCACCCAGCTGTTCCCACCAGTCGCTGTGGCGCAGCAACAGGCGCAATGCGAGGTCGGCCGTCGCCGCTGGCGCTCGCCGGCCCACCGGGGGTGGCCGGCGCGGGCTGGTCGGGCCGCCGCGCGGCCTTGCCCCCGTGGCCGGCTGGCCGGGTGACGGCGCACTGGTCTGGCCCCACAGGCCGGACAGGTCGTCGACGCTCAGGCCGCCACTGCGCGCCAGTTCAGGCAGCAACTGGCGTTTGAGGGCGCCGTCAGGCAACAGGGCCCAAAGCGGGCGGGCCTGGGCCAGCAGCCGCGCCCGGCCTTCGGCGGTACCCAGGTCGGCGCCTTCGGCAGCATGTTCGATCAGCTGACGCGACAGCGGCACGGCCTTCGTCACCTGTTCTTCGAAGGCGCCTGGCCCGAGCTCGCGCACGTAGCTGTCCGGATCGTGCTCGGGCGGCAGGAAGAGGAAGCGCACGCTGCGCAGGTCGGTGGCGTGGGGCAGGGCGGCTTCCAGCGCCCGGCCAGCGGCGCGGCGGCCGGCGCTGTCGCCGTCGAAGCTGAAGACCACGGCATCGGTGAAGCGGAAGAGCTTCTGCACGTGGTCGGCCGTGCAGGCCGTGCCAAGCGTCGCCACGGCGTTGGCGAATCCCGACTGGGCCAGGGCCACCACGTCCATGTAGCCCTCGACGACGAGGGCATAGCCCTTGTCGCGCAATGCCTGGCGGGCCTCGAACAGGCCGTAGAGCTCGCGCCCCTTGCTGAAGACGGGCGTCTCCGGGGAGTTCATGTACTTCGGCTTGCTGTCGTCGAGCACGCGGCCGCCGAAACCGATGACTTCGCCCGAGACGGCGCGGATGGGGAACATCACGCGGTCGCGGAACCAGTCGTAGCGGCCACTATCGGCTGGCCTGGCCTCGGCCTCTGCATCCGGGGCCGGCTCGGCGTCGCGCTGACGCACGAGGCCGGCTTCTTCGAGCGCCGGGTCGTCGTAGCGCGGGAACACGCCCGCCAGCGTCTTCCAGCCCGGTGGTGCATAGCCCAGGCCGAAACGCGCGGCAATCGCGCCGGTGAGCCCCCGCTGCTTGAAGTACTGCACCGCTCGCGGGCTGGCCTTGAGCTGCGCGCGGTAGAACTCCGCGGCCTGGGCCAACACCTCGCCGAGCGTCTTGCGGCGGTCGCGAAGCGTGTCGCGGCGCTGGCGTTCTTCGGGGCTGACCTGCTCTTCCGGCACCTGCAGGCCCGCGCCCTGCGCCAGGTCGCGCACGGCTTCGACGAAGCTCAGGCCCAGGTGCTCGGTCAGGAAGCGGATGGCGTCGCCGCTGGCCCCGCAGCCGAAGCAGTGATAGAACTGTTTCGACGGACTGACCGAGAAGCTGGGCGACTTCTCGGCGTGAAACGGGCACAGCCCCATCAGGTTGGCGCCGCCGCGCTTCAGTTCGACATGGCGGCCCACCACGTCGACGATGTCGACGCGTGAGAGCAGGTCCTGCAGGAAGCCGGGTGGAATCACTGCGCCGAGTCTATCGACCCGGCTGCAGCATCGACGGTGCACTCACGGCCGCTTCGGTGCTGACCAGCGCGAACATGCCGCGGTAGTCGCGCACCCATGCGCCCACCTGGTCGGCAGGCATTGGCGCGGCGATGCCGGTGCCCTGGCCGATCTCGCAGCCCATGTCGAGCAGGGCGCGAGCCTGGGCCGGGGATTCCACGCCTTCGGCGACGACCACGCAGCCGAAGGTGCCGGCCAGGCCGATGACGCCTTCGACGATGGCCCGGTCCTGGCTGTCGTCGAGCATGTGGTGCACGAACGACCGGTCGATCTTCAGCACGTCCACCGGCAGGCGCTTCAGGTAGGTCAGCGTCGAATAGCCGGTGCCGAAGTCGTCGAGCGCAAAACGCACGCCGATGCCCTGGCAGCGCGCCACCAGCGCCGACGTGGCTTCGATGTCGGCATGGGCGGCCGTTTCCAGCATCTCCAGTTCCAGGTGCGCTGCCAGCGGTTCCTGGTGCCGGGCCAGCAGTTCCGACAGGCGCTGCGCGAAGTCGGGTTCCTGCAGGTGGCGGGCCGAGATGTTGACGCTGACGTTGATGTCGAGCCCGCCGCGCCGCCATTGCGACAGGTGTTCCAGTGCCTGCGCCAGCACCCAGTCGCCCACGCGCGAGGACAGGCCCGTGTGCTCGATGAGCGGCAGGAACTGCAGCGGCGCGATCAGGCCCTGCTGAGGGTGGTCCCAGCGCAGCAGCGCCTCGAAGCCGTGCACACGACCGCTGCGCATGTCGACCTTGGGCTGGTAATGCAGCACGAATTCGCTCTGGTCCAGGGCTTCCTGCACGCGGCCGATGGCCATCACGCGCGCCTCGGTCCGGCGGCGGTGTTCGGGGTCGAAGAAGAGGTAGCCATTGCGACCCTGCTGCTTCGCGCCGTACATCGCGTGGTCGGCGTGGCGCAGCAGGGTGTCGGCGTCGCTGCGGTCGATGGGGTAGATGGTGGCGCCCATGCTGGCCGTCACCTGAACCGGGTCGACGTCGGGGTCGACGACGTAGGGCAGCGACACCACACGCAGCACACGTTCGACCGCGAGCCGGGCCTCTTCCAGCGTGCCGGCGCGCAGCAGCAGCACGAATTCGTCGCCGCCCAGTCGCGCCGCGGAGTCGACCCAGTGTTCGCGGCTGCGCAGGGCGCTGCGCAGCCGGCCGGCCAGTTCGGCCAGCAGCCGGTCGCCAGCGGCGTGGCCGTAGCGGTCGTTGACCGGTTTGAAGCGATCGAGATCCAGGTAGCACACCGCCAGTAGGTAGCCGTCGCGGTCGGCGGCCTTCATCGCGTCGTCGAGCAACTGCGACAGGCGAGCGCGGTTGGGCAGGCGTGTGAGCTCGTCGGTGTGGGCCTGGCGTTCGAGCTGTTCGCGCTGCACGCGCTGTTCGGTGATGTCGCTGATCACCAGCACGTGGTAGCGCAGGTCGCGGGTGGGGCCCGGCACGGTGGAAATGGTGGCGTGCAGGGTGCACTGCTCGCCGTTGCGCCGGCGTTCGATGAGTTCGCCGCGCCAGCTGCCGGTTTCGCTGAGACTGGCCCACATGGCGGCGCGCTGCTGGCGCGCGATGGGGTCGGCAGGCGTCGGGCGCAGCAGGGAAGGCACGGTGCCCAACAGTTCCTCGCGAGTGACGCCGAGAATCTGGGTGTAGGCCGGGTTGACGTCGAGTGCGCGCTGGTCGGCATCGGTGATCAGCAGGCCTTCGTGCAAATGTTGGAACAAGCTCGCGGACATGCGCTTGCGTTCGAGGGCTTCGCGCCGTTCCTGCACGTCGGCCAGCGTCGCCAGGAAGCGGGTGGGATGGCCGTCGCCGGCACGTTCGATCACCAGCAACGTGGTCTCGACCCAGCGCCAGCCCTCGCCGTCGGGCAAACGCAGTTCAAACTGCTGACGGCCGGCCTGACCGTCTGCCAGGCTCAGCATCGCGGCTTCGAGGGTGGGGCGATCTTCGGGGTGCGTGTTGCGGACCCAGTCTTCCGGCCGCCAGTCGGGCTGGCCATGGTTGGACAGGGTGCGCCAGGCGACCGACGCAAAGGCCTCCGCGTTGTCGGCCCGCCAGTCGGCCACGCCCAGCCTGGAGGCGTCCAGCGCCCATTCCCAGCGCTTGGACCGCCCCCGCCAGTGCACCAGCGCCGCATGCATGCCGATGACGAGCGTCAGGCTGCTCGCCATCCAGGCGCCCAGGCCCAGTGCCGAAGGGTCGGTCGCGTGCAAGCCGTCCGGCCCGGCCGCAGCAGCGGCCAGCAGCAGCAAGGCACCGATCACGGCACCGCTGGACAGCGCAGCATGGCCCCGCAAGGCCAGGATCGGCACCACCAGCCAGGGCAGGAAAGGCAGTGTCTGGCGGGCTGCGGGCAGGCCGGACAGCCAGGCCAGGGCCAGCCACAGACCGAAAACGCTGAGCAAGGCCACGAGCGGTTCCAGCCAAGGCACCGAAGGCTGCAGCGGGTAGAGCGTCCGGCGGTCGAGCGTGAGCACGAAGAAGGACGTGGCCAGTCCGCCCGTGCCGATCCAGAAGCAGCCGACAAGCCACATCATCCCGGCTGCCGGCGCGTCGAATGCTGACGATGGGGATGTGCCAGCAGCCCAGGTCAAGGTGGCGCCTACGGGCGCCATCACCAGCAGGGTGCAGGTCGCCAGCCAGCCCAAGTCGCGGGGCCGGTCCAGACGGGGATCGAAGGCGCGGTTGCGCAGGCACCACGCGGCCAGCAGTTGCGCGGCAGTACTTGCCGCAACAGCAGCCATGGCCGCTGCGACAGGCACTTCCAGCAGCAGCAGGCCGATCGCGCTGCCCAGCGCCGCCGGCAGCACCATCGGCCAGCCCCAGCGCAGCACTGCCGCCAGCCCCACGCCTGCCGGGAGTGCCAGCCCTGACCAGAGCCCGACCGTTGGCAGTGCCAGCGTGCCCGCGTGCACCAGCAGACCGCACGACAACAACAGCACGCACGCGCGCGCCATGGCCTGGGCGTGGTTGCCCCAGCCGCCGAGATGCTGTGGCGCGAGGTGTCTGGCAAGCAGAATCTTCAAGGGAACTCGATCACGGATGCTCTGCCGGATCGTACGCGGCAGCCGGGCTGTCTGACAGACGCCCGGAGCCGGCGCTGGCTGACCGGGCATCAGGGGAAGCCCGGCCGCGGGCAATCAGACAGCGAAGTCCTCGATCTTGCGGCCAGCCTCGAGAGCGGCGCGCAGCCAGTTGGGCTTCAGCCCCCGGCCGGACCACGTGTCACCCGTGGCCGGGTTGCGGTATTTCGCCGCCACCTTGCCGCTGGCTTTGCGCGGGGCCGAAGACGGGCTGCGTGTGCCCAGATCGGCAAGGCTCAGGCCATATTCCGTCATCAGGGCCTTGACCTTGGCGATGGCCGCACCGCGTTCCTCACGCTGGGCGTCGGCGATCTGCTTTTCTAGCGCGGCTTTCTGGGCCAGGAGATCATTCAGGGTTGCCATATCTGTCTTTGGGGGTTGGTGATTAACCGATGAAATATATCATCAATAGAATCGATTCTTCCCAGGCAAACCCGCAACCCATCATTTGCACATTCAGGTCGCCGGCGGTACATAGCCCATGGGTTTATCGCCGCCGTCGCCAAAAAAGAACTGCTCCATCTGTCTGGCCAGGTACTGGCGGGCGCGGGCGTCGGCGAGGTTCAGGCGGTTTTCATTCACCAGCATGGTCTGGTGCTTCTTCCAAAGTTCGAAGGCTTCCTTGCTGACATTGTCGTATAGCCGCTTGCCCAATTCGCCAGGATAGGGCGCAAAACCCAGGCCTTCGGCTTCCTTTTTCAGATAGATACAGTTCACGATCCGGGCCATGGTGAATCTCCGTAGTCAGACAAGTTTCTTGACCAGCACCTGCGAGCGCCGGTCCCAGTTGTATTTCTTCTTGCGGGCTTCGGGCAGCCAGTCGGGGTCGACCTGTTTGAAGCCGCGCTTGATGAACCAGTGCATGGTGCGCGTGGTCAGGACAAAAATGCTTTCGAAACCCGCCGCCTTGGCGCGCTGCTCGATGCGTTTGAGGATGCGTTCTCCATCGCCCTGGCCCTGGGACAGCGGCGACACCGTGAGCGCGGCCATTTCCGCCGTGCGCGCTTCGGTATAGGGCATCAGTGCGGCGCAGCCGAAGATGATGCCGTCGTGTTCGATCACGGTGTAGGTGGCGATGTCGCGCTCGATCTCCGTGCGCTCGCGCCGCACCATCGTGCCGTCACGCTCGAAAGGCTCGATCAGTTGCAGTATGCCGCCAACGTCGTCCGACGTGGCTTCGCGAAGGCTTTCCAGGCGTTCGTCGACCACCATCGTGCCCACGCCGTCGTGCGTGAACACTTCAAGCAGCAAGGCACCGTCACTGGCGAATGGCAGGATGTGCGAGCGCTCGACGCCGCCTTCGCAGGCCCGTGCGCAGTGCTGCAGATAGAACCCGATGTCGGTGGGCAGGGTCGGCGCCGGCAGGCTGGCCAGCAGTTTGCGCGCTTCTGCCAGCGAAAGCTCGGTATCGATGGCGCTGTCCGGGTCGTCCTGATCTTCGCGGATGCCGGGAATCTCGGTCATGAAGACCAGCTTGTCGGCAGCCAGTGCAATGGCCGTGGCCGTGGCCACGTCTTCCATCGTCAGGTTGAAGGCTTCACCAGTGGGTGAAAAGCCGAAAGGACTGAGCAGCACCAGAGCGCCGATGTCGATGGCGCGGCGAATGGCGTGGTGGTCGACACGGCGAACCAGGCCGCTTTGCATGTGGTCGATGCCGTCGACGATGCCTACCGGTCGCGCAGTGAGGAAATTGCCCGACACCACACGCACCGTGGCGTTGGCCATGGGTGTGTTCGGCAGGCCCTGGGAAAAGGCGGCCTCGATCTCGAACCGCAGTTGCCCGGCGGCTTCCTGCGCGGCGTCCAGCGCCACGGCGTCGGTGATGCGGATGCCGCGGTGGTAGCGCGACACATGCCCCTTCGCCGCGAGCTGCTCGGTCACCTGCGGACGAAATCCGTGCACGAGCACGATCTTGATACCCATGGCGTGCAGGATCGCCAGGTCCTGGACGAAGGCATTCAGCTTGCCCGCGGCGATCATCTCGCCGGCCATCGCCACCACGAAGGTCTTGCCCTTGTACGCGTGGATGTACGGCGCCACGGCACGAAACCAGGGAACGAAGGTGTGCGGGAAAACGAGGCTCAAAGGCGTCTCATGGTGGGGTCGACAGCGACCCGGATTGTGCCGCAGCATGCGCATCCCACATGCCTGAACCGAGGAGCCTGCGATGGATGTCACCAAGACCCACGGTGCTTTCAGCTGGAATGAACTGACCACGTCCGACCCCGCCGCGGCTGCCGTCTTCTACGGCAAGCTTTTTGGCTGGCAGGTGAAGGATCCGATCCCTGACATGGGCGACTACCGCATTGCGGCCATCGGCGAGGCGATGGTCGCCGGCATCATGCCGCCGCCCCCCGCCAGTCCGCCGATGCCGCCGCACTGGGGCTGCTACATCACCGTCGACGACACCGACCGCAGCGCCGAGAAGGCCGTGGCACTGGGTGGGCAGGTGCTCGTGCCCCCGATGGACGTGCCCACGGTCGGCCGCATGGCCGTGCTGCAGGACCCGCAGGGCGCGGTGATTTCCATCATGCAGTACCTCAACTGACGCCTTTCGGCAGCGTCGCGGCCCGCGCCGATAATGCGCGGCCCGTGCGAACCCATTCCCCCCGCGCTGCCCGCCCGCCTCACGCCGCGCAGCCCATCCCCCCGATCACCTACCCCGAGTCGCTGCCGGTTTCCGCCAGGCGCGAGGAAATCGCGCGCGCGATCGCCGACAACCCGGTCGTCATCGTCTGCGGCGAAACGGGCTCGGGCAAGACCACGCAGTTGCCGAAGATCCTGCTCGAGCTCGGCCGCGGCTGGGGCGCCGGCGGCAACGGGCTGATCGGTCACACCCAGCCGCGGCGCATCGCCGCTTCCAGCGTGGCGCAGCGCATTGCCAAGGAGCTGAACACGACGCTGGGCGACGTGGTGGGCTACAAGGTGCGCTTCCAGGACCGGCTGGGCGCTGGCGCCAGCGTGAAGCTGATGACCGACGGCATCCTGCTGGCGGAAACCCAGACCGACCCGCTGCTCAAGGCCTACGACACGCTCGTCATCGACGAAGCCCACGAGCGCAGCCTGAACATCGACTTCCTGCTGGGCTACCTGAAGGAAGTGCTGGCGCGGCGGCCCGACCTGAAGGTGGTGGTCACCTCTGCCACGATCGACGCCGACCGTTTCGCGAAGCACTTCGCCAGCGCCCGCGGCCCGGCGCCGGTGATCATGGTGTCGGGCCGCACCTTCCCGGTGGAACAGCGCTGGCGGCCGTTCGAGGAGCGCAAGGACTTCGACCTGGAAGACGCCATCGCCGACGCGGTCGACGAACTCTGGCGCGAGAAGGCCGGCGACATCCTCGTCTTCCTGCCCGGCGAACGCGAGATCCGCGACGCCGCCGACCACTTGCGGCGGCACCTGGCGCAGCAGCACCGCGGCGGGCCGCAGCCGGAGATCCTGCCGCTGTTCGCGCGCCTGTCGCAGGCCGAGCAGGACCGTGTGTTCCAGGAAGGCAATGGCCGGCGCATCGTGTTGGCCACCAACGTTGCCGAGACCTCGCTGACGGTGCCGGGCATCCGCTACGTCATCGACACCGGCCAGGCGCGCGTGAAGCGCTACAGCTACCGCAACAAGGTCGAGCAGCTGCAGATCGAGGGCATCAGCCAGGCGGCCGCCAACCAGCGCGCCGGGCGTTGCGGGCGTGTGGCCGACGGCATCTGCGTTCGCCTCTACAGCGAACAGGAATTCGCCGGCCGGCCGAAGTTCACCGACCCCGAGATCATGCGTTCGTCGCTGGCAGGGGTGATCCTGCGCATGAAGGCGCTGCACCTGGGAACGGTCGAAGAGTTCCCGTTCCTCGAAGCGCCCCCGAAAAAGGCGATCGCCGACGGCTACGCGCTGCTCGACGAGCTGAACGCCGTCGACGAAGCCAACGAGCTGACGGCCATCGGCAAGGAACTGAGCCGCCTGCCGCTGGACCCGCGCGTGGGCCGGATGATCCTGGAAGCGCGCGACCGCCAGTGCCTGAGCGAGGTGCTGATCATCGCTGCCGCGCTCAGCGGCCAGGACCCGCGCGACCGGCCGATGGAAGCGGCCCAGGCCGCCGACGAAAAGCACAAGAAGTTCGACGACGAACGTTCCGAGTTCATGGGCTACCTGAAGCTCTGGAAGTGGATCGAGGAAGGTCGTGGACACGGCGCCGACGCGGCGGTCCACAAGCTGACCAACCGCCAGCAGGAACAGCGCCTGCGCGAGAACTTCGTCAGCGCCCGCCGCGTTCGCGAGTGGCGAGACATCCACAGCCAGCTGCACACCGTGGTGGCCGAACATGGCTGGCGCCTGAACACCCAGCCCGCCACCTACGAGCAGCTGCACCTGGCGATGCTGGCCGGGCTGCTGGGCAACATCGGCTGCAAGAGCGACGACGAAGACTGGTACCTCGGCGCCCGCGGCCTGAAGTTCTGGCGCCACCCGGGCGCGCACCTCAGCAAGAAGCCCGGGCGCTGGCTGGTGGCAGCGGAACTGGTGGAGACCACGCGGCTGTACGGCCGCGGCCTGGCGGCGATCGAGCCGACCTGGATTCCCGCCATCGCCGGCCATCTGCTGAAGACGCAGCTGCTCGAGCCGCACTGGGAGAAGAAGGCCGGCGAAGTGGTGGCGCTGGAGCGCGCCACGTTGTATGGCATCGTCATCTACAACAACAAGCGCGTGAACTTCGGGCGCATCGACGCGGTGGCCGCGCGCGAGATCTTCATCCGCGAGGCGCTGGTGGCCAGCCTGCACGAAGACGCCTGGGACACGAAGTTGCCCTTCCTGGCGCACAACCGCAAGCTGCTGGCCCAGGTGCAGGAACTGGAGCACAAGTCGCGACGCCAGGACGTGCTGGTCGACGACGAGCTGATCTACGCCTACTACGACCAGCAGCTGCCGAAGGACGTGTTCTCGGGCGCGCTGCTGGAGCGCTGGTACCGCGAAGCGGTGAAGGCGCAGCCGCAGCTGCTGTTTCTCAAGCGCGAGGAACTGATGCGGCACGAAGCCGCCGGCATCACGACCGCGTCGTTCCCGAAGACGCTGCGGCTGGGCGGCATCGACTGCGCGGTGAGCTACCTGCACCAGCCCGGCGACGCCAAGGACGGCATCACCGTCACCGTGCCCATCTACGCGCTGAACCAGGTGAACGAGGAGCGATGCGAATGGCTGGTGCCCGGCATGCTGCACGGCAAGGTGCTGGCGCTCATCAAGAGCCTGCACCAGCGCCCGCGCTCGCGCCTGGTGCCCTTGCCCGACTATGCCGCGGAATTCTGCGAGCTCGTGCCTTTTGCCCAGGGCAGCCTGATGGACGCCCTGCTGAAGGCGGTGCGTGAACGCACCCAGCTGCCGGTGCAGCGCAACGACTTCAAGCTCGAGACGCTGGGCCAGCACCTGTTCATGAGCTTCCGCGTCGTCGACGAACATGGTCGGCAGCTGGGCACCGGCCGCGACCTGGCGAGCCTGAAAGCCGAGCTGGGCGGGCAGGCGCGCAGTGCCTTCCAGGCGCTGGCGGCGCTGAAGGTGGCGGCACCGGCGGCCAGCCCCTCGCCGGCATCCCCTGCGCCGGCATCACAAGCCGGCGGTGTGCGGGCTCAGGTGGTGAAGCCAGCGGCGGCCGTTCCCGCCGCGCCGGCCGAAGCCGCGCGCTACACCGCCTGGACCTTCGGCGAACTGCCCGAGCTCATGGAAATCCGCCGCGGTGCGCAGACCCTGGTCGGCTTCCCGGCCTTGCTGGACCGAGGCACGCATGTCGAGATCGAAGTCTTCGACGAGCCCGATGTCGCCGCCAGCCGCCACCGCGCCGGGCTGCGCCGGCTGGTTTCGCTGCAGATCAAGGAGCCGCTGAAGTACCTGGAAAAGGGCATTCCCGACCTGCCGAAGATGGCCGCGCTGTACATGAACCTGGGCACGCTGGAAGACCTGCGTGCGCAGATCGTCGAGATCGCGCTCGACCGCGCCTTTCTGGCCGAGCCGCTGCCCACCGACGCCGCGGCCTTCGGCAAGCGCGTCGAGGAAGGCCGCACCCGGCTGACGCTCATTGCCCAGGAAGTGGCGCGCCTGGCCGCCACGGTGCTGACCGACTACGCCGCGGCCGCGCGCAAGCTGAAAGACAGCAAGCCGCCGCGCGACGTGGCCGAGGACGTCGCCGCCCAGCTGCAGCGGCTGATGCCCAAGCGCTTTCTCACTGAAACGGCCTGGCCGGCGCTGCAGCACCTGCCGCGGTACCTGAAGGCCATCGTGCTTCGCCTCGACAAGCTGCGCGCCGACCCCGCCCGCGACGCTGCCCGGCTGGCCGAGCTGCGCCCGCTGGAACAGCGCTGGCTACGCCGCCTGGCTGAATTGAAGGGTGCTGGCCACGCGCGCATGGACGAATACCGCTGGCTGCTGGAAGAGCTGCGCGTGAGCCTGTTCGCCCAGGAACTGCGCACGCCGCAGCCGGTGAGCGGCAAACGCCTGGACAAGCTGTGGGCCCAGTTGTTGAGCTGATTGCCAATAACAATGATTCGCGTTTATATTTGTGACCTGTCTCAACCCAGGCGCCACGACGGTGCCATCGATGCCCATGAAACCGATCAAGGCCACCCGCCGACTTGCCCTTTTGACGCTGTCTGCGATGGGCGCCGCCGTGCTGGCGCTGAGTGCGGCGTCAGCCAGTGCCCAGGAACAGGTGCTGAACCTCTATTCGGCGCGCCACTACCAGACCGACGAGGCGCTGTACGCCAACTTCACCAAGTCCACCGGTATCCGCATCAACCGGGTCGAGGCCGACGACGCCGGCATCCTGGCTCGCTTGCAAGCCGAGGGCACGGCCAGCCCCGCCGACGTCATCCTGCTCGTCGACGCGGCGCGGCTGTGGCGCGGCGAGCAGCAGGGCCTGTTCCAGCCGTTCAGGTCGGCTGTCGTCGAGCAGCGCATTCCGGCGCAGTTCCGCGCCGGTGACACCGGGCAGGGCCCGCAGTGGGTGGGTGTTTCGACGCGGGCGCGCGTCATCGTCTACGACAAGGCACGGCTGAAGGCCGCCGACGTCGACAGCTATGAAAAGCTGGCCAGCCTGGCGCTGAAGGGGCAGGTCTGCATCCGCAGCGGTTCCCACCCCTACAACCTGAGCCTGTTCGGCTCGGTGCTGGAACACCTGGGCCCGCAGGCCACCGAAAACTGGCTGAAGGGCATCGTCGCCAACCTGGCGCGTGCGCCGAAGGGCGGCGACACCGACCAGATCAAGGGCGTGGCTTCGGGTGAATGCGGCGTGGCGGTGACCAACACCTACTACTTCGCGCGGCTGATGCGCAGCACCAAGCCCGAGGACAAGGACATCGTCGACCGGGTCGGCGTGGTCTTCCCGAACCAGTCCAGCTGGGGCACCCACGTGAACATTTCCGGTGCGGCGATTGCTCGCCACGCGAAAAACCGCGAAGCGGCCGTGAAGTTCATCGAGTACCTGTCCGGCGACGACGCCCAGCGCATGCTGGCCGATGGCAACAACGAATACGCCACCGTGCCCGGCGTGAAGACCAGCAACCCCGCGCTGGCCAGCCTGGGCAGCTTCAAGGCCGAGACCGTGCCCATCGCCAAGGTGGGTGCGAACACCGTTGCCATCCAGCAGATGCTGGACCGCGTGGGCTTCAAGTAAGCCGCTGCCGAAGACCGATGAAAAAAGCGCCCCACCGGGGCGCTTCTTCTTGATGTAGGTGACGAGCCTGATCTCGGCACTGGTTACAACGCTTAGGGCTGCTTGGTTCCCCACCTGACCCGGTTGGGCGTGCTTCCATGCGAGGAGGCCCGTCACCGACGAGTGTAGCCCAGGCCCTCAGCGCAGCTGCAGGTCCTCGCCGCTGAACCGCACACCCAGCGGGTCGATGTGCAGCTGCTTGGCCCCCGCCTCCACCTGGCCGGCCACCCAGGCGGGCACACCGCAGTCGCGCGCCACGGCGGCGGCCTGTTCGGCTTGGGCTGCCGGCACGAACAGCGCGAAGCCCGCACCCATGTTCAGTGTTCCGTAGGCCTCGGCATCGTCCATCGCCGCCTGCTGCTGGATGAAGCGCAGCACCGCCGGCACCGGCGGCAGGGTGTGGATGCGGTACGCCAGCGTCTTCGGGTGGCGCAGCAGCTTGCGCCAGCCGTGCCCGGTGATGTTGGCGGCGTAGTGCACCGGCACGCCGGCGCGCCACAGCGCTTCGGTCACGGGCGAATACAGCGTGGTGGGTGCCAGCAGCGCGTCGCCGTAGCGCAGGCCGGGTTCGATCTCGGTCAGGTAACCCTGCGGCAGCCGTTCCGCCAGCTTGCGCGCCAGGCTCAGTCCGTTGGCATGGATGCCGCTGCTGGCGAGCAGCACGATGGCGTCACCCGCGCCGAGCCGGTCGCCCAGCGTCAGCCGTTCCTTCGGGTTGACGAGGCCCGTGCACGAGGCCGCGAGATCGATGCGCCCGGCTTCGACGATGCCCGCCAGCGCCGGCGTCTCGCCACCGCCCCAGGCCACCTGGCAGACGTCGCAGGCCGCCTTCCAGCCGCGCACCAGGGCCTGGGCACGGTCGGCGTCGGCAAACCAGTCGCTGCCGCCGGCGGCCCAGTAGGCTTGCACCACCAGCGGCGTGGCGCCCACCGTGACCAGGTCGTTGACGGCCATCGCGATCGTGTCCTGGGCGATGCCGTCGAAGTAGCTGCGGCCGGTCAGGCGCTGCATCTCGTCGGCCACCAGGGTCTTCGTGCCCAGGCATTCGACGATGCTGGCCAGCAGGAACGGGCCGACATCGACGACGTAGGCCGATTCACCGCGCGAGCCGGCCAGTTCGGCGAAGCCGTGCGCCCCCAGGTGGGCGCCGGTGGCGGCGGCGGCGCGCTGGGCGGCCACCTTCAGCGGGTCGATCAGGTCGTACTGGACGCCGGCCTGGTCATAGGTCAGCGGGGTGGGGGCAGGCGGGTTCATGGGGGTGGATTATCCCCACCCTAGAATCGGCAGCTCATGTCCACCATCGTCCTGGCCCGCAAGTACCGCCCCCGCCGTTTCTCAGAGATGGTGGGGCAGGAACACGTCGTTCAGGCCCTGACGAACGCGCTGACGCAGCAGCGGCTGCACCATGCCTACCTTTTCACGGGCACACGCGGCATCGGCAAGACCACGGTCAGCCGCATCCTCGCCAAGAGCCTGAACTGCGTCGGCCCCGACGGCACGGGCGGCATCACCGCCGAGCCCTGTGGCGTGTGCAGCACCTGCCTGGAAATCGACGCCGACCGCTACATCGACTACACCGAGCTCGACGCTGCGAGCAATCGCGGCATCGACGAAATCAAGGACCTGATCGAACGCGCCGCCTACAAGCCCAGCGTCGGCCGCTTCAAGGTCTTCATGATCGACGAGGCCCACCAGCTCACCAAGGACGCCTTCAACGCCCTGCTGAAGACGCTGGAAGAGCCGCCCGACTACCTGAAGTTCGTGCTGGCCACCACCGACCCCGAGAAGATGCTGCCCACGGTGCTGAGCCGCTGCCTGCAGTTCAACCTGCGGCCGATGGCACCGGCCACCGTGCGCGAGCACCTGGCGCGTGTGCTGGAGGCCGAAGCCGTGCCCTTCGACGACGGCGCGCTGCGCTTGCTGGCGCGCGCGGCGCGGGGTTCGATGCGCGACGGCCTGTCGCTCACCGACCAGGCCATCGCCTACGGCAGCGGCGCACTGCGCGAAGACGGCGTGCGCGCGATGCTCGGTGCGGTCGACCGCGGGCAGGCCCGCGCGCTGGTCGAGGCGCTGGCGCGGCGCGACGGCGCGGCGGTGCTGCAGGCCGTGGACGGGCTGCGCGGCCTGGCGCTGTCGGCCACCGGCACGCTGGAAGAGATGGCCCAGCTGCTGCAGCAGATGGCCATCGAACAGGCCGTGCCCGGCGCACTCGACACGCAAGACCCCGACACCGAGGACGCCCGCACGCTGGCCAGCGTGCTGGCGCCTGACGAGACCCAGCTGCTCTACAGCATGGTGCTGCACGGCCGCGCCGAGCTCGGCCTGATGAGCGACGAGTACGGCGCGCTGACGATGGTGCTGCTGCGCTTCCTGGCGTTCCCGCCTGCAGGCGGGGCGGCAATGGTCGCGCCGGGCCCTGCGCCGTCTACCGTCTCGTCTACCGTCTCGTCTGCAGCCGCGGCGGCAGCTGCACCCGCCGCGTCGGCGACATCGGCGGCATCCGCAGTACGCGCGGCCCCCCTGCGCGCGCCGGCGCCACCCGCGACCAGCCTGCCCGTGAAGGCTGTGGCCGCGGCGCCGAAGTCCACGCCCGTGCCGGCGCAGCCCGAACACACGACGGCGCCTGCCGAATCGGCCGCATCGGTCACATCGGTCACATCGGTCAAAGCGGCTTTGCCTTCTGCATCTGCCGCGCCTGCCGCCACCGTGGTCCAGGCCGCCGAACCCGCGCCGCCTGGCTTTACGGCCGACCCCGCCCTGGCCGAGCGCTGGGACACCCTCGTCCGGCAGGTCTGCGCCGACGGCGGTGCCCAGGCCCTGGTGCGCGAACTGGCCGTGCAGTCGGGCCTGGCGGCGGTCGACGAAGCCACCCAGCCGCCCACTTGGCGGCTGCTGGTCGAACGCGAGATGCTGCGCAACCCGGCCTTGCAGGACAAGCTGCGTGCGGCCCTGGCCGCCGCACTGGGCCACGAGATCCAGCTCGACGTCGCGGCGGGCAGCCCGACCGACACACCCGCCCGCCGCGACGCCGCCGAACGCCAGCGCCGCCAGGCCGAAGCCGAAGCCGTGATCCATGGCGACCCCTTGGTGCAGCAGTTGCTGGCGCAGTACAAGACGGCGCGCATCGTGCCCGGTTCGATCAAGCCGGTCACGGTTTCCAGCGCCACCCCCACCCCCACCGAACAAGGACCACAGCCATGATGAAGGGCCAACTCGCGGGCTTGATGAAACAAGCCCAGGCGATGCAGGACAACATGAAGAAGGCCCAGGACGAACTGGCGCTGATGGAAGTCGACGGCCAGAGCGGCGCCGGGCTGGTGAAGGTCACGATGACCTGCAAGCACGATGTCAAGCGCGTCGTCATCGACCCCAGCCTGCTGGCCGACGACAAGGACATGCTCGAAGACCTGGTCGCCGCCGCCTTCAACGACGCGGTGCGCCGGGCCGAAGAGGTCAGCACCGAGAAGATGGGCAAGCTCACCGCCGGCCTGCCGCTGCCGCCCGGCATGAAGTTCCCGTTCTGATGACCGAGCCGGCGCTCGAAGGCCTGGTCGAGGCCTTGCGCCGGCTGCCCGGCGTGGGCCAGAAATCGGCGCAGCGCATGGCCTTTCACTTGCTGCAGCACGACCGCGACGGTGCGCGCCGCCTGGCCGGGGCGCTGACCCACGCGGTGCAGCAGATGCGCCATTGCCAGCGCTGCCACACGTTCACCGAAAACGAGATCTGCAGCACCTGCAGCGACCCGCGCCGCAACCCCCGGCTGCTGTGCGTGGTCGAGACGCCCGCCGACCAGGCGGCGCTGGAACGCAGCAACAGCTACCTTGGCCTGTACTTCGTGCTGATGGGCCGCATCAGCCCGCTCGACGGCGTGGGTGTCGACGCCATCGGCGCCGCGCCGCTGCTGGAACGGGCCGCCGACGGCGTGGTCGAGGAAGTGATCCTGGCCACCGGCTTCACCGCCGAAGGCGAGCTCACGGCCCATGCGCTGGCGCAGGCGCTGAAGTCGCGGGGTCTGAAGGTCACGCGGCTGGCGCGGGGCGTGCCGGCTGGCAGTGAACTGGAATACGTCGACCTGGGGACGCTGGCCCACGCGCTGGGCGACAGGCGCTGAAGTTCACCGCTTGAGGTCGATGCCTGCGATGCCGGAACCACACGCCCTGACGAACCCGATCCGCACCCGCGCCGACTGGCAAGCGCAGCGCGCCGCCGCAGAGGTCGACCCTGGCGCCTTCCACGGCGGCATCGCCCGGCGCGAAATCCACTGGTTCGTGCCCGGCGTCGGCGCGCACGGCAGCTGGCTCAGCTTCGACGACAGCAGCGGCCGCTGGACCGGCTGGGACGGTGCCAGCGGCCAACCCGTGCAAGCCGACCTGGGCGGCGCTTTCGAACCCTGGGACACGGCCTTCGACGCCAGCGATCCCCCGCACTACCGCTGGTTCAGCGGCGGCCTGACGAATGCCTGTTTCAACGAAGTCGACCGCCATGTGCTGGCCGGCCACGGCGACGAAACCGCCTTCATCGTCGAAGGTGACCGCTGGGACATGTCGCAGGACGGCGGCCGCGGCGCACCGGTGGACAGCCACCGCATCAGCCGCAAGCGGCTGCTGCTGGAAACCGCCAAATGCGCGCTTGCGCTGCAGGCCCTGGGCCTGCGGGCCGGCGACCGCATCGCGCTGAACCTGCCGAACATCCCGGCACAGCTGTTCTGGACGCAGGCCGCCAAGCGTCTGGGCGTGGTCTACACGCCGGTGTTCGGTGGCTTCAGCGACAAGACCCTGTCCGACCGGATCCACGACGCCGGTGCACGCGTCGTGATCACCGCCGACGGTGGCTGGCGCAACGCGCAGATCGTGCCGTTCAAGGCCGCCTACACCGACCCGGCGCTGGACAACCACGTGCCGGTGGCCACGGCGCTCGACGCCATTGGCGCGCGCCTGGCGGCGCTGGGCCTGGAAGCCTTCGCTGTCCGGCAGGTGCTGGCCAGCGTGCAGGTCACCCTGGCCGGCGAAGTGACGGTACAGCGCAGCGACGCGATGCGCGGCGTCGGTCGCGCGCTGGCCGAGCTGGGCCGCACTGGCCGGCTGAACGCGGCCGAGGCTGCGCGCGTGCGCACCGGCGTGGCCGAGGCCCTGGTGGCCACGCCGCCGCGCGTGGACACCGTCATCGTCGTTCGCCACACGGCACAGGCCGATCTCGTGTGGCGCCCAGAGCGCGACACCTGGAGCCACGAGCTGACCAACACCGCCGGCGCCCTGTTGCTGGCCGCCGCCCGGCAAGCCGGCCTGGCGGTCGCCGACGAAGCCGCCTTGCTGGCCTTGCCCGACGCCGACTTCGTGCGCGCCATCTGGGCTGCCAGCCCGCCGGCGCGGCTGGACGCCGAATTCCCGCTGTTCTTCATCTACACCAGCGGCAGCACCGGCAAGCCCAAGGGCGTGGTGCATGTGCACGGCGGCTACACCGCCGGCGTGGCGCACACCATGAAGGTGGCCTTCGACGCCCGCCCCGGCGACGTCGTCTACGTCGTTGCCGACCCGGGCTGGATCACCGGCCAGAGCTACATGTTCAGCGCGACGATGACGACGCGTTGCACCGGCGTGCTCGGCGAGGGTGCGCCCACGTTCCCGCATGCCGGGCGCTATGCCTCGATGATCGAACGTCATGGCGTGCGCATCTTCAAGGCTGGCGTCACCTTCCTGAAGACGGTGATGGCCGACGCCCAGAACGTGCGCGACGTGCAGCAGTACGACCTGAGCAGCCTGCGCGTGGCCACCTTCTGCGCCGAGCCCACCAGCCCCAGCGTGCAGCAGTTCGGCATGCAGCTGATGACGCCGCAGTACATCAACAGCTACTGGGCCACCGAACATGGCGGCATGGTCTGGACGCATTTCTACGGCAATGCCGACTACCCGCTGCGCCCCGACGCCCACACCTGGCCGCTGCCCTGGGTGATGGGCGACGTCTGGGTGGAAGACAGCGCGGCCGGTGCAGGCGCCTGGCGTCGCGCCGATGACGAGGAGAAGGGCGAGATCGTCATCGAGGCCCCGTATCCGTACCTGGCGCGCACCGTCTGGGGCGACGCCGCGGGCTTTGCCGTCGAAGCCACGGCCTGCGGCCTGCGCGTGGCACGAACTTGGCGCGGTGACGGCGAGCGTTGGTCACGCACCTACTGGCAGCGCTGGCGCGACACCTGGGCCTACACCCAGGGTGACTTCGCAGTGCGCTATGCCGACGGCAGCTTCAGCCTGCATGGCCGCAGCGACGACGTCATCAACGTCAGCGGCCACCGCATGGGCACCGAGGAGATCGAAGGCGCGATCCTGCGCCACAAGGCGCTGGACCCGGACAGCCCCGTGGGCAACGTCATCGTCGTCGGCGCGCCGCATCGCGAAAAGGGTCTGGTGCCGCTGGCTTTCGTGAAGCCCGCCGCCGGACGCAAGCTGACGCAGGACGACCGTCGCCGCCTGGCCGAGCTGGTGCGCAGCGAAAAGGGCGCGGTGGCCGTGCCGGCCGACTTCATCGAGGTCAGCCAGTTCCCGGAAACGCGCAGCGGCAAGTACGTGCGGCGGATGGTGCGGGCGCTGGTGGAAGGGGCTTCTGACGCCGAGCTCGGCGACGCATCGACGCTGAAGAACCCCGAGAGCCTGGCCGAACTGCGCCTGGCCATCGGCGACTGGCAGCGGCACCAGCAGCGTGCCGACGAGCAGCAGATGTTCGAGCGCCACCGCTATTTCACGGTGCAGTTCAATGGCGCGCCGGGCCGGCGCGTGGCGACGGTGACGGTGAGCAACCCGCCCGTGAACGCATTGAACGAACGCGCGCTCGACGAACTGGCGGTGGTCGTCGAGCACCTGTCGCGCCGCGACGACGTGGCGGCGGTGGTCTTCACCGGGCAGGGAACGGCCAGCTTCGTCGCCGGGGCCGACATCCGGCAGCTGCTGGAAGACGTGCACACGCTGGACGAGGCGCGCGCGCTGCCGAACAACGCGCACCTGGCCTTCCGCAAGCTCGAATGCATGGGCAAGCCCTGCATCGCCGCGATCCAGGGCGTGGCGCTCGGTGGCGGGATGGAATTTGCACTGGCCTGCCACTGGCGCATTGCCGAGCCCATGGCGCGCCTGGGCCAGCCCGAGATCCGACTGCGCCTGCTGCCCGGCTATGGCGGCACCCAGCGCCTGCCGCGCCTGCTGGCGCAGCGCCGCGGCGACGACGGCCTGCGTGACGCGCTGGACCTGATCCTGGGCGGGCGCAGCGTCAGCGGCCGGGAAGCCTTGGCCATCGGCCTGGTCGACGAACTGGCCGAGGCCTCGATCGACGTACTGAGTGCGGCGCATGCCCGAATCCGCGAATTCCTGGTGCAAGGCGACGGCAGTGTGCTGGGGCAGGCCCTGCAGGAACGGCAGCGCGGCCTGCCGCAGTGGAACGCGCCTGGCGCCCTGTCGCTGGACGCGGCGCTGGCCGATCCCCATCTGCAGCAGGTGCAGGCGCAACTGGCGTGGGCCGGCCGTGCCGCCGCACGCGACCGGGCCCTGCAGGCCATCCGCCACGGCTGGACGCAGGGCCTGGACGCCGGCCTCGTGGTCGAGGCCGAGCTGTTTGCGCAGGCCGTCGTCGACCCCGCGGGCGGCAAGACCGGCATCCGCCAGTTCATCGACAAGCAGAGCCCGCCGCTGCCGGTGCGCCGCGGCGGAGTGAAGCGCGTGGCCGATTTGCCGGGCTGGGTCGACGCGCGTCTGGCCGACGCCACGCTGCTGCCCCGCGGCGCGCCGTTCTATCCGGGCGTGACGCCGCTGCCGGCCTGGCAGTTCGCCTTCGGCGTGGCACGCGACACCGCCACCGGCCAGCCCGGCTTCGGCCCGCCGCTGCACAGCGAGGTCGAGCTCGTCGTGCCGGTGGAAGCGCCGGCGCCGAACGAGGCGCTGGTCTACATGCTGGCCTCGGAAGTCAACTTCAACGACATCTGGGCGCTCACCGGCATACCCGTCTCGCCCTTCGACAACCACGAGGAAGACGTGCAGGTCACCGGCAGCGGCGGCGTCGCGCTGGTGGCCGCACTGGGCAGCGAGGCCAAGCGCGAGGGCCGGCTCAAAGTGGGCGACCTGGTGGGGGTGTACTCGGGCCAGACCGAACTGCTCAGCCCGCTGGCCGGGCGCGACCCGATGTTCGCCGGCTTCGCCATCCAGGGCTACGAAACCCGCACCGGCAGCCATGCCCAGTTCCTGTTGACCCAGGCGCCACAGCTGCATCCGATACCCGGGGTTGGCGACCTGACGCTGGAGCAGGCCGGTTCCTACACCCTGAACCTGGGCACGATCGTGCGTGCGCTGTTCACCACGCTGCAGGTGGCGCCGGGCCGCGCGCTGTACGTCGAAGGCGCGGCCACCGGCACCGGGCTCGAAGCGCTGAAGGCCGCCACACGCGCCGGGCTGGCGGTAACGGGCGGCGTGGGCAGCGCCGAGCGCGCGGCCTTCATCGCCACACAAGGCGCGGTGGGCGCACTGGACCGCAAGGACCCGCGCTTCCAGGCGCTGTTCACGCCCGTGCCCGAAGCCGATGTCGCAGGCTGGGAAGCCGCCGGCGCGCCGCTGCTGGCCGAATACCGCCGGCTGAATGGCGGCCGCCTGGCCGACTACGCCGTCTCGCACGCCGGCGAGACCGCCTTCCCGCGCAGCTTCCAGCTGCTGGCCGAAGGGGGCGCGCTGGCGTTCTATGGCGCGTCTTCGGGCTACCACCTCACGTTTGTCGGCAAGCCCGGCCAGGCCGCGGCCGAAGCCATGCTGCAGCGCGCCGGCGCCCGCGCCGGCGAGGCGGTGCTGCTGTACTACGGCGTGGGTGAACCGGGCGGGGAAGGGGCCGCCCCGGCTCTGCTGGACGCCACCGGGCTCGAGATGATCGAGGCCGTGCGCGCCATCGGCGCACGTGCGGTGGTGGCCACCGCCACCGACGCCCAGCGCGAGTTCGTGCAGTCGCTGGGCTTCGAGGACGCCGTGGCTGGCGTCGTGTCGCTGGAAGAGATCCGGCGCCGCGCCGGCACCGCCTTCCACTGGCCGCGGACGCTGCCGCGGCTGGCCGATGCCAGAACCGACATCGAGGCCTTCCGAGAGGGCGTACGCGACTTCCAGGACCGCACGCTGAAGCCCTTCGGCGCGGCCGTGGGCGCGCTGCTGAAGAGCCCCGACAACCCGCGCGGCGCGCCCGACCTGGTACTGGAACGGGCTGGCCACGACGCCCTGTGCGTGAGCACGGCCCTGGTGAAGCCCTTCACCGGGCGCGTCGTTTACTGCGAGAACATGGCAGGCCGACGTTATGCCTTCTACGCGCCGCAGGTGTGGACCCGGCAGCGCCGCATCCTGATGCCCGGCGCCAGCATCCTGGGCACGCACCTGTGCAATGCCTTCGAGGTGACCCGCATGAACGACATGATCGCGGCCGGCCTGCTGGACGTGACAGAGCCGACCGTCGTGCCCTGGCACGAATTGCCGGCGGCGCACCAGGCGATGTGGGACAACCGGCACCAAGGGGCCACCTACCTCGTCAACCACGCCCTGCCGGCGCCGGGCCTGCGCAGCCGCGACGCCCTGTTCGAGGCCTGGTCGGCGGCCGGCTGATTCAGGCCTCGGCGGGTGGCAGGCCTGGCGGCGCCAGGGCCCGGGCCAGGTCCTGCATCCAAGCCGCCGTCAGCGCCTCGCGTTCTGCCGCGGGCGCGCGCAGGACGGCGGCCGGATGCAGCGTGACGAGCACCGGCGAACCGCTGGCGTGTGGCCACCAGCGGCCGCGGTCTTCACCCACCGCCACCTCGCGGCCCAGCAGCGCCCTGGCAGCGGTGCGCCCCAGCGCCACGATGGCCTGCGGCTGCACCAGGGCGATCTCTTCTTCCAGCCAGTGCAGGCAGGCCAGGGCCTCCTGCTGCGCTGCAGTCTTGTGGATGCGGCGCTTGCCGCGCATGGCGCCGTGATGGGTGGCGTGCACCTCGTACTTGAAGTGCTTGACGGCGTTCGTCAGGTAGACGCCGTCCTGCGGCAGGCCCAGCTGCTGCAGGGCCCCGGCCAGCAGCCGCCCTGCCGGGCCGACAAAGGGTTCGCCGCGCAGGTCTTCTTCGTCGCCGGGCTGTTCTCCGACGAACATCAGCCGCGCGCCGACCGGGCCGCTGCCGTGCACCGTCTGCGTCGCGGCTTCGCCCAGCGGACAGGCACGGCAGCCGTCGGCCAGGGTGCGCCGTTCGGCCAGCAACACCTGGCGTCGTGGTGCTGCCTGCGGCAGAACCCGAGGCAACGGCGGCCAGGCTTGGGACCCGCTCGCGAATGCCACGGGTCGCGCTGCGTCAGGGGCTCGCGCCGCCTCGGGGATTCGCCGGCGCGGTGCGGTACCTGGGCTGTTCAACATCTGCCCCATGCGTGTGGTGGCGGCCGCGGCCAGTGGCGCGATGAGCACGGCCTCGGGCAGATTGCGCCAGTAGCGGCGCGGCATCTCGTTTTCCATCGCCGCCAGCTTCAGCCGCGCCGGGTTGAAGATGTGGGCGTAATAGGCCAGCCACAGCGCTTCGCCCGCGTCGGCCGGTGGTGCGTCGGCGCGGTCGGCGCCGCCGGCCCAGTGCAGCGTCCGTCCGTCCCAGCGCAGGCTGCGCAGCGGTGTCAGGATCGAAAAACGCATGCCGGCGAAACGCCGCACGAAAAAGGGCGCCACCGCCTCCAGCACGTGATGCGCCGGCTCGAACCAGGCCACGTGCAGCGGCGTGGCCTGCCCGGGTTCGGCCACCTCGCGAAAGCGCACGAAGGCCTTCATCTTGTGCTGTTCGCGCCGCACGGCCTGCGCCATCAGGCCCAGGCGCAGCCGGTCGGGGTCGAGCGGGTCGTGCTGCAGACCAGGCTGATCGCGCAGCCGCCACAGCAGCCGGTACATGAGTTCGAAGCGTTGCGGTTCGGCATGCAGCGCCGCGGCTGCCAGCAGGGCCAGCAGCGAAGGGCTGACGTGAACGGGCCGGGCAGGGCCGTCGCGGTCTTCCGCTGCAAGCGGGGCTGGGGGGGCCGCTGCGCGTTCAGCGTCGACGACGAAGGCCAGGTCGTGCGGCGCCACGCCGGCGGCCAGATGGCGCCGGGCCTCGCGCCGGAAGCCATCGAAGTCGGCCTCGTGCGCCAGCACGGCCTCGTGCGCATGGAACAGCATCGGCCGGGCGTTCAGTCGAACAGCGAGGCCTGCACCGGCGCTGCGTGTCGCACCAGCCGAGCGGGCAAGACCTGGGCGTCGAGCGTCTGCCCGGGCGTGTGGTCGGCCAGTTCGACGAAAGGCAGCAGCTTGGCCAGCGGCAGCTTCATCCGCGCCAGGTCGCTGCTGCGCAGCCGGCGCCAGCGGCGGCTGGCGATCAGCCGCTCGACGCTCTTCACGCCCAGGCCCGGCACGCGCAGCAGCAGCTCGCGCGGGGCCAGGTTCAGGTCCACCGGGAAACGCTCGCGGTGCGCCAGGGCCCAGGCCAGCTTCGGGTCGTGGTCCAGCGACAGCAGGCCGTTGTCGTCGACGACGATCTCGTCGTGGCCGAAGCCGTAGAAGCGCGTCAGCCAGTCGGCCTGGTACAGCCGGTGTTCGCGCAGCAGCGGCGGCGCCTGGGGGGGCAGGGCGGCGGCCGCATCGGGAATCGGGCTGAAGGCCGAGTAGTACACCCGCTTGAGCCGGTAGCTGGCGTAGAGCTGGGCGCTGGTCGCCAGGATGACGCGGTCGTCGCTGTCGTCGGCGCCGACGATCATCTGCGTGCTCTGCCCGCCCGGGGCAAAGCGTGGCGGTCGCGCCTTGGCCGCAGCGCCCTTGGCGCGCTGTTCGCGCGCTTCGCGGGCTTCGCCCTTGGCATCGTCGATATGCACGCGCAGCCGCGCCATCGAGCGCTTGATGGCCGCGCCGTCCTTGGCCGGCGCCAGCGCCTGCAGCCCGGCCGGCGTGGGCAGCTCGACGTTGATGCTGAGCCGGTCGGCATGGCGGCCCGCGGCGGCCAGCAGCTCGGCGCTGGCGTCGGGGATGGTCTTCAGGTGGATGTAGCCGCGGAACAGGTGCACCTCGCGCAGCTGCCGCGCCACTTCGACCAGCTGCTCCATCGTCCGGTCGGGGCTGCCGATGATGCCGCTGGACAGGAACAGGCCCTCAATGACGTTGCGGCGGTAGAAGTCCAGCGTCAGCTGCACCACTTCCTCGACCGTGAAGCGCGCGCGCGGCACGTTCGAGCTGAGCCGGTTGACGCAGTACAGGCAGTCGAAGCTGCAGTAGTTGGTGAGCAGGATCTTCAGCAGCGAGATGCAGCGGCCATCGGGCGCATAGCTGTGGCAGATGCCCATGCCCTCGGTGGAACCGATGCCGCCTTGCGCGGCGTTGCCGAGCGAATGGCGCTTGCTGCTGCCGCTGCTGGCGCACGAGGCGTCGTACTTGGCGGCATCGGCCAGGATGGAGAGCTTCTGGATCAACTGCATGGTCTGTATGAATATACAGTCCTGCAGCAACCCCCCACTTTCAGCTGTCGTCGGCCACCGCGGCGCGGTAGGCGTGCCAGCTGGCATGCCCCACCACCGGCCCCACCACCAGCAACCCGGCAAACCAGGGCAGCATCGCCAGCCCCACGAGCACGGTGATGAGCAGCGCCCACCAAAGCATCACGCTGGTCTGCGTCAGCACCAGGCGCATGCTCGTCAGCCCGGCGGTGATGGCATCGGTGCGGCGGTGCAGGATCATCGGCATCGACACCACGCTGATGGCGTAGATCAGCGCAGCGAAGAGCGCGCCCACCGCCGCCCAGACGACGATGAAGACCAGGTTCTCGGGCGACAGCAGGGCCATCAGCGAGCCCTTGAAGTCGGGCATGCCGTCGAAGGTGACGGCAAACACCACCATCGTGCTGCGCGCCCACACCATTTCCAGCACCAGCAGCACCACGCCGAAGATGGCCAGCTGCCCGGTGCGCGCGCGCCAGGCCAGCACCGAGTCGGCAAAGCCTGGCTTCGCGCCGTTTTCCAGCTGCTGGCTGACGCGGTACAGGCCCAGGCAAAGAAACGGCCCGACCAGCAGGAAGCCGCCCGACAGCGCCAGCACATAGGCCGGCGAGCTTTCGAAGACCGATACCAGCGCCCAGCCCATCACCACGAAGCAGGCGCCGTAGAACAGGCCGATGGCGGGCGCCCGGCGGAAGTCGCGCCAGCCCAGCGCGAGCCAGCGCAGCGGGTCGCTGAAGCTCAAGCGACGCAGGCGCAGTGGGGCGGTGTCGCCGCTGTCGGCGGCCAGGGGTCGTGTCGGCATGGCGCCATTGAGCGCCAGACCTGCACCGAGCGCAATTGGGGCTGCCCAGCAGTCCTTGCCGGCGGCCAGCCTCAGAAGTTCAGGCCGACAACCAGTTCGACGCTCGTCGCGTGGTCGCGCCGGTCGCCGGCGAAGGCCGCGCCGGGCTCGAAGCGCGCCAGGGCCAGGGTGAATTCGAGCGCCTGCCATTCGCGCACCGCGAGCAGCAGGTTCCACTCACGGCCGAGGTCGCGGTTCAAGCCCAGCGGGGCCTGCGACAAACGTGCACCCGCGATCGTGGTCGCCGCCACCACCTGCCGGTAGCGATGCAGCACGAGTTCGATCGAGCTGTTGTCCAGCACGCGCAGCCCGGTGCCCAGCGTCGTCACCGCCAGGTTCGACAGGTCGGGCTGCAGCAGCTCGCCGTAGCGGCGCAGCCGTTTCACACCGGCGATGCGGGCCTTGTTCTCGTGCAGGCCGGTCTGGCGGAAGTTGTCGTCGCGCGTGGCGCTGCGCTCGCCGCCAGAACCTCGGGCCAGGGCCAGCGTGAGCGAAGGCCGCAGCGGCAGCTGGAAGCTCACGGTGCTGCCGATGTCGAAGGCCTGGCCGCGCACGCGGCGCCGCGCGGCTGCGCCTGCGGTGCTGGCCGCGGGGCCCGGCAGCCAGGATGTTTCCCGGCCGCGCAGCAGTGCCAGGTCGGCCCAATAGACCAACGAGGCCCAGCGCCCGCCTTCGGTGCGGCGCCATTCGCCGCTGGCGCGCAGGCCCAGCCAGCCGGCGCGCAGGTCGTCGGGGTCGGGTGCGCCGTCCTCGCCGAAGGTGGTGCCAGCGACAGGCTGGCCGGAACGGTCGTGGCTGAACAGCCAGAAGGCGTCGAGCGCGTGACGCGGTGCCCAGCGCCAGCTGGCCTGGCCCCAGCTGCGCCAGATGCCTTGCTCCCGCGGGTCGATGCCGCTGTCGCTGGACGACAGGCGGGCCAGCGTGCGCCCCAGGCCGGCATCCAGCCGCCACGGACCCCGGGCATAGCGCAGGCGCAGGCCGTCCAGGTCTTCGTCCCACCACCAGGCACGGCGGTCGACCAGGGGCACGCGGCCGGCCTGCAGGCTCCAGTGGCCGCCACCCAGGCGGTCCCATTGCAGCCACATCTCGCCGCGTTCGATGGCGTGGCGGCGCTCCGCGCCGGCGGTGCCCTGCGTGTGGCGGGTCTCGTGCAGGCCGACGATCTGAACGAAGGCCTTCAGGTCGGGAGTCAGCCCGGTGCCGGCCTCGAGCTTGACTTCGTGCTCGCGCACGCGCCGGTCGCGGTCACGCCCCCGGTTCAGGTCGAAGTTGCGGCGGCGCTCCAGGCTCAGTTCCCAGCTGCCGGTCAGCGTCACCGGACGTCCCCAGAGCGAGATCGTGGTGGGCGCGGCGGGGCGGCGGTCGTCGACACGGCGGACTTCGGTGCCCGGCAGCGGGCTGGTCGCGGGCTTGTCGCTGTCGGCCGGGGTCTGGGTTTGGGTCTGGGTCTGGGTTTGGGCTTGGGCGGTCGCCGGCCAGGCGCCGGCAAACGTGAGGGCCAGGGCCAGGGCAAGGCGCAGCGGGGGCAGGGGCATCGGGGGCGTCCGGTCCGTCGGAAGGGGGATTCAGTGCAGACGCTTCACACGGTCGGCCAGCACTTCGCGCATGGCCATGAATCGCAGTTGCGGATGGCCCGCCAGCGCCGGCAGCCAGCGCGCCAGCAGGCGCAGGTCGGCGGGGGGCATCTGCGCGTGGTGCAGCATCAGGCCGAGCGGCTGGGTGCCGGCTTGGCGCGCCTGCACCGCCGTCAGCAGCGTGTGTGCCAGCGCGCCGGCGTCCACGCCGTCGCTGCTGCGGTGCTTGCACCAGTCGATGTCCACCGCGAGTTCAGGCAGCTCGTGCTGGGGTGGCGCCGTGTGGTCGCGCGACAGCGCCGCCAGGCCGGCTTCGGCCAGCAGCGCGGGCGTGCAGGGCGCGCAGCGGTTCCAGGGCGGGGTGAAGATATCGTCCAGCCGCGCACCGAACAGCTCGCGCAGCAGGGCGCGGCCACGCAGCAGGTCACGCCGCTGTGCAGCGGGCGGCCGGTCGTTGCCGAATTCACAGCGGCGGCCGGTGGTCTCGTGGTTGGCATGGGCATAACCGTGCTGGTGCAGGCCCAGCAGGGCGGGCGCGGCATCGACGCGACGGCAGAGTTCGGTGGCCAGTGCCGTGCCCGTGGCCTTCGGAATCACCGCCAGGTCGATGGCCACACCGGCTTGCGCCACTGTGTCCAGCAGCGCCAGCAGCGCGTCGTCGTCCCAGCCGGCGTCGTCGTCGCGCACGAAGCAGCTCAGCGGTTCGCGGCGCGCGTCCAGCGCACGCAGCACGGGGCTCAGGTCGTCAGGCATGCCAGCAACTCGTGGTTCGGGTTTAGGGCAGGCGGCCGCAAGGTCAGCCGCGCAAGGATCTCGGCGCTGCGCTGGGCACCGTCCAGCGCCAGCGCGGCGGGCCGTGGCTGGAAGCGCAGCAACTGCTGCAGCGCCGCCGCCAGCCGGGCCGGCTGTCCGGCCTCGGCGGCCGGCAGCTGCAGCAGCGCGCCGAGAGCGGCCAGGCGCTGCGCGCGCTGCTGTTGTTCGTTCTCGGTGACCGTCTCGTAGGGCACCACCAGGGCCGGCACGGCCGCCACCACGAGGTCGAGCGCGGTGTTGTAGCCACATTGGCTGAGCGAAGCGCGCGCCTGGCGCAGCTCGGCCACCATGTCCGGCACATGGCGCAGCAGTTCGACGCCGGCCAGCCCTTGCGCGCGTTGCTGCAGTGCCTGCCACTGCGCTTCCGGCAGGAAGGGCCCGGCGACGATGCGCAAGGGCAGCGTGCCGCCCAGCTGCTCGCGCGCGGCCAGCGCGGCGGCGAAGAGGCCGTCGCCGACGATGCCGCCGCCGGCCGACACCAGCAGGTGCGGCCCGCGCGCCACAGCTTGGACGGCCGCCGGCCGCGCCGGCACCACGAAGCCGGTGTAGTGCACCGGCGTACGCAGCGGCCGCGTCGGGTGGAAGCTGTCTTCCAGACGCGTGAACACCGGGTCGGCATGCACGAGCACGGCGTCGAAGTAGCGGTCGGCCAGCCAGCGTGCACGGTCGTCGTGGTGCTGCTGGTCGGGGCGCGCGTCGACGAGGATGTCGCGCAGGCTGCAGACCAGTTTCGCCGCGCCTCCAGGCAGTCGCCGCGCGGCGCGCAGCAGCGGCAGGATCTCGCCGGCGAACTTCTTGCGCCCGAACGGAAACAGTTCCACCAGCACCACCGCCGGCTGTGTCTGCTGCAGCGCCAGGCCGATGAGGCGCTGGCGCTCGGCCTGCGCCGTGGCCACGTCGCAGCCGGCTTCGCGGCTGACGACGGTGTGGCCGTCGTCCATGCCCAAAGGCGGCAGGTCGATGCGCTCGACGCCGGCCGGCACCGGCACGCCCGGCGGCAGACGGCCGCCGTTCAGGAAGACGACGCGGAAGGCCTGCGTCAGTGCCGCGGCCAGCGCGAACGACCGGGTCAGGTGGCCGATGCCCAGCGAATGCTGGCAATAGAACAGCAGTGTCGGCCGGTGGTTGCGAAAGTGGGTGTCAGGCATGTCGTCGCTCCACCAGGGCCAGGTAGGGGCCGCGGGCGGCCAGCAGGCTGTCGTGTGCGCCCTGTTCGACGAGGCGACCGCCGTCGAGCACGAGCACGCGGTCGTAACGCGCCATGTCGGCGTAGTCGTGGGCGATGACGAGCAGGGTGCGATGCCGGTGCACGTGGGCCACGGCTTCGTGGATGAGCCGCGCGCTGGTGGCGTCCACGGCCGCGGTGGGCTCGTCCATCACCAGCACCGCCGGTTCCTTCACCAGGGCACGCGCCAGGCACAGGCGCTGGCGCTGGCCGCCCGACAGGCTGCTGGCGCGTTCGGGCAGCTCGGTGTCGTAGCCCTGCGGCAGGCCGACGACGAACTCGTGCGCGCGTGCGGCCATCGCGGCGCGCTCGATGGCTTCCTGCGGCGCATCGGGCCGGCCGTAGGCGATGTTCTCGCGCACCGACACGGCGAACAGCATGTTGTCCTGCGGCACCACGCCGATCTCGCGGCGCAGGCTGGCGCGGGTGTAGCGGCGGATGTCGACGCCGTCGATCAGGATGCGGCCGGCGCTCGGCTCGTACAGCCGCAGCAGCAGCGCCACCAGCGTGCTCTTGCCCGCGCCCGAGCCACCCACCAGGGCCACGCGTTCACCGGCGGCGATGCGCAGGTTCAGCCCGGCCAGCACCGTGCGGCCGCCGGAGTAGCTGAAGTGCACGTCCTCGAACACGATCTCGCCGGCCGGGCGTTGCAGGTCCAGCGCGTCGGGCGCGTCTTCGGCGTCGGGCGCGATGTCCAGGATGTCGGCCACGCGCTGGGCGCTGACGCTGGCGCGCGAGAACTTGGCCGACAGCCGGCCCAGGTCGCGCACCGGCTTGTAGAGGCTGCCGACGTAGGCCATGAAGATGAGCAGCTCGCCCGGGCTCAGCCGGCCGGCCAGCACTTCGCGCGCGCCCAGCAGCACCGTCAGCGCGGTGCCGGCCGCGCTGATCACGGCAATCGCCTTGCTGATGGCGCCGGCCGTGCGCACGCTCTTCATGCCGCTGTCGTAGCTGGCCTGCACCTCGGCCTGGAAGCGGCCTTCCTCGTGCTGCTGGCGGCCGAAAGCCTGAACCAGCGCGATCGACGACAGCACCTCGTTCAGGCGCGAGGCCATGCGGCCTTCGAAGCGCCGCTGTTCGCGCACCGAGGCCTTGACGCGCCGGTTCAGGAAGTAGATGGTGCCCAAGAGCGGCGGCAGCGTCGCCATCACCACCAGGGCCAACTGCCAGTTCAGCCAGAACATCACGCCGAGCATGGCCACCAGCGTCAGGGCATGGCGAACGAAGGTGAGCAGCCAGTCGGCGAACAGGTCGCGCAGCAGGTTGGTGTCGCCGGCCACCTTGGTGAGCAGTTCGCCGCTGCGGCTGGCACGGTGGTAGGCCAGGCTCAGGCGCTGCAGGTGCGTGAAGAGCGCGCAGCGCAGCTGCCAGGTGATGCGGTGGCCCACGCGCGCCGTGGTGTACAGCTGCAGGTAGGACAGCGCGCCCACGGCCAACGCGATCAGTGCGATCGCCGCAGCACACACCAGCAGCGCCGGCCAGGCGCCCAGGTCCAGCAGCGGCTGCAGCGCGGCCAGGGACGGTGGCAAGGGGCGGCCCAGCAGCAGGTGGTCGAAGATGATCTTCAAGGGCCAGGGCGCCAGCAGTTCGGCCAGCACCACGCCCAGCAGCGACAGGCCGGCCAGAGCCAGCGGCCACCGCTGCTCGCGCAGGCAGCGGCCGACGACGGCGCGCAGCCCACGGCTGTGCAGGAAATGGGTGCCGGTGCTCATGCCGCGTTCTCCGTCAGTGCCTGCGTGCAGCGCTCGGCCACGGTCAGCCGCTGCGCCAGCACCTCGGGCCAGCCCGGCACCTGGAAGACGAAGGCGCGGCTGGCCTGCAGCAAGGCCTGCAGCGCCAGATGCCAGCGCAGGCTGGCGCCGTGCCAGCGCTGCGGCGCCGCGTGGCGGTAGCCGCTGCACAGTGCGTCTTCGGCGGCGGCCAGCCGTGCCGGCGGCAGCGGCTGCTGGCGCAGCCGGGTGATGAAGGCGGCCAGGTCCTCCATCGGCTGGCCCTGCGCGAATTCGTCGAAGTCGAAGAGCAGCGGGCGGCCGTCGTGCACCCACACCTGGTCGGGGTGGAAGTCGCCGTGCACCAGCGACAGGGGCACGGTGGCCAGCGGCAGGGCCTGCTGCTGCAGGCCCTGCAGCAGCACCTGGACGCGTGCGCCCAGCTCGGGCGCGACACGGCCGATCTTGTTCGCACGGCGACCGGCTTCGGTCAGCCAATGCGCGAGCGAGTGGTCGCTGGTGCCGGCCAGGGGCAGCTCATGCACCCGAGCCAGGGCCTGCCCCAGGCGATGCAATGCCGCGGGCAAAGCGGCATCGGGCAGCGACAGCAGCGGCAGCCCCGAAGCGGCCGCTTGCCACACGGTGTGCGTGGCCGCGTCGTGATGCAGTGGTTCGGCCACCAGGGCGGCCAGCGGATCTTGCTGCGCGCTGTCCCAGGCGCGGGTAAAACGAGCCATCACCGTGGCACTGCGGTCGTCGGCAAAGGTCTTGCCGTAGATCGTGCGGCCGTCGGCCAAGGTGCAGCGCAGCGTCGCCCGGTCTTCGGGTTCGTAGCGGATGGCCTGCACCTGGGCTACCGCTTGCCCGGCCGCGTGTTGCGCCGGGTTCAGCAGGCCGGGCAGTTGCGGCAGGCCGGGGTCGTTGGGCCAGGCCCACCACAGCATGTCGTGGGCGGGCAGGTGGGCCAGCGCGGCGCCGTAGGCAGGCGTGACCCAGTCTTGTCGATTCGCATCTTGCCAGGCCGCGGCACTGGCGCCTTCGCGGTAGGCCTTGCCATAGAGCCGCTGCACGCCGCGCCGTCCTGTCGCGGTGTCGACGACCTGCAGGTCCACGCACACCGTCAGCGGGTGGGGATGGCGGCGGCGCGAACTGCTGCGCCGCAGCTTCGTCAGGGCCAGCGATTCGATCGCCAGCGAGCCTTCCCCGAATCCTGGCAGGCCCTCCTGCAGCAGCGCCTGCCAGGCCTGGGGCGGCAGTTCGCGGGTGGTCAGTGGCAGGTCGGTCGTCATGCCACGGCCTGGACATCGGCGTTCGGTTGCAGCAGTGCAGCGCATTGCACCAGCAGCTGCGGCACCAGGGCAAAGCGGCCGGGTTTGAGATTGACCACACAGCGCCAGGCGCGCTGGCACAGCAGCTGCCAGGCCGTGGCCCAGGCCAGCTGTGCGGGGCTGTGGCGAGCACCTCCGCCGTCGGTGTAGCCCTGCAGGAAGGCCCTTCCGGCGCGCGCCGCGGTCTGCGCGTCCTGGCCCTGCAACGCCGCGCGGTAGCGGCCGTCAGCCAGCCACGCCCCCAGTTCCAGCAGCGCCGGGCCCCGGCGGGCGCTGTCCAGGTCGATCAGCGCGAGGCGGTCGCCGTCGACCAGCAGATTGCGCGGGTGCAGGTCGCCGTGCAGCGTGACGGGCTCGGCCAGTAGCGTACGCGCCAGGCCGCCTTCGAGCGGCCCGGCCAGCCGCGCCAGGCAGCCCGCCTGTTCGGGAAAGGCGCGGCCCAGCACGGCCTGCACGTCGTGCAGGCGCTGGCGCAACTCGTTGCCGCCCAGGCGTGGCGCGGCCGGGGCCGGTGTCGCGTGCAGGGCCGCCACCAGCGCCCCGGCGGCAGCGGCCAGGCCGTCGTCGAGGGCGGGCACGGCATCCAGCAGCGCCATGCCCGGCACGGCCATCTGCCAATGCAGGCCGCTGCCGGGCTGCCACAGCAGCGGGCGCGGCAGACGCAGCCGGCCGCTGAGCCGGGCTTCGCTGTGCCAGAGGCTCTTCATGAGCTCGTGGGTGATCGGGCCGCGACGTTCGGCATCGGCCTTGGCATAAACCGAAACGCCGACGCCGGGCGCAGTGGCCACGTCCACCCGCGCAGTGACGCGATGTTCCGCCACCACCTGCGCCAGCGCGACACGGTGGCCGGCGTAGGCACCGGTGCCGACTGCGCGCAGCACTGGCGGCAACCAGAGCTCGCGCAGCGCCGCATCGTCGGCCAGCACGGCACCGGCCGCGAGCTTGGCATCGTTCGGCCACCAGTGCGCGGCCATGTCCAGGCCGGCGTGGTGGCTCAAGCGCAGGCCGGCGCGGCTGGGGTGCTGCGGTCGGGTCAGGGCCTTGGCGTGGCGCCGCGCCGACTCGCCCGCCGTGCAGAAGCGCGCCGCCACGCGCTGGGTGTACGTGCCGCGTGGGTCCTGCAGGTCGAGCAGGTAAGACACCGCCAGGTTGCGACCGGGCCGGTACTTCACGCGTTCGACCCGGCAGCGGTGCAGTACCGCTGCGCTGCCATGCTGCAAGAGGTCGCCGAAAACGCCGGCCATGCCGGTTTCGTCCAGTGCAGCGCCAAGCTGGGGCAGTGCCGCGTCGTGCGGCAAGAGGCCCGGGCCGCTCATGGCTGCGGCCCCGCGCTGCTGCCGATGTGCAGGGCGCGTACGCCCTGGGGGAGTGCCAGGCGGGCGCCGGTGTGGGTGGTAGCGGCTTCCAGGCGGCCGTCGGGCGCATGGCGCAGGTGCAGCCAGCGTCCGTGGAAGGGAACGCCTGCGACGATGACATCGGCCGCCGCGCCGCTGCGCGCGTGGAACCAGGTGTGCAGCTGGCCGCCGTCTTCGCCCATTCCCATGCCGCCGATGCGCAGCGCCTGTGCGGCGCCCTCGGCGCCCTCGACGGCCAGGCGCTGTACCGAAGGCGTGTGCCCGGTGTCGTCACCCGGCAGCAGCACCGCATCGAAGTCGACATCGCTGCCGTGCGCGCTGCAGCACAGGCGCGGGGCCGGGTCCTTCTGGCCGTAGCGGGTGGAGACCCAGGCGTCCTCCAGCATGCAGGTCTGGCCCGGGGCAGCGGTCACCACCACCTGCAGGCCGGGGCTGTGCAGCCGGCCGAGCTGCAGTGCGCAGCGACCCTGGGCCGCCGCGCCGAGCTGCAGCCGCATGGCGTAGTGGTGGTGACCGGGGCTGCGCAGGCTGTCGCTGACGATCCAGAAGCGCTGGTCGATGAAGACCACCACCCTCTCGTGCGCGGCGTCGTATTCGGTACTGACGGCGCGGCCGTGCAGCAGGTCCAGCTGCGGCGATTCGGCGGCGTCGAGCAGCCGGGTGGCCGGCGCCGGGCCCGCGACACGATGCCGCACCTGGCCGGCGGCATGGCGTGACGCGCCCTTCACCGGCCGCGGCTCGTAGCGCGTCTGCGGACGGTGGTCCACGCACACCGTGTTGTGAGCCGCGGTGCTGCGGAAGTGCACGCGCCAGTTCACGTCGCCGGCTTCGCTGTAGGTGTAGCGCCCCGGGTCGACGACGAGCGCGCGGCCGTTCGCCGCGAGTTCGAAGCTCAGCGCGTCGAGATGGCCGTGGTTGCCTTCGCCCAGCGGCCCGCAGTCCAGCACCAGGTGCTGGGCCTGCTCGAACGCCGGTGCGGGCTGCCATCGGCTGCGCAGCACGTGATAGCCGGCGTGCGGGAAATGAGCCACGCGACGACTAGGTGCGCGGCCGTCGCGGCCGGCGCTGGCCACGAAGCGCAGGTCGTCGCGCCCATACAGCGCCGCGGCCTGGGCCAGCAGCGGCCGGTAGCTGTGCACGTCGCCGTCGGACAGGCTGGGCACCAGCCCGCTGGGCTGGTGCACGTGCAGGCTGAATTCGAAGCCGCGCTGCAGCGCCGCGTCCATCGCCGCGGGCACATGCTGGCCGTTGCGGGCGGCGAGTTCGCGCACCTGCAGCCAGTTGCGCAGCGCGAGGTGGTGGTAGTCGGTGCTGAGCTCGCAGTGCACACCATCGGGCAGCAGGTCGGCCTGAAGGTTGGCCACGGTCTCGGCCAGCGCGAACTCACGCCAGTGGCGCGCGCGGGCCAGTTCCGGCAGGGCCACGCCGGCCAGCATGATGGCCATCAGCTCGAGCGTGCGGTGGTTGCGCTTGGGCGTGAGGTGGGAGCAGAGGAATTCCACCTGCGCGTGCAGCGACTCGAGCACGCGCCGCAGGAAGGCGCCATCCAGCGGCGCGCTGCCACTGTCGAAGACGAAGGCCCGCAGGCTGTAGATCCAGTTCTGCACGCGCCGCCCGGTCACGTCGGCGGCGATGAAGCCCACTGGCGTGGCCGCCATCCAGCCGTCCAGCAGCTGCTGCCAGCGGCGCACGTAGCGCGGATCGCCGGTGCGCTGCCAGGCCTGGCCGAGCCCGGGGGCGTAGTAAAACTTGTGCAGCAGGATGTGCCACTCGACGTCGTGGCTGGGGTTGGTCAGCCAGTCCAACGGCTCGGGCAGGTGGTGGTGTTCGGCGTTGAAGGCGAAGTGGCCTTCCAGCAGCGCTTCGATGCGCTCGGGCCGGGTTTCCTCGGCGTCCAGCACCGCTTCGAACCAGACGCGCCGCGGACCGCGGTAGTGGGCCAGCAGCGCAGCGTCGCCCATTTCGGCGAAGGCCGGTGCGAACACCGGGTCGGCGCAGACGGCGTGGCTCATGCCCGCACCTGCCCGGGCTGCGGCAGGCCGGTGTCGGCGCGCAGCTGCTGGCGGCGTGCCAGTTCGGCCGCGAACAGGTCGCGCAGCGCCACGGTGGTGCGGCGCGAATCGAAGCGTTCGCAGATGCGTGCGCGCGCCGCCAGGGCCACACCGGCGTGCAGCGCCGGGTCGGCCAGCAGCCGCTGCAGCGCCGCGGCCAGGGCCGGGGCGTCGCGCGGCGGCACCAGCAGGCCGTGCACGCCATCGTCGATCATCTCCGGGATGCCCGAGATGCGCGTGCTGACCACCGGCACGCCCATCGCCATGGCCTCGGCCAGCACGTTCGGGAAGCCGTCGCGGTCGCCGTCTTCCATCACCTGGCAGGGCAGGGCGAAGGCGTGGGCGCCGCGGTAGATCTCGCGCAGCTGGTCCTGGGTGACGGCGCCCTGCAGGTCGACATGGCCGGCCAGCTGGAGCCGGGCAATCTGAGCTTCGATGCCGGCCCGTGCGGGGCCGTCTTCGCCGACGATCAGGCAGCGGAAGCGCAGGCCCTGGTCGCGCAGCAGTGCGCAGGCGGCCACCAGCTGGTCGAAGCCCTTCTTCTCGACGAAGCGGCCCACCGCCAGCAGCAGCGGAGGCTTTTCGCCGGCTGCCCGGTCGGCGGGCGCGAACCAGTCGGTGTCCAGGCCGTGATAGATGGTGTGCACATCGTCCGGCCGCGGGTGGCGCTGCTGCAGCACCGCGGCGTTGGCACAGGTGCAGGTGGCGACGAAGCGCGCCGCGCCCAGCTTGCGTTCGAGCAGCCGGCCGGGGTTCAGATCGGCCTGGTAGATGTCCTTGGCATGGGCCGTGAAGCTGAAGGGCAGGCCACTCAGCCGGCTGGCAAACCAGGTGATGGTGGCCACGCCATGGCAGAAGTGGCCGTGCAGATGGCCGACCTCGGGCGTGGCCAGCACGCGCGCGGCCACGTGCCCGGCCTGCAGGAATTCCTTGATCGTGACCTTGCGCAATCGCGGCAGCAGGCCGGCGTCTGCCGCGCCGTCACCACCGCGCGGCCGGTGCGCCCAGGCCAGGCCCAGCGCCGTGGCGGCGGTGGCCAGCCAGGCCAGCGGCCGGCGGCGCAGCAGCATCGCGTGGTCGCGGCCATAGGCCGGCAGGTTGCGCCACAGCCAGGGCAGCAGCGCCGTACCTGAGAGCGAACTGACCTCGGGCAGGTGGTGCAGCGGGGCGCGGATGGCGCCGACGACGGCGTGCACATGGGCTTCGCGCTCGCGCTTCACGGCGAACAGCTGCAGAGGCTGGCCCAGGCGTTCGAGCTGGTGGATCTCGTGCGCGATGAAGGTTTCCGACAGCCGCGGGAATGCGTTCATCACATAGGCCACGCAGCCGCGCTGGCTGGCAGGGGTGTGGGGCTGCTCAGGCATGGGCGCAGTCGGTGGTGTGGGCATGGGTCTGCTCCAGCAGATGGGTCAGCACCTGCAGGTTGTGGTCGTTGTCGAAGGAAGCCAGCACCGCGGCACGGGCCTGCTCGCCCAGTGCACGGGTCATGGCCGGCTGGCTCAGGGCTTGCGCCATGGCGTCGGCCAGGGCCGGCGCGTCGTCGGGCTCGACCAGCAGCCCGTTGTCGAGATGGCGCAGGATCTCGGGAATGCCCGAGACGCGCGACGCCACCACCGGCAGCCCCATGGCCATGGCCTCGAGCAGCACGTTGGGGATGCCGTCACGGTCACCGTCGGCCGTGACGCGCGAGGGCTGCACGAACAGGCTGGCGCGGGCGTAGCAGGCGATCACGTCGGCGCGTGCGAGCTTGCCGCGAAGGGCCACCACGTCGTGCAGGCCCTGCTCGCGGATGCGCGCTTCCAGCGCCGCCTGTTCCTCGCCGTAGCCCACGATCTCGCAGCGCAGCGCCAGGCCGCGGTCGCGCAGCAGCCGCACGGCATCGATCAACGTGTCCAGGCCCTTCTTGGCGCGCAGGCGGCCCACGGCCAGCACCAGCGGCGGCTGCCCGGAAGGCGTGGTGGCCGCCTGGCGATGGCGCGGGTGGAATTCGGCGTGGTCGATGCCGTGGTACATGCGCCGCACGCGTGCCATCGGCGCCAGCGCCACCAGCGTCTGGCGGTTGAACTCGGTGCAGGTGACGGTGAAGCGCGCGGCCTCCATCCGCCGCCGCAGGTCTTCCGGGCGCGAGGTGTAGATGTCCTTGGCATGCGCCGAGATCGAGAAGGGCAGTCCGCCGATGGCCGCTGCCGCCGCCGCCACTTCGGCCGGGGTGTTGATGAAGTGCACGTGCAGATGGCCCGCTCCGTCACGGCGCAGCTGCAGCGCGAGCCAGCCGCCACGCAGGAACTCGCGCAGCGTGCGCTGCTTCAGCGCCTGGGCCAGCGCCTGAACGTAGGGCCACGGGGAAGTGGCTGCCAGCTGCAGATGGCGCCAGGCATAGCCCAGGGCCTGGCCGGCCGCGAGCGGCGGTACGCAGACCAGCGGCGCGCGCACATCGGCCACCACCGGGTGCCGGATTTCGTCGCTGGGCGGCTCCAGCGCATACAGGCGCAGGTCGGCACCCGTGCGCTCCAGGCCCAGCACCTCTTCGAGGATGAAGGTCTCTGACAGCTTGGGCCAGGTCTTCACCAGGATGGCCAGGGGTGCGTTCACGAATGCAGCCTCCGCGTGGCGCTGGCCGCGGCAGCGGCGCGCAGCGCAGCAGGCGTCGTTGCCAATGGCGGGTGCAGCGGCAGTCCCGGCGCTTCCTCCTGCAGACCGATCAGCTCGAACAACGCCGCCGTGGTTTCCTGCAGGCCGCGCAGGTCGGCCAGGCGGGGGCGGATGTCGCCGCGGGCCTGGGCCTGCAGTTCGGCCTGTACCGCCTGCATCAGGGTGTCGGGGTGCAGCTGGTCGGGGTGCACCATCGCCAGCAGGCCCAGGCGGGCCATGCGTTCGGCGCGGATCAGTTGTTCCTGCCCCGGCTTCACGCGCGGCACCAGCACCGCGCGCTTGCCGCAGCTGAGCAGTTCACACACGGTGTTGTAGCCACCCATGGCCAGCACCACGTCGGCGGCGGCCTGCAGCGACATCATGTCGTCGCTGAAGTCCTGCACGCTCACGCCCGGCAGCGCCTGTGCCGCGGTCTGCACGGCCAGGCGCTGGTGGCCGGCCATCTCGGGGCCGCAGACGATGTGCATGCGCCAGTGCCCGGCCTGCCCGGCGTTCACGGCGTGGGCCAGGCCGCGCAGGGCGCTGTCGACGAGGGCGTAGCCGTCTTCGCCGCCACCGGGGGTGACGAGCAGCAGCCGTTCATGGCAGGCCACGCCCAGGCTGTGACGCATCTCGCTGCGGGTCTGGCGGCCGGCCTCGCGCGCGATGTAGCCGCAGTAGCGCACGCGCGCGGCGGCGAAGGGCGGGAATTCGTACTCGCTGCGCATGTCGAAGACCTGCGGGCAGCCCACCACCAGCACCTGGTCGTAGTAGGTGGTGATGGCCTCGAAGTAGCCGTTCTTGCGCCAGATGCGCGCAGTGGCCTGTGGGCTGTCGAGAATGTCGCGCAGCAGCAGCACGAGTCGCGGGCGCTGCTGGTGTTCCTGCAGGACCTGAAGCGCGCCGGCCAGTTCGTCCTCGACACCGAAGGGCTTCTTGTCGACGAGCACCAGGTCGGGCCTGAAGTCGGCGATGGTGCTGCGGATGATGTTGGCGCGCAGCCGCACCGTGTCGTCCAGCGAAAGGTTCAGCGAACGCGCGGCATAGCGGCCTTCGACATTGCGCTGCAGGCAGGGCAGCTTGACGTAGTCGATGCCGGCCGGAATGCGGAAGGCATGCAGCATCGGGCTGCCGGTGATGACGAGCACCGACACCCGGCTCGAGCTCTGCACCAGGTGCCGCGCCACCTCCAGCATGCGCCGGATGTTGCCCAGGCCGAAGGTGTCGTGCGAGTAGATCAGGACTCTCTTCATCTGCATGCCTTTGCCGTTGCGGTGGGCCAATGCAGGGCGCGCGGCGCGGGCCCGTCATCGATCTGTCATGAAGGACAGAGCGGCTGGTGGCACGGCAGATACAGAGAATTCACGATGGCGCAGTCCGCGCCGAATTAGGTATGTCCGCGCCACGGAAAGAGGACAGCGGCCGGTGGCGCCGCAGGCGCACACCGGCCGCAGATTGCCGTGTAATTGTGGCGTTAGCGCGCCATCAGCGGCAGGATGTCCGGCCGGTGCGTGCGATGCCCAGCACCACGGCCGCGTCCAGGCGCGACAGCCTGGTGCCGCCGCAGAGTTCGCTGCCGCTGCGTTCCAGCCGGCGGGCCACGGCCTTGGCGTCGAGCCCGGGTTCACGCGCCATCAGCAGCGCGGCCGTGCCGGTGGCCATGGGTGCGGCCATCGACGTGCCGCTCCAGGTGGCATAACCACCGCCCGGCGCCGTGCTGGTGATGCGGTCGCCCGGGGCGGCCATCTCGATCCAGTTGCCGGAATTGCTGAAGCTGGCCACACGCAGCAGGGCATTGCTCGCGGCCACGGGCAGCAAGCCGTAGGCGCCTTCGGCCGCCGGGTACTGGCGTTCGCTGTCGTTGCCGCCGTTGCCGGCGGCGGCCACGATGACCGTGCCGCGCCGGGCGCTGCAGCGTTCGCGGTCGGTGTTGTAGCCGGGGTCGGTGAAGTCGGTCAGCGGGTCGGGCTGCAAGACGAAGCTGCAGGTGGCCAGCGCCGCCAGCGCGCCCATCAGGTCGGTGCGGTTCAGGCTGCCCAGGCTCAGGTTGACGACATGGGCACCGTCGTCGGTGGCGGGGTTGCCGTCGGGGTCGATGGCATAGAGGAGCGCTTCACCCAGCACCCAGGCATTGCCCTGGCCCTGCGGGTCGAGCACGCGCAGCGGCATGATGCGCGCCAGCGGCGCCACCATCGCCACGATGCCGACGACATGCGTGCCATGCCCGTAGCCCAGGTCGGTGGGCGTGCCGCGCTCGGACGGGTCGTCGTCGAAGTCGACGAAGTCGAAGCCCGGCAGCAGCCGGTCCTGCAGCGCCGGGTGGCTGCGGTCGACGCCGGTGTCCAGAACGGCCACCCGGATGCCTTCACCCCGGCTGACAGCCTGCGCCTGCGGCAGCCGCATCGACGCCAGCGCCCATTGCGAGGCGTAGGCCTGCGGCGAGCCGATCGCCCAGACCATGTTCTTGCGCGCCTCGGGTGAGTCGTGGCGGCTGTTGGCGTCGGCCAGCAGCACGGCGGGGTCGAGCAGCAGTTCTGCGATCTTGGTGGCGACAGGGGTGTTGCCGACCACGCCCAGGCGGTAGATCGGGCGTGCGCCGAAGCGGGCTTTCAGCGTCAGCTTGTGGGTGGACAGCAGGCCGGGCAGGTCGGCGTCGGTGCGCAGCTTGACCAGCACCTCGGCGGCGACCACCGGGTCGGTGACCTGGGCCTGCGCGCCCGCACCGAGCAGAGAGACCGCGGCCAGGCAGGTGCCGGCGATGCAGCGGCCAACAAGGGGGAAACGCTTCAGGAACACCATGATCTGCCTCTCGGATGGGCCATACAACACTGTACAGATGCGGCTGCAGGCCGCCAGATACATGCCGCCCTTCATTCACAGGGGAGCAGGCGGCTCACCACCCTGCCTGGACGGTGAAGCCTGCCCAGAAGTACGGGTGCGGCCAGCTTTTCCGGACCTCGAGCTGGGCGCGCTGGAGCGCGGCGGCGCAGCCCGTGCCTGCGGCCAGTGCGCGGTAGAAGGCGGCCATGAACTGCTCGGTGACGCTGTCGTCCACCGGCCACAACGCGGCCACCACGCGCGCCGCGCCGGCCAGCATGAAGGCCCGCACCAGGCCCAGCATCTCGTCGCCCTGGCCTTGTTCCGCCAGGCCGGTTTCGCAGGCGCTCAACACCACCACCGCCGGCTTCAACCGCAGGCCCTGGAGCCATTCGGCGGTGATCGCGCCGTCGCGCAGGTGCAGGGCCGAGAACATGGGGTTGTCGCTGCGGAACTGGGCATGGCAGGCGAGATGGATGACGTCGGCCGCCGGCGCTGCCGCGCGCACGGCGTCCAGCGTCGCCGCTTCGTCGACCAGGCAGACGCTGCCCGGGAACAAGCTGGCGACATGGCGGGCTTCAGCCCCGGCCTGGGGCAGCCGCTGCGATTCACCGACCACCAGCGCATGCCGTTCCGCCTGGCGTTCCACTGGGTTCTCGGGCGGGTGCTGCAGGGCATGCAGGGCGATGCGCGCGCTGGGTGCCATGGCCACCTGCAGGCCCGTGCCGATGTAATCGCTGCCGTCGTGCAGCGCAGCGAAGGGCAGGGCCGCCAGTTGCGCATGCGGCACCACCAGCACACGGCGGCAGCCCTGCAGGGCCTGTTCAAGCGGTGCCCACACGAGGCCGTGCACCTGCTGCAGGCGCTGAACGGCGCGCCGCTCCAGGTGCGCCAGATGCCGCGCCACGGGGGCACTGCCGTGGCGGAAGGTGTCCATCTGGAAAAGCGCCGCCTGCACGCCGTCGACGACCTCGCGCCAGCCTGCCAGGCGCCGCACCAGCTGCACGCCGGTGCGGCGCAGCACGCAGGCGAAGAGCTCGTCGCCATCGACGCCGTATTCCACCAGGGCCTCGTCCGGCCGAAGTGCCTGCGCCAGGGCCTCCAGATCCACCGCGCCGGTACGAGCCACTTCGGGGCCGGTGTCCGGGGAAGCCAGAAGCTCGCGGCGGGCGCGCTCGAGCAGTTCGCTTTCGCAGCGGCGCAGATCGTCGGCGACGGGCTGGGAGGCGCCACCCTCTTCCTGCACCTTGCGCAGCCGGCGATACAGCCAGTTCAGGCGCGCGCGCAGCGCCGGCAGCTCGGTGTCGGCGGCGCTGGCCGCAGCGCCCGTCAGGCGTTCGCCCATCGACCGTGCACGCACCTGTTCCAGCTGCTGCAGCACGCGTTCAGGCGCGCTGGCGGCCGCTGCTTCGTCCTGCAGCGCGATGGCCAGCAATTCGCGGTAAGGCCGCAGATGGTCGGCGAGCAGGGCCTGGCGGAATTCGTCGCCCACGACAGCCTGGCGCTGTTCCTCGAAGCCGAGCACGGCGCTCTGGAATGCCAGGCGTGCGGCCGTCTGGTCGCCGCGCTGCCGCGCCACCTGGCCCAGGCCAGTGTGCGCATGCACCTGTGGCGGCAGCACCCCGAGCGCGCGCGACCGTGCCAGGCAGGCCTGGAACGCCGTGGCCGCCTGCGCCAGCTGCCCCAGCGCCAGCCAGGCCTGGGCAGCAGCGAGTTCGGCACGCAGCTGGCCTTCGGCCTGGGCCGCGAGGCCATAGCCGCGCATCGCCGCCTGAGCCAGCTGCAGGGCCTGCGCCGGGTCGCCGCCGGCGGCGGCGAGTTCGGCGCGGGCCAGGGCCACGGCGGCATCGCCGACGGGGTTGTCCTGTCCGGCAAAGAGCGCGGCGGCGCTTTGCAGGCTGGCCGAAGCGGCGTCGGCGCGCCCCAGCAAGGCGAGCGCGCGGCCTCGCTGGGCCAGCGTCCAGGCCTGCTCGGGCAGCATCTCCAGGACCGTGAAACGTGGCAGCGCGGCCTCGTACAGCGCCAGGGCTTCGGGCAGCAGGCGCAGCGCCAGGTAGGCATCGGCCAGCTGCTTTTCGGCCAGCACCAGCTGCTGTGGCATTTCCAGCTGCTCGTAGGCGCGGCGCGCACGTTCCAGCCCAGCCAGTGCCGGCTGGTAGGCGCCGCGGGCCAGTTCCAGCAGCGCGATCGACTCCTGGACGATGGCGCCCAGCACCGGCAGGCCATGGTGGCTGGCCCGCAGCCGGGCGCGTTCGTACATGCGCGCGGCCTCGTCGAAGTCGCCGAGCGCGGTGATGGCGTCGGCCACGCCGATGTCGGCCATGACCGAGTGCTGCATCTGCCCGCTGCGGGCGAACAGCACCGCGGCCTCGCGGTAGTGGCCGGCCGAAGCGGCGTAGGCGTCGCGGTGCAGGTACAGGCTGCCCAGATTCAGCCTGACCTTCGCCGCCGAGATGGTGTCGCCCTGGGCGGTGAAGACCTGCAGCGTCTGTTCGGCGCAGGCGCAGGCCTCGTCGTGCAGGCCCAGGAAGGACAGCGCCATCGTCTTCGGCACCTGGGCCTGGGCCGCGTGCAGCGGCTGGCCGATCTGCAGGAAGCCGGCGCTGGCCCGGTCGAAGCCGGCCACGGCCTCGGACATGGCCCCGCGGACGAGGTCGGCAATGCCGGCCGTCCAGGCGGCCACGGCCTGGATTTCCGGCTCGGCCGCCGCGGCGCTGGCCAGCTCGGCCAGCGCGCGCGCGTGGCCGGCCGTGGCCGCTGGGTCGTTCAGCCAGGCCGCGTAGCAGGCGGCCTTGATGGTCCAGGCCTGCTCGATGTCCGCTTGCTGGCTGGCAGGCCGCTGGGGCGGCAACGGCGGCCTGGCCTCGGCCACGGTCAGGGGCGGCGGGCGCCCACGTCGATGGCGGGCAGCACCACGCGGTCGCCGGACAGCAGCAGTGTCAGCTGGTAGCGCCCGCCGGGCACGGCGTCCAGCCTGAAGCCGCCCAGGGCGTCGAGCGTGGCGACACGCGGTGCGCCTGGCGCTGCCGCGCTGTGCTCGCCGTCGGCGCCGGTGTCGGTTCCACCACCCGCGACGCTGACTTCGACCTGGCCTGATTCGTCGGGACCCAGGATCTGCCCGCTCAGGCTGTAGAGCCCGGCGCTGGGAACGATGCGCAGATCGATATCGCGACCTTCTGCCGCGAACACGAGGTGGCGCGTGTCGGACGGCAGCCCGCGCACACCGGCGGCATGCGGCGCCGGGGCCCAGCTGTCGAAGCTGAGCATCGCGCGAACCAGGGCGCCGGCAGCGGAAGCCACGCCTTGCAGCGGCGTGCGCACGGGTGCGCCGGGAAACAGGGCGAGCGCGGAATTCACCATCGCTGCGGGTGCATGGCTCAGCGCCACGGCGCGCTGGACGATGCCTTCGAATTCAGCGTCGGTGAGCAGGTCGGTGGGCTTCATGGTGCGCTAGCAGGCTGGGGATGACTCTGGACAGAGCAGGCCGATGCCGCGGAAATACATGGTTTCATTTGACCAAACTGCGCAGTTTGCCCAGACATCGTGCCCGGGTCGGGCCGACGCTGCCGGTGGGCATGCCGAGGCGGCGGCCGACTTCGTCGTAGCCGAGTGCGCCTTCGGCGTCGTCCCGGAACACCAGCAGCAGCAGGTCGCGGCAGCGTGCGTCCATGCGGTCGAGCGCTCGTCGCACGGTTTCGACCTGCTGGAGTTCCTCCAGGGCCTCTTCGGCAATGGGCGAATCGTCGGCGACGTCGAAGGCCGGGGCGCCGTCGCCATCGCCGGCATCGTCGCTGTCCGGCGTCAGGGACACGGTGCGCTGGCCGCGCCGCCACAGCAGCAGCACCTCGCGCTTGGCGGTGGTGACGATCCAGGCCTGCAGCTTGCTGCCGTCGCGCAGCCGGGGCAGGTGTTCGACCAGGCGCGCGAACACGGTCTGGAAGAGGTCGGCGGTGCCGTGGTCGTCCAGCCCGGCGCGGCGGCCGACGGTGTAGACGAGGCGCTCGTAGCGGTGTACCAGCACCCGCCATGCCGAGGCATCGCCGTTGCGGCAGCGGGCCAGCAGGTCGAAGTCGGATTCGTCGGAGGTCACGTTCTTGGCTGCACGCTGCTTCGGCCTGCGGGTTTCAGGGTGCGGGGGCAGTCCGCGCCGATGATAGGGTTTTCAACGGCGGCGACCCGGCCGCCCGGCGGTGTGTCGCGCTGTCAGCGGCCGCGACGCACGCGCAGGATCTCGTCGACGATCAGGCACACCGCGCCCAGCGTGATGGCGCTGTCGGCGATGTTGAAGCTGGGGAAGTAGCCGCCCGGGAACATCGGCGCCAGGAAGTCGAAGCGGAACTGCAGGAAGTCGATCACGTGCCCGTGCAGCAGGCGGTCGACGACGTTGCCCAGCGCCCCGCCCATGATCATGCTGACGGCGAAGCAGAACAGCTTCTGGCCGGGGTTGCTGCGGATCATCCAGATGATGAAGCCCGACACCACGAGCCCCAGCCCGGTGAAGAACCAGCGCTGCCAGCCGCTGGCGCCGGCCAGGAAGCTGAAGGCTGCGCCCGGGTTGTGGGCCCGCACCAGGTTGAAGAAGCTCGTGACCGGGCGGCTGTCGCCCAGCTGGAAGTAGCCCACGATCAGCGTCTTCGTCACCTGGTCGGCCAGGATCACCACCACCGCCAGGGCCAGCCACATGGCCAGCCCGCGGGTATCGCTGCGGCCTGCTGCCATGTTCAGGCGCTGCGCCGGGTTTCGCCGGCGCCGAACAGGTTGCTGCTGCAGCGGCCGCAGATCGTCGGGTGTGCCGCGTCGCTGCCGACGTCGGCGCGCCAGTGCCAGCAGCGGTCGCACTTGGCGATGCCGGCGCGGCCCTGCAGGCTGCCCACCTGTACCTGCAGCGCGCTGCCCGGCAGCAGGCAGGCGGCGGAGGTGATCAGCACGAACTTCAGGTCCTCGCCCAGGCTGGCGAGCGCCGCGTGGTCCTCGGGGCCGGCCGTGATGACGACTTCGGCCTGCAGCGAGGAACCGAGCCCGCCGGTGCTGCGCAGGGCTTCGATCTCCTTGTTCACCACGTCGCGCACGGCGCGGATGCGGGCCCAGCGCACGAGCCGCTCGCTGCCGCTGTCGGCTTCGGCCAGCACGGCCGGGTCGAAACGCCAGAAGGTCTGCTCGAACAGGCTGCCTGCCTGCTGCCCATCCCCCTGCATCAGGCCCCAAGCTTCCTCGGCGGTGAAGCTGAGAAAGGGCGCCATCCAGCGCAGCATCGCGTTCGTGATCTGCCACAGCGCCGTCTGCGCGCTGCGCCGGGCGTGCGAGCCGGCGGCGGTGGTGTAGAGCCGGTCCTTCAGAACGTCGAGATAGAACGAGCCGAGGTCTTCGCTGCAGAACACCTGGAGCTTGCCCACGACCGGATGGAACTCGTTGTCGCCATAGTGGCCGCCGGTGAAGACGCCCTTGTGGCTGTCGAAGCGGCCGGCCAGTTCGACCTGCAGTTCGGCCGCGCGCGCCAGCGCCCAGCGGTCGATGTCCAGCAGCTCGGCCACCGGCACGGCGTCCTTGCTCGCGTCGAAGTCCGAGGTGTTGGCCAGCAGGAAACGCAGCGTGTTGCGGATGCGGCGGTAGCCGTCGACGACCCGGGCCAGGATCTTGTCGTCGATGCCCAGGTCGCCCGAGTAGTCGGTCGAAGCGCACCACAGGCGGATGATCTCGGCGCCCAGCTGCTGGGTGATCTTGCCCATCTCGACGACGTTGCCCAGGCTCTTGCTCATCTTGCGGCCCTGGCCGTCGACGCTGAAGCCGTGCGTGAGCAGGCCGCGGTAGGGCGCGCGGCCTTCCAGCGCGCAGCCCAGCAGCAGGCTGCTGTGGAACCAGCCGCGGTGCTGGTCGTGGCCTTCCAGGTACAGGTCGGCCTCGGGCCCGCTGGTGTGGAAGCCGGGGTTGGCGGCGCTGCCGGCGTGGCTGCCGCGCAGCACATGGCTGAAGGTGCTGCCGCTGTCGAACCAGACGTCGAGGATGTCGGTGCTCTTGGCGTAGTCGTTCGCCTCGGTACCCAGCCAGCTGGCCGGGTCGAGCTGGCTCCAGGCCTCGACACCGCCCTGCTGCACGAGGTCGGCAGCGCGGTCCATCAGCGCCAGCGTGTCGGGGTGCAGCTCACCCGTCACCTTGTGCAGGAAGAAGGGCAAGGGCACGCCCCAGCTGCGCTGGCGGCTGATGCACCAGTCCGGCCGGCCGGCGATCATGTCGCGCAGCCGGGCGCGGCCGTTTTCCGGAAAGAAGTTCGTCTGCTCGATCGCGTCCAGCGCGGTCTGGCGCAGCGTCTTGGGTGCCTTGTCGACGGTGAAGACCCCTTCGCCCTCGTCCATGCGCACGAACCACTGCGCCGCGGCGCGGTAGATCACCGGCGTCTTGTGGCGCCAGCAATGCGGGTAGCTGTGCTGCATCTCGCTCGTGGCCAGCAGGCGCCCGGCGTTGCGAAGCGCTTCCACGATCACCGGGTTGGCCTTCCAGATGTGCTGGCCGCCGAACAGCGGCAGCGTGGCCTCGTAGGTGCCGTTGCCCTGCACGGGGTTGAGGATGTCGTCGGCCTTCAGGCCATGGGCCAGGCAGGAATTGAAGTCCTCCACGCCATAGGCCGGCGATGAATGCACGAGGCCGGTGCCGTCGTCGGCGGTGGCGTAGTCGGCCAGGTAGACGGGCGACAGGCGGTCGTAGCCCGCATCGACATGGGCCAGGGGGTGGCGGAAGTTCAGGCCGTCCAGCTTCTGGCCCAGGGTGGTGGCCAGCACGGTGCCGTCCAGGCCATAACGTTCCAGGCACTTCGCCACCAGATCTTCGGCCAGCAGCAGCAGGCCACGCTCGGTGTCCACGAGCGCGTAGTTCAGGGCCGGGTTCAGGTTCAGCGCCTGGTTGGCCGGCAGCGTCCACGGGGTGGTCGTCCAGATCACCGCGAAGGCGTCTTTCGTCAGCGCCGGCAGGCCGAAGGCCGCGGCCAGCCGGGCGGGCTCGGCACACAGGAAGGCCACGTCGACGGTGGTGCTCTTCTTGTCGGCGTACTCGATCTCGAATTCGGCCAGCGAAGAGCCGCAGTCGAAGCACCAGTACACCGGCTTCTGGCCGCGGTAGACGAAGCCGCGCTCGACCAGGCGCTTGAGCACGCGGATCTCGCCAGCCTCGTTGGCGAAGTCCATCGTGCGGTAGATGTGGTCCCAGTCGCCGATCACGCCCAGGCGCTTGAAGTCGGCCATCTGCTGGGCGATCTGCTGCGTGGCATAGGCGCGGCTTTTCGCCTGCACCTCGCTGCGGGGCAGGCCGCGGCCATGGTCCTTCTCGACCTGGTTCTCGATCGGCAGGCCGTGGCAGTCCCAGCCGGGCACGTAGCGCGCGTCGAAGCCGGCAAGCTGCCGGTTCTTCACGACCATGTCCTTCAGGATCTTGTTGACGGCGTGACCGATGTGCAGCTTGCCGTTGGCGTAGGGCGGGCCGTCGTGCAGCACGAACAGCGGCGCGCCGTGGCGCGCCAGGCGCAGGCGCTGGTAGACGCCACCGCCCGTGCCTTCCCAGCCCTGCAGCCAGCCCGGTTCGCGCTTGGGCAGGTCGCCGCGCATCGGGAAGGGCGTGTCGGGCAGGTTCAGCGTGCTGCGGTACTCGCCGCCAGGCGCGGCGTCGGCAGCAGCGGGCTTGGCGGGGGTGTTCACGGTTGAATTCATGGCGGTGTGGCCGCGGGCGCGGCAGGCAAGGCGGAGGCGGGTGGCTTCATGCGGATGGCAGTTCCGCCGGCCAGGCTGTGGGCAAAGCCGTGAAGCCTGGCAGCGCGTGGTGCGGGCCGGTTCCGTGCTTCGGGCGCTTCAGGCGTGCGAGCGAATAATTCGGTCGCGCGTGGCCTGCCGGCGCGAGGCCGCATGCCAGCGCAGGAAGCCTGTGCCCGTGTGTTGCGGCGCCTTGTGCTCATTCATGCCGTTGATTCTATCCAAGCGCCTGGCTACAGGCCGAACCAGTGGCGCGCCTGCGCGGTGTCGCGTGCGATGCCTTCGCGCAAGGCGTCCAGCGACTCGTACTTCAGCTCGTCGTGCAGCTTGTGCAGCAGTTCGACGCGCAGGCAGCGGCCGTAGCCGCCGTCGATGCCCAGGCTGTCCGGCCACTGCAGGCAGTGCACTTCCAGCAGCACGCGGCCGGCTTCTTCCACCGTGGGGCGCACGCCCAGGCTGGCGACACCGGGCAGGGCCTCGCCGCCCAGGCCGTGCACCCTCACCACGAAGATGCCCATCGTCGCCGGCTTGGGGTGGCCGAAGCGCAGGTTGAGGGTGCGGAAGCCCAGCTGCCGGCCGAGCTTCTGGCCGTGGATGGCGTGTCCGGCGATGCTGTACGGCCGGCCCAGCAGCTGTTCTGCGCGGGTCATGTCGCCAGCGGCAAGTGCTTCGCGCACGGCCGAGCTCGAGACGCGCAAGCCGTGGACCTCGTAGCTCAGCATGCGCGCCACGTCGAAGCCACCGGCCGCACCGGCGGCGTCGAGCGTGGCGTAGTTGCCGGCGCGGCGTGCGCCGTAGTTGAAGTCGTCGCCGACCAGCACGTAGCGCGCGCCCAGGCCTGCCAGCAGCACGTCGTCGACGAAGGCCTGGGGCGACAGCGCGGCCAGCCGCGAATCAAAGCGCTGCACCACCACCTGGTCGATGCCGCAGCGTTCGAGTTCCGCGAGCTTGTCGCGCAGCGTGGCAATGCGCGCCGGCGCGGCCTCGGGTTTGCCGGCCAGGCGCGCGAAGTGGTCGCGCGGGTGCGGCTCGAAGGTCAGCACGGCGCTCGGCAGGCCGCGGTGGCGGGCTTCGTTGGTCAGCAGCGCCAGCATGGCCTGGTGGCCACGATGCACGCCGTCGAAGTTGCCGATGGTGAGGGCGCAGTGCCGCGGAAGAGTGCCGGCAGCACGTGCATGGGCCTGGCCCTGGAAACCGCGGAAGACACGCATCGGCGTGATTATCGCGGCGGCAGGCCCAGCAGCTGTCGATACAGGTCGAGGTAGGCGGTGGCTGCGCGGTCCCAGTCGAACTGCGCGGCGTGGGCGCGCACGGCCTCGGCCTGGCCCGGCGCGGCGGCGCGCGCCAGGCCCTGCTCGACAACGGCGCGCATCGCGGCGGGGTTGAAGTCGTCGAAGTAGTCGGCCACCGCGCCGCCGACCTCGGGCAGGCTGGTCAAGCGCGACAAGAACACCGGCTTGCCGAAATGCATGGCCTCGATCGGCGGCAACCCGAAGCCTTCAGTGAAAGACGGGAAGATGAAGCCCGTGCAATGCGCAAAGGCCCAGGCCTTCTGTGCGTCGTCGATGCCCAGGTGGAACTGCAGGTTCGGCAGCTTCACGGTGTCGCGCAGTGCCTTCGCGTCCTGGCTGGGCGGGCCGCACAGCACGAAAGTCATCTCGGGCCAGGCTCGGGCCAGTTCGATGATCGCCTGCGGGTTCTTCGATGGCGACATCCGGCTCAGGTGGTACAGGAAAGGCCGGTCGGCGCCTGCTTCCCAGCCCGGCAGCGGCGTCTGCGGCCGTCCGACGAAGCTGCGCGCACCGTTGTGGATGACCTGCAGCGGCCCCTGCCAGCCCAGGTGTTTCTGCACGTCGCCGGCGGTGTGGCGGCTGATGGCGACGATCTGGTCGGTGCGCGCCAGCAGCGCGCGCGTCCGGCGGCCATGGCGCCAGGTGGAAAAGGCGTTGCGGCCGTAGAGGTAGTTCAGGTCGTGGAAGGTCACGAGCCTGATGCGGGTGCCCACCGGCGGCTTGTTCTTGTTCAACTGGTGCAGCGAGTGCCACAGCGCATAGGGTTCGGGCTGCAGGTGGCGCAGCCGCTGCCAGCGGTTCACCGGCAGAACGCCGACATCGGGGCCGAACAACGGGCCCAGCTTTTCCTGCATGTGGAAATCGATGGCGATGTCGTATTCGGCCCGCCATTGCGGCGCCACGGCGGCGATGCGGGTGCCGATCTGCAGCGCGAATTCGCCCAGGCCGTCGTGCAGGGCACCGATGTTGCCCAGGCTGATGCCGATGCGTCGGGTCATGGTTCAGGGTAACAGGGTAGGGGGCGGCAACTGCGCGCGCAGTGTAGCCAGCGCTTGTGGGTCGCAGGCCACAATCGGTGCGTGCAGAAACTACAGCTGCCTCAGGTGACCTTGTGTGCAGTCGACGGGCGCAGCCCGCAACTGGCGGCGCAGGCCTTGCGGCGGTCGATGGCCCAGGTCGAGTTTGCGCGCGTGCTGCTGCTCACGCACGGGGTACCGGCCGGCGGTTCGGGCCCGGGAATCGAAGTCGTGGACGTGGGCCCGGTCGACAGCGGTGCGGCCTACTCGCATGTGGTGTTGCGGCGGCTGCCGTCGCTGATCGACACCGCTCACGTTCTGGTGACGCAATGGGACGGCTTCGTGCGCGACGCCGGCGCCTGGCGCCCTGAATTCCTGGAATGGGACTACATCGGTGCGCCCTGGCCCGAGCAGCCTGCCGCATGGCAGGTGGGCAACGGCGGCTTCTCATTGCGTTCCCAGCGGCTGCTGCAGGCCGGGCTGGACCCGTTGATCATCCAGGAACACCCTGAAGACGTGATGCTCTGCCGCATCTACCGGGCAGCCCTGGAGGCCCATCACGGCTTGCGTTTTGCGCCGCCGGCGCTGGCGCGGCAGTTCGCGTTCGAGAACTCGCGGCCACCCGGTCTGTGCTTTGGTTTCCACGGCCCCTACAACCTGCCGCAACTGCTGGACGAACCGACCCTGCAGACGTGGCTGGCGCAGTTGCCCGACGCCTTCTTCCGCAGCCGTGACGCGCGGCGGCTGGCTCGCGCTCTGTTGGCCAGGCGCATGCCACGCGCTGCACAGCAGCTCGTCGCGCGCCGGCAGGCCGCCGGCCGCACCGACCCCAACACGCGGCTGCTGGGTCTGGCCGCGCGCCTGCTGCGGCTGGTGGCCTGAAGGCCTGAAGCCGCCGCCCGGCCGGGCTGTCCGACAGCCGGGTCCTACAGCCGCTGTGGCGCTTCGCCGATGGGCGCGACGACGGCCGCTGCATAGATTCCTGTCATCGGGCTACGGCCCAGATCCGAACAGGAGACAGACCGATGAAGTTCCAGGAACAACGCAGCAGTGAAATGCAGGGCCTTGCCGAACGCCTGCAAGGCCAGCGCACGGCGATGGTGACGATGCGTGACAACGCCGGCCTGCTGGCCTCGCGGCCGCTGACGCCCGTGGAAATGGACAGCCAGGGTGCCCTGTGGTTCATGGTCTCGCGCCAGTCGCTGGCGACCCAGTTCGCCGCTGGCGACCAACCCGTCAACGTGGCCTTCAGCGACGAAGGCAAGAGCCTGTTCGTGTCGCTCGCCGGAACGGCACGGCTGGTGGACGACATGTCGCGCAAGGTTGCGCTGTGGTCGACGATGGCCCGCCCCTGGTTCAGCGGCGCCGACGACCCCGACCTCACGCTGCTGTGCGTGCAGCCGCGCAATGCCGAGATCTGGGACGGGCCCGACAGCAGCGTCATGCGCGCGCTGGCCATGGCCACCTCGGTGGCCGCCGGCCGCCCCATCGGCCTGGGCGAGCGCGAAAGCGTGACGGTGCCCAACGCGGCGGCGAACACTCCGGCCAATGCCTCCCTGGTGGCGAACGCCACCACCCCTTTCTGACCCACCCACCCCAAGGACTTCACCATGAACTTCAACATCAAGACTCTCAGCATCGCTTGCGTCCTGGCCACGGCCGGCGCCTCCTCTTTCGCCCAGACCATGATTTCCAGCAGCGTCCATGGCGCCGCGAAGGACCAGATCAAGGCCGTTTACAAGGCCGAGAAGGAAGCCTGCAACAGCCTCACGGCCAATGCCAAGGACGTCTGCCAGGAGACCGCAGAAGGCCGCGAGGAAGTGGCCTTGGCGCACCTGCAAGTCCAGCGCACGGGTTCGGCCGACGACCGCCGCAAGCTGGTCGAAGCCCGCGTCTCCGCCCGCCACGACGTGGCCAAGGAAATGTGCGACGACCTGTCGGGCAACGCCAAGGACGTGTGCGTGACTAAGGCCAAGACCGAACTCGACAAGGCCAAGGCCGACATCAAGATGAACAAGGCCGTCACCGAAGCCCGTAACGACGCCGAAGACACCAAGATGAAGGCCGACTACAAGCTCGCCAGCGAGCGCTGCGATACCCTCTCGGGCGAGGCCAAGGACAGCTGCGTGGCCACCGCCAAGGCCCGCTACGGCATGTAACTTCGAAGGCTCGTGACTGCAATGAAGATCTGGTTGACAGGCTATGGTGCAGCCTTGCTCGTGGTGGGCTTGCTCGACGGGCTGTGGCTGGGCTTCATCGCGCGCGACTTCTATCGCCGTGAACTCGGCGACCTGATGGCCGACTCGGTGCGCATTGCGCCGGCGGCCGTCTTCTATTTCGGCTTCCCGGCCGGCCTGGTGGCGCTGGCCTTGACGCCAGCGCCTACGAGCCTGGGCATGGCAGTGCTGCGTTCGGCGGTGCTGGGCCTGGTGGCCTATGGCGTCTACGACATGACCAACATGGCCACCTTGCGCACCTGGAGCCTGAAACTGGCCCTCGTCGACATGGCCTGGGGCACCGCGGTGGCGGCCAGCGCAGGGGCCGCAGCGTTCAGCGCCATGCGCTGGATGGCTGCGCGCTAGTCAGCCGGCGTCAGCCAGCGCCATCCGCAGGCTTGGCCTCAGGCGAGGCCGACACCCAGGTCCAGCGACCCACGGCCAGGTCAGCCGGCAGCACCAGCGTACCGAACTGGCTGCGGTGCAGCGCCTCGCAGCGGTTGCCTACGGCAGCCAGCATGCGCTTGACCTGGTGGTAGCGGCCTTCGGCCAGCGTCAGCCGCAGATGGTGGTCGGTCACGGCCTCGGCCGCCAGCGCCGCGGCCGGCCGCGGGTCGTCTTCCAGCACCACACCCTTGAGCAGGCTCGCGATCTGCTCGGCCGTCACCGCATGTTTGGCCGTCACTTCATAGACCTTGGGCACATGGTGCTTCGGGCTGGTGAGACGGTGGATGAGCGTGCCGTCGTCAGTGAACAGCAGCAGGCCGGTGGTGTCCTCGTCGAGCCGACCCACCGGCTGCAGACCGCGTGTGCGCAGTGGCGCGGGCAGCAGGCTCAACACACTGGGGTGGTGGCGCGGCTTGGCCGAACACTCGTAACCCGCGGGCTTGTGCAGCATCACCAGTGCCTTCTCGTGGAATGGCCAGGAGCGGCCCTGCACGCTGAAGGCGAGGCCCTGCGTGTCGAAGGTCTCGTCGGGGTCGTCGACGGTTCGTCCGGCCACGGCGACATCGCCGCGCAGCACCAGCGCCTGGCAGTCGCGGCGCGTGCCGAAGCCCTGGCTGAAGAGAATGTGTTCGATCCGCAGTGGTTTCATCGTCGGGGGTGGCTACAGCGCATTGGCGGCCATGACCGCGTTGCGGATGGCGAGGGCGACCGCTTCTGCAGCCAGGGCGCCGAGCACGCTGATGTCGCCGCCATGGCCTGCCGCCCCGGTGGCCAGGCTGAACAGGGTGTCGCCATCGTTGGCGGTGATGGGGCTGACGGCACGCGACAGCCCATGGTGCGCCAGTTGCGCCAGTTGCGTGGCCTGGGCCTTGCTCAGGCGCGCATCGGTCGCGACGATGCCGATCGTGGTGGCACCGCCCGGCGCCACGGCAGTGGCGGCAAACATCGGCGCCAGCAGCCGCTGCGGGCCACGGCCGCCCAGCAGGCTGGCGGTGCTGTCGATGAACGCCTGGCCGTCGGGCGTGCGAGCGCCCGCCAGCACGCGGCCCTGCGCGTCCAGCACGTCGCCAATGGCATTGACAGCCACCAGCGCGGCCACGGTCACGTCGCCCAGGCGCAGCGCCGCCGTGCCGATGCCCCCGGGCATGGACGATTCGATGCCGTGCAGCTTGCCGACCCGCGCGCCCGTGCCGGCCCCGACCCGGCCCTGCGGGCATTCGCTGCTGCTGGCCGCCCGGCAGGCGGCCAGGCCGGTGTCGGCATCGGGGCGGACACGTGGATGCTCGCCCCACAGATCGAACAGCACCGCAGCCGGCACGATGGGAACCCGCACCGGCCCCACCGGCAGGCCGATGCCGTGCATCTCGAGCCAGTGCATCACGCCAGACGCTGCGTCCAGGCCGTACGCGCTGCCGCCGGTGAGGAGTACGGCATGGACGACGTCGACGGTGTTCTCGGGCCGCAGCAGATCGGTTTCGCGCGTGCCGGGCGCACCGCCGCGCTGCGCCACCCCGCCCACCGTGCCCGGCGGACACAGCACGACCGTGCACCCTGTCGAACCCGTCGCCGCCTGCGCGTGGCCCACGCGCAGGCCGGCAACGTCGGTGATGGCCCCCGGCGCGAGTTCCACCTAGGTGCGGAACCTAGGCAAAGACACCGGCCGTGTCCTGCATGCGGCTGCTGACCTCGCCCAGGTGGTGCAGGCTGTCGCCCCAGCTCAGTTCCAGCATCGTCAGGCGCTTGAAGTAGTGGCTGGCCACGTATTCGTCGGTGACGCCGATGCCGCCGTGCAGCTGCACGCACTGCTGGCCCACCGTGCGCATGCTCTGGCCCAGCTGCACCCGCGCCTGGCTGATGGCGCGGCGGCGCTGGGCCGGCGCCTCGCCCAGCTTCAGGCTGGCGTAGTAGCTCATCGAACGGCCCAGCTCCAGCTGCATCTTCACGTCGGCCATGCGGTGGCGCAGCGCCTGGAAGCTGGCGATGGGCACGTTGAACTGCTTGCGCGTGTTCATGTAGTCGACGGTGATGGCCACCAGCGCGTCCATCAGGCCCACGGCCTCGGCGCAGTTCGCGGCCACGGCCACGTCGGCCGCGGTTTCCAGCGCGGCGAAGGCGTCGGCGCTGATCAGTTGCGCTGGTGTCAGCGCCAGTGCGACTTCGGCCGCGCGCGCGCCGTCATGGGTCGGAAAGCCGCGCACCGTGGCCGCACCCTTTTCGACCAGGAAGAGGCCGATGCCGGCGGTGTCGCCGGTCTTGCCGGAAATACGCGCGCTGACGATGAAGGCGTCGGCCTCGTCGCCGGCCGGCACCAGGGTCTTCACACCCGTCAGCGCCCAGACGCCGCCATCCTGGCGGGCGCTGGCATGCACCTGCTGCAGCCGGTAGCGCGACTTCGCTTCCCACAGCGCCGGCACCACCAGCACCTCGCCGCTGGCCATCCGCGGCAGCCAGGCGGCCTTCAACACCTCGGGGGCGCCGGCCATCAGCACCGGGGCCACCAGCGCGGCTTCGACATAGGGTGCGTTGACGAGACCGCGGCCCAGTTCCTCGCACACCACCATCGCCTCGACGGCGCCGAAACCCATGCCGCCATGGGCTTCGGGAATGGCCAGGCCGGTGAGGCCCAGGTCGGCGAGTTCGCCGTAGACAGCGCGTGTGGCGCCACCGGCCTTGGCCAGGGCGTGGCGGCGCGGGAAGCCGAAGCCCTTTTCAACCCAGCGCTGCACGGCGTCGCGCAATGAGACCTGGTCGTCGGTGAAGTCGAAGTCCATCGTGTGTCTCCCTGCAGGTTCAGCCGAGCACCGTCTGCGCGACGATGTTCTTCTGGACCTCGTTGCTGCCGCCGTAGATGGTGGTCTTGCGCATGTTGAAGTAGGTGCCGGCCAGCGGCAGCAGGCTCTGGTCGAGCGCCACGTCGCCCTGCCAGCCGGCTTCCATGGCTTCCCAGATGAAGGGCCGGGCCAGCGGGCCGGCGGCCAGCATCATCAGTTCCGTGTAGCGCTGCTGGATCTCGCTGCCGCGGATCTTCAGGAGGCCGGCCACGTCCAGGCTCTGCTTGCCGTTCTTTTCGGCACTCAGCACGCGCAGCACCATCATCTCGAGGGCCACCACGTCCACTTCCAGCAGCGCAACCTGATCGCGGAAGCGGGTGTCGTCGTAGACCCCTTCGGCCTTGGCGATGCGCTTGAGGCGCTCGAGTTCACGCTTGGCGCGGTTGACGTCGGCGATGTTCGTGCGCTCGTGCGCCAGCAGATGCTTGGCGTAGGTCCAGCCCTTGTTCTCTTCGCCGATCAGGTTCTCGGCCGGCACTTCGACGTTGTCGAACCAGACTTCGTTGACCTCGGGCTCGCCGTCCAGCAGCACGATCGGCCGCACGCTCACACCCGGGCTCCTCATGTCGATCAGCAGGAAGCTGATGCCGGTCTGCGGCTTGCCTTCGCTGCTGGTGCGCACGAGGCAGAAGATCCATTCGCCGTACTGGCCCAGGGTGGTCCAGGTCTTCTGGCCGTTGACGATGAACTTGTCGCCCACCCGTTCGGCCTTGCACTTCAGGCTGGCCAGGTCGCTGCCCGAGCCGGGTTCGCTGTAGCCCTGGCTCCACCACACCTCGCCGCTGGCGATGCCGGGCAGGAAGCGCTTCTGCTGTTCGGCATTGCCGAATGCCATGATTACCGGGGCCACCATCACCGGGCCGAACGGAACGACCCGCGGCGCACCGGCCAGCGCACATTCTTCTTCGAACAGGTGTTTCTGGATGGCGTTCCAGCCCGGGCCGCCGAATTCCTTCGGCCAGCCCCAGCCGAGCCAGCCTTTCTTGCCGAGGATGCGCGCCCAGCGCTGCAGGTCGTCGCGGCTCAGGCGCAGCGCGTGGTGCACCTTGTGGCTGATCTCGGCAGGCAGGTTGGCGGCTACCCATTGCCGGACGTCGCTGCGAAACGCCAGCTCCTCGTCGGTGAAATTCAGGTCCATGGTGTCTCCTGCTCTGGTTCGCTGCGCGTTTTAGCACGATCGTTCGCAAAAGCGCTGTCCCAGCAGGGACAACGCCCGCGCTCAGGGCGCTTTTTCATGGCGCGTTTTCATGGCGCTGAGTCAACGCAATTCGAGCCGCATCACGTCGTTCTCGCGGCGCATCTGGAAGCGCCCCAGGAAGCTGTTGCCCAGCAGCACATGCGGCATCGCCGCGGGCAGCACCACGGCGTCGACGTTGCTGACTTCCACTTCACCCACGCGCACCCGGGTCAGCGACACCTGTTGCACCGGCACAGGCCCGTTGGCCGTCTGCGACATGCCGCGGCGGGCGTTTTTCAGGTCCAGCCCCAGGCGCTGGGCGTCAGACTGCGACATCGCCAGCATCGTGGCGCCGGTGTCGACCATGAACTGAACCGGCTTGCCATTGATCGCGCCGCCGGCGATGAAATGCCCGCCCGGCCCGGCGCTGATGACGATTTCGCGGCCCTGGGCCGTGGCCGGTGCGCCGCCGGCCAGCTGCGCCGGGCTGCCGCCCACGCGCAGCAACGCGCTGCGGCCTTCACGCTCGACCAGGGCTTCGTCGCCCTGCCAGCGCAGCAGCTTCACGCCTGCCACGGTCTGGCCCACCGCCAGCATCTTCGCCTGGCCGTCGATCATGAGCAGCGCGCGTTCGCCCATGCGCCCGGCCAGCACGACACTGGGGCCGCCCTGGGCGCGGGCGCCCTGGCTCAGCACACCGAACAACCCGCCGGCAACGAACAGGCGACGCTGAATCTGGGAAGCCACCCGCTCAGGCCCGGAAGTTGTCGAAGGACAGCGGCAATTCGGGCAGTTCCTTGCGCAGCAGGGCCATCGCGGCCTGCAGCTCGTCGCGTTTGGCGCCGGTGACACGCAGCGCGTCGCCCTGGAAGGCACCTTGCACCTTCAGCTTCGAGGCCTTCAGCGCGGTCTGCATCTTCTTGGCGCTTTCGGCGTCGACGCCGTTTTTCACCGGCACCAGCAGTTTCATCTTGTCGCCGCCCATCTTCTGCGGCTTGGCCGACAGGTCGAGGAAGCGGATGTCGACGCCGCGCTTGGTCAGCCTGCCCAGCAGCAGGTCGCGCACCTGTTCGAGCTGGAAGTCGCTGTCGCCCCAGAGCACGAGTTCGCGGTCCTTGCTGCTGCGTTCGGTCAGCTCGACCGCGGCGCACGAGCCCTTGAAGTCGAAGCGTGTGCCGATTTCCTTGGTGGCCTGGTCGACGGCGTTGCGCAGCTCCACCAGGTTGGGTTCAATGACGGCGTCGAAACTGGGCATGGCGTGGGTGTGGAAAGCGGTCGGCGGCAGTGGGAAATTCCACGAGAATTCTGGCATGCCCACACCGCCCACGGCCTTGCAGATTCAACACCGCGCCAACCTGCGCGAATTCAACACCTTCGGCCTGCCGGCGGTGGCCGCGACCCTGGTTCGCATCGGCAGCATGGCCGACGTCAAGCGTGTCGTCGACCACCCCGAACTCGGCCGCGCCGCGAAATTCGTGCTGGGGGGTGGCAGCAACGTCGTGCTGACGCGCGACATTGCCGCCGTGGTGTTGAAGGTCGAGGTCATGGGCCGACGCCTGGTGCGCGAAGACGCCGATGCCTGGATCGTCGAGGCCGGCGCCGGCGAGCCCTGGGCCGACTTCGTGGCCTGGACGCTGGACCAGGGCCTGCCAGGCCTGGAAAACCTGGCGCTGATCCCTGGTTCGGTGGGCGCTTCGCCCGTGCAGAACATCGGGGCCTACGGCGTCGAACTGAAAGATCGCTTCGAATCGCTGGACGCCGTCGACCTCGTCACCGGCCGCAGCGTCACGCTGACGGCCGCCGAATGCCATTTCGGCTATCGCGACAGCGTGTTCAAGGGTCTGCTGGCCGGCAAGTCGCTGATCACGCACGTGCGCTTCCGCCTGCCGCGGCCCTGGCGGCCGGCGCTGGGCTACCTGGAACTGGAACGCAAGATGGCCGAGACCGGCAACCGCGCCCCCGACGCCCGCACCATCTTCGACTGGATCTGCGCCGTGCGCCGGGCCAAGCTGCCCGACCCAGCCGTCATCGGCAACGCCGGCAGCTTCTTCAAGAACCCGGTGGTCAGTGCCGAACAATGCCGCGACATCATCGGCCGCGACCCCGAGATCGTGCACTACCCCATGCCCGACGGCAGCGTGAAGCTGGCCGCCGGCTGGCTCATCGACGCCTGCGGCTGGAAGGGCAAGACCGTGGGCCATGCCGGGGTCTACGAAAAGCAGGCCCTGGTGCTGGTGAACCGCGGTGGCGCCAGCGGTGCCGAGGTGGTGACACTGGCGCGCGCCATCCAGGAAAGCGTCTACGGGCGATTCGGCATCCGGCTGGAGCCGGAACCCGTGATCGTCTGAGTCGCGTCCAGTGGGGTGCGCTCAAAGCACTTGCACCTGTCTGTGCAGCGCAAGGTCAGCCTTGCCGGACTTCGAACTCACGCCACCGGCCGGAAGCGACCGCTGACGACGCTCGACGGACCAGTCAGCCGATCACGCACAGCCGCGGTCACAGCAGCAGCGCCCGCCAGCCGATGAATGAACGCCCGCGGGCTCACGTGACCCAATGCGTCGTGCCGTCGTGCCGTCGTGCCGTCGCGCCAAGTCGTCTCGAGCTTCAACTCGACCTGGCCAGCGGCGTTGAGCTGCGCCCGTTCCTGCGAAAGCACTGGCCGGGTGATGTAGCGGCACAGTGGCTCCAGCGGCTTGCGGTCGTGGACTTCGACCCGGACGGCTCCTCACGATCACCGACCGGATCAAGCCATTGATCAAGGTGAAAAGCCTTCAGGTCGCGCTGGCCCGGCTCGAAGCTGTGCTCGGCAGCCTGCACGCACTGTGGCCTTGAGGCCCACGCTAGCCTCGCGCGCATGGACAAGCTGCTGTGGGTGCTGCTGCCGATCGCTGCTGCAGGCGCGATCGTCGGCGCGCTCGCCTGGCGCGGCCGGCTGCCACTGCGGCCGGTGCTGAACGTCTGGTTCAGCCTGCTGCTGCTGGTCTACCTGCTGGTGACCGCGGGCCTCGGCATCTTCTGGGTCGCCAATCAACACCTGCCGGTGTTCGACTGGCATTACCTGTTCGGTTATGCGCTGCTGCTGTTGCTGGTGGTGCACCTGGGTTTCAACCTGCGCCAGGTGCTGTTCCATCTGCGACGCCAGCCCGGCGTGGCGGCGGCGCCTGCCGGCAGCGGACGACGCCCGCTGCTTGGCGCCTTCGGGCTGCTGAGCATCGGTGCCGCGGCCGGCATCGGCTACTTCGTCGGGTTGCGCCACGGTCGCACCGAGCTGCGCATCGTGGCCGGTTCCGGCACGCCAGCCGCCGCTGCGCTGGCGGTGGTCGAGCAGTTCCACGACTTTTCGGCGCATTCGCGCAGCGGCGTGCTGCGCCGCGCCCCCGGTGCCGACTGGGGCGATCCGCCGCCCCCGTTCAAGACGCCGCGCGCCGGGCGCAAGCTGGCGCTGCCCGCGGCGCGCAC
>JALHPF010000017.1 GCA_022842595.1 Rubrivivax sp.
GGTCGGGCGCGCGGCTGGCCACGGCGTGCGCGGCCCAGCCGTCGGCCTGCAGCGCGGCGCACAGCGCCACCGTGTCCAGCGGCGTGTGCACGGCGTCGCGCGCCTGGGCATGCGCGGCAGCGAAGGCGAGCACTTCGACGGTGGGCAGGCTGGTGCCGCTGCGGCCCAGGCCGATGCGCGCGGGCGTGTGGGTACGCAGCGTCGCCCAGGGGTCGGGCGGTGGTGGCACCAGCGGGGTGCTCATGGCGGCAAGCGCCCCTGCAGGCTGCCTTGCAGGGCCGTGGCGCTGCCAGGGGGCAGCAGGCTGCCCTGCGTGTCGGTGATGCCCATGCGCTGCAGCCAGGCTTCGAATTCCGGCGCGCGCTTCAAGCCGAGCAGCCGGCGCACGAACAGCGCGTCGTGGAAGCTGGTGCTCTGGTAATTCAGCATCACGTCGTCGGCCCCGGGCACGCCCATCACGAAATTCAGGCCGCTGGCGGCCAGCAGCACGAGCAGGTTGTCCATGTCGTCCTGGTCGGCTTCGGCATGGTTGGTGTAGCAGACGTCGCAGCCCATCGGCAGGCCCAGCAGCTTGCCGCAGAAATGGTCTTCGAGGCCGGCCCGCACGATCTGCTTGCCGTCGAACAGATATTCGGGGCCGATGAAGCCGACCACCGTGTTCACCAGCAGCGGCTTGTAGCGCCGCGCCACGGCATAGGCTCGCGCTTCCAGCGTCTGCTGGTCGACACCGTGGTGCGCGCCGGCGCTGAGCGCGCTGCCCTGGCCGGTTTCGAAGTACATGCAGTGGCTGCCCAGCGTGCCGCGTTGCAGCGACAAGGCCGCGGCATGGGCCTCGTCCAGCAGCGCCAGGCTGACGCCGAAGCTGCGGTTCGTGCCTTCGGTGCCGGCCACCGACTGGAACACCAGGTCGACCGGCGCGCCCTGCTCGATGGCCTGCAGCGTGTTCGTCACATGGGTGAGCACGCAGGTCTGGGTGGGAACGCCATGCTGCTGCACGATGTCATCAAGCAGCCGCAGCAGGCTCACCAGTGCCGGCACGCTGTCGGCCGCGGGGTTGATGCCGATGACGGCATCACCCGCGCCATACATCAGCCCGTCCAGGATGCTGGCGACGATGCCGGCCGGGCTGTCGGTGGGGTGGTTGGGCTGCAGGCGCACGGCCAGGTTGCCGGGCAGGCCCAGCGTGTTGCGGAATCGGGTGACGACGTTCACCTTCTTCGCCACCGCCATCAGGTCCTGGTTGCGCATAAGCTTGCTCACCGCGGCCACCATCTCGGGCGTCAGGCCCGGGGCCAGTGCGGCCAGCGCGGCGCTGTCGGCGGCGTCGGACAGCAGCCAGTCGCGCAAGGCGCCCACCGTCAGATGCGCCACGGGTGCAAACGCGGCTTCGTCGTGGGTGTCGTGGATGAGCCGGGTGACCTCGTCGGTTTCATACGGCACCAGGGCCTGCTGCAGAAAGCGCTGCAGCGGCACGTCGGCCAGCGCCAGGCAGGCGGCTACCCGTTCGGCGGCCGTGCCTGCCGCCACGCCGGCCAGCTGGTCGCCGCTGCGCAGCGGCGAGGCTCTGGCCAGCAGGGTGCGCAGGTCGTCGAAAGCGAAGCTGAGCAGGCCGACACGGGCGTGGTACGACATGGCATCGAGTATCGGCTGCGCGTGCCGCGAACGCGCATCACAATGCGGCGCATTGCAATTTTCTCGCGACAGCGCCGGAGCGCCAACCATGCCCCTGAAGACCCTGCCCTTGCTGGCCTTTGTTGCAACCCTGGCTGCCGCGGCGCCAGGCTTTGCCCAGGTGGCGCCCAAGCCACTGGCTTACCCGGCCACGCGCAGCGTCGAGCAGGTCGACGTGTATCACGGCACGCGCGTGACCGACCCCTACCGCTGGCTCGAAGACGACAACGCCGCCGACACCAAGGCCTGGGTGCAGGCACAGAACGCCGTCACCGAACAGGCCTTCGCCGCCATGCCGCAGCGCCAGCCGGTGCGCCAGATCTATACGCAGCTGTTCAACTTCGAACGCTTCGGCGTGCCCTTCAAGGAAGGCGGCCGCTACTTCTGGACGCGCAACGACGGCCTGCAGCAGCAGGCCGTGCTCTACACCGCGACCACGCTGTCGGCCCCGCCAACGGTGGCGCTGGACCCGAACCTGCTGTCGAAGGACGGCACCGTGGCGCTCACGGGCACCGTGCCCAGCCGCGACGGCAGGCTGCTGGCCTACGGCACCGCCAGCGCGGGCAGTGACTGGCAGACCTGGCGGGTGCGCGACCTGGCCAGCGGCGCCGACCGCCCCGACACCATCGAATGGGTGAAGTTCAGCAGCGCCACGTGGACACCCGACGGCCAGGGCTTCTTCTATGCCCGCTACGACGCGCCGGCGCCAGGCACGAAGCTGAGTGGCGCCAACTACTTCCAGAAGCTCTACTACCACCGCCTGGGCACACCGCAAAGTGCCGACGTGCTGGTGGCCGAAAACCCGGCCGACAAGGAATGGGGGTTCGGCACCAGCGTCAGCGACGACGGCCGCATGGTCTTCGTCAACGTCTGGAAGGGTTCGGGCCGGCGCAACGGCCTGATGCTGCTGCCGCTGAAAGACGGTGCCTTCGTTCCCGCCAAGCCGCAGCCGCTGACGCTGGACTTCGACGCCCAGTACATCCCGCTGGCGCTGGACGGCCAGCGCCTCGTGCTGCGCACCGACAACGGCGCACCGAACAGCCGCCTGGTCAGCGTCGACATCGGCCGCCATCTGAACCTGCCCGCCGGCAGCCCCACGCCCGCCCCGCAGTGGCAGACCCTGGTGGCCGAGACCGGCGACGCGATGGTCGGCACCACTGCCGTGGGCGGACGCTTCTTCGTGCGCTACCTGCGCGACGCGTCGACCCTGGTGCGTGTGCATGCCGCCGACGGCAAGGCCATCCGCGACGTGGCCCTGCCTGGCGTGGGCAGCGCCGGCGGCTTCGGCGGGCGCTGGGACGACGACGAAACCTTCTTCAGCTACACCAGCCTGATCACCCCCGCCGACATCTACCGGCTGAACGTGGCCACCGGCGAAGTGACGCTGTTCAAGCGCCCGGCCACGGCCTTCGACCCCACGCAGTACGAGACCCGCCGCGCCTTCGTCACCAGCAAGGACGGCACGAAGTTCCCAGTGTTCATCGGTCACCGCAAGGGCCTGAAGCCGGACGGCAGCAACCCCACGCTGCTGTACGGCTACGGCGGTTTCAACGTGCCCAATACACCGGCCTACAACGTGACCGCGGCCACCTGGATGGCGATGGGCGGTGTCTACGTCAGCGCGTCGATTCGCGGCGGCGGCGAATACGGCCGCGCCTGGCACGAGGCCGGCACCAAGCTGAAGAAGCAGAACGTCTTCGACGACTTCATCGCCGCCGGTGAATGGCTGGTCAGCGAGAAGATCACCAGCCCGAAAAAGCTGGCCATCAACGGCGGCAGCAACGGCGGCCTGCTGGTGGGCGCGGTGCTGAACCAGCGGCCCGAACTGTTCGGAGCCGCGGTGCCCGCGGTGGGCGTGATGGACATGCTGCGCTTCCACAAGTTCACCATCGGCTGGGCCTGGGTCAGCGACTACGGCAGCAGCGACGACGCCGAGCAGTTCAAGGCGCTGAAGGCCTATTCGCCGCTGCACAACATTGCTGCTGGCAAGGCCTACCCGCCGGTGCTGGTGATGACCGCCGACCACGACGACCGCGTCGTGCCCGCGCACAGCTTCAAGTACACCGCGGCGCTGCAGGCCGCCGACACCGGGCCGGCACAGAAGCTGATCCGCATCGAGACCAACGCCGGCCACGGCGCGGGCAAGCCCACCAGCAAGATCATCGAGGAACGCAGCGACATGCTGGCCTTCATGGCCTACCACCTGGGGCTGGCGGTGAAGGCCCCAGCGCCCTGAGCACGGCAACGAAGAGAGGGAGACCCCGATGGCCACCGTGCGCGAAGGCAACAAGAAGGCGCTGCTCGTCGTCGACGTGCAGGTGGGCGTGATGGCCGAAGCCTGGGAAGCGCCGCGGGTGGTGGCAAAGGTGGCCGCGGCCGTGCAGCGCGCCCGCGCTGCCGGCACACCGGTGATCTGGGTGCAGCACGCCAGCGACGACGAACTACCCACCGGCAGCGCGCCCTGGCAGTGGGTGCCCGAACTGGTGCCGGCGGCGGGCGAGACGCTGGTGCACAAGCGCTACAACTCGTCGTTCGAGGACACGCTGCTCGAAGCCGAACTGGCGCGCATCGGCGCCAGCCACATCGTGCTGGCGGGTGCGGCCACCAACTGGTGCATCCGCGCCACCGCCTACGGCGCGCTGGAACGCGGCTACGACCTCACCTTGGTGGCCGACGCGCACACCACCGGCGACATGACGCTGGACAACGGCGTGTGCGTGAAAGCCGCGGAAGTCGTTGCCGACCTGAACATGGCGATGACCTGGCTGCGCTATCCCGGGCGCAGGAACGAGGTGGCCAGCGCCGAGTCGCTGGACTTCGCGGGCTGAAGCGCGAAGACGCCGGGCCGACCGGCGTCAACTGAGGATCGACCCCAGGGTTGCCGCCCGCAGGCTTGCAACGCCCTGGGAACCATCCCAGGCTGTTGAAACGGCCAGTGGCCGCTACTGTTCACCGTTAGAACAGGGAGCATCACATGGTCATGCACATAGGCGAAAACCTGGCGGGGGCCGGCACCGCTTTCTTTGCTGAACCCGACGTCCCGCTGCCCCTGCCGCAACCTGCAGGCCCGGATCCAGCCAACGAGGCACCGCCGCCCGAGCCGGATGCGCCATCGACCTGGCTGCAAGATCTGCCGCCCCCCAACCTGCACCCCAGCATCGGCCACACGGAGCCCGACTGGGGCGTACCGCTGACCCAGAGCGCCCTGCTGAGCCTGGCCCCTGCCGCGGTAACCGTGCCAGCGCCATCGGCACCGCCGATCGTGCAGGTCGCGCCGGCCGGACACGAACCAGCGCCCCCCGGGCCGGTCGAAACGCCCGTCAGCCCCGAGTCGCTGCAGCAGCGGGAAGCGGCCCTGCTGGCCCTGCGTGCCGACTACGCCAGCGCGCGAGACGCGGCGCTGGCCAGCCAGGGCAGCGGGCCGGGCTGGGGTCCGGCCGCCATGACCACCGACGACAGCGGCCGCCCGATCAGCGCCAACGGCGCGCCCATCGTCTTCGTGGCCGACCCACTGGCCGAGCCGCCGGCGAACTGGAACCCCGAAGACGGCCCGCCGCCCCCGGCTGGCCTCTACCTGGAGTTCAGCGAAGACGCATTCGCCGCGCAGTTCCTGGCGGATGTCGCAGGCAAAGGCGAAGACGAGAACCAAGACAACGGCAACCTCGCCTGGAAGACCCTGGCCAACCTGTACGAAACCGATGCAGCCACCCTGGCCACGCGCCACCCGGAGCTGCTGGACTTGGCGCTGACCGAGCACGCCATCAACGACGGCCCGCCGCCCCCGGGCCACGCCATGGGCAGCGTGCAGCAGCTGGGCATCACCGACCTGGTGCTGGCCGACCCGCTGATGCGCGAGATCGCCCAGACCTTCGGCCGCACCCCCGATGCGCCCACCAGCGCACTGGCGCGGGAACAGGTGCGCTTTTACGGCCAGGCGCGCTACGAGCAGATGACGCGGCTGCACATCGGCATGGAAAGCGTGCGCGACCAGTACAGCACCGCGCTGGACCAGGCCTCGCAGGCTGCTGACGGCCCGGGCTGGGTGGACGTGCAGGTGCAGCGCCTGGAGACCACCTCTTCGGTGCAGGGCGATGGCGACGTCTTCGAGACCCGCAGCGTCACCGTCACCGAACGCCGTTTCGACCCCGACGCCTTCACGAGTTGGTACAACGCACAAGACGGGCTGGCAAACCGGGCCTTTGCCCAGCTTTACGGCAACAGCCACACCGAATACGCGGCGCCTGTGCGCCGCCACGGCGAAGACATCGCCCAAGCCGGCCCACCGACGGTCGGACGTATCACCTTCGACAACGCCCCCTGGCACATCTCGGGCCTGGGGAACCCGATGCGCCGCGACGGGCTGATCGGTCTGGACCTGAACACCGCGCCGCGCATGAACAACAACGCCGCGGTGGGCTTCGATTTCGAGGTGGGCTGGGCCACGTCGCCCGACAACATCTACGACCGGCCAAGCACGGGGCAGCAGCTGGCGCAGCTGGCGGTGGTGGTGGCGGTGAGCTATTTCACCTACGGTGCCGCCAGCACTTGGGCCGGGGCGACAGTGGCCTCCGGCGGCCTGGGGCTGGGCGCAGTCGGCACCGCCGTCGTGGCCGGTGCCACGGCGGCCGCCGCCAGCAGCCTGGCCAACGGTGTGATGAACGGCCATGTCGACTTGAAGGACATCGTGCGCAGCGCCTTCAGCGCGGCACTCATGGCGGGCCTGATGGGTGGCGCCGGCCAGCTGGGCATGCTGTCGACGGCCGGCCGAGTTGGCGAGACGCTGGTGCGCATGACAGTGCAGGGTGGCTTGCAGGCGCTGATGGGCGGCGAGTTCCGCGACGGCGCGGCCATGGCCTTCGCCAGCGGCCTGGCGCAGGCAGTGGGCGACCACCTGAACACCGCCATCGCCCGGTCCCTGCCGGCCGACCAGGTGAGCGCCGCGCAGTCCGTGGTGCGCGTCGTCACCAGCGCCATTCGCGCGCTGGGCAATCCGGATGATCCGCTCAGCGCGTTTGCCAGCGGCTTATTGAACGATGTGCTGCAGGACAGTGGGTTGGCGCCCGGGGGTCAGACGGCCACCCAAGCCGCAGGCACCACGGGCAGTGTCAGCACCCCACCGATGGCCTCAAGCGCCGCCCTGGAAGCGGTGGCCATGGCCAATGAGTTGATCAACCTCGGCTACGAGCCTGACGCGGCTGCGGCCGAGGCCATGCGGCGCATCGGCCTGGCACCGGGCGGGCCGAATGTAGTCGCCGGCTCTACGCCCACTACGGGCTCGGGTCTAGGTTCATCCCAGGTCGGCCACGAGGGGACGATAGTCATCGAGGGCACCCCTCCGCTCAGAGACGCGTTTGGCAACTTCTATCAGCAGGGACCCGACGGCCAGAGGACGGTGTACCTGGCACAGGGCGGGATGTTGATGCTGGGCGCTTCGCAGACCGTGAGCATCGTCGATGGCCTGGCTGTACCCAACTGGCAAGTGCTGCGGCAGTTGGGCGAGGTGGCGCTGCGCGCGCCGGCACTCGCCGTGAGTGCCGTGCTGGCAGGGATGCCGAGCAACGTGGGCCAGGGTACGCAGGTCTGGCAACTGAATGCCAACACGCGCCTGGAACGCGCCCCGGGCGCAGTGTGGGCGACGATGCAAGAGCAAACCCCTGGGGGCGACTGGCGCCCGGTGATGGTGGCGCAGACGCGACCTGACGGCACCGAGACCCTGGTGGTTGACCGCTTCTGGGTCGAGTCCACCGGTGCGGGCTTCTTCGGGTTGAGCGAGACCGAGATGCAACGCTTGCGTCCGCAGATCAACACACCGGCGCTGCAACCGCAGGGGCCCAACGTGATGCCGCTGCCGGCATGGGCGGAACCGCACGAGGTGCTGCCGCCATTCGCGTCGGCAGCCCCAACGCCACGGGTGCCCGGGCTGGAGGCGGCACCGCAGCCCAGCGCCGATGACTTAATAATCCAGCGCGATCAGGATGAACAACGGCGCTTCCGCGGACGTGTCATTGGCGAGGCGTTCGGCTTGGACCCCAATTTCGATCCGAGCCTGTACGACGCACACCATGTGGTACCGCTGACTCAGTATCCTGACCTGCAGCCTTTGCGAGATCGGTTTGCGCTTTGGGAGATAGATCTCAATGATTTGGCCAACGGTGTGCCGCTGCCACGCGTGGCTGGAGTCGGAGAGGGGACGCCACATCGAGAAACGCAGAACAACCGGGACTACGAAGAGTCGTTGCAGCAGCGATTTGCATCCGTTGAAACCAGGGAGGAGGCATTAGATGTCTTGGCCCAGATCAAGAGTGAACTTCGCGCCGGCACTTTCTTCCTCCAACAGAGAGGCAACTGATGATGATTTTCGAGTCCACCGTCCCCAAAAATGGAGGCGGAGCCGCATTCTGCGCACTCACCTTCAACAGCCAAGAAGATCGCAACCGATTTGATCAGCGTGCGGGCTTTAGAGGAGAACCGTTGGGGTCGGAGCTGTTGATCCCTTATAAAGTCGTCCGAAGTGCGGGCTATCCGGGCGAAGACACCGCTCCCCTTGGCGATCGACAAGGGATTGGCTACTACGTCGATCCGATGGTCCTTAGCAGGCGTGCGCTCGACGTCCTTCTGCCGCGCATCGGCCACCTAGTCCAGTTGGTGCCCCTGCAGTTCAACGAAGGCGAATACGCCGCCATCAACATTACCCATGTGATCGATGCCCTGGACGAGGCGCGCTCGGATATCGAACGTTTCCCCAGCAGCGGACGCATTTCGCGCATTCTTCGGCATGCCTTCAAGCCGGATCGGGTGAAAGACGAGTTGATCTTCAAGATCCCGCAGACCCCGCGCCGCGCGTTCGTGACGGACCGATTCGTCAAGCTGGTCAACGACGCGGGCCTGACGGGCTTCGCCTTCGAGCCGATTTGGAGCGACGCCACCTGCGAGCCCCAGGCGCCCCGTCCGCAAGGCTCACATCCGGGTTGACGCAAGGGGCGGCAGCCGGCGGTGTCTTGGCGCTGGAGTTGCCCTCGGTCGGGATGGCTGAAGTTCTGCCAGACGCTTCACTCACGCCTGACTCGCCCCGGCTCAGCCCAGCTGGTGCGCCGGTAGCATCGCCCCATGCCCGTGCCTCGCTCCGGAATCCCGGCCTCCCGTTCCTCGATCGTGTCCCGGCGGCTCGACGAAGCCCTGATCCGTTCCCTGCACGAGCTGCTCACCTGCACCAGCATCTCGGCCGCGGCGGTGCGCCTGGGCATGAGCCAACCCGCCATGAGCCGGCAGCTGCGCACGCTGCGTGAGATCGTCGGCGACCCGCTGCTCGTGCGCGTGGGCAACCGCATGATGCTCACGCCCCGGGCCGAGGGCCTGGTGCCGCCCGTGCGGCGCATCCTGGCCGACCTGGCCCTGCTGCCGGCCCGCAGTGCCAGCTTCGACCCTCAGGTGGCGCAGACGGTGTTCCGCCTGGCTTCGTACGACTCGCTGCCCGCGCCCTTCTTCGCCGGGCTGGTGCGGCAGGTCGTCACCGCCGCGCCGCACGGCAGCCTGGAAATCCACAGCCTGGCCTCGACCACCGAGACGCTGCGCATGCTGGGTGAAGGCGAACTCGACAGCATCATCACCACCCGGCGCGACCTCACGAGCCATCTGCACGCCCGCCTGCTGCTGACCGACCCGCTGGTCTTCGTGGTGCGGGCCGGCCACCCGCTGGCAGCCCAGCCCACCGCGGAGGCCTACCGCCAGGCCGGGCACATCGCCTCGCTGGTGCAGGCGCGCGGCACGGGTGGCGGGCTCGAATCGCGGCTGCTGCAGGCCGGCCTGGCACTGCGCATCCAGGTGCGGACTCAGTACCTCGGGCTCACCCAGCAGATGCTGTGCGAATCCGACCTGGTGTTCACCACGGGCCGCACGCTGGGCCTGTGGATGGCCGAGCGCGCGCCCCTGGTGGTGCTGCCGCTGCCCGTGCCGGTGGACCCGCTCCGCTACAACCTGGTGTGGCATGAACGCACGCACCGCGACCCGGCTTTCGTCTGGTTCCGGCAGCAGGTGGTGCGCTGCGCGCGCCGGTTGTCGGGCGCCTCGCCCTCGGAAGCGGGCGACGGCGACTGATCGCCGCCGGCCCGGCGTCGCCACTCATACCGCGATCGGTATGGGTGAATGCCGGGCGCTGGCGTCGCGGCCGGGCCACCCGGCTTCCTACACTGTGTCGGCAGCCGGCGGGCGCCCATGCCCAGGCCGGAATGACCAACCCCTGCGAGGCTGACATGACCGACCCGGCAAAGCGACTGTCCCCATCCCAGGTCTGCCGGCGCCGAAGCGCCCGGGGCGTGGTGCATCTCACCCAGCTGGCGGCCGCCGCCACGCTGGCCTGCCACACGGGGGCCTGGGCGCAGACCGCGCCCGCCACCGCGGCGGCAGAGCGCACGCAGTCGGTCGTCGTCACCGGCTCGCGCATCCGCAGCCTGGACGCCACCAGCATCAGCCCGGTCACCTCGCTGGGCGCGGTCGAATTCGAACAGCGCGGCGTGCTTCGCGTGGAAGACCTGCTCAACACCCTGCCCCAGGCCTTCGCCGACCAGAACGGCGGCGGCAACCGCGGCGGCACCGTGGGCGCCAGCGGCACCGCCACGGTGAACCTGCGCAACCTGGGCAACCAGCGCACACTGGTGCTGATCGACGGCCGCCGCCTGATGCAGGGCGACCCCGCGCGGTCCACCGCGCAGGCGCCGGACATCAACAACATCCCGCCCTCGCTGATCGAACGCGTGGACATCGTCACCGGCGGGGCCTCGGCGGTGTATGGCTCGGATGCGCTGGCCGGCGTGGTGAACTTCATCATGAAGCGCAACTTCCAGGGCCTGCGCGTCGACTTGCAGGGCAGCAGCTTCCAGCACGACAACGACAACGCCATCGGCGCGGTGGGCGCGGCCGCGGGCCAGCCCGTGCCTTCGGGCAGCACCTGGGGTGGCGAACAGCTGGCCGCGTCGGTCACCTTCGGCCACAACTTCGAAGGCGGGCGCGGCAACGTCACGGGCTTCCTGGGCTACCGGCAGCTGGCCGGCCTGGGCACGTCGGAACGCGACTTCATGACGTGCAACCTCAGCGCCACCGCCACCGGCTACGCCTGCGCTCTGTCCAGCACCACCTACCCCGGGCAGTTCCAGCTGACCAACCCCACCACGGGCGTGGTGCGCTCCACGCTGGCGCTGGACCCGACCACGGGCAACAGCTTCCGCACCTACCGCGCCAGCGACGGCTTCAACAACGGCAACACCTACGACCTGCAGGCGCCCACGAAACGCGCCAACGCCTACGCCTTCGGCAATTACCGCTTCAGCGACAGCGCCGAGGTCTACGGCGAACTGAGCGCCATGCGCAACGAGGCCGATATCCGCCTGTCGCCCACGGGCGTGTTCACCGTGCCGCAGCGCATTCCCTGCGCCAACCCGTTTCTGTCGGCCCTGCAGTTGTCCCAGCTGTGTACCTCGGTCGGCCTGACGGCGGCGCAGGACGCCACCGTCATCGTCTCCTACCGCAACGCCCTGGCCGGCTCGCGCATCGACACCACCACGCATGAGACCGTGCGTGCCGTGGCCGGGCTGCGGGGCGAGCTCTCGGCCAACTGGCGCTACGACACCTATCTGCAGCTGGGCCGCACCAGCTATGACTCGAGCCTGAACAACGAGATCTCGCTGGCCCGCTTCGCCCGCGCGCTGACGGTGGTGCCCGACAGCGCCGGCCGGCCTGTCTGCCGCTCGGTCGTCAACGGCACCGATCCTTCCTGCGTGCCATTCAACATCTGGCAGATCGGCGCCGTCTCGCCGCAGGCGCTGGGCTACGTGGGCAGCACCGTCACGCGCACCGGCTCGCTGCGCCAGGCCATCGCCAGCGCCTCGGTCACCGGCGACCTGGGCTTCAAGAGCCCCTGGGCCGTGCAGCCCGCCGCGGTGGCGGCAGGCGCCGAATTCCGCAAGGAAGAGATCAGCTTCGCACCCGACAGCAACTACACCACGCGCGACACGGCCGGCAATTCCGGCGGCGAGTTTCCCATCAACGGTTCGTTCGACGTGAAGGAGGCCTACGCCGAGGTGCGCCTGCCCATCGCCGAAAACCGGCCCTGGGCGCGCAGCCTGGCGCTGGAGGCCGGCTACCGCCGTTCCAGCTACAGCACGGCCGGCTCGACCGACGCCTTCAAGCTGGCCGCCGAATGGGCGCCCGACCGCCAGTTCCGCGTGCGCGGCGGCCTGCAGCGCGCGGTGCGGGCGCCGTACCTGTCGGAACTGTTCGGCCCGCAACGCGTGGTCACCGCCGCCATCAGCGACCCCTGCGAAGGCGCCAACCCGCGCGCCACGCTGGCCGACTGCCTGCGCACTGGCGTCACGGCCGCGCAATACCGCAACATCGCGCCGGCTGCCGGCCAGCAGTCTGGCGCGCTGGTGGGCGGCAACCCGCAGCTGACACCGGAAACCAGCAACACCGTCACCGCCGGCCTTCAGTTCACGCCAGCCGGGCTGCCGGGCTGGAACTTCTCGGTCGACTACTTCGACATCCAGGTCGACGAGCTGATTGCCAACGTGCCGGCCAACATCACGCTCAACCAGTGCATCACGGGGGGCGAGTTCTGCAACCTCATCAGCCGTAACCCGAGCACGGGCTCGCTGGTGACGGGCGGCTTTGTCGTCACCACCAGCATCAATTCGGGTTACCTCAATACCAAGGGCTTCGACCTGGCCGTCAACGGCAGCGTGCCGCTGGGCGGGCTGGGGCAGCTGCGCGTGGGGCTGAGCAGCACCTGGCTCTCGTCCTTCGAAGTGCAGATCCTTCCCGGCACCGAGGCCTACCGCTGCGACGGCTACTTCGGCGTGAACTGCGGCATCCCGCTGCCCAAGTGGCGCCACCGCGCCACGCTGGGCTGGACCACGCCCGGCGGGCTGGGCCTGGTGGCCACCTGGCGCCACATCGGCAGCACCGCCAACGACCGCCGCAGCAACGCCGCCTTCCTGCGCGGCGCCTTCCAGCCCTACGACGGCGTGCTGCCCAACCGCAACTACCTCGACATCGCCGGCACCTGGGAAGTGGACAAGCGGCTGACACTGCGCGCCGGCGTCAACAACGTCACCGACAAGGACCCACCGTTGACGGCCAGCACCGGGGGATCATCGGTGGCCAGCGGGCCGGTCTACACCGGCATGTACGACGTTATGGGGCGGCAGGTGTTTGCGGGGGCGTCGCTGAAGTTCTGATAGCTGGTGGCGGCTTGCGGCAAGTTGCTGTCGTTCGCTCTGACCCCTCAGCATGCTGTCTTGGTCCCTAGGGCTGGGCGAGCCGGGTGGCCCCTTCCGCTCATGTCCCCCGCCCACGGCCCATCAGGTGCCTGAGGCACCTGACGGGCCGCGGGCTCCTCCTTTACTTCGCTCCAGGGGCCACCCGACTCACCCAACCCTGGCAGCTTGGTCCGCCAGCCACCGTCGCCGGCAGAGAGGTCCGCACGTCGCGCAGCGCTCTCGCCGAAGCGCAAAGGCGTCGGCTCGCCACGGAAGAGCGCCAACCAAGGTGTTTGCAAAGGCGGGCTGGGGCTGGCTGTGGCGCGCATGGGAGGCGCCGAGGAGCGCAGGGCCCGCGGCCCCCGCGCGCAGCGCGGTTCAACAACTGACTCATCGCGGGTGATTGAGCGCAATGAGCGCAGCGAATGAAGCGAGTTCCGCGATGGGGCCGCGGGATCGAGCACCGCAGGGAAGTCGGAGCGCAGCGGAGACCGCCGAGGATAAGCGCCACAGCCAGCCCCAGCCCGCCTTTGCCAGGGTCCATGTCAGCAAGCAAACGGCACAGAAGCCGAACGTCTGCGACTTGCCGAAAGCAGCATGAAGCCGATGGAATCAGCGCTTGGCGCGCACCGCACTACACCCTGCGAGCCAGAAACCCCCGCAGCGTCCGCATGGCCCAGTCCATGACCGCATCGCCGTCGGCCTGCATGGCCACCAGCGCATTGGCCTGCGCCCGCCGCGGAACGCGGAATTCGCAGACCGTCATGCCGCGGGTCAGGCGGCCCGCGAGTTCCACGTCCACACGCGCCGGCTCCAGGCCGAACCAGGCCGGGTTGGCCAGCCAGGCCACGGGCGTGGGGTCGAAGACGGCCATGCGCTGGCGGCCGGGGATCAGCTCGGTGTAGGCCTGCAGCAGGTCGGCGAACAGCAGGGCCTGCTCGCCGCCATCGTGGCGCAGCAGGGCCACGTGTTCGGGGCCCACTTCCACCTGGCGGCAGGCGTTCAGCCCGAACATCAGCACCTCGATGCCGGCGTCGAAGACGCATTGCGCGGCCTCGGGGTCGGCGGCGATGTTGAATTCGGCCACCGCCGTGGCGTTGCCGCGGTCGGTGGAGCCACCCATCAGCACCAGGCACTTCAGAAGGCCGGGCAGCTCAGGCGCGCGCATGAAGGCCGTGGCCACGTTGGTCAGCGGGCCGATGGCCAGCAGCACCACCTGCTGCGGGTGGGCGCGCACGTGGGCGATCAAGGCGTCCACCGCATGGCCAGGCGACAGCGCGGCCTGCGCCGCGGGCAGCGTGCGGCCCACGCTCTTCATCGCGTTTTCGCCCAGCACGTCCTGCGCCGTCACCTGCGCCTGGGCCAGCGGGCGGTCGCAGCCGGCGTACACCGGCGTGGCCAGGCCGTGCAGCGCCTTGATGCGCAACGCGTTCGACAAGGTGCGCTCCAGCGGCGCGTTGCCGGCCACCACGCCTACGCCGTCGACGACGAAGCGCGGGTCGGCTTCCAGCAGCGCCCAGGCCATGTAGTCGTCGAAGCCGGGGTCGGCGTCCAGCCACACGTGCAGGGGTTCATTCATCGCGATGCTGCGCCTGGTGGCGCCCCGATCAAGGCCGCGCGCTGCAGGTCGAAGTGCAGCGCCACGCCATCACCTTCCTGCCAGGGCGTGCCGTCGGCGGGGGCCACGCCGCGCACGTCGCCGCCGGCGGTGCGCACCCAGAATTCCAGCCGCTCGCCGGCATAACTGCGGCTCACCACGGTGCCTGCCAGCGCGCCCTGCTCCGGCGCCAGCACGGCCACCGCCACGGCGCGCCAGGCCACGTGCGTCACGTGGGCGGGCAGGTCCATCGGCACGGGCAGCTTCGTGCGTTCGAACAGGTTTTCGTAGCCCATGAAGCTGGCGACGAAGGGGCTGGCGGGCTGGTGGTAGACGGTGGCCGGTGCGGCGTCCTGTTCGACCCGGCCTTCGCGCATCACGACGATGCGGTCCGACAGGCCCAGCGCCTCGTCCTGGTCGTGCGTCACGTAGAGCATGGTGATGCCCGATTCGCGCTGCAGCCGGCGCAGTTCGGCCCGCATCTCCACGCGCAGCCGGGCGTCCAGGTTCGACAGCGGTTCGTCCAGCAGCAGCAGCCGCGGGCGGATGACCAGGGCCCGCGCCAGCGCCACGCGCTGCTGCTGGCCGCCCGAAAGCTGCGCCGGCAACCGGCCGGCAAAGTCGGCGAGGCCCACCGAGGCCAGCGCCTGCTGCGTGCGCTGGCGCAAGGCATTCGCCTCCACCTTGCGCAGCCGCAGGCCGAAGGCCACGTTGTCGAACACGTTCAGGTGCGGGAACAGCGCGTACGACTGGAACACCAGCCCGATGTCGCGCTGGTGCGCCGGCAGGCGTGTGATGTCCTGCCCCGCCAGCGTGATGCGCCCGCCGGTGGGCTTCAGCAGGCCGGCGATGGCGCGCATGGTGGTGGTCTTGCCGCAGCCCGAAGGGCCCAGCAGCGAGATCAGCTGCCCCGGCGGCACCGCCAGGTCCAGACCGTGCACCGCCAGGGGCGCGGGCTTGCCGGGCTTGCCGGCAGGGCCATACGCCACTTGCAGACCTTCGATCAGGAGATGGCTCATACGTGTCGCGTGAATCCGAAGAGCCGCTCCATCAGCGCCACCAGCGCGATGGTGAACAGCACCATCAACGTGGACACGGCAGCGATCGACGGGTCGTAGCTGGTTTCCATGTAGGCCAGCATCTCGATGGGCAGGGTGCTGATGCCCGGGCCGGTGAGGAACAGGCTCACCGGCACCTGGTTGAACGAGGTGATGAAGGCCAGCACCGTGGCCGAAGCCAGGCCGCCGCGGATGTTGGGCATCACCACCAGCCAGAAGGCGCGCAGCCGGGTGCAGCCCAGCGTGACCGCCGCGTCTTCGATGTCGCCGCGCAGGTTCTGCAGGCTGCCCGAGACCACGCGCACGGTGTAGGGCAGCAGCATGGCGGTGTGGCCCAGCAGCAGGCTGGCCGTCACCGGCAGGTCGTAGACCAGCACCATGTGGTTCAGCAAGGCCAGGCCGACGATGATGCCGGGCACGATGACCGGCAGCGTCAGCATCGTGCGTACCAGCTCCTTGCCCGGGAAGCTGCGCCGCACCAGCGCATAGGCCGCGGGCACGCCCAGCACCAGCGCCGCCGCCGTGCTGACCACGGCCACCAGCAGGCTGGTGCGGAAGCTGGCGGCGAAGGACTCGACGGTGAACACATGTGCGACCCAGCGCAGCGAATAGCTGCCGGGTGGGAAGACCAGCGTGTCCTCGCCCGACAGACCCGCCAGGAACACGACGAAGAACGGCCCCACCAGGAAACCCAGCACCAGGGTCAGCGCCAGCGCGCCCGTACGCGACACGCCGTTCATGCCGGCACCGCCGACGCCGGCACCGCACGCGTGCGCCGCGCTGCCGACAGCCGCCGCAGCAGCTGGTTCAGGGCCACCGTCGTCACCAGCAGCAGCACGGCAATAACGCTGGCCGCAGGCAGGTCGCCGCCGCTGTTGACCTTCTGGTAGAGCAGGGTCTCCAGCATCAGCACCTTGGCCCCGCCCAGCAGCGCGGGCGTGATGTAGGCCGTGACGCAGCCGGTGAAGACCAAGGTGCCGCCGAGCACCAGGCCTTCTTGCGTGAGCGGCAGCGTCACGCGGAAGAAGGCCTGCAGCGGCGTGGCCCCCAGGCTGCGTGCGGCGTGTTCCACGTCGGCCGGCATGTTCTCCAGCGCCGAGACCAGCGACACCAGCATCAGCGGCAGCATCAGCTGCAGCAGCCCGATGAAGACCGCGGCCTCGGTGTAGAGCATCGGCACGGGCGCATCCACCACACCGCTGCCCACCAGGGCCGAGTTCACCAGCCCGTTGCGGCCCAGCAGCACGATCCAGGCATAGGTGCGCGCGATCGGGCTCACCATCAGCGGCAGGATCACCAGGCCCGTGACCAGCCCGCGCCAGCGCGCCGGCAGCCGCACGATGGCCAGCGCCGCCGGGTAGCCCACCACCGCCGCGGCCAGCGTGGCCAGGCCGGCCAGGCGCACGGTGCGCCAGTACACATCGCGGTTCAGCGGCTCGGCGAAGAAGGCGATGAAGTTCTGCAGCCCCCAGGCCGAGCCTTCGCCGCCCACCTGGAAGGCCCCCAGCAGCAGCGCCACCACCGGGGCCACGAAGAACAGCGCCACGAAGCCCAGCGCGGGGCCCAGCAGCCACCAGGCCACGCCCGGCCGCAGGGTGTTCACCGGCCGGCCAGCACGCGGTTCCAGGCCGTGAGCCAGCCCGCCCTTTCGCGCACGATGAGTTCGGGGGGGATGAACACCAGCGAGCCGATCTGGTCCTGCCCCCAGGTCAGCGCCTCGGCGGCATCCGGCCGCGGTTTCACGTTGCGGTTGACCGGCGAATCGACCAGGTCGTTGGCCAGCGCGGTCTGCACCTCGGTGCTGAGCCAGAAGTCGATGAGCTGGTGCGCCAGGTCGGCATTGCGGCTGCCCTTCACCACCGACAGGGTGTTGAGCATGCCCACCTGGCCTTCCTTGGGCACCACCCACTTCAGCGGCTTGCCGGTCTTCTTCAGGTTCAGCCAGGCGAAGCGGCCCACGGGCGCGGCCCAGGCTTCGTCCTGCGCGAAGAGGGCCGTCATCTGCGCCGTCTGCGTGTAGAAGGTGGGCACGTGGCCCTTGATCTCGCCCAGCTTGGCCATGCCCGTGGCCATGGCGCCCTGCTGGCCGCCCCACACCTTGTCAGCCATGAAGAGCTGGGCATTGCCGGTGGTGGTGGACATGTTGGCCAGCAGCAGCTGGCCCTTGATTTCGGGCTTCCACAGGTCCTTCCAGCTGGCGATGCCGGCGCTGGGCTTGTCGGTGCGCACCACCAGGCCCACGGCGTACACCGTGCCGCCCACGGCCTGGCGGTTGCGCAGCGGGTCGCGGGCGAAGTCGTACAGCTGCTCGGCATTCTTCAGCTTGCTGTAGTCCAGCGGCTGCAGCAGGCCCTTGCCCGAGGCTTCCAGCGCAATGAAATCGGCGGCCTGGAACACGTCCACCACCGGGTTGGCCTTGCGCGCGTCCAGCTTGGCCAGGCGGTCGGCGGCGGTACCCGATTCGAGCACCACCTTGCACTGGCAACGTGCTTCGAAGGGCGCGTACAGATGCTTCTTCAGCAGGTCGGCATTCAGCCCGAAGCCCGAGACGACCAGGGTGCGCGTTTGCGCCTGCGCGGGCAGCGCGAACAGCGATAACAGGCACAGCAGGCTGGCGATGAAGGTGCGCATGCGGTTCAGGCGGAGGTGGGGGATGGCGCTGTGCCGTCGCAGCGCGCAAGCACGGCCACGCGTTCGGCCTCGAACTCGCGGTGCCAGCGGCGGCGGGTGTCGGCGTCGACCCAGGCGCCGTCGATGCCATGGTGCATGAACTGCCCGATGGCCTGGGCGTCGAAGCCGAAGTCGGTGTGCATCTTCTGCCAGGCCTGGGTGCCGTTGACGAGGTGCAGCGTCGGGTCGTCGGTGTTGGGGTGCACACGCACGCCCGCCGCCGGCATGAAGCGGATGGGGTGCTCGGCCGCCCAGCGTTCGGGGGGCAGCGTACGCAGGTAGTAGCTGTTGGTGGGTACCACGGTCACGATGATGCCGCTGTCGGCCACGCGCTGCGTCAGGGCCGGGTTCTGCAACACGGTGTAGCCGTGGTCCAGGCGGTCCACCTTCAGCACGTCCAGCGCCGTCTGCACATGGGTCCACGGGCAGCCGAATTCGCCGGCGTGCGCGGTGGTCTTCAGGCCCGCCGCGCGCGCCGCCGCATAAGCCGTGGCGAAGAGCTCGGGCGGATGGTCGGTCTCACGGTAGTCCAGGCCGATGCCGGCCACCTTCTCGTGCGGGTGGGCCACCACCCATTCCACCATCTCCACGGCCGCGCGCGCCCCGGCTTCGCGGTCGATGGCCGGGATGAGCAGGCTGCTGATGCCGTGGTCGCGTTCGGCGTCTTGCATGCCGCGCAGGATGGCCTGCAGGCCTTCGCGATAGCCGATGCCGGCGTCGCGCACCGTGCCGGTGGGGTTCCAGAAGAATTCGGCGTGGCGGATGTTGTGGGCGCTGGCAGCGGCCAGGTACTCCACGGTCATGCGGTGCAGGTCGTCGGGGCTGCGCAGCAACTGCTGTTCCAGAAGGCGCAGCACCTTGAGCACGCCCACGGGCTTCTTGCCGCGGGTGTAGTAGGCCTCGATCTCGTCGTCGCCGATCGGCAGGCGCTCGCGCCGCACCCAGGCCGACAGCGTGCCGCGCTGGATGGTGCCCAGCAGGTGGCAGTGCAGTTCCACCTTGGGCAGGGCATGGAAGAACGCCTCGTTCACGACGCCCCGGCCCTGAAGTTCACTGACGAAGACCGCATGCGCGTCACCCTGGTACACCCGATTTCTGCCAGTCTAGGCATGCCAAGGCCCGAAGACAGACCATGGCCCGGCATTCCGACATACCGGCAGCGGCATGGCCCACCAGGTTCACGCAGCTTTACGCGACAGGCGACACGGCGTTCACCGAATCCGGCGACAAACCCGATCGAGGAGGACAACACCATGCACACCCCCAGCCATCTTTCGACCGCCACGGCCGCCCTGGCCATCTCGTCGTTTCTCGTCCTGCTGGCCGGCTGCGGGGGCGGAAGCACCGACCCGACACCACCGCCCCCGACGCCCCCACCCTCGTCCGGCCCCACCGAGACCCAGCGCATCGCCGCGGCCACCAGCACCGCCAACAGCAACGCCGCCTGCACCGCCATCGCACCCTTCTACTGGGAAGTGGGCGTCCGCAGCGCCGCCCGCGCCAGCGGCAGCGTGAACCGCGCGGGCGACAACACGCGCTACACCGCCGAAAGCTCGATGGCGCTGGCCTCGGCCACCAAGTGGCTGTTCGGAGCCTACGTGGTGCAAAAACGCGCCGGCGTGCTGTCGGCCGACGACGTGCGCCATCTGAACTTCCGCAGCGGCTACACCAGCTTCAGCCTTTGCCTGCCCGGGCAGACGGTCGACGGCTGCCTGGCGTTCCCGGCCGCCAACGGCGCCTACACCGCGGCCACCGACGGCCGCTTCTTCTACGACGGCGGCCACATGCAGAAGCTGGCCAGCCTGATGGGCCTGGGCGCCATGAACAGCACCGCGCTGGCCGCCGAACTGCGCAGCCAGCTCGGCAGCGACGTGGCCATCAGCTTCAACCAGCCGCAGCTGGCCGGCGGCGCACAAGGCACACCGGCCGACTACGCCCGATTCCTGCGCAAGCTGCTCGACGGCCAGCTCCGCCTGGGCGCGCTGCTGGGCACGCAGGCGGTCTGCACCAACCCGACCACCTGCCCCAACGCGTTGGCCACGCCAGTGCCGCTGGCCGAGAGCTGGAACTACTCGCTGGGCCACTGGGTGGAAGCCGACCCGGTGGTGGGCGACGGCGCCTTCAACAGTGCCGGCGCCTTCGGCTTCTACCCCTGGATCGATGCCACGCGCAGCTGGTACGGCATCCTGGCACGCCAGGCCGCCGCCGGTTCGGGCAATGAATCGGCGAACTGCGGACGGCTCATCCGCAAGGCGTGGGTGACGGGCGCAGCGGTTTAGCCGCGCCCGGCAAGGTTCGCTCTCGGGTAGGACCCCGAGTGTCTGGACATGGCCCTTTGCAGTCGTTCGATTTGTGTGCCGTTCACTTGCTGGCATGGTCCCTGGCAAAGGCGGGCTGGGGCTGGCTGTGGCGCTTATCCTCGGCGCCTCCCATGCGCGCCACAGCCAGCCCCAGCCCACCTTTGCAAACACCGTGATTTGCTCTCCCCCCCCCCCCGGTTGCGCGCCGAGATGGTGTCTGGGCTGGGTGAGTCGGGTGGCCCCTGGAGCGAAGTACAGGAGGAGACTTCGGCCGCCCATGAGCCGAAGGCTCATGGGCGGCCGAAGGCGGGGGAGCAAGCCCGGACACAAACAGTCCGGTGGACTGTTTGTGCCTGGCGAGCGCCCAGGGCGCAAGCCCTGGGCATGAGCGGAAGGGGCCACCCGGCTCGCCCAGCCCAAGGGACCCGCATCGACAGCCGAAGGGGTCCGAGCGAACGACCGCAACGGGCCGGGAGCCGACTGAAGCAGCACAACGAGGCAGAGTGCGTGTGCTGGCCTACCCGCGCACCCGACCCTCGCCCCTGGCCCAGGCCCAGGCCGCGAACAGCCCTTCGAACAGCAGCGCCAGCGCCGCCGCCGGCAAGGCCCCGGCCAGCAGCAGGCTGCGGTCGTTCAGGGCCAGCCCGGTGACGATGCGTTCACCGTAGCCACCCGCACCGATGAAGGCAGCGATGGTGGCCGTGCCCACGGCAATGCTGGTGGCCGTGCGCACGCCAGCCACGATGACAGGCAGCGCCAATGGCAGTTCGATGTGGCGCAGGCGCTGCCAGGCGGTCAGCCCCAGCGCCTGCCCCGCCATCACCAGCCCCGCCGGCACGCCTGCCAGGCCGGTGCAGGTGTTGCGCATCACCGGCAGCAGCGCGTAGGCCGTCAGCGCCACCAGCGCCGGCAGCGTGCCGATGCGCCCCAGCGCGCTGATCAGCACCGCCAGCAGCGCCAGCGCCGGCACCGTCTGCAGCACGCCCGTGGCTGCCAGCAGCAGGCCGCGCCAGCGCGGGTGCGGTGCGGCCCAGGTGGCCAGCGGCACGCCGATGGCCACCGCAGCGCCCACCGAAGCCAGCACCAGGCCCAGGTGCTGCAGCGTCAGCCGCAGCAGGTCGGGGCCGAACAGGCGGGCCCAGAAGCCTGTTGCAGGCGCCTTGAGCGGCGCGGCGCTGCCGGCCAGGTGGTCGCGCGCAATCGTGTCGAAGGCGACGCCGTCCAGTTCGGCGCGTGCATTCATGGCAATCATCTGCGTTTCGTCGATGCTGCCGCCCAGCGCCCGCAAAGCCGCCCAGGCGGCGGGGAGACGCTGCGGCACGTCCAGCCGGTACAGCAGCACGGCGTCGTAACGCGGGAAGTGGGTGGCATCGTCCTGCAGCACGCGCAGTCCCAGGCGGCCGATCTTCGCGTCGGTGGTGTAGATGTCGATGGCGTCGATCTGCGCTGCCTGCCCGGCCTTGCCCAGCGCTTCGTAGGCCAGGCCGTGGTCAAGCCCCTGCGGCCGCTGCGGCAGGCCATAGCGAAGCGCAAGGCCGGGCCAGCCGTCGGCACGACCGATGAATTCATTGCTCAGGCCCAGCCGCAGCGTGGGGTGGCGCGCCAGGTCCGACAGCTTGGCGATGCCGAGCGCCGCCGCGCGGTCTTCACGCATCGCCAGCGCGTAGCCGTTGTTGAAGCCCAGCGGCACGTCCACGCCCAGGCCCAGCGGCGCCAGTGCGGCACGCAGTTCTTCCAGCGTCTTCAGTTCAGGTCGCTTCAGGATTTCCTGGGCAATGGTGCCGGTGTACTCGGGATACACGTCGATGCTGCCCGCCATCAGCGCCGCATGCACGATGGCGGTGTTGCCCAGGCCTGCCTGCACCTGCACCAGGGCGCCGGCAGCGCGCGCGGTCTGGGCCAGCACTTCCACCAGCACATAGGCCTCGGTGAAACGCTTGCCGCCCACGCGCAGCGGCTCCTGGGCCCAGGCGCTGCCGGCCAGCAGCAGCAGCAGCAGCAGCGCGAAGAAACCGCGCCGATTCATGACGGAGGCCCAGCGGGCGCTTCAGGCGCCGTGTCACCTGGCGCGTCCAGCACCTGCTGCGCGTGCTCGTAGCCCTGCTGCACGATCTGCTCGAAGCGGTCCCATTGCAGCATGCCCACACGCTCCAGCGGTGGGTTGAAGTACAGATCGGTCAAACGTCGCCCCTGGCGCTGGCGCGAACTGCTGTAGAGGATGGTGACGTTCATCAGGTAGGCCATCAGGCCGGGCAGCCGGTAGCGCCGGCTGGCGCGCGGGCGCAGGCGGTCGCGCAGCAGCGCCCAGGGGCTGGGCACTTCGTCGAAGTCGTAGTGTCGAGCCCTGTTGACCTTCAGGTCGACGCCGACGACGCGGCCCACGCCGCGCAAGCCATGCATCACGTCGACGGGAAAGTTGTTGAAGGTGCCGCCGTCGCACAGCAGCTCGCCATCCACCAGCACCGGCGGCAGTGCGCCGGGGATGGACAGGCTGGCGCGGATCATCTTCGTCATCAGGCCCTGCCGCAGCACCTGTTCGCGCGCCTGGGTGTAGTTCGCGGCGATGCAGAAGAAAGGCTTCCACAGGTCTTCGATGTGGGCGTCTGGCCCGGCCAGTTCCAGCCCGGCCTGGTCGATGACCCGTTGCAGGCGCTGGCCCTTGATCAGCGACAGCAGCGGCACGAGGTTGAAGTCGCCGGTGGGCTGGCTGCCGAAGGCGCGCCGGGCGACGGCCATGACGCGGTCCTCGGGCTGGTCGCTGGCCACCAGCGCCGCCATCACGGCACCGATGCTGGTGCCGCCGACGACATCGATCTCGATGCCGCGCTCGCGCAAGGCGCGCCACACACCCAGGTGCGCCAGCCCGCGCGCACCACCGCCGGCCAGCACCAGGCCCACCGCCTGCCTGGCCTGCATGCGTGCGAGGCGCGCCATGTCTCGCGGCTCCACACCGTCCGCCGCCAGGCGCAGATGCAGGTGTCCGGAGAGCGGTCGCCGTGCCAGCCAGGCGGCCGTGCCGCGCGGCACGGCCGTCGCGGGCGGGTGAAGCAGCACCAGGATCTCGGCCGCCTCGGTGAACGGCGGTGCATCGCCGGCCAGCGGCCAGGGGCCACGCTGCTTCAGCAGTTCGGCCTCGATGGCGTGCAGCACCGGCGGCCGGGTGGCGTCGGCGAGCAGCAGGCGTTCGTCGCTGTGGCTGCTGCAGCGATGCGTCCAGGGCGTGGGGCTGTCGTCGGCGAGCAGCAGCACGAAGTCGGCATTCGCCTCGACATGGTCCAGCCACAGCGCGATGCGCCGGCTCGCTGCGGTGTCCGTCAGCGCGCTGTGGGCCAGGCCGGGCTGCTGCAGCGCGCTGTCGGCCGCGGCCGCATCGACCACCCGCACCCGCGCCGGCCGGCCGGCCAGTTCCAGCGAAGCCAGCGCCTGCGCCAGCTGCGCCGCAAAGCCCGGCAGATCCACGCCGGCCGTCACCGGCAGCAGGCCCAGCGTCACCGGGCGCGCCTGGGCCGCTGGCGGGGCGTCCTGCTGCAGCCTGTGCACCAGTTGCCGGGTCAGCGCCGTGGAAAGCGCCATCGACACGGTACCGCCCTGCGCCAGCAGCCGCTGGAACGCGGGCTTGTCCAGCTGCACCAGCACCGAGTCGCGTTGCGCCACGACGCTGGCCGACCGAGGCTCGTCGGTGAACAGGCTCATCTCGCCGATGACCTGGCCGCGCGCCATCTCGCGAACCCGGCGCTGCTGACCGTCGTCACCGCGCACATAGGCGCACAAGCGGCCGCTGACCACGATGTACATCGCATGGCCCGCTTCGCCTTGCCGCATCAGGGCCTGGCCGGCCGGCAGTTCCAGCCACTGCAACTGGCTGCGCAGTGGCGCGAGCACTTCTTCGCTGACATCACCCAGCAGCATGCGCAGGCTGTGGGTGAGCTGGGTTTCCTGGTCCTGCTGGCGGCTCGAGGGCAGCGCCGGGCTGGCGGAGGGGCCGGTTGGCAGAGGCAGGTTCACGCAGGCAGTCCAGGGCAGTCGATGGCCCGCGAAAGAGGGTCGGGCACGGGCACTTTAATGCCCGGCGCTGGTGCGGGCGGCCAGCGCGGCGGCGAGGTGAATATGTCACAGGACTGGCGCTCACTAACGCACAGCCCCGCACAACGCGCTTGCCTAGAGTGCAGTCATCCGAGATCCAGACCACCCCGACACCATGTACGCCTGCCTGGCCGACAACGACAGCCCCACCCTGGCCCACCTGCGCCGAAGCTGGCAGCTGCCGGGCGGGCACCAGGCGGTGCTGCGGGCCGCCCAACCCGACGACGCCCCGCTGGCCGAACGCTTCCTGCTCGGCCTTTCAGCCCGCACCCACCGCCGCCGGTTCGTCGGCCGACTGCCGGCGCTGGGCGCAGCGGCCATGGCTTCGGCCGGCGCATTGGCCAACCCGCGCCACTTCGCCCTGGTGGCCATGCTGCGCGACGGCACGCAGGAACGCCTGGTGGCCGACGCCCGCTTCATATGCGACGGCGACGGCCGCGACGCCGAATTCGCCATCGTCGTGTGCGACCAGATGCGCCGCCAGGGTCTCGGCCGGGCCTTGATGCTGGGCCTGCAGCAACGCGCCGCCGAACGCGGTGTGCGCTGGCTGCGCGGCGAGGTGCACATGGACAACCCGCCGATGCTGGCCTTGATGCTGAGCCTGGGCTTCCGCCCCTCGCGCTGCGACGAAGCCGCCGGGCTGATGGTCTTCGAACAAAGGCTGCAGGCGCCCGGCAGCTGAATCGCCACCGAAGCCCGGCCGTACGCCTTCCGGCGTATTGGCGCACCGCAGGCCCGCCCCTAACCTGCGGCGAATCGCTGTGAAACCACAGCGCATCCGTCGCAGCAACAACTGAGGAGCGAGCCCGCATGAACCCCACCACCCGCCGCCAGGTCGGCAAACAACTCACCGCCATCGCCCTGGGCCTGGCGGCCCTGGGCCTGGCGCCCAACGCCTTCGCCCAAGGCACCATCAAGGTCGGCGTGCTGCACTCGCTGAGCGGCACGATGGCGATCTCGGAATCGGTGTTGAAGGACACCATCCTGATGGAGATCGAGGCCATCAACAAGAAGGGCGGCCTGCTGGGCAAGAAGCTGGAAGCGGTGGTGGTGGACCCGGCCTCGAACTGGCCGCTGTTTGCCGAGAAGACGCGCCAGCTCATCAGCCAGGACAAGGTCTCGGTCATCTTCGGCTGCTGGACCAGCGTGTCGCGCAAGAGCGTGCTGCCGGTGGTGGAAGAGCTGAACGGCCTGCTGTTCTACCCGGTGCAGTACGAAGGCGAAGAGCTCAGCAAGAACGTGTTCTACACCGGTGCCGCGCCCAACCAGCAGGCCATTCCCGCCGTGGAATACCTGATGAGCAAGGACGGCGGCAGCGCCAAGCGCTTCGTGCTGCTGGGCACCGACTACGTCTACCCGCGCACCACCAACAAGATCCTGCGCAGCTTCCTGAAGAGCAAGGGCGTGGCCGACGCCGACATCATGGAGGACTACACCCCCTTCGGCCACAGCGACTACCAGAGCATCATCGCCAAGATCAAGAAGTTCAGCAGCGAAGGCAAGAAGACCGCCGTCGTTTCCACCATCAACGGCGACAGCAACGTGCCCTTCTACAAGGAACTGGGCAACCAGGGCCTGAAGGCCACCGACGTGCCGGTCGTCGCCTTCAGCGTGGGCGAAGAAGAGCTGCGCGGGGTGGACACCAAGCCGCTGCAGGGCCACCTGGCCGCCTGGAATTACTTCCAGTCGATCAAGAACCCGACCAACGACGCCTTCATCAAGCAATGGTCGGCCTATGCCAAGGAAAAGGGCATCGCCGGCCACAAGGACAAGCCGCTGACCAACGACCCGATGGAAGCCAGCGTCATCGGCTTCAACATGTGGGCGCAGGCCGTCACCAAGGCCAAGAGCACCGACACCGACAAGGTCATCGCCGCCATGGCCGGCCAGACCTTCAAGGCGCCGAGCGGCATCGTCAGCAAGATGGACGAGAAGAACCACCACCTGCACAAGAGCGTGTTCATCGGCGAGATCAAGGCCGACGGCCAGTTCAACGTGGTGTGGAAGACACCCGGCCCGGTGAAGGCCCAGCCGTGGAGCCCGTTCATCCCCGAAAACAAGGGCAAGAAGGACGAGCCGGAGAAGAAGTAAACGGTCCCCCCCCGGTAGCGGCTTCGCCGCTCCCCCCCAGGGGGGGCAACGCCAACGGCCCGGCAGAGCCGGTTCCGCGGCGTTCGCTTGAAAGGGCCAGCGGCTGCGCCGGCTGGCCCATTGACCTTGTATCGGGCTGCTGTGCTTAAACGACTGTTGATCATGCTGGCGCTTGCGCTGGCGCCGCATATCGCCACGGCCCTGACACCTGCTCAGGCCCTGGCCATTGCCAGCGGCGACAGCGAAAGCCGCATCGCCGCCTTGAACGAGGTGGCGCTGGCCGCCGACCCGGCCCTGGCGGCCTACGCCCAGGCGCTGCTGAACGACGAAGTGAAAGTGGCCGATGGGAAGGCCATCGTCGTGCGTGACGACAGAGCCACCGACGCTGCCACCGGCGCATCCATGCCCATGCCCGAAGCGCTGGAAGACGTGATCATCAACAACCGCATGCGCAGCGAGCTGCAGGCCGCACTGGCCGCGCTGCGCCTGTTTTCGCCCGATCGCGCCGAGCGCATGAAAGCGATTGCCGAACTCAAGTCGCAGGCCGACGACAGCAAGCTGCCGCTGGTCGAAAAAGCCGCGGCCACCGAGCAGGACCCCGAGATCAAGGCCGAACTGGCACTGCTGAAGGCCGCGGTGCAGATCGCGTCCCCCGACAGCGCCAAGCGCCTGGCCGCAGCCAAGCTGCTGGGCGACAGCCTGCAACCGGCCACCCGCTCGCTGCTGCTGGAACGCCGCGAAGCCGAGACCGACGCCGCCGTGCGCGCGGCCATCACACAGAGCCTGAACGCCGTCGAATCGCGCCTGGCCTGGGGCGAAAGGCTGGGCGTGCTGTTCACGGGCCTGAGCCTGGGCAGCATCCTGCTGCTGGTGGCGCTGGGCCTGGCCATCACCTACGGGCTGATGGGCGTGATCAACATGGCGCATGGCGAACTGATGATGATCGGCGCCTACGCCACCTACATGGTGCAAAACGTCTTTCGGGAATACCTGCCGGGCTGGTTCGACTGGTATGTGCTGGCCGCCATTCCGGTGGCGTTTCTCGTCAGCGCGCTGGTGGGCGCGGTGCTCGAACGCAGCGTCATCCGCTGGCTCTACGGCCGGCCGCTGGAAACGCTGCTGGCCACCTGGGGCATCAGCCTCATCCTGATGCAACTGGTGCGCACGATCTTCGGCGCGCAGAACGTGGGCGTCGAGAACCCCAGCTGGCTGTCGGGCGGGCTGCAGGTGCTGCCCAACCTCATCCTGCCCTACAACCGGCTCGCCATCCTGCTGTTCGCGGGCCTGGTGCTGGCGGGCGTGGCTTTGCTCATCAGCCAGACGCGGCTGGGCCTGTTCGTGCGCGGCGTGACGCAGAACCGGCGCATGGCCAGCTGCGTGGGCATCAACACGGCGCGGGTGGACACCTACGCCTTCAGCCTGGGCGCAGGCATCGCAGGCCTGGCGGGCTGCGCGCTCAGCCAGGTGGGCAACGTCGGGCCCGACCTGGGCCAGGGCTACATCGTCGACAGCTTCATGGTGGTGGTGCTGGGCGGTGTGGGGCAGCTGGCCGGCACGGTCTACGCCGGGCTGGGCCTGGGGGTGCTGAACAAGCTGCTCGAGGGCTGGCAGGGTGCGGTGCTGGCCAAGATCATGGTGCTGGCGTTCATCGTCATCTTCATCCAGAAGCGGCCGCAAGGCATCTTCGCGATGAAGGGCCGTTCGGCGGAAGCCTGAACATGAAAACGATGCTGGGTTTCAAGGGCTGGGCCGGCGTGGCCGCGGCCACCATCACCATCGTGGTGCTGGTGCCGGTGCTGAACCTGATGGTGCCGCAGGGCAGCGTCTTCCACTTGAGCGACTATCTCGTCAGCCTGCTGGGCAAGATCCTGTGTTACGCCATCTGCGCGCTGGCCATGGACCTGATCTGGGGCTACACCGGCATCCTGAGCCTGGGCCATGGCCTCTTCTTCGCGCTCGGCGGTTATGCGATGGGCATGTACCTGATGCGGCAGATCGGCAACGAAGGCCAGTACCGCATGGACATGCCGGACTTCATGGTCTTCCTGAACTGGAAGGAATTCCCCTGGCATTGGGCCTGGAGCGACAGCTTCGTGCTGCAGATGCTGCTGGTGGTGCTGGTGCCCGGGCTGCTGGCCTTCGTGTTCGGCTTCTTTGCGTTTCGCAGCCGCATCAAGGGCGTGTACTTCAGCATCATCACGCAGGCCCTCACCTTCGCGGCGATGCTGCTGTTCTTCCGCAACGAGACCGGCTTCGGCGGCAACAACGGCTTCACCGACTTCAAGCGCATCCTCGACGTGCCCATCGCCACGCCCAGCATGCGCGTGACGCTGTGTGTGCTGACGGGGCTGGTGCTCATCGGCTTCTTCCTGATGGCCCGGGTCATCGTGCACAGCAAATATGGGCGTGTGCTGCAGGCCATTCGCGACGCCGAAACCCGCGTGATGTTCACCGGTTACAACCCGGTGGCCTACAAGCTGAGCATCTGGACACTTTCCGCGGTGATGTGCGGTGTGGCAGGGGCGCTGTACGTGCCCCAGGTGGGCATCATCAACCCGGGCGAGATGAGCCCGGCCGCGGGCATCGAGATGGCCATCTGGGCGGCGGTGGGCGGGCGTGCCACGCTCATCGGACCCATCGTCGGCGCCTTCTTCGTCAACGGTGCGAAAAGCTGGTTCACGGTCGCCTTCCCGGAATACTGGTTGTTCTTCCTGGGCGCCTTGTTCATCGCGGTGACGCTGTTCCTGCCGAACGGGATCATCGGTCTCGTCGCGCAACTGCGTGGCAAGAAGAAGGAATCTGTCAACGGAGGGCAGGCATGACGCCCGACCTGATGAACGCTGGCGCCGAGGTGCTGGCCCGCCACCGCAGCCGGCCGCAGAGCCTGGTGGGCGACGAGGTGTACTTCGGCCAGGGCGTGGCGCTGTACGTCGACGCCATTACCGTCAGCTTCGACGGCTTCCGCGCGCTGAACGCGCTGAGCCTGACCATCGACGTGGGCGAACTGCGCTGCATCATCGGCCCCAACGGCGCGGGCAAGACGACGATGATGGACTGCATCACCGGCCGGACGCGGCCCGACAAGGGCACCGTCTTCTTCGGCAGCAACATCGACCTGCTGCGCCTGACCGAGCCGCAGATTGCGCAGGCCGGCGTGGGCCGCAAGTTCCAGAAGCCCACGGTGTACGAACAGCTCACCGTCTTCGAGAACCTGGAACTCGCGCTGAAGGCCGACCGGCGCGTGCTGCCCACGCTGCTCTTCCGCATGACAGGCGATCAGCGCACGCGCGTGGACGAAGTGCTGGTGCTCATCCACCTGAAAGACGAAGCCCACCGCGTGGCCGGCCTCTTGAGCCACGGGCAGAAGCAGTGGCTGGAAATCGGCATGCTGCTGATGCAGGACCCGAAGCTGCTGCTGCTGGACGAGCCCGTGGCCGGCATGACCGACGAAGAAACAGAACGCACGGCCGAGCTGTTCCTTTCGCTCGAAGGCCAGCACAGCCTGGTGGTGGTGGAGCACGACATGAAGTTCGTCGACCAGCTGACCGAAGGGCGCAAGAAGGTGACGGTGCTGCACGAAGGCAGCGTGCTGGCCGAGGGGCTGCTGAAGGACGTGCAGGCCAACGAGAAGGTCGTCGAGGTGTATCTTGGCCGCTGAGCGCGACACCGAGCAAAGAACGCGATGCTGAACGTTCACGACATCCACCAGTACTACGGCGGCAGCCACATCCTGCGCGGGCTGAACTTCGAGGCGAAGCTGGGCGAGGTCACCGTCATCCTGGGCCGCAACGGCGTGGGCAAGACGACGCTGTTGAAAAGCCTGATGGGCGTGGTGCCGGTGAAGACCGGCCGCATCGTGCTGGACGGGCAGGACATCACCTATGCCAAGCCCTACGACCGCGTGAAGCGCGGCGTGGGCTACGTTCCGCAGGGCCGCGAGATCTTCGGTCGCCTGACGGTGCAGGAAAACCTGGCGATGGGCCTGGCCACCCTGCCAGGCGGCAGCAAGATCCCGCCCGAGCTGTTCGACCTCTTCCCGGTGCTCAGGCAGATGCTGAACCGCCGCGGCGGCGACCTCTCGGGCGGCCAGCAGCAGCAGCTGGCGATCGCCCGCGCGCTGGCGCCGGGCCCGAAGCTGCTGATGCTGGACGAGCCGACCGAAGGCATCCAGCCCAGCATCATCAAGGACATCGGCCGCGTCATCCGCATGCTGGCCGACCGCAAGACCATGGCCATCGTGCTGGTCGAGCAGTACTACGACTTCGCCGCAGAGCTGGCCGACCAGTACCTGGTGATGGAGCGCGGCGAGATCGTGATGCGCGGCCGCGGCAAGGACATGGAAGCGGACGGGGTGCGGCAAAAGATGTCGATCTAGAAGTCGAGGTCGCCCACATGGGGCTGCGCCCTGGCCCCGCCAGGTCCCGGAAAGGCAAAGGGCGCCCGAAGGCGCCCTCTTGGCTTGGCTGAGGCCGAGATCAGGCCGGCATGCGGCGTCGCGCTGCGGCCGCCACCGCCACCAAACCCAGCGCCATCAGTCCGTAGGTGCCGGGTTCCGGTACCGCGGTGATCTGGATGCTGGGCGTGTAACCCAGGTTCAGCGAATTCGTGCCGAGCCCGCCGCCGGTGGAAGCCACCAGCGTGCCCGGGTTGCTGGCCAGGCGGCCATAGACCACGGTGGACACATTCGTCGGGCTGATGAAGACGGTGCCAGGGTCGGAACCTGCCAACAGCGGGCCGTCACCCGCCGGCGTGGGCCAGTAGTCCCACAGCGCCACCCGCAGGCCGCCGATGTTGGCCGACGATGAGCTGGCCGAAATGCCGTAGTACAGCGTGCCCGGCACGGCCACGTTGGCAAAGCTGAAGCCGACTTCGTAGCTGCCGGTGCTGCCGATCGACAACACGCTGGTGGCCGAAGAGATGAGCGTGGTGGCCAGTGAGGTGATGTTGACGCTGTAGAGCGACAGCGTGAGGTTCGCGACGAAGGGGTCGGCGTTCACCAGCGTCACCTGATTCAAGCGGATGCTGGCGGACTGCACCTGCCGTTCAGTGCCGCCCAGGGTGATGATGTCGCCCAGCTCCGACAGCGTGGGGTTGCCGCCCGGGCAAACCAGGCACTGGCTGGTGACCATCTGCGCGCCGGTGTAGCTGTCGAACACCGTGGCGGCATGCGCCGAAGCCGCCGCCGCAGCCAAGGCAAACGCCAGCAGGGTGGCGCGGGGCCGAAAGAGACTGGAAACCGACATGGGAAATTCCTGGTGGGCCCGTCTTGCAGCCCGCTGGGGCTGCTTGGCTGACCGTTGAATGCTGGGCTACGCTGTCCACGCTTTGAACTCGCATCGTAGTCCCCGGCCAGCGCGCCCGGTGAACCCTACCCCCGAGTTCCGGGGGTGGCGTGCCACGTTGTGGGGCTGGGTGCGGCGGGCAAGAGCTGGCTGCATCCCGCAAGGAGGCAAAAGCCAAGAACGGACCCCGTGTGCGTTACCGGCGCTGCCTCGCCTCGTGCAGCTGGTGCAGCGTGATCTTGCGCACCTCGGCCTTGCTTTGCTCGATGTGGCTCTTGATGAGCAGCAGCGCGGGGTCGGCCTTGCGCTGGATGACGGCGCGCAGGATCTTGGCATGTTCCTGGTAGGTGGCGTCCACGCGGTCGGGGCGCGTGAAGTCCAGGCGGCGGACGATGCGGATGCGATCGGTCACTTCCTGGTGCACGCGGGCCATTTCCTCGTTGCCGGTGGCGGCCAGCAGGGTGGCGTGGAAGGCTTCGTCGAGCGCGCCCACGCGCTTGGGGTCGTCCAGACGTTCGCTGGCGGGTACCAGCCAGGCAGCCTTCAGTTCGTCCAGCGCAGGGCTGTCGTCGCTGCGCTGCGCCAGCTTGGTGACGGCGGCGCTTTCCAGTACCACGCGCAGGTCGTACAGCATGTCCAGACGGGCGAAGTCGATCGGCTTGACGAACCAGCCGCTCTTGCTTTCCACGCCGAGGAAGCCTTCGTTGCGCAGCCTGAACAGCGCTTCGCGCACGGGTGTGCGGCTGACGCCCAGGCGCTGGCCGATCTCGGTTTCGCTGAAGCGGTCGCCAGCCACCCACAGGAAGTCGTGAAGCTCGGCCTTCAGCGTGCTGTAGACCTGGTCAGCCAGGTTGGCGCGGGGCGGGGCAAGGTGTTCGACGGCAGCCATGCACCAACTATGCGGCAAAGTGGCAGGCCACCTGGCGCACGCCCAGCATGCGCAGCGGTGGTGCTTCACGGCCGCAGCGGTCTTCGCCCTGCGGGCAGCGGCCGTGGAAGCGGCAGGCCTGGGCTGGCGGGTCGATGGGGCTGGCGACTTCGCCGGCCAGCCTGATGCGCGGGCCCTGCCCCGGGATGGCCGAGACCAGCGCCTGGGTGTAAGGGTGCTTGGGCGCGCGGAATACCTGGTCCGAAGGCCCCTGCTCCACCAGCTTGCCCAGGTACATCACGGCCACGCGGTCGGTGAGCAGGCGCACCACGTTCAGGTCGTGGCTGACGAACAGGTAGCTCAGGCCCAGTTCGCCACGCAATCGTTCCAGCAGCTGCAGAACCACGGCCTGCACCGACACGTCGAGCGCGGCGGTGGGTTCGTCCAGGATCAGCAACCTGGGCTTCACCGCCAGCGCGCGGGCGATGCCCACGCGTGCCTTCTGGCCACCCGACAGCTGGTGCGGGTAACGGTCCAGCAGCGCCAGCGGCAGGCCCACCTGCAGCGCCACTTCGTCGACGCGCCCGCGCGCCTCGCTGCCACGCAGTGGCGTCAGCAGGGCCAGCGGCTCGCCGATCGTGTCGCGCGCGGTGAAGCGCGGGTTCAGGCTGTCGGTGGGGTCCTGGAAGACCATCTGGATCAGCGCACGTTCGGGCGTGCGGGCAAAGCGCGCGGCCGGGGTGGGTGCCAGGTCCTTGCCGGCAAAGACGATGCGGCCGTCGGTGGTGTCCAGCAAGCGCGCGAGCAGGCGCACCAGGGTGCTCTTGCCGCAGCCCGATTCGCCCACCAGGCCGACGCTTTCGCCGGCGCCGATGTGCAGCGTGACATCGTCGACTGCATGCAGCAGCGCGCCGCGCCGGCCGGCCACCGGGAAACGCTTGTGCAGGCGTTCGACGCTGAGCAAGGCTTCAGACATGCGCGGGCTCTGGTTCAGTCACGGCTTCGGCCTGCAGCGGGTGCCAGCAGGCCACGCTGTGCGGCAAGCCGGGATTCAGCACCGGGCGTTCGTTGCGGCAGCGGTCGGTGGCACGGTCGCAGCGCTCGGCGAAGCGGCAGGCCGGCAGGTCGTTGCGTTTCAGGTCGGGCAGGTTGCCGGGCACGGGGGCCAGGCTGGCGATGGTGCTGCGTTCGCCGGGGGTGCTGCTCATCAGCCGCGCGGTGTAGGGGTGCTGTGGACGCGCGAACAGCGCGGCGGTGGGCGCGCTTTCCACGGCATGGCCGGCGTGCATGACGACGATGCGGTCGCAGTAGTCTGCCGCCAGCGCCAGGTCGTGGGTGATGAAGACGGTGGCCATCTGGCGTTCGCGCGCGAGGCCGGTGATGAGGTCCATCACCGCGGCCTGGGTGGTGACGTCCAGGCCGGTGGTGGGCTCGTCAGCGATCAGCAGGCCGGGGCGGCAGGCCAGGGCCAGCGCGATCATCACGCGCTGGCACATGCCGCCGCTCATCTCGAACGGGTAAGCGTGGGCGCGGCGTTCGGGGTCGGCAATGGCCACTTCGCGCAGGGCCTGCACGGCGCGGTCTTTCAGGCTCTTGCTCAGGTCGGCACCCTGGGTCGAACTCACGGCGGCATGGCGGCGCAGCACGTCCTGGATCTGCAGGCCCACCGGGCGGATGGGGTTGAGCGCGGTGCGCGGGCTCTGGAAGATCATGCTGATCTCGCGGCCGCGCAGGTTGGCCAGGCTGCGTTCGTCGGCCTGGAGGAGATCCATGCCGCCGAACACGGCGCTGCCGCTCGTCACCTTCGCGGCGCGGTCGCTGATGCCGAGCATGGCGTAGCTGAGCACGCTCTTGCCCGAGCCGCTTTCACCGACCAGGCCGATGATCTCGCCCTTGTGCACCTGGAAGTTGATGGCTTCCAGTGCCCGCACGGTGCCGCTGCGGGTGCGGAATTCCAGGCTGAAGTCGCGCACGTCCAGCAGCGCGGGTTGCTGCTGGCTCATGTTCTTCTCCGCGGGTCGAAAATGTCGCGCAGCGCGTCGCCCAGCAAATTGAAGGTGAACACCGCCAGCATCAGCATGCCGCCGGGAAAGAACGCCACCCACCATTCACCGCTGACGATGAACTGCGCGCCTTCGGCCACCAGGATGCCCCATTCGGGGTCGGGAGGGCGCACGCCCAGGCCGATGAAGCTCAGTCCTGCTGCGTTCAGGATGGCCCAGCCCATGTTCAGGCTGACCTGCACCATCGCCGGTGGCAGCGAATTCGGGAACAGGTGGATGGCCAGGATGCGCACGTCGCCATTGCCGGCCAGGCGCGCGGCTTCCACCCAGCCGGCGTTGCGACGCACATTGGCTTCGGCACGCGCCACGCGCACGTAGAACGGCAGGTTGATGATGGCCGTGGCCAGCACGATGTTGCCGACCGTGTTGCCCAGGGCCGCGACGATGCCCATCGCCAGCACGAACAACGGGAAGGCCATGATGGTGTCGGACACACGGCTGACGATGCGGTCCCACCAGCCACCGAAGAAGCCTGCGGCCAGGCCCAAGGGCATGCCGATGACGAAGCTGACCGCCACCGCGGCAACCGCAATGCCCAGGTCCAGCCGGGTGGCCACCACGGTGCGGCTGAAGATGTCGCGGCCCAGGGCGTCGGTGCCGAACCAGTGCGTGCCGTTCGGCGACTGCAGGGCCACGCTGGTGTTGCTGGCGAGCGGGTCGAACGGCACCAGGTACGGCCCGAACAGCGCCATCAGCACGAACAGCAGGAACATGCCCGCGGCCAGCAGCGTGACCGGGTTCTCCGAAAGCACATGGCGTGCGTGCCGGAACGTGCTCATCGCCTATTCCATCGCCACGCGCGGGTCGATGAGCACGTAGGCCACGTCGACCAGCAGGTTCAGCAGCACGAACAGGACGCCCATGGCCAGCACGAAGCCTTGCACGGGGGCGTAGTCGCTGGCCGTCAGCGCGTCGATGGCGTAGCTGCCGACACCGGGCCAGCCGAACACCTTTTCGACGATGACGCTGCTGCCCAGCATGAAGCTGAACACCATGCCCAAGGTCGTCACCACCGGCAGCAGCGCGTTGCGCAGCCCGTACTTGATGAGCACGGTGCTCGTCGACAAGCCACTGGCACGCGCGGTGCGGATGAAGTCGGCGCTCAGCACCGACAGCATCGACGCTCGTGTCATGCGCGCGATCGGCGCCAGCACGAACAGCGCCATCGTCACCACCGGCAGGATGAGCTGCTTGAACGCCGCCCACCACAAGGCGCCATCACCCGCCAGCGCAGCGTCCACCAGGTACAGCCCGGTGACTGACGGCGGCGGGCTGAACATCGGGTCCAGCCGACCCAGCGGCGACGGCGCCCAACCCAGCAGGAAGTAGAAGACGTAGGCCAGCAGCAGGCCGGTGAAGAAGGTCGGCAGCGACACACCCGCCGTCGTCAGCACGCGACACAGCTGGTCGACCCAGCTGCCGGGGCGGGTGGCCGCCATCACGCCCAGGGGCAGAGCGACGGCGCAGGCCAGCACCAGCGCCATCAGCACCATTTCCAGCGAAGCCGGCAGGCGCGACAGCAGTTCCTGGAGCACCGGTTGCCCGGTCGTCAACGACAGCCCCATGTCGCCACGCGCCAGACCCGCCACGTACAGGAAGAACTGCTCCAGCAGCGGCTTGTCCAGCCCCAGCTGGGTGCGCACCTGGTCGATGGCTTCCTGCGTGGCCGCGCCGCCGGCGAAGTAGGCCGCCGGGTCGCCAGGCAAGGCACGGGTGAGGATGAAGGTGATGACGACCACGCCCACCAGGTTGGGCAGGGCCGACAGCAGCCGGGTGACGAGCACGCGCAGCATCGCGTCAGGCCTCTTGCTGCACGGCCGCCAGCACGGCCGACAAGGACGCCACCCAACCGACGATGCCGCCCTGCGCGGTGATCATCGCCAGCGTGGCGGCCTTGAATTCCGGGAAGTAGCTCTGCGTGGCCTCGTCCACCAGCAGGCTGTCGTAGCCACGGTCGTTGGCTTCGCGCATGGTCGTCTGCACACAGACTTCAGTCGTCACGCCGGCAAACACCAGGTGGGTGACGCCACGCACCTGCAGCGCCTCGTGGAGCGCTGTGCCATAGAAGGCGCCCTTGCCCGGCTTGTCGATGACGACCTCGTCCGGCAGCGGTGCCAGCGCCGGGACGATGTCGTTGCCTGGCTCGCCGCGCACCAGCAACCGGCCCATCGGCCCGGGGTCGCCGATGCGCAGCGCCGGCTGGGTGCCGGGTTCGGCGCGGTCGCGCTTGGCAGGCGGGCAGTCGTGCAGGTCAGGGGCGTGGCTTTCGCGGGTGTGCACCACCGGCCAGCCCCGTTCGCGCCAGGCCTGCAGCAGGGCCCGGGTAGGGGCGATAGCGGCTTCGAGCAGCGTCACGTCGTTGCCCAGGGCCGCGCCGAAGCCGCCGGGTTCGATGAAGTCGCGCTGCATGTCGATGATGACCAGCGCGGTGCGGCCGGGTGGCAGCTCGAACGCAAAAGGCTGCGCGGCGACGGTGAGCGTGGGTTGCAGCATCGTGTTCATGCGGCCTGCTTCAGCGGTGCCGGGGCCGCCACAGCATGGCCGTCATGCCCGCCGCCCATGTGGCGGCCGATGTCGAGGCGGTCGGCGCCTGCCGCGGCGCATTCGTGCACCAGGCGGCCACCGCTCATCACGACGATGCGGTCGGCCAGGTGCAGCAGTTCGTCCAGGTCCTCGCTGACCATCAGCACCGCACAGCCCCGGTTGCGCGCTTCGACCAGCCGGCGGTGAACCTCAGCCACGGCCGTGAAGTCCAGCCCGAAGACCGGGTTGCTTACCAGCAGCAGCGCTGCGTCTTCCGAGAGCTCGCGCGCCAGCACCGCGCGCTGCACGTTGCCGCCGCTGAGCGACTGGATCGGCGCGCCCTCGCCTTGCGTCTTGACGCGGTATTCGGCGATCAGCGCCCGCGCCCTCTGCGCCAGCGTGCCGGGCACGCGAAGTCCGCCGCGGGCGAAGGGCCGCACGTCGAAGGCGCGCAGGCCGATGTTGTCGGCCACGCTCATGGCGCCGACGCAGGCGTTGCGCAGCGGTTCTTCGGGCAGGCCGCGCACCTTCAGCGCGCGGTTCTGGCCACGCGTGGCGGCGTAAGGCTGGCCAGCCACCTGCACGCTGCCACCTTCGCGCGCGCGCTGTCCCGCCAGGGCTTCCATCAGTTCACGCTGGCCGTTGCCGCTGACGCCGGCAATGCCGACGATCTCGCCCGCGCGCACGTCCAGGTCCAACGCGTCGACGGCGACTTCGCCGCGGTCGCCCATCACCACCAGGCCACGCACCTGCATCGTGACGGCGCCCGGTGGCGCGGCGCTGCGCGCCAGCGTGGCGGTGCCGGCGGCTTCCTGCTGTTCGCTGCGCGGGGCAGACTCACCGCCCACCATCAAGGCCGCCAGCTCGGCGGCCGGCGCGTCGGCCACCGCCCGGCTGGCCACGAGCGCGCCACGCCGCAGCACCGTCACGTCGTCGGCGTAGGCCGCCACTTCGCGAAACTTGTGGGTGATCATCACCACGCTGCAGTGGCCCGCATGCGCGCGGTCTCGCAGCGCGCCCAGCACTTCGTCGGCCTCCTGCGGGGTCAGCACCGAGGTGGGCTCGTCCAGGATCAACAGGCGCGGCTTCAGGTACAGCTGCTTCAGGATCTCGAGCTTCTGCTTCTCGCCGGCCGACAGGTCCAGCGGCGTCGCGTCCAGGTCCAGCTGGAACGGCGCGCCGGCCATGAACACGCCGAGTTCAGCACGCACCTTCTTCCAGTCGATGAACGCGGGCAAGGCACCACGGGCGATCAGCAGGTTCTCGGCCACCGTCATGCCGGGCACCACGGTGAAGTGCTGGTAGACCATGCCGATGCCCAACGCCCGCGCCACGGTGGGGCTGCCGATGGCCTGCTCGCGGCCGTCGATGAGCACGGCGCCGTCGTCGGGCTTGTAGTAGCCGACGATGCATTTCACCAGCGTGCTCTTGCCCGCGCCGTTTTCGCCCAGCAACGCATGCACGGTGCCGGGGCGCACGGTCAGGCTCACGGCGTTCAGCGCGGTGAGCGCGCCGAAACGTTTGGTGAGCTGGTAGGTTTCCAGTGACAGAGCGGTCATGACAGGGCCTCGATGAACGCTGCAGAGGTGGCCGTGGCGCCGAAGACCCCGCCCTGCATGTGCACCATGCGGATGGCTGCGGCGTGATTGGAGGGATCGGTGGCAGCGGTGCCGTCTTCCAGCAGCAGGCATTCGAAGCCACGGTCGTTGGCTTCTCGCATCGTCGTGTGCACGCACACGTCGGTGGTGATGCCGCTCAGCACCAGGTTGCGGATGCCGCGGGTGTGCAGCAGCAGTTCCAGGTCGGTGGCGCAGAAGCTGCCCTTGCCCGGCTTGTCGATGATGGGCTCGCCCGGCAGCGGCGCCAGTTCGGGGATGATTTCCCAGCCCGGCTCGCCGCGCACCAGGATGCGGCCGCAGGGCCCGGCGTCGCCGATGCCCACGCCCAGGCCGTTGGCCCCTTTCGTGCCGATCTGACGCGAGCGCCAGCGCTTGTTGGCCGGCAGGTCCGAGAGGTCGGGCCGGTGGCCTTCACGTGTGTGGATGATGTGGAAGCCGTGTTCGCGCATGGCCTGCAGCACACGCTGGATGGGGCCGATGGGCGCACGGGTCAGGCCGATGTCGTAGCCCATCTTGTCGACATAGCCGCCGGGGCCGCAGAAGTCGGTCTGCATGTCGATGATGAGCAGCGCGGTGTTGGCCGGGCGCAGGTCGCCGTCGAACGGCCAGGCGTAGGGGCTGGCCTGGACGGGCCGGAGCGCGGGCTTCATGGACTCAAGCCTCCGGCTCGAAGGGGTTAGGCTCGGGGCCGCGGTAGGCGCGCGTGGGTGCGGCAAAACCGCAGGGCGTGCCGTCTCGCACCTGGATGCTGGCGTCCCAGGGCAGCTGGTAGCGGCCGGCCACCATGTCGTGCATGAAGGTGTAGGGGCAGTCCTGCGCCCCGCCCTTCACCGCCACGTAGCCGCGGTGCCACAGCTGGTAGGGGTTGTTCTCGACACCCCAGCCGGCGCGCGCTTCGCGCACCAGGTCGGGCCGCAGTTCGGCAGTGACGATCTCGTCGGGGCGCGCACCACCGGCGGTGATGACGGTGCCGTCGAAGTTGCAGAACATCGCCTCGCCCATGCTGTCGAAGCTGCCGTCGCTGCCGCACAGGCACACGCTGGCGGTGATGGCCAGGTTCTGGAACGCGTTGGCCTGGTTGGTGATCTTCCAGGCGTGCCGGATGGGTGCGGTGTATCCGGCTGTGCGCAGGATGATCTCGGCGCCCTTGTACGCGGCTTCGCGCGCCATCTCGGGGAACATGCCGTCGTGGCAGATGATCAGCGCCAGCTTGCTGCCGTTCGGCCCGTCGCACACGGGGACGCCCATGTTGCCGGGCTCCCAGGCCTCCACCGGCACCCAGGGATGCAGCTTGCGGTAGTACAGCCGCACCTGGCCCTGGTCGTCGATGATGAGGCCGGTGTTGTAGGGATTCCCGTGCGGGTTGAACTCCATGATGGAGAAGCAGCCCCAGATCCTGTGTTCCACGCACGCGGCCATGAACGACGCGACCTCGGGGCCGTCCATGCGCACCATCAGCTCGGGCGCGGTGCTCATGCTCAGGCCGTGCAGGGCGTATTCGGGGAACACGACCAGGTCCATCGTGCCCAGGTTGCGCCGCGCCTTGCCCACCATCCAGCAGATGCGCTCGGCCTGCGCCTTCAGCTGCGCGGGCGTCTCCACCACCGGCAGCTGCAGTTGCACCAGGCCCACGACCACGCCGTGCGGCGACTTGTTCAAACCCCCCAGACCACTCATCTCATCACTCCAAGTTCTTGCGGGGCGCCGACGAGGCTGCGGCGCGGTGAGCAGGTCCACACCAGGATGGCCAGCGTCAGCACATAGGGCACGGCGTTGAAGAGGTAGTAGCCGCCGGTGACACCCACCGACTGCAGCGCCGGCCCCAGCGCGCCGGCGCCACCGAACAGCAATGCCGCCCACAGGCAGCGCATCGGCTGCCAGCGCGCGAAGATCACCAGCGCCACCGCAATCAGCCCCTGGCCGCTGGACAAGCCTTCGTTCCAGCTGCCCGGGTAGTACAGCGACAGCGAAGCCCCGCCCAGCCCGGCGATGAAGCCGCCCGCGGTGGTGGCAGCGATGCGTACGCCGTTGACACTGGTGCCCAGCGCCCGCGCGGCATCGGCCGAGTCGCCCACCATGCGCACCTTCAAGCCCCATGCGGTATTCGCCAGGCCCCAGGCCAGCGCGATGGCCAGCAGCACACCCAGCGGGAACAGCAGGTTGATGTTCAAGGCACTGGCCGCGGCACCGGTGGCCGCATCCGGGCCGAGCCAGGCACCGAGTTGGAGGGACGGAATCTGCGGCGCCTGCGGCTGGATCAGCGGCTTGCCCAGGTAGAAGGCCAGCCCCGCGCCCAGGCCCATGATGGCGATGCCGGCGGCGATGTCGTTCACGCGCGGCAGGCTGCACACCAGGCCGTGCAGCAGGGCAATCAATGCACCGCTGAAGCCGGCCGCCAGCACACCCAGCCACCACACACCCGTGAGGTAGGAAGCGCCGAAGCCGGCCATCGCCGAGAACACCAGCACGCCTTCGAGACCCAGGTTGATGCGGCCAGCCTTTTCGGTGATGCACTCACCCAGGCTGACGAAGAGGAAAGGCGTGCCGACGCGGATGGCACCCCCGAGGACGGCGATGAGGACGTCGAGGAAGGCAGTGTCAGACATGACGGAAGCTCCGTGACGCGCGCTTGCACTCCACTGCTCTGCTGGCGGCCGTCACCCCGGCAAAGGCGGGCAGGGGCTGGCTGTGGCGCTTATCCTCGGCGGTCTCCGCTGCGCTCCGACTCCCCTGCGGTGCTCGGTCCCGCGGCCCCATCGCGGAACTCGCTACGTTCGCTGCGCTCACTGCGCTCAAACACCCGCGATGAGTCAGTGGTTGATCGCGCTGCGCGCGGGGCCGCGGGCCCTGCGCTCCTCGGCGCCTCCCATGCGCGCCACAGCCAGCCCCAGCCCGCCTTTGCAAACACCATGGCTGGCGCTCTTCCGTCGCGCGCCGACACCTTGTCTGGGCTGGGAGAGCCGGGTGCCCCCCGCAGCGAAGTAAAGGAGGAGCCCACGGCCTGTCAGGTGCCCCAGGCACCTTACAGGCCGTGGGCGGGGGACATGAGCGGAGGGGGGCACCCGGCTCTCCCAGCCCAAGGGAAACCGACGCACGCCGAAAGGTCTGACCGCACTTCATGCCGCCGCCACTCCAGACGCCGGAACACGTGGTTTCAACTGCCACGTCAATCGCCCACGCAACGCCTCGCTCGCCAGGATCAGCACGAAGCAGAAGCCCATCAGCACCTGCACCGAAGCATCGGGCAGACCCATGCGCCGCTGCAGCAGGCTGCCCGCTGCGAGGAAGCCACCGAAGAGCACGGCCACCGGAATGATGGCCAGCGGGTTGTGTCGGGCGACGAAGCTCACCAGGATGCCGGTGTAGCCCAGGCCGGCGATGATCGATGCATTGGCCGAGGTGTGGACCGCCGCGACTTCGATGCCGCCGGCCAGCCCGGCCGCCGCACCACCCAAGGCGCAGGCGGTGATGACCAGGCGCACCGCAGGCAGCCCGACGATCTGTGCTGCGCGCAGGTTGCCGCCCACCACCCGCGTGGCGAAGCCGTGGGTGGTGGCGCCCAGCCACACCGCCGCCAGCAGGCAGGCGACGATGCCGAAGGCCAGACCCCAGTGCACGTCGTAGCCGGCGATGGTGCCGATGCGCAGGCCTTCTTCCAGAGGCAGGGTCGACGGCTTGTTCAGGCTCGCCGGGTCGCGCAGCGGACCTTCGACCAGATGCTTGAAGCAAGCGATCGCGATGTAGGCCAGCAGCAGGCTGGAGATGGTTTCGTTGACACCGCGCCACTGCCGCAGCACGCCTGCCAGCGCCACCCAGGCGGCACCGGCCACCGCCGCGGCCGCGAGCAGTGCCGCCGTACCGAAGGCATTCGCCGGCGGTGCCCAGACATAAGGCAAGGCCGCACAGGCCAGGCCGCCCAGCACCAGCGCCCCTTCACCGCCGATGATCGTGAGCCCCGCGCGCTGCGGCAGCGCCACGCACAGGGCTGTGAGCATCAGCGGGGCCGCGCGCTGCAGCGTGTTCTGGAAGCTGAAGGCGTCGCCGAACGCGCCCAGGAACAGCAGCGACCATGCTTCGACTGGGTCGTGCCCGCCGAACCAGACGAACACCCCGAATGACGCCAGCCCGCCCAGCAGCGCGAGCACGGGCAGGCCGATCGATTCGAGGCTGTCGCGCCAGGCGTTCATGCTGTGCCTTCTCTTTCGCCGATCGCGATCAGGCTTTGCCGATGACGCCTTCGACCAGGTAATTCATGCCCTCCAGCACCACGTCGGTCTGCTTGAGCGTGGTGCCCTTGGGGATGACCACCTTGCCGGTGTTGTCCTTGAGTTCACCGCTGAAGATGTCGAAGGTGCCGGCCAGCATCTTCGCGCGCACGGCGTCGGCGTTCTTGCGTGCGGCTTCGCTGGCGCCAGGGCCGTAGGCCGAACTCTTGACGAAGCCTTCCTTCAGGCCACCGCGCACGAAGTTGGGGTGCGGCTTGCCGGTCTTGGCGGCGTCGATGATCTGGGTGTAGGCGGCGATCCAGTTCCATTCCGCGCCCGTCAGGTAGGCCTGCGGCGCCAGCTTGGCCTGGCTGGCGTGGTAGCCGCAGACCATCTTGCCGCGCTTGGCGGCGGTCTCGACGATGACCTTGGGCCCGTCGACGTGCATGGTGAACACGTCCACGCCCTGGTCGGCCAGGCTGTTGGTGGCCTCGGCTTCCTTCACCGGCATGCTCCAGTCGCCGGTGAAGATGACGCTGCAGGTGATCTTCGGGTCGACCGATCGCGCCCCCAGCGTGAACGCGTTGATGTTGCGCAGCACCTGCGGGATGGGCTTGGCCGCGACGAAGCCGATCTTCTTGCTCTTGCTGGCGTGGCCGGCGATGACGCCGTTGAGGTACTGCGCCTCGTCGATGTAGCCGAAGAAGCTGCCGGTGTTGTCGGGGTGCTTGCCCTTCGTCCACAGGCCGCCGCAATGGGCGAAGCGAACCTTGGGGTTCTTGGCCGCGACGGCCAGCATGTGCGGGTCGAAGTAGCCGAAGCTGGTGGGGAAGAGCAGGGTCGCGCCGTCCTGGCTGATCATGCCCTGCATGGTCTTCTGCACGGCCTGGGTCTCGGGCACGTTCTCTTCTTCGACCACCTTGATGCCGGGCATCTTCTTCAGCGCGGCGGCAGTTTCGGCCTGCGCCTGGTTGTAGCCGAAGTCGTCGCGCGGGCCGACATAGATGACGCCGATGGTCATGGGCGCCTGGGCGAAGGCGCGGCCGGCGAGGCCCGTGCCTGCGGCGGCCAGGGCACCCGCGGCCAGCAGGCGGCGGCGGTCGGAATTCAGGGTCTTGTCGTTCATGGTCTTCTCGCTCCTGGGTTGTTCGGGGTTCAGCAGTTCAGCGGGCTCAGGTCTGCAACAGGCTGACGTGGGCGGCCACCACCACCCAGTGGCCGCCGATGCGGCACCATGTCTGGCTTTGGCGGCCGCTGCGCGTGCTGCCTTCGCGGCGGAATTCGGTCATCGCGGTGGCCAGGTCGCAGCCGTAGGTGGTGATGACGGTATTCATCAGCTCGCGTTGCAGGCCCTGCGCCGGGCGCGCGTTGCGAAAGGCGCGGATGGCCTCGATGCCGTAGAGGTTCTCGCCCACGCCATAGCGCACGGTGTGCGGGCTGGCCCAGAACAGCGCGTCGAGCGTCTCGACCTTGTTATGGATCAGCGCGTCTTCGTACAGCGCAAAAGCGGCGCTGACTTCGGCATGCACGTCGGGCAGGTTGATGTCCATGGGATGAACCTTGTCGCTGCGGCCTCGAGCCTGATCTTCAGAGCCCGCGGGCCACCGGGGCGCTGCACAGGCCTTGCTGTTCAAGTTCGGCCGCCACACGCAGCGCGAGGTCTTCGCGCCAGGGCGCGGCGATCAGCTGCACACCGATCGGCATGTGCGGTGCGCTGCTGCTCAGCCCCCACAGCGGCACCGTCACCACGGGCAGGCCGATGCAGCTGATGGGCTGGGTGAGCAGGCCCATGCTGGCGCGCGCGGGCAGGCGCTTGCCAGCCACTTCGATCCAGTCGCTGCCGATGGCCGGCGCGACGCAGGGGGTGGCGGGGGCGATGAGCACGTCCACCGTCTCGAAGCTGCGCGCCACACGCCGTGCGAACCAATGGCGCACTCGCTGCGCGCGCATCACCCAGGCGGCGGGCACCAGGGCATTGGCCAGGAAACGGTCGCGCGTCATCGGATCGAAGTCCTGCGGACGCGTTTTCAGGTCGTCCAGGTGCAAGGCGCCGCCTTCGCCGCAGGTGATGAGGAAGGCCGCGGCGCGCGCGCGTTCGACTTCCGGCCATTCGATCAGGCGCATGGTGCCCAGCGCCTGGGCCACGGCATCCACCGCCGCGGTGGCTTCGAGCAAGGCCATGCTGCGGAACCAGCCGCCGAGCACGCCCACGCGGATGCCGGCCGCTCCACGCTCCAGCCCGGCCAGCGTGGGTTCGATGCCGCGCTGAGCGCATGAGGGATCGTCGATGTCGGGGCCCTGCAGGGTGTCGTAGCAGACGGCGAGGTCGGCCACGCTGCGCGCAAACGGGCCCAGGTGGTCCAGGCTGGCCACGAAGGGGTAGCTGCCGGTGCGCGGCAGGCGGCCGAAGGTGGGCTTCATGCCGAAGGTGCCACACAGCGAGGCCGGCACGCGGATGCTGCCGTTGGTGTCGGAGCCCAGTGTCAGCGGCACCTGCCCGGCGGCCACTGCCGCGGCCGAGCCACCCGAAGAACCACCGCTGACGCGCGCCAGGTCGTGCGGGTTGTGCACCGGGCCGTAATGCGTGTTCTCTGTGGTGAAACCGTAGGCGTATTCGTCCATGTTCAGCGCGCCCACCAGCACCGCGCCTTCGGCTTCCAGCCGGCGCACCAGAACCGCATCACGCCGCGCCAGCGGGCCGTCGCGTTCGATCTTGCTGCCCGCCAGCGTGGGCAGGCCGGCCACGTCGAACAGGTTCTTCACCGCAAACGGCACACCCGCCAGCTTCATGCGGGCTCGGCGCGGGCTGGCGTCGACCGCATCGGCACGCTTGAGCGCCCGTTCGATCAGCACGCTGGTGAAGGCGTTGACGCGGCCATCGGTGGCGGTGATGCGGTCCAGGCTGGCCTGCACGGCTGCACGCGCGCTGGTGCTGCCGCTGCGCACGGCCTGCGCGGTGGCGGTGGCGGTGGGTGTGGCAGCGGCACTCATTCGCCGACCTCGGGAGCCACCGGGGTGAAGACGTTGCCGCTTTCGTCGGCCGCCGTCAGCGCCAGGCCGTTGACCTGTTCGGCCATCTGCGCAGCCAGCTCGAAGTACACGAGCACGCCCTGCCGGTACTGCGCGGGAATGTGCAGGCCCAGCGTGGCAGCGGCGGCGTCGACGTAGGCTTCGTGCGTGCTCATGGTGGTGTGGCTTTCAGGGTGGCTGATGAAGGCGTGGCCGGGCAGCGCTGGCTCAGGCCTTGAACAACTGCCGGTAGTCGGGCTGCAGGTGGAACCAGTACTGGTAGCCCATCACGTCCTTCTGCATCGCCACGTCCATGGTGGGCTGGAACAGCGGCACACGCGGCACTTCGTCGTAGGCGATCTGGATCATTTCGCGCACCGAGCTGTCGTAGATGAGCTTGCTTTCAGCGAAACGCGCGTTGGTGATGACGCGGTCGAGCTTGGCGTTCTGGTAGCTCATGGTGTTGAACACCGCGTTCTGGCCGTGGTAGCACCAGAAGAAGAAGTACTCGGGGAAGTCGAGCCAGCCGCCGAAACGGTTGACGATGAGCGGCATGTCCTTCTTCAGCAGGGCCGAACGCCAGGTGGCGCCGGGGATCTTGTTGATCTGCGTCTTGATGCCGATGGCGCCCAGCGCCTCCTGGATCAGCACGGCCATCGGCTCGTTGATGGTGGCGCCGCCCAGGTCGAAGCTGAGCGTGGTCTCGAAGCCGCTGGCCAGGCCGGCTTCGGCCATCAGCGCCTTGGCCTTGGCGAGATCGGTGTTGTAGGGCGTGGGCTGGGGCCAGGCCACCGTCTTCACCGGGCTGGTGCCGCCGTACAGCTTGGCCGCGCGGCCGTACATGGCGTTGTTGAACATCGTTTCGTAGGGCAGCGCGTACGCCACGGCCTGCCGCACCTTCGGGTTGTTGAAGGGCGGCTTGGTCGTGTTCATGCCCAGGTAGACCATCGAGTTCTCGATGGGCGTGGACGTCACCTTGACGGCTGCGCCTTCCTTGCTCAGCTCGCTGAAGTCCTTCGGCGGCAGGTCGAAGGTGATGTCGATGTCGCCCTTCAGCAGCAGGCTGCGGCGGTTGCCGGCGTTGGGCACGTCACGCTGGATCACGCGGCGCAGCTTAGGCAGCGGGCCGCTCTTCCATTCATCGTTGCGGACATAGATGATTTCCTGGCCGGGGCGAAACGCCTCGACCTTGAACGCGCCGCCACCGGCGGTGTTGTTGCGCGTGAAGGCCAGGCCCCAGGGGTCCTGCGGCGTGGCGTTCTTCTTCACCAGTTCGCTGTTGTAGATGCCTGGCACGGGCACGGCCAGATCGTTCATCGTGAGCTTGTCCTTGCGCAGGAACTTCACGCGGAAGGTGTGGTCGTCGACGACCTCGAACTGGTCGGGCTTTTCCAGCGAACCGGCAGCCATCTGGAAGGTGGGAAAGCCGCCCACCGTGACGGCGCGGTCGAAGCTCCACTTCACGTCTTTCGCGGTCACGGGCGTGCCGTCGTGGAACTTGGCGTTCTTGCGCAGCTTGAAGGTGACGCCGCTGCCATCGGTAGCCATCTGCCAGCTCTCGGCGAGTTCGGGCTCGAGCTTGTTGCGGTCGTAGACCACGCGGCCGTCGGGCAGGGTCTTCTTGCCGTAGGTCATGAGCCGGTCGTAGACGAGCCAGCTGACGCCATAGCTGGGCCGGTTGGCGCCCACGGTGTGAATGTCCAGCGAATTCGGGCCGAACTCGTTGGCCACCACCAGCACGTCTTTCGGGCGCGCCTGCGCGGCAGCCGACAGCGGCAGACCGGCCAGTGCAGCGCCGGCGGTACCCGACAGGATGAAGTCGCGACGGTCCATGAATCGATGTCCTTGAAGGTTCTACAGAGACTGCAGGTAGGCACGCCAGCCACCGCCGGCCGTGATGTCGGTGGCACCGGCCAGCGCCGCCGGTTCGCACAGGAAACCGTGGGCAACTTCACCACTGGCCAAGGTGATGGACCCCAGCGACAGTGGCTGAGGCACCAGCGCAAGAAACGAGCCCACGGCCGCCAGCGGCATGTCCCACACCTCGACGTCGATGGCGGCGCCGCCGTCGTTGACGCGCAGCAGGCCTGGCTTGGGCGGCACGGTGCCAGGCAGGGCGTACAGGCGGTAGTGCGCTGCGGTGCGCGTGGCCTGGCGCAGGCGTGCACCACGTTCGGTCAGCTGGCCGTTGAGCGGCAGCCCGGACAGGTGCGCACCGACCACGACCAGCGGCAAGGTCGGCGTGGTAGCCGGTGAAGCGGCGCGCGGCGCGGCAGTGGCCTCTTCGGCCAGCCAGGCGCTGCCCAGGCGGGCCAGCGCAGCGTCCATGCCACCGGGCGCAATGAAGGTGACGCCCGCTGTCGGTGCACGCGCGGCGCTGGCCGGCACGGGCACAGCCAGCGCGCACCAGCCCAGCAGGTTGACGAAGTTGGTGAAGGTGCCCAGACGCGCGTTCGCGGCCACGGGGCTGGCGGCCAGCTCGGCCAGGCTGGGGTGGTTCGGCGCGGTGGGCACCAGCAGCAGGTCCAGCTGCTGCCACAGCGCCTGCGCGGGGCTGGCCAGGGCCTTCAGGCGGTATTGGGCTTCGAAGGCGTCGGTGGCGGTGAAGGGCAAGGCGGACTCGATGACACCGCGCACCACGGGGTCGATGGCGCCCGGGTCACGGGCCAGCAGTTCGCGCACCACGGCGTGGCGCTCGGCGACCCAGGGGCCTTCGTACAGCAGGCGGGCGATGTCGAAGAGGGGTGCGAAGTCGACCGGTAGCAGGCGGTGGCCGCCGGCCTGCAGCTGCTGGCAGGCGGTGTCGAAGGCCAGGGCGCTGGCGTCGTCGAGCGCGGGCATGACCGCCGGGATGCCCACGCGCAGGGTGTCGGGTAACGCGGCCGGGCCGGGGGCGAAGTGGCTGTAGTCGTCGGCGGCGTCCGGGCCTTCGATGACGGCCAGAACGGCGGCCGCGTCGTCGGCGCGGTGGGCGAACACCGATACGCAGTCCAGCGTGCGGCAGGCCGGCAGCACGCCGGCAGAACTGGTGCGGCCCGGCGTGGGCTTCAGGCCGACGAGGCCATTGAAGGCGGCGGGGATGCGGCCTGAGCCAGCCGTGTCGGTGCCCAAGGCGAAGGGCACGTCACCGCGCGCCACGGCCACGGCCGAACCCGAGCTGCTGCCGCCGCTGACGTGGCCCGGGCGCAGCACGCTCTCTGGCGCGCCGAATGGCGAGCGGGTGCCGACCAAACCCGTGGCGAACTGGTCGAGGTTGGTCTTGGCCAACCACACTGCACCGGCGTCGAGCAGGCGCTGCACCGCCGTGGCGTGACGCAACGCCTTCTGCGTGCGGGCCGGGCAGGCAGCGGTGGTGGGAACGCCGGCGATGTCGATGTTGTCCTTGACGACGAAAGGAACGCCGAGCAACGGCAGCGCGGCCTGGCGCTCGGCCGCACCAGGAAACCCGGTGGCAAGGGCAGCCAGCGCCTGCAGTTGCGACTGAAGTTCTTCGGCACTGGCGACATGAAGGTAGATGGGCAGACCGATGGCCGCGAGGCGCTCACGCTGAGCCCGCAGGACCGTGCTCGCAGCCTCCGTCAGGCCGTCCTGGAAGACGGCTTGCCAATCGGCAATGGTGCGGGGGGTGGCCGGCATGTTCTGCTTTGGTGCACGTGTTGGTATACCAGTTGGCATGCAGCAGATTGCGTGCCAGCGGACAACAAGGCTGCGACGCGCCTTTTCCCTGACGCTGAATGTTCGATCTGGATGGCCTTGCGCTGCTCCCTGCCGGTTGCTGCCTGCCGGTTGCTGCCTGCCGATCATGGCTGGCGACTCATGCCCGGCATGCCGCGCCCCCCACCACCGAGGCATCAGCCTGGGATCGGCCCTGCGCCAGGGGCGATCCCGGGGTCGGGTTGGTCAATGGCTGCCAGCTGTCATTCGCGACCCAAGGGCCGAAGGTCAAGCGCCAACAGCACAACGCACAGCCTGACCCCTGGTCGTCACGTACGCCAGATGCGCGGCGGCTCGGCGCGCAGCTGCCAGGCCTCGGCGCGCCAGGCGGCGCGTACGGCGGCCAGCAATGCCATGGCCGGCTCGACGCGTGCGGCCAGCACACGCACGACGATGACGCCAGCTTGCGGCGCAGTGGCGCCCGCCATGGCGGCCAGCGGGCTCTTGGCGATGGCGTTGCGGGCAGCGTCCAGCAGGGCGTCACGACGCGCGCCAGGCAGCGGGCTGCCCGTCAGGAAACACAGCGTGCCCAGCACCGGCTGCCCGGCCAGCCCCAGCGGGCTGCGCAGCAGGATCGTGTCGTCGGCGCGGATCAGGCCGCGTTCCAACCACTGCCCCGGCACTTCCAGGTGCTGCAGGAAGCTGCCGCTGTCGAAGGCCTCGTTCGACGCTGGCAGGCCCAGCGCCAGCACGTCCCAGGCCATGGCCTCGGCACCCGGCTGCAGGTTCAGCGTCAGCTGGTTTTCGGCAATGCAGCCGCGGTGGGCGATGGCTTCCAGTGGCAGCCATTCCACCCGCGCGCCCGCCACCAGGTGCAGCCGCACCTGCTGCCGCGCGACAGCGCCGTCGCTGCGGTAGAAGCGCGTGGCGCCGGGGGTGGTGAGCACGGCATGGGTGCCTTCGGCCAGCTGCGCGTCCACCCGCAGTTCGTCGCCAGCCACCACGCCGCCGGGCGGGTGCACCAGCACATGGTGGCAAATGCCAGGGCCTTCGGGGTACAGGCGTTTCAGCACGCGCAAAGGGCCGTGGTGACGGTCCAGCGCCACGGTGCGTTCGCCATCGCGGCGGTAGTCCAATTGCAGGTGGCCGCGCCAGGAACTCGATGTCATCCGGGCATTGTCGACGGCATGCGGCAGCGGTTGGCCTTCAGCCGCCGCGCCAGAATTCCAGGTGCACCGCCGCGATCTCATCGGCCACTTCCGCCACCGGCCCCTGCACCATCAGCGGCTTCTGGCCGCTCGCGAAAACTTCGCGACACGGCAGGTTGAGCGTCGGGTTCTCGGGGTGCCTGCCGGTGATCTGCAGCAGCGCAGCTTCGCTCAAGCCGTAGACGAGCGAGCCGATGTGCGCCCAATACTGCGTGCCGGCACACATCGCACAGGGCTCGACCGTGCTCACGAGCGTGCAGCCCCACAGGGTGGCCGCGTCGAACCGCGCCGCAGCCTCGCGCGCCAGCACCGCCTCGGCATGGTTCACCTGGTCGACATTGCCTTGAGTCATCAACACCGTCTCGCCATCGGCTGCCACCAGCAGCGCGGCGAAGGGGTGATGGCCGGCGTTGACGGCGGCCTGCGCCAGCGCATTGGCATGGCGCAGGTGGCGCAGGGCCTGCTGCGGTGTCACGGCAGCCGCCTATTCGCCCTGGGTGCCGCGGTGCGCCCAGCCCGTGGTGCGCTTCTCGATCCAGCTGAACAGCTCGTACATCGCCATCGCCATGGCGCCGATGGTCACGAGCCCGGCAAAGGCCAGGGGCATGCGCTGCTGGCTGCCGGCGGTCTGCATCAGGTAGCCGATGCCGCTGTCGCCGGCCGTCATCTCGGCCAGCACGGTGCCGACGAAGGCCAGCGTGATGGCGATCTTCAGGCTGCCGTAGAAATACGGCATCGACCGCGGCAGGCCCACCTTGACCAGGACGTCCCAGCGCTTGGCGCCCAGCACGCGCAGCACGTCTTCCAGCTCGGGTTCCAGCGTGGCCAGGCCGGTGGCAATGTTCACGGTGATGGGGAAGAAGCTGATGAGGAAGGCCGTCAGGATGCCCGGCCCCAGGCCGATGCCGAACCACACCACGAGGATGGGCACCACCGCGGCCTTGGGCACGGCGTTGAAGGCCACCATCAGCGGGTAGATGGCGGTATAGGCCAGCCGGCTGCTGCCGATCAGGAAGCCCAGCAGCACACCCACGACGATGGCAATCGCAAAGCCCACCATCGTGACCCAGAAGGTCTTCCACGCGGCCTCGAGCAGCGGCCCGCCGAATTCGACGAACTGCGCGGCAATCTGCGTGGGGCTGGGGAAGATGAAGTCGGGGATGGAAAACACCATCACGATCAGCTGCCACAGCAGCAGCACGGCGGCCAGCAGCACCAGCGGCGACCACCTCTCCATGGTGCGGGTGATCTTCATTGCGGCACCGCCACGCCGGTCTTGCGGATGGCGCCGATATGGCCGCGCAGCTCGTGCACGATGTCGGTGAAGGCTGGCGTGTACGTCACCTCCAGGTCGCGCGGGCGCGGCAGGTCGATGTGGCGCTGCACGACGAAGCGGCCCGGGCTCTTGCTCATGACATACACCGTGTCGGCCAGGAAGACGCTCTCGCGCAGGTCGTGCGTGACGAGGATGACGTTGAATTTCTGCGCCGCCTGCAGGTCACGCAGCGCGCACCACAGTTCTTCGCGGGTGAACGCATCGAGCGCACCGAAGGGTTCGTCCAGCAGCAGCATCTGGGGTTCGTGCACCAGCGCACGGCAGATGCTGGCGCGCTGCTGCATGCCGCCGCTCAGCTGCCACGGGAACTTGTCTTCGTAGCCGCCCAGGCCCACGCTCTGCAGCAGCTTGCGCGCCTTCTCTTCATATTCCTTGCGTTTTTGCTTGAAGCTCGAGCGGTAGGGCTCGACGATCTCCAGCGGCAGCAGCACGTTGTCGACCGTGGTTCGCCAGGGCAGCAGGCTCGGTGCCTGGAAGGCCATGCCGCTGATCTTCAGCGGCCCGGTCACCGGCGCCCCGCCGATCTGGATGCTGCCCTTGCTGGGCATCTTCAGGCCGGTGGTGAGCTTCATGAACGTGCTCTTGCCGCAGCCGCTGGGCCCGACGATGGCGATGAACTCGCCACGCTGAACCTGCAGGCTGATGTCCTCGACGGCGAACCTGCCTTCGGCCAGCAGCTCGTCGTTGTAGGCCAGCCAGACGTTCCTGAAATCGACGAAAGGTGCAGTCATGACTCAAGGCGATGGCAAGCGCTGTGCCAGGTCGCGGAAAGTGGCGGTGTAGACGTCCTTGAACTCGGTGTGCAGCTGGCTGTGGGTGCCGCCCGGCAGCTCCACCCAGCGCACGCGACCGGGTTCGGGCTGGGCCCGCAGCGCCTCGTCGCGCAAGCGCCGGCCCAGGGTGATGGGCACGGTTCGGTCGGCCGTGCCATGCAGCAGCAGCACCGGCGCGTCGACCCGGCGCATGCGGGCCACGGCGTTGAACTCCAGTGTCGTCAGCCACGCGGCCACGCGGCCCCAGAAGCCGGCCTCTCCGGCCACTTCGGACATGCGCGTGAAGCTGGACTCGACGACCAGCGCACCATAGTCGTGCTGCCAGCGCAGGCTGCTGGCCAGACGCACCGCAACGGCGCCGCCCATCGAATGGCCGAAGATGACGCGGCGACCAGGCACGGGCTGGCGGCGCCGCAGCTCGGCCCAGGCGGTGCGGGCGTCGGCGGCGATGGTCTCTTCGTCGGGGACGATCACCGTGCTGTCGCCCCAGCCGCGGTAGTCGACGGCCAGTACCGAGAAGCCGGCGTCGCGCAGCGCCTGGATCTTCGGCAGGTTTCGGTACAGGCTGCGGAATGTGCCGTGCAGATACAGCAGCGTGGGCGCACCGGGTTCGGGGCTCGGAATCCACCACAGGGCCAGTTGGTCGGGCTCGCTGGGCATGGGCACACGCGGCATGCGCGTGGGTGCCACGGGGACCAGCCAGCGCTCGTCGGCAGGGCCGAAAAGCTGGCTGTCGGGTGCCACGTTGGCGGGCCGGCCGGGCGAAGGGCGCAAGGCCAGCTGGCTCTGCTTGGCGCTGAGCCAGGCGCAGCCGGCCAACTGGCTGGCCACGAGCAGCAGCAACACCCCCATGAGCCGGGTGCCAACGGATACGTACAAACCGGGCCCTGCTGCCACAATCTGCTTCATGCCGCGCCTTCCTGCATGCCCCGTCGGGGCCATTTTTTTGTCTGCCTCATGCCTTGCCGGTTCCGTTCAAGCCGCCGACCCGGCAGGCCCCGGCCTCGTCGCACGCAACGTCCAGCAGGCCGCCGACATGGCGGCCTGGAAGGGTGAAGGTTACTGGCGCGCGGCCATCGCGCCTTACGCGCCGCATTTCAGGCCCAGCGACGAACACACCGACGTCTGGGCGATCGGTGTCGAACGGCAGCGGCCCGACCGCTGGCTGGCCGGCTTTTCGTACTTCCGGAATTCATTCGGCCAGCCCAGTGCCTACGCCTACATCGGCCAGCGTTACACCGGGCTGCTGGACACCGAACCCCTGTTCTTCCAGTGGAGCGCCGGCGTCCTGTACGGCTACAAGGGCAAGTACAAGGACAAGGTGGCGTTGAACGTGGCCGGGTTCGCGCCCGGGGCGCTGGTGGGGCTGGGCTGGCAGTTCAACCGCAACGCGTCGGTCACCGCGCACCTGCTCGGCGATGCGGCCGTGATGTTCCAGTTCGCCTGGGATATTCGTTAGCCCCCACGCTCGCTGGCGCTCGCTGCCCCCCGTGGGGGGCGAACTGGACGAAGAACAGTCCCTGCGGACTGTTCTTCGCCTGTGAGCGACTGCGGCGTCCTCGACGCAGGCGTCCGCCTACGGACCGGCAGAGCCGGATCCGTGGCGGGAAGCTTGGTTCAAGAGGCCGCGTTACTTCTTCAGCGGGGGCAGGATGTTGAGTTCGGCCTTGGGCGGCAGGTAGGCGTCGGTCCACACGGCGTTGGGGTCGATGCGGGTCTTGGTGGTGAAGGCGTCGCTCACCTGCGAGGCCATCAGCGCCAGGCGGCCGGGCACCACCACGCCGAAACCTTCGGCCCGCGCGTCGGGGCTGGCAACGACGGCATCGATGGCCATGCGCAGACGTCGTTTTTCGAGGTCGACGTTGATGATGCCGTCGCGCGCCTTGACGTACTCGATGGCCGGGTCGGGGTTGGCGATGACTTCCTTGGCGCCCTTGACGAAGGCCGAAAGGAATGCCTTCACCGCTGCCGGGTTTTCCTTCAGGATCTTCGGGCTGGCGATGATGACGTTGCCGTACAGCTTCACGCCATGCGCCGGGTAGGGCAGCACGACGATGTCCTCGGCCTTCACGCCCCGCGCTTCCAGGTTCAGCAGGCTGGTGAAGCTGAAGCCGGTGATGGCCTCGATGTCGCCACGCACCAGCATGGTTTCGCGCAGCGGCGGGTCCATGCTCGTCCACTGCACGCCGCTGATGTTGTTGGCCTTGGCGAAGATCGGGAAGGCCTTGCGGCCGGCGTCGAAGCCCGGTGCGCCGAGCTTCTTGCCCGTCAGGTCGGCGGGCTTGGTGATGCCGCTCTTCTTCAGCGCCAGCACCGCCGCCGGCGTGTTGTTGTAGACCATCATCACCGCCACCGGCTTGTTCGGCGCTTCGGGGTTGTTGGCGTGGAACTCCATCAGCGCGGCCATGTCGGCAAAACCCATGTCGTAGGTGCCGCCGGCAACGCGCGTGACGGTGCCGCCACTGCCGTTGCCGCCGTCGATGGTGACGTCCAGACCCGCGGCCTTGTAGTAGCCCTTGGCCTGGCTGGCCAGGAACAACGCGGCCGGCCCTTCGAAACGCCAGTCCAGCTGGAACTTCACCGGCGTCTGCGCTTGCGCCATGGATGTGCCCAGCAGGCTGGCCGCGGCAGCGGCAAGCAGGACGGAACGGCGGGAAAGGGTCGCAAAAGAGGCGGCAATCAGGCGGGTCGTCATACGGTGGGGTCTTTCGGTGGCGAAGTGAAGTTTCGAACCCGTTTGCGCAAGTTCCGTGCTCAGGTGGAATGCACCGAACTGGGGCGAAGCAGGTCGTAAAGCGTGCGCGCCACCACCCGGGTGGCGCCATGCAGATCGCTCAGCACCAGGTGCTCGTCGGCGCGCTTGGCATTGCTTTCGAGCACGGTGCGCGGGCCGGCACCGTAGATGACAGCGGGTACGCCGTGTTCACCGTACAGCCGCACGTCGGTGTACAGCGGCGTGCCGGAAGTCGGCACCGGCTCGCCGAACACCGCCTGCGCATGCCGCTGGATGGCCGCCACCAGCGGCGCGTTGCCGGGCAGCGGCTGCAACGGGTGCGCCAGCAGCAGCCGCTTGATGTGCAGCGTGATGCCCCGGCAGCGCGCCACCACGCCTTCGATCAGGGCCCGGACCTCGGCCTCCACCGCGGCCGGGTTCTCCTCGGGGATCATGCGGCGGTCGAGCTTGATGACGACCTTGCCGGGCACGACATTGGTGTTGCTGCCGCCCTCGATGCGGCCGACGTTCAGGTAGGGGTGGGTGATCCCGGCCACCGCCGAACGGCGTTCGCGCAGCACCGTGTTGTGCGCGTACAGAGCCACCAGCAGCTGGGTCGCAGCCTGCAGCGCGTCGATGCCGGTCTCGGGGTAGGCGGCGTGCGAGGCCAGGCCCTGCCGCGTCACTTCCATCTGCAGGCAGCCGTTGTGCGCCGTCACCACCTGGTAGCTGAAGCCGGCGGCGATCAGCAGGTCGGGCTGGGTCAGGCCCCGCTGCAGCAGCCAGCCGGGGCCGAGTTCGCCGCCGAATTCCTCGTCGTAAGTGAAGTGCAGTTCGACCTGGCCGGCCAGCGCGGCGTCCAGTGCCTTCAATGCGCGCAAGGAGAAGGCGTAGGTGGCGAAGTCGCTCTTGCTGACGGCGGCGGCGCGGCCGTGGAGCTTGCCGCCGACCACCTCGCCGGAATACGGCCCATGCGTCCAGCCTTCGCCCGGTGGCACGACGTCGCCGTGGGCATTCAGCGCCACGGTCGGGCCCGGGCCGGCATCGAACCGATGGCGCACGATCAGGTTCGTCACCGACTGCAGGCCGTAGCTGAGCGCCAGCGCGTCGGGCACCGGGTGCTGCTCGGCGTGCAGGCCCATGTCGGCCAGCAGTTCGGCGGTGCGCCGGGCGTGCGGCGCGTTGTTGCCGGGCGGCGTGTCGGTGGGCACCTGCACCAGGGCCTGCAGGAAACGCACTTCCTCGTCGAAGTGGGCAGCGATCCAGGCGTCGATCTGCTCGTAGGCGGTCATGTGTGGGCCAGTTGGTCGACCAGATGACCGAAGGCGGCGACGCACAGCTCGGCGTCGTCGTCGCTGATGCTTTCCAGCGGGTTGTGGCTGATGCCGGCATTGCCGCCGCGCACGAACAGCATGGCCTGCGGCATCAGCTCGTGCAGCTTCATCGCATCATGCCCGGCGCCGCTGGGCAGGCGGTAGACGGGCAAGCCCAGGGCCTGCACCGCCGCCTCCCAGCGCTGCTGCCAGGCCGGGTGGCTGGGGGCGGCGCTGGCAGCCATGGTTTCCTCGAGCGTGAAGTCCAGGCCACGCACGCTGGCGATGCGCTGCAGTTCGGCGCGCACGTCGGCGGCCAGCGCGTCACGCGCCGGGTTGGTGGTGGCGCGCAGGTCCAGGCTGAAGCGGCAGCGGCCAGGCACGACGTTGATGCTGCCGTTCGGCACGTCCAGCATGCCCATCGTGCCGACGCTTGCGTCGGCACCCGCCTGATTCGTGCCCACGCATTCGCGCAACGCCGCCGCGCGGCGTTCAACGAACAGCACCAGTTCGGCCGCAGCGCAGGCGGCGTCGCGGCGCTGGCCCATCGGCGTGGTGCCGGCGTGGCAAGCCTGGCCGATGAACTCGCCCAGGTAGCGCACGCTGCCGTTGATGCTGGTGACCACGCCCAGCGGCAGGTCCAGCGCGTCGAGCAACGGGCCCTGTTCGATGTGGACTTCTACAAACCCGAGGTAGCGCGCCGCATCGCGCTTCAGCGCCTGGATGGCCCGCAGCGTGGCCGGCAGCCCGGCGGCCTGCATGGCCTGGCGCATCGTCGTGCCATCGGCGTCGCGCTGGTCCAGCCAGGCCGGGTCGAAGTGGCCGGTGAGCGCGCCCGAGCCCAGGAAAGTGGCCTTGTAGCGCTGGCCTTCCTCTTCGGCGAAGCCCACCACCTCGACGCCGAACGGCAGCCGCCGCCCGGCCTGCTTCAGCCCGGCCACCACCGCCATCGGCACCAGGATGCCCAGCCGGCCGTCGTACTTGCCGCCGTTGCGCACGGTGTCGTAGTGGCTGCCCGTGAGCAATCGCGGGGCCAAAGCCTCGGTGCCGTGGTAGACCCCGACGACGTTTCCGACGGCGTCCAGCGTCACCTCGTCGAAGCCGCAGGCGTGCATCCACTGCTGCAGCTGCGCCGCCACCGCCCGGTGCGCGGGCGTCAGGTAGGTCACCGTCAGCTGGCCCTGTTCCTTGAAGCCCGCGTCACTGTGCACGGCCAGCGCCTCGGCCCAGTCCCACACCTGGCGGCCACGCACCGGTACGAGGCCGAACTTGTCGTTCAGCCTGATCTCGGCGATGCGGTGGATGTGGCGAAGCGCCTCGGCAAACTCGAAGTCGGGATGGTTCGCCAGCCGGCGCTGGAAGCTGGCGATGATCTGCGCCCGGCTCAGACCCTCGCCACGCGGCCCGCGCACGGCCAGCAGAAAGGGGAATCCGAACTTCGCGTTGTAGTCGGCGTTCAGCCGCTGCAGCGTGGCAAATTCTGCCGGCGTGCAGTTCGTCAGCCCGGCACGGCTTTGTTCACCGGTGCTTTCGGCCGTGAGTGACTGGCCGACCATGGCCTTGCCGGCCAGTTCCGGGTGGGCCCGAACCAGCGCCAGCTGCACTTCGCGCCCGGCGTCGCGCACGACTTGCACCAGCGCCCGCTTCAATGCCGGCAGGCTGACGTAGCCGCCGGCCGGGCTTGCCGCATGCGCCCGTTCGGCGATCCAGGGCGAATGTTCATAGATACCGTCGAGCAGCGCGCTGAACTCGGCCGCGTTCGCGGCGTTGAGCCTGGCCAGTGTCAGCATGGTGCGGCAGCTCTGTGAAAGTTCATCGCCACGCGAAAGCGGTGGCGGCATCGAAGGGATGCACCTCGCGCCAGTGGCGGGCGATGTCGATGCGCCGGCACACCCACACCTGTTCGTGCCGCGCCACATGGTCCATGAAACGCTGCAGCGCGCCGATGCGCCCGGGCTTGCCCAGCAAGCGGCAATGCATGCCCACGCTCATCATCTTCGGCCGGTCCAGACCGTCGGGGTCGCCTTCGGCATAGAGCGCGTCGAAGCTGTCGCGCAGGTAGGCGTAGAAATGCTCGCCGGTATTGAAGCCCTGGGCCTGGACGAAGCGCATGTCGTTGGTGTCCAGCGAATACGGCACCACCAGGTGCGGAACGGGGGCGGCGCCGGCCGCAGTCTCGACCTGCAGCCAGAACGGCAGGTCGTCGCCGTAGTAGTCGCTGTCGTACTCGTAGCCGCCAGCCTCGGCCACCAGGCGGCGGGTGTTGGGGCTGTCGCGGCCGGTGTACCAGCCCAGTGGCCAGGCGCCGCCGGTCAGCTCCTTGAGGATGTGCGTGGCAATGCCGATGTGCTTGCGCTCGGTGGCCTCGGGCATGTGCTGGTGGTGGATCCAGCGCAGCCCGTGGTTGGCGATCTCGTCGTCGCGGGCCATGAAGATCTGCACCAGTTCCGGGTAGCGCTGCAGCGCAGTGGCCACGGCAAACACCGTCAGGGGCCAGCCGCGGGCGTCGAATTCACGCAACAGCCGCCAGATGCCGGCACGTGAGCCGTACTCGTACATCGACTCCATCGTCATGTGCCGGTTCTCGTAGGCCTGGGCCGTGACCAGTTCCGACAGGAAGGTTTCCGAAGTGGCGTCGCCATGCAGCGGGTTGTTTTCGCCGCCTTCCTCGTAGTTCAGCACGAACTGCAGCGCGATGCGGGCGCCGCCCGGCCAGCGCGCATGGGGCGGCTGCGGGCCATGGCCTCGCAGGTCTCGGGGGTAGGCGCTATCCGTCATGTTAGGGGGGCCGGCCGGCCTCGGGGCAAGGGCTGAAAGTGTATACAGTGACTGGCAAAGCAAGACCCGGGCAGAGGCCGCACGAGCCATGCCAACCGGGCTTCGGACAGCCGGGCCTGACGCCCGTGAAGGGACACCATGAATGCAGCTTTGCAGCCCGGGCGCCTGCTGGCCCTGCTGACGCTGGCAACGCTGGGCACGGCCATGCCGCCGGCCGCCACAGCGGGCAACGACACCGAGCGCGCCAGCCATGCCAAGCTGGCCGCCGACCTGGCCGACACCTTGCTGGCACCCCAGCGCAGCCGCGAGCGCTGGGTGCGCGAAGACCGCGGGCAGCGCTGGGTGCAGGTCATCGTCACCAGCAACAGCCACGACCGCGATATGGCCGAACTGCAACGCGCCATTGAATCCCTGGGCGGGCAGGTGCTGGTGCGCTTCGGCAGCCTGCGCGGCGTCACGGCCTTGATGCCGGCGCAGCGCGTGCAGGCACTGGCGCAGCGCCCCGATGTCGTGCACGTAGCCCCCAACCGCAGCACACGCACCAGCAACAGCCTGCTCGAACGCATCAGCGGAGCCATCGGCCCCGAGGTGCGGCCCACCAGCACCAAGACCGGCTACACCGGCCTGGACGGCACCGGTGTGGGCATTGCCATCGTCGACTCGGGCATCGTCGACTTCCATCGCAGCTTTGGCGACGCCACCGGCAGGACCCGGGTGCTGAAGAACGTGTCGATGCTGAACACCGCGGTGGCCAGCTGGACCCGCGGCACCGCCACGTCGCTGGAGCCAGGCACGGCCGCGCACCGCGCCTACGAGCAGGCCATCGACCGCAGCGCCGACCCGCGCAAGGACGGCTTCGGGCACGGCAGCTTCGTCGCTTCGATGGCCGCGGGCTTCTCAAAGCATGCGTATGCCACCACCCCCGACACCACCGGCATCGCCCCCAATGCCAGCCTCTACGGCGTGAAGGTGGTCGGCGACGACGGCCAGGGCACGGTCAGCGATGCCATCGAAGGCATCGAGTGGGTCATCGCCAACGCCCGTGCGCTGAAGATCAAGGTGCTGAACCTGAGCATCGCCGCACGGTCCACCGACAGCTGGAAGGTCGACCCCCTGTGCGCGGCAGCCCGCGCTGCGGTGGCCTCGGGGCTGACGGTGGTGGTGTCGGCCGGCAACTACGGGAGCGACGCACAGGGGCGCGAGGTCTATGGCACGGTGGGCTCACCCGGGCACGAGCCCAGCGTGATCACGGTCGGCGCCACCAACTTCCGGGGAACCGAGGCGCGCGGCGACGACACCGTGGCCCACTTCAGTTCCCGCGGGCCGACCCGCGGCGCCTGGGTCGACGCGCAGGGCCGGCGCGTGCCCGACAACCTGCTCAAGCCCGACCTGGTGGCTCCGGGCAACCGTATGCTGGGCGCCGTGGCTTTCGGCGACGGTCAATGGAACCTGATCGCGCGCAGTCACTGGAACGCCGTGATCTCGCCGCTGGGTGTGCCGGTGTATGGCGACGACGCCGTCATGCAGCTCAGCGGCACCTCGATGGCCGCGCCGGTGGTGGCCGGCGCCGCGGCGCTGATGCTGCAGGCCAACCCCGGCCTCACGCCGCCGCTGATCAAGGCCATGCTGCAGTACAGCGCACAGCCGCTGGCGGGCGCCAGCCTGGTGCAGCAAGGCGCCGGCCTGCTCAATATTCATGGCGCGGTGGCGCTGGCGCGCGCGCTGCGCACCGACCTGTGGCCACTGATCGACCAGGGGCTGCTGCCCATCGGCAGCAACCTGCTGGCCGCCGGCCGGCAACTGCCCAGCCCGCAGACGACGATCGGCGGCAGCAGCTTCAACTGGTCGCGCATGGTGTTTGCCGGCGGCAACCAGGTGCTCAGCGGGCCGGTGCTGTTCCAGAAGCACCAGGAGATCTGGAACCCGCGCCTCACCTGGGCCGGCGGCATCGTGCGCGCCACCTCGCCTGACTACTGGAACGGCAGCGGCACCCCGGCATGGACCTACGTGAAGGGCTTCCGCCACCAGGACTTCACCCGGTTCCAGCCCGTGGGCGCTGGCGTGCGCGTGGCCACGGCGCTGGCAGGCAGCAGTTCGCTCATCGGCAGGACGGGCGTGTTCCAGGCGGTGCAGCAGCTGAACGGCTGGCTCGTCAGCGGCAGCGGCCAGACCCTGCTGGCGCCGCTGACCATCGCGCAGGGGCTGGTGATGAGCGAGGGTCTGGTGATGAGCGAAGGGCTGGTCATGAGTGAAGGGCTCGTGATGAGCGAAGGCCTGGTCATGAGCGAGGGCCTGGTCATGAGCGAAGGCCTGGTGATGAGCGAGTTCAGGCTCTTGCTGGAGTGAAAGCTGCTAGCGTCGTGGCAACCGCCACACCACGCCGCAGCTCGCCGCCAACCACGCCATGGGCCATCTCAGCACCCACGTTCTCGACACCGCCCATGGCTGCCCGGCCGCCGGAATGCTTGTGAGCCTGCAGCGCCTGGATGCCGGCAGCGCGGGCGGGCCCCTCACCCTGAAGACCCTGGCCCTGAACCACGACGGCCGCGCCGACGGCCCGCTGCTCGACGCCGCCACCATGGCGGTGGGCCGCTACCGCCTGCTGTTCGAGGTGGCGCCCTACTTCCGCGCCCGCGGCGTGGCCCTGCCCGATCCACCCTTCATCGACACCGTGGCGCTGGACTTCGGCATTGCCGACGCTGCCGGCCACTACCACGTGCCGCTGCTCGTCAGCCCCTACAGCTACAGCACCTATCGCGGCAGCTAGGCCACCCGGCGGCATGGCTCTTGCGAACCGGGCAGCCGTAGGACACTGCCACTGATGGACACCACTTACCTGCTCGACTGGGCCAACCTGCTGCTGCGCTGGGCACACGTCATCGTGGCCATCGCCTGGATCGGCTCTTCGTTCTACTTCGTCTTCCTCGACAACAGCCTGACGCCGCCCACCGACCCGGCGCTGAAGGACAAAGGCGTGAACGGCGAACTCTGGGCCGTTCACGGCGGCGGCTTCTACCACCCGCAGAAGTACCTGGTGGCGCCGAAGAGCCTGCCGCAGAACCTGCACTGGTTCTACTGGGAGAGTTATTCCACCTGGCTCACCGGCTTCGCACTGTTCACCGTGCTGTACCTGGTGAACGCAGGCACCTTCCTCGTCGACAAGAGCGTCCACGACTGGGCACCGGCCACGGCCATCGCCGCGGCGCTGGGCTTCCTCGGGCTGTTCTGGGTGGCCTACGACCTGATCTGCAGGTGGGTGGGCGAAAGGGGCGGCAAGGTCGGCGGCGACGCCATCGTCGCCGGCCTGGTGCTGGTTGTCGTGGTGGCCGCCTCGTGGGCCGCCTGCCAGCTGTTCGCCGGCCGCGCGGCCTTCCTGCTGGTGGGCGCGATGCTGGCCACGGCGATGAGTGCCAACGTGTTCTTCTGGATCATCCCGGGCCAGCGCAAGGTCATCGCGCAGATGAAGGCCGGCGAACCGGTCGACCCCATCCACGGCCAGCGCGCCAAGCAGCGCAGCGTGCACAACACCTACTTCACGCTGCCGGTGCTGATCGCGATGCTCAGCAACCACTACGGCTGGCTCTACCAGGGCCCGTGGAACTGGCTGGTGCTGGTGCTGCTGATGCTGGCCGGCGCGCTCATCCGCCACAACTTCGTGGCCCGCCACAAGGCGCTGGTGGCAGGCCGGCGCGTGCCCTGGGAGCATGCGGCGGTGGGCTGCGCCGTGCTGCTGGGCCTGGCGGTGTGGCTGGCACCGCCACCAGCGCCACCGGCGGCAGCCTTGCCGGCCAAGGTGAGCCTGGCCGAAGTCACACAGGTCATCGAACAGCGCTGCGTGCTGTGCCACAACGCCCAGGTGCAGCAGAAGAACGTGGCGCTGCACACGCCCGAACTCGTGAAGCGCCACGCCCAGGCCGTCTACCAGCAGACCGTGGTGCTGAAGCTGATGCCGATGAACAATGCAACCCAGATCACCGACGCCGAGCGCGCGCTGATCAGGCGCTGGTTCGAAACCGGCACACCCGACTGACAAAGGAGACTCGTCCCATGCCCAGCATCCACGTCCAGCTGTTCGCCGGCCGCACCGTCGACCAAAAACGTGCCCTTGCCGCTGCCCTGACCGAAGCCACCGTGCGCGTGCTGGGCGGTTCAGCCGAAGCCGTCGATGTCGTGTTCAGCGACGTGCAGCGCCACGACTGGGCCACCGCCGGCGTGCTCTGGTCGGACAAGGGCTCGCAGCCGCCACCCGACGCCAGCTGACGCGCCAGCGAGTCGGCAGCCGGCAGAAACAACACCCGATGGCCACCCTGCTGGTCCGCCACGCCACCTGCCTGGTGACGATGGACGCGCAGCGGCGCGAGATCGTCGACGGCGCCGTCTTCGCCCGCGACGGCGTGATCGAAGCGGTGGGCCCCAGCGCCGAGCTGCCGGCCAGCGCCGACCTGGTGATCGACGCGACCGACCAGGTGGTGATACCCGGTCTGGTCAACACCCACCACCACATGTTCCAGACGCTGACGCGCGCCGTGCGCCCGGCGCAGGACGCATCTCTGTTCGGCTGGCTGGGCACGCTGTACCCGCTGTGGGCCCGGTTGACACCCGAGATGGTGGCCACGTCCACCCAGCTGGCGATGGCCGAGCTGCTGCTGTCGGGCTGCACCACCAGCAGCGACCACTTCTATCTGTTCCCGAACGGCTGCCGGCTCGACGACAGCCTGGAGGCTGCCCAGGAGGTGGGCATGCGCTTCCACGCCGCACGTGGCGCGATGAGCGTGGGCCGGTCGCTGGGCGGGCTGCCGCCGGACAGCGTGGTCGAAAACGAAGCCGCCATCCTGGCCGACACCCAGCGCTGCATCGAGCGCTGGCACGACCCGGCGCGGTACGCCATGCAGCGCATCGTGGTCGCACCCTGCAGCCCGTTTTCGGTCAGCCGCGAGCTCATGCGCGACGCGGCGCTGCTCGCGCGCAGCTTCGGTCAGGCGCATGGCGTGCACCTGCACACCCACCTGGCAGAAAACGACAGCGACATCGCCTACACCCGCGACAAGTTCAACTGCACCCCCGCCGAATACGCCGAGCGCCTGGGCTGGCTGGGCGCGGACGTCTGGCATGCACACTGCGTGAAGCTGGACGCAGCCGGCATCGCGCTGTTCGCCGCCACCGGCACCGGCGTGGCGCATTGCCCGGGCAGCAACATGCGGCTGGGCTCGGGCATCGCGCCCATCCGCGCCATGCGCGACGCGGGAGTACCGGTGGCCATCGCCGTGGACGGCTCGGCCAGCAACGACAGCAGCCACCTGCTGGCCGAACTGCGGCTGGGCCTGCTGCTGCAGCGTGTGGGCTCCGGGGCCGAAGCCATGTCGGCGCGCGAGATGCTGGAGATCGGCACCCTGGGCGGCGCCCGTGTGCTTGGCCGCAACGACATCGGCGCGCTGGCACCCGGCATGGCCTGCGACCTCGTCACCGTGGCCCTCGACGACGTGGCGCTGGCTGGGGCCGAAGACGACCCCGTCGCCGCGCTGCTGCTGTGCCAGGTGCCACGGGTGCGCCACAGCGTGGTGCAGGGCCGCGTGCTGGTGCGCGACGGCGAGCTCACCACCGTCGACGCGCCCGCGCTGGTGCGCCGCCAGCGTGCCCTGGCCAGGGAACTCCTGGACTGAAGACCCGGCCCGGATGGCTTGCCGCAGAATGCAAGGCTGACGACGCGGGAGACACCCGCGCATGCCCCCCAAAGGAGACCCATGAACGGCCAAATGATGCAGCAGCCGCTGCTGATCTCTTCGCTCATCACCCATGCCGAGCGCCACCACGGCGACCAGGAAGTCGTCTCACGGCGGGTCGAAGGCGACATCCACCGCACCACCTACCGCGAGCTGGCTGCCACTTCGCGCCAGCTGGCCAAGGCCATGGTGGCGCTGGGTGTTGGCCCGGGCGACCGCGTCGCCACGCTGGCCTGGAACGGCTACCGCCACATGGCGCTGTACTACGCCGTCAGCGGCAGCGGCGCGGTGCTGCACACGCTGAACCCGCGCCTGCACCCCGAGCAGGTGATCTATATCGCCGACCACGCCGAAGACCAGGTGCTGTGCTTCGACCTGACCTTCCTGCCGCTGGTCGAAGCCGTGGCCGCACGGCTGAAGACGGTGAAACACTTCGTGGCCATGACCGAACGCGCGCACATGCCGGCCGCAACGAAGATCCCGAACCTGCTGTGCTTCGACGAGATCGTCGCGGCGCAGGACAGCCACTACGACTGGCCCAGCTTCGACGAGAACACCGCCTCGTCACTCTGCTACACCAGCGGCACCACGGGCAACCCCAAGGGCGTGCTCTACAGCCACCGCAGCACGCTGCTGCACACCTTCGCGATCGCCATGCCCGACGCGCTGAACTGCTCGGCGCGCGACAGCATCCTGCCGGTGGTGCCGATGTTCCACGTCAACGCCTGGGGCCTGCCGTACGCGGCCTGCATGGTCGGCGCGAAGATGGTGTTCCCCGGCCCGGGGCTCGACGGCAAGAGCCTGTTCGAGCTGTTCGAGGCCGAAGGCGTGACGGTCTCGGCCGGCGTGCCCACGGTCTGGCAGGGCCTGCTGGGCTACATGGAAGCCAACAACGCCCGCTTCAGCACGATGCGCCGCACCGTCATCGGCGGTTCGGCCTGCCCGCCCGCCATGATGCGCGCCTTCCAGGACAAGTACGACGTGCAGGTGATCCACGCCTGGGGCATGACCGAGATGTCGCCGGTGGGCACCGCCGCCATCCTGAAGGGCAAGCACCTGGCCATGGACCACGAGGCGCAGTTCGCGGTGCAGGCCACGCAAGGCCGGGCGGTCTATGGCGTGGACATGAAGATCGTCGACGCCGACGGCAAGGCCCTGCCCTGGGACGGCCAGACCAGCGGCGAACTGCTGGTGCGCGGCCCCTGGATCCTGCAGGACTACTACCGCGGCGAGGGCGGCAACCCGCTGGTGGACGGCTGGTTCCCCACCGGCGACGTGGCCACCATCGACGCCGACGGCTACATGCACATCACCGACCGCAGCAAGGACGTCATCAAGAGCGGCGGCGAATGGATCGGCAGCATCGACCTGGAAAACATCGCGATGGCCCACCCGGCCGTGGCCATGGCCGCCTGCATTGCCGCCTTCCACCCGAAGTGGGACGAGCGGCCGCTGCTGGTGGTGATGAAGAAGCCCGGCGCGGAAGTCACGCGCGACGAACTGCTGGCCTTCTTCGACGGCAAGATCGCGAAATGGTGGACGCCGGACGATGTCGTCTTCGTCGACGCCATCCCGCTGGGCGCCACCGGCAAGATGCAGAAGAACAAGCTGCGCGAAGCCTTCAAGGATCATCGCCTGCCGACGGCCTGAGCAGGATGCACGCGCCCCGGCCAAGGCCTTGGCGCTGGGCCTTGCGCGGCCTGCTGCTGGCCATGGCGGGATGGGCATGGTTCAACTCGCCGCCCGCCCATGCGCAGGAAGAGGTGCCCTTCATCACCACGCCCGACGCGGTGACGCTGGCCATGCTGGAACTGGCCGGCGTGGGCCCGCAGGACACCGTCGTCGACCTGGGCTCGGGCGACGGCCGCATCGTCATCACCGCGGCCCGGCGCTTCGGCGCTCGCGGGCTGGGCGTGGAGATCGTGCCCGAGCTCGTGGCTGCCAGCCGCCGCAACGCCCAGCTGGCCGGCGTGGCCGAACGGGCCGAGTTTCGCGTGCAGGACCTGTTCGCCACCGACCTGGCCAAGGCCACGGTGGTGACGATGTACCTGCTGCCAGCCGTGAACCTGCAATTGCGTGAACGTCTGCTGTCGCTGGCGCCTGGCACGCGCATCGTCTCGCACGACTGGGACATGGGCGACTGGCTGCCGGACCGCAGCCTGACGCTGGACGTGCCCGACAAGGCCATCGGCCGCGACAAGCGCAGCACCGTGCACCTGTGGGTGGTGCCGGCGCAGCTGCAAGGGCGGTGGTGCAGCGCCGACGGCGCAGAACTGCGGCTGACGCAGCGCTTCCAGCGCTTTTCGGGCAGCCTGCTCGTGGCTGCCGCCGCCACACCGGTGGCGGTGTTCGACGGCCAGGTGGTGGCGGAAGAGGCCCGCGTCGATGGCAGCAGTACCGGCACGGCAGGCGTCTTCACGCTCGGCCGTGAAGGCCTGCGACTGGGCCAGGCCACCGGCGCCCTGGTGGCCCATGCCGGCCGCCTGTTCAGGCGCCCGGCGGGCGACGCCCGATGTGCACCAGGCTAGGGGCCCGGGGCTCGACGTCGCTGCCTGGGTTGGTCGGCCGATAGCAGGCGCCCCCAGCGGGGGGCCCGCCGACAGCGCCGACTCAGTTGTTGAGCGTCACCAGCACCGTGCCGCCGTCGCTGAGGTCGATGTTGTCGACCATCTCCTCGAAGACCTGGTTGCCCTTCTGGTACTTGAAGCGCAGGTCGCGCTTGGTGCTGCCACCGCAGCTCATGTTGGTGGTCCAGGGCACGCTGCGTGTGGCGTCGGCAGCGATGGCGGTGTTGGAGAAGCCCATCTTCGACCAGAGGCCGCCATTCACCCGCGCCTGGCTGTCGTTGCCCAGCACGGTGATGGTCGAAGCTTCGCCATTGGTCATCTTCAGCGTGACCGTGCACTTCGCGGCCGCCGGCCCGGCGGCCACGGCCAGCAGGACGACGGCAGTCGTCAACATCGAACGTTTCATGATTGATCTCCCTAATGGAACGAGGAACAAGGGTGCAATGAATCGAACCCAGCGGTGCGGCGGACTTGCCGGCACCGCGTCGACACCTCATGTGTCGACGGTTCACAGCGTAGGCACCCGGCGCGCGCCAAACCAGGGTGCCCACCACCTGTTTTGGGCCGACGCGCTACCCAGATCGGCGCTGAACAAGCGCGTGGCGTTCCTGGCCAGTTCCGACGGCGATCCTGTTCGTCCTGCGCGTTGTCGTCAGCGGCCCTGGCAAGGGTCTGTGGCTGGAGACTCCATCCAGCGTACGAGACGTGCATGCCGGGTCGTTGATCGGCGTTCCCGCAAGCGCCTTCGAAGCCTCGCCACGCCACCACGGAACTTTCGCGCCGGCCGTGCTTCGAAGGCTGCGTCCCAGTGGTCCAAGGGGAGTAGTCCTGCGCGCCGCCTTGCTCAGGCGTCGCGCAATGCCATGTCGTCAGCACGGGTGGGGCTTTGGCCCAACCCCGGCAGGGTGTGCAGCGGCTCGTCGCCGGCGCGGACAAGACCTTCTCCGTTGTGGTCATCGATGGGCCCCTGCTTGCGCGGGGGCCGAGTTGGCATTCCCCTCACATCCAGGAGACCTTTATGAAGACCGCCCTCGTCCTGACTACCGCTCTCGTGCTGGCCAGCCCATTCGCCATGGCAGAAGAAAAGAAGCCTGCGCCGGCCGCCGCCACAAAGACCGACGCTGCGAAATCACACCAGAAGCAAAGCGCATCCGACCGCCTGGCGGCCAAGCAGTTGACCGCCAGCGGCACTGCCAGGGCGGCGCTGGGCGCGGCCGGCAACAAACCCGAGACGCGTGATTGGGCCGCCATCGATGGCAACCGCGACAACCTGGTCTCGCCCGAGGAAATGGAGAAGTACCTCGCAGCGTCCTGGGCAGCGAAGGACAAGAAGTAGCGCGTGCGCCTTGGGGCGAAGCTGCCTGAATCCCCGCAGACGCGCAGCGCCTCGGTTCGGGGTGCGATGCAAGGCGCGAACGCCAGCGCTCAGCCGGCGAGCAGGGTTTCCAGGGCCTGCTCCTTGACCCCGAAGTAACGCTTCACTTCCTGCACCTGTTCCAGGGCCGCGGCCATGGCCGCGGCCTGCGGCTGCGCCCGCTTCACGGCCAGGATCATCTTGTTCTTGCGCGTGTGTTCCAGCGCCACGAACTCGAACACCCGGGTGTCGTAGCCGCGGCTTTCGAGCAGCAGCGCGCGCAGGCTGTCGGTCAGCATCTCGGCCTGCTGTTCGGCGTGGATGCCATGCTGGAAAACACTTCGCAGCGGATGCGGGCTGAGCAGCTGCGGGCGCAGCTGCTTATGGCAGCAGGGGCTGCACAGGATGACCTTCGCACCGGCCTGCAAACCCAGGTGGATGGCATGGTCGGTGGCGGTGTCGCAGGCATGCAGCGCGATCATCACGTCCATCGGCTCGGCCTTCCAGTCGCGCACGTCGCCCTGCTGCAGGCGCAGGCCCTGCAGGCCCAGCCGGGCGATGGTGGCATTGCCTTCGGCCACCAGGTCGGCGCGCAGTTCGACGCCCGTCACCTTGGCCTCCAGGCCGCGGCTGTGGCGAAGCCAGTCGTGCACGGCAAAGGTCAGGTAGGCGCGGCCGGCGCCGAAGTCCACCACCTCGATGCCAGGCTTGGCGGTCAGGCCGGCGCTGTCCAGCGCATGGGCGAAGATCTCGACGAACTTGTTGATCTGCTTCCACTTGCGCGCCATCGCCGGCACCAGCGTGCCTTGCGCCGTGGCCACGCCCAGTGCGGCCAGGAAGGGGCGGTCCAGTGTCAGCCAGCGCTGCTTGGCACGGTCGTGGGCCTCGGCCGTGCCGGTCGTCTGCAGGGCTGCAACGGCCTCACCCTGGACCTGGGCGTGGGCCGTGAGATGTCCCTTGCCCTTCTTGCTGAGCACCAGCTGCACTTCTTCCGTGGCCGTGTGCAGGTGGGCATTGCGAAAGCTCGCGCCCAGCAGCGCAGCCACCTGCGCCAGGCCTTCGGCCACCGGCAGGTTCTTCGTGATGTCCTTGGTGGTGTGGCTGTAGACGAAGCTGAAATGCGGCTCGCCACGCAGCAGCAGCGGGCGCACCAGCACACGCTGAAGGTCGGGCGGCGCGCCCTGCGGCACGGGCTTGGCCAGCAGCAGGCGCTGCCAGCCACCCTGGCTGGCGGCCGCGGCCAGGCGTTGCAGGAAGCGTTCGCGGGCGGGATCGGCGAGGGTGTCGTTCAACGGGGCACCCAGCCTAGCGTGTGGTGGCCGGTGCCGGCCGCGCCGGCACCTGCTTGCGCATGCCTTCGCAGGGGTCGGGGCGCGCCTGCGCGGGGGTGAAGCGGGCGGCGTCGAAGGATTTCGCGTCGGGGCTGCCGGTCTCGAGCCAGCCCACGGCCTGGGTCTTCGCCCGCACCTCGGGCTGCAGCCAGCGCGGCGCACCGATGTCGGTGCGCACATGGCCATTGCCGGCGAGCAGCACCACGCCACGCGCGGCATGCTGTTCCAGCACCCGCGCCATGAACTGGTCGCGCGCCACCTGGGCCAGGGCCATGCGGCCGGCCGTGGGCGCGTCGATCATGCCGCAGTGGCTGGCCTCGATGTCACGGGTATGCGCGGCCAGCAGCTCGGCCGGCACCGCGGCGTCGAAGCCCGCGGGCGCCAGGCCTTCGCGCATGACGCGGCGCGCATCGTCGCGCGAGACATTGGCCGCGACGATGGGCAGTCCGGCTTTCAGCGCCGCCTGGATGAACGGGCGGTAGAAGTTCCAGTTCCAGCTGCCCGCCTGGCCGCCACCGGGTGCGCCGGCAGCGATCACGGCGTCGGCCGTGGGCCGCGCGCCCGCTGCGAACAGCGCGTCGATCGCGCCCTGGCGCTCGCGGTCCAGTTGCTCCATGGCCAGCGCCGGTCGCGCACCGGTGGCCAGCAGGGCTTCGAAGGCGCGCAGGCGTTCGGCGTGCTGGATGGCGTTGTCGTGCACTTCGCCCAGCAGCAGCACAGGGTGGGTCAGTGCGGGCAGAGGGCCGGGCCCGCTCGCCGCGCAAGCGCTCAGCAGCAGGGCACTCAGCAGGGGGAGCAACAACGCAGTCTTCATGCAGCCATGGTAGCCCGCCGGGCTCACACCCGGCGTGTCCACCATTCCCCGCCCAGCTGCCCCTGCAGCCAGTTGACGAAGCCGCTGACCTTCGCCGGCACCATGCGCGGCGACGAGAACACGGCGTGCACCTCCTGTTCGGGCAGCGTCCAGCCCGACAGCAGCGGCTGGACGATGCCGGTGCGCACCGACTCGTGCGCCACGTACCAGGGCAGCACGGCCAGCCCCATGCCTTGCCGCGCCGCCGACAGCAGCGCCGACAAGTTGTTGCTGCGCAGCGGCCCGGCCACCGGCACCTGCAGCATCTGCCCGTCGGGGGCGGTGAAGGCCCAGCGCTCGTCACCCTGCACACTGCTGTAGATGAGAGCGGCGTGGCCGGCCAGTTCGGCGGGCGACTGCGGCGTGCCGTGTTCGGCCAGGTAGCCGGGCGCCGCCACCAGCACCCAGGGGTTGCGGCCCAGGTAGCGCGCGCCCAGGGTGGAATCGGCCAGGCGCCCCATGCGCACCGCCAGGTCGATGCCCTGCTCGACCAGGTTCACGAAGCGGTCCTCGAAGCTCAGGTCGATGTGCAGGCCAGGGTGCTGCTGCATGAACTTCAGCACCAGCGGCGTGAGCACGCGGCGGCCGAAGGCCACGCTGGTGCTGATGCGCAGGCTGCCCTGCACCCGCTGCTGCATCAGCGCGGCCAGGTTGTCGGCTTCCTCGAGTTCACGCGCGATGATCTTGCACTTGTCGTAGTACGCCGCGCCCACCTCGGTCGGCGTGGCGCCGCGCGTGCTGCGGTGGAACAGCCGCGCGCCCAACCGCGCTTCCAGCGCCGCCACATGCTTGGTGGCGGTGGGCTGGGTCAGGCCCAGGTCGCGGCTGGCCTTGCTGAAGCTGCCGGTTTCGACGACACGGATGAAAAGCTGAATGCCCATGACACGGTCCATCCCCGCAGTGTGCCTTCAGCCATTCCTGGTTGGAATAGCTGATATCCATGAGCCGCCGTTCCCCCAGGCGCCGCAGCGCCTGAAGATGCGTCCTGTTTTTGAACCACATCCGAAAGAGACAACGATGGCCAAGATGAAAGCCGCCATGGCGGCAGTGCTGGTGATGGAAAAGGAAGGCATCACGCAGGCCTTCGGCGTGCCCGGTGCAGCGATCAACCCGCTGTACGCAGCGATGCGTGAACGCCAGAGCATCAGCCACATCCTGGCCCGCCACGTCGAAGCCGCCAGCCACATGGCCGAGGGCTACACCCGGGCGCGGGCCGGCAACATCGGCGTGTGCATCGGCACCAGCGGCCCGGCCGGCACCGACATGATCACCGGCCTGTACAGTGCCAGCGCCGACAGCATTCCCATCCTGTGCATCACCGGCCAGGCGCCGCGCGCCCGCCTGTACAAGGAAGACTTCCAGGCCGTCGACATCGAGAGCATCGCCAAGCCGGTGACGAAGCTGAGCCTCACCGTGCGTGAACCCGGCCTCGTGCCGCGCGCCTTCCAGCAGGCCTTCCACCTGATGCGCAGCGCCCGCCCGGGCCCGGTGCTGATCGACCTGCCCTTCGACGTGCAGATGGCCGAGATCGAGTTCGACATCGACACCTACGAGCCGCTGCCCGTGTACAAGCCGCAGGCCACGCGCAAGCAGATCGAGAAGGCGCTGGACATGATGCAGGCCGCTGACAAGCCGCTGATCGTGGCCGGCGGCGGCATCATCAACGCCGACGCCGCCGACCTGCTGGTGGAACTGGCCGAGCTGACCAACGTGCCGGTGATTCCCACGCTGATGGGCTGGGGCACCATCCCCGACGACCACCCGCTGATGGCCGGCATGTGCGGCCTGCAGACCAGCCACCGCTACGGCAATGCCACGATGCTGGCCAGCGACTTCGTGCTGGGCATCGGCAACCGCTGGGCCAACCGCCACACCGGCAGCGTCGAGACCTACACCAAGGACCGTAAGTTCGTGCACGTGGACATCGAACCCACGCAGATCGGCCGCGTCTTCATGCCCGACTTCGGCATCGTCAGCGACGCCAAGGCGGCGCTGCAGCTGTTCGTCGAGGTGGCGCGTGAGCGCAAGGCCGCCGCGGCGCTGAAGGATCGCAGCGACTGGGTCTTCCGCTGCCAGGAACGCAAGCGCCTGATGCACCGCAAGACGCATTTCGATCAGATCCCGATCAAGCCGCAGCGCGTGTACGAGGAAATGAACAAGGCCTTCGGCCGCGACACGGTGTACGTCACCACCATCGGCCTGAGCCAGATCGCCGGTGCGCAGTTCCTGCATGTCTTCGGCCCGCGCCAGTGGATCAACTGCGGCCAGGCCGGCCCGCTGGGCTGGACGCTGCCGGCTGCGCTGGGCGTGGTGGCCAGCGACCCCACCAAGACCGTGGTGGGCCTGTGCGGCGACTACGACTTCCAGTTCCTGATCGAGGAACTGGCCGTGGGCGCGCAGTTCAAGCTGCCGATGGTGGTGGTGCTGGTGAACAACAGCTACCTGGGCCTGATCCGCCAGAGCCAGCGCGGCTTCGACATGGACTTCTGCGTGCAGCTGGCCTTCGACAACATGAACGTCGAAGACCCGGCGCTGAAGGGCTACGGCATGGACCACGCCAAGGTGGTGGAAGGCATGGGCTGCAAGGCGCTGCGCGTGACCGATCCGGCCAAGATCGAGTCGGCCCTGGTGCAGGCCAAGGCGATGGCCCACGACCTGCGCGTGCCGGTGGTGGTGGAAGTCATCCTCGAGAAGGTGACCAACATCTCGATGGGTGTTGAAATCGACAAGATCAACGAATTCGAGGACGTGGACTGCCGCCACCCCGAAGGCCGCCAAGGCCTGGAACTGGCCGGCCTGCTGGAGTGACGACGATGCCCCGCTTTGCCGCCAACCTGTCGATGCTGTTCACCGAAGTGCCCATGCTGGAGCGCTTCGAGCGCGCAGCACGTGCGGGCTTTTCCACGGTCGAACTGCAGTTTCCCTATGAAGCGCCGGCCTTGTCGATCCGCGACCGGCTGGTGGCCAACCGCCTGACGATGGTGCTTCACAACCTGCCGGCCGGCAACTGGGCCGGTGGCGAGCGCGGCATCGCCTGCCTGCCCGACCGCGTGGAGGAATTCCGCGCTGGCGTGGCCCAGGCCATCGACTACGCCAGGATCCTGGGCGTGAAGCAGCTGAACTGCCTGGCCGGCAAGGCCCCGGCGGGCGTGGCCGAAGCGCTGGTTCGCCAGACCTTCGTCGACAACCTGAAATACGCCGCCGCTGCACTGAAGGAAGCCGGGCTGAAGCTGTTGATCGAACCGGTGAACACCTACGACGTGCCGGGCTTCTGGCTGAACACCAGCGCGCTGGCGCTGTCCGTCATGGACGAGGTCGGTGCAGACAATCTTTTCCTTCAGTACGACGTCTATCACATGCAGCGCAGCGAAGGCGAGCTGGGCGCCACGCTCGGCAAGCACCTGGCACGCATCGGCCACATCCAGGTGGCCGACAACCCGGGGCGCAACGAACCGGGCACGGGCGAGATCAACTACAACTTCCTGTTCGACCATCTCGACAAGATCGGCTACAAGGGTTACGTGGGCTGTGAATACAAGCCCGCCACCACCACCGAAGCCGGCCTGGCCTGGCTGGAGAAGGCACGCCGCCAGTTGCGCGCCATCACCTGACAACACCTCTGATCGAGACCGTAGATGAGCACATCGTTGAAGCTGGGATTCATCGGCCTGGGCATCATGGGCACGCCCATGGCCGGCCACCTGCGCGCCGCCGGGCACGCGCTGTTCGTGAGCACGCGCAGCAAGCTGCCGCAGGACCTGCTGGATGCCGGGGCCGTGGCCTGTGGCAGCGCGCGCGAAGTGGCGCAAAAGGCCGACATCATCTTCACGATGGTGCCCGACACCCCCGACGTCGAAGCCGTGTTGTTCGGTGAAACCGGCGTGGCTTCGGGCTTGTCAGCCGGCAAGACCGTGGTCGACATGAGCAGCATCTCGCCCATCGACACCAAGTGTTTTGCCGCGCGCATCAACGAAGCCGGCTGCGACTACCTGGACGCCCCGGTCAGCGGTGGCGAGGTGGGTGCCAAGGCCGCCAGCCTGACGATCATGGTCGGCGGGCCCGAGGCCGCCTTCGAACGCGTGAAGCCGCTGTTCGCGCTGATGGGCAAGAACATCACGCACGTGGGCGGCAATGGCGACGGCCAGACCACGAAGGTGGCCAACCAGATCATCGTGGCGCTGAACATCGCCGCCGTCAGCGAGGCCCTGGTCTTCGCCAGCAAGGCCGGCGCCGACCCGGCCAAGGTACGCCAGGCGTTGATGGGCGGCTTCGCCAGCAGCCGCATCCTGGAAGTGCATGGTGAACGCATGATCAAGCGCACCTTCGCGCCGGGCTTCCGCATCGGGCTGCACCAGAAGGACCTGAACCTGGCCCTGGCCGGCGCGCGCGCGCTGGGCGTGGCGCTGCCGCAGACCGCGGGCGCGGCGCAGCTGATGCAGGCCTGCGCTGCCAACGGCATGAAGGACCTGGACCACTCGGCGCTGGTGAAAGCGCTGGAGATGATGGCCCATCACCCGGTCATGCCCGACGCTGCCTGAAGAAGGCCGGATCCAACGCAAAAAGCCCCCGCACTCTCGTGCGGGGGCTTTTTCTTTGATGCGGCTGCGCTTTCAGCGCAGCCGGAACATCAGTCCTGCTTGCGGCGGCGTGCGGCGACCATCAGGCCGGCCAGGCCCAGGCCCATCAGGGCGTAGGTGCCGGGTTCAGGCACGACACCGGCCTGGATGGCCAGGTTCGGGGTGCTTTCGAAGGCGTAGCCCAGCAGCGTGCGCTGCGTGACCGTGGCGCCGAAGCCCAATTGCATCCAGCCGTAGTGCACCGTGCTGCCAGCCTCGTTCAGGAAGCGGAAGCCCACGTAGTTGTTGCTGCTGTTCAGGTTCCAGCTGGCTGCCGGCGGCGTGGTGGCGCCAGTGACGAAGGCCGAAAGACCGCTGATCGACGTACCCAGGGCCAGGTTGCTGATGACACCGGCCGTGCCAGCGTAACCAGACGACGTGGTCGGGGTCGGCGCGAAGAACTGCATCGCGGTGGCGCCGTAGGGGTTGATGTCCCAGCCCGCCGGGCCGGACGTGGTGCTGGTGGCACCCGTGACCACGTTGACGTACAGGCCGTCGATGGTGTTGGGGATCGGCAGGTTGATCGGGTTGAAGACGACGACGGCGAATGCCGACGAAGCCGCCATCATCAGGCCGGCGCCAGTGGCAGCAGCGATGGCCGTGCGGCGCAGGCTGGTCATGGTGTTTGCAGAAAACATTAGTTGTTCGACTCCATTGGGTTGACGTGGGTACCGAGTCCAAGCGGTTGGGGGCCGTACGCCACTTGCCGCCGTGATTCCTGGACACCGCACGTTGTCACCTGATCCACGCTCGAACAACCCCCCGATCCGGGGCTGGTACCAAAGGATGCGGCCATCTTCTCGGCCCGCGTAGCATGGGGCGACATGGCCGATGCCCCCGTCTCGATCCGCGCCACCCTGCGCCACACCGCCTTCCGTGCCCTGCTGACGGGTGGCAGCATCTATTTCATCGGCAATGCCATGCAGGCCATGGCCACGGCATGGCTGATGGTGGAACTGACGGGCTCGTCCTTCCTGGCCGCACTGGTGCAGACGGCCGTGTTCCTGCCGATGTTCCTGCTGTCGCTGCCCGCCGGCGTGATGGCCGACACCAACGACCGCAAGCGCCTGATGCTGGGCGCGCTGGCCGCGCAGGCGGTGGTGGTGACCGTGCTGGCCGTGTTGGCATTGGCCGGCTGGGCCGGGCCTGCGGCCTTGCTCTTTTTCACCTTCATGGCCGGCTGCTGCACGGCGATGCTGTCGCCGAGCTGGAATTCCACCATCGTCGACGTCGTGCCGCGCGACGAACTGCCGCAGGCCATCACCGCCATCGGCATCAGCTACAACAGCGCCCGCGCGCTGGGCCCGGCGCTGGCCGGGGCGGTGTTTGCCGCAGCCGGCAGCGGCTGGGTGTTCGCGATCGCGGTGGCCGGCATCGTGGCCCTGTTCGAGGCCGTGCGCCGCCATCCGCCGCGCCCGCACCCGCCTTCGCGCCTGCCCGCCGAACGCCTGTGGGGCGGCATGCTCAGCGCGCTGCGCTTCGCGCGTCACAACGACACCGTGCTGGCCCAGCTGCTGCGCACCGGCGCCTATGGCGGCGCGGGCTCGGCGCTGTGGGCGCTGCTGCCCGTCATCGGCCAGCAGAAGCTGGGGCTGGGCGCCACCGGCTTCGGCTTCCTGATGGGCTGCCTGGGCACGGGCGCGGTGATGGCCGGGCTCGTGATCGGCCGGCTGCGCACACGCCTGGGGCTGGAAAGGCTGGTGGCGATCTGCGCCATCGTCTTTGCGCTGGCGATGGTGGTGAGCGCGCTGGTCACGGTGCATGCCGTCGTCTACCTGTCGCTGGTGGGCGCCGGGGCGAGCTGGATGTCGGTGATGAGCACCTACAACACCGCCACCCAGACCAGCGTGCCGCCCTGGGTGCGTGCGCGCGCCACCGCGCTGCACACGCTGGCGGCGCTGGGTGCCTTTGCCATCGGCTCGGCCTTCTGGGGTGCGGTCTCGGGCATCCTGGGCCTGAGCTTCACGCTGCTGCTGGCAGCAGCCGCCATGCTGGCCAGCCTGCTGCTGGCGCGGCATTTCCCGCTGCGCATGGGCGGCCTCGACGAAGTGACCCAGGTGCCGCTGTCGACCGACCTGTTCGTCAAGCACCAGCCCGCGCCCGAGGCCGGCCCGGTGGCGGTGGAGATCGGCTACCGCGTGAAGCCCGAGTTCGCGCCGGTGTTCCTGGAAGCGGTAAGCCTGCTGCGCGCGCCGCGCAGGCGCGACGGCGCCACCTTCTGGCGCGTCTACCGCGACCTGGGTGACACCTCGCGCTACGTCGAACGATTCATCGTCACCAGCTGGGCCGACTACCTGCACCAGCGCGCGCGCCGCACGCTGGCCGACGAGGAACTGGAACTGCTGCTGCTGGACTACCTGGAAGAAGGCGAAGTGCCGGTGATGCAGCACTACATCGCCGAGCGCTGAAGCGACGTCAGCGCCTTCAGCGCGGGCGGCGGCCGCGCTGATAACGCGCCATCAGCGGCGTCACCGAGACGCCGTGCAACCCGATCGACGCCACCACTACGGCAAAGGTCAGGCCCACCAGGGTCTCGGCGATGTCGGACTGCAGCCCGTGGTTCAGCGCATAGCTCAGGTAGTAGACCGAGCCGATGCCGCGGATGCCGAACCAGGCGATCAGCCGCTGCTTCGACGCCGGCACCCCGGCCCCCACCAGGCCCAGCACCACGGCCAGCGGGCGCACGGCCAGCAGCATCAGCGGCACGAACCATAGCGCCGCCGGCACCCACGGCACGGCCCAGAGCAGCATGCCGATCAGCGCCACGCCGGCCAGTTCGCCGAAACGGTCGAGCTGGTTGTTGAAGTCCAGCACGGCGGGGGCCAGCGGCACGGCGGCGTCGCGCGGCTGCGCGGCGCGGCGCTCGTCGCGCTGCTCGGTATGGCGCAGCGCCAACCCGGCCGCAAACACGGCCAGGAAGCCGTAGCCGTGCAGCAGCACCGCCAGCCCGTAGGCCAGGCCGATGAGGCCCAACGCCAGGAAGTTGTCGTGGCCCAGCGCATGGCCATGTTTTCGGCGCAAGGTCAGCACCGCGCGGCCCACGCCCACCCCCAGCGCGGCGCCGATGGCGAGGCCGGCCACACTGGCCCAGACCAGGTCCACCGCCACCCAGCGCCAGCCGCCGGTGCCGATGTCGTGCAGGCCGAGCAGCCCCAGGCCCAGCATCACCACCGGGAAGGCGGTGCCGTCGTTCAGACCGCCTTCGCCGGTGAGCGCGAAGCGCAGCGCGTCGCGGTCTTCGGCGTCGGCCAGTTGAACTTCGGTGGCCAGCACCGGGTCGGTGGGTGCGAGGATGCCTCCCAGCAGCACGGCCGCACCCAGCGGCAGGCCCAGGCCCCAGACGCCGATGGCAGTGATCAGCGCCACCGTCAGCAGCATCGACAGCACGGCCAGCCGCAACGGCGGGAACCAGCGCCGGTCGCTCAGCGAAGCGCTCATCTTCAGGCCCGAGCCGAACAGGCTGAGCAGCACGATGACTTCGGTCGTGTGCTCCAGCAGCTTGCCACTGTCGAACGGGCCGGGGGTGGCCAGGTCCAGGCCCCAGGGGCCGAGCGAGATGCCGACGCCCAGCATCAGCATCGCGGTGCTCAGCGGCAGCCGTGCGAGCAGGGAACTGCCCAGGGTCAGGGCGATGAGAAGCGTACCGGCCAGGGCCAGCCAGAGCGCAAATTGCATGGCTGAGTGTGACAGCAGCGCCGGCCTGCCCCTCCAGACCGGCCCGCTTCAGTCGAACGGGCCCAGCGCCATGTAGTCGCCACCATGAAAGCGCAGCAGCGGCGCGGCGGGGTCGGGGCTGCGGTCGGCGGCCTCGAGTGCGGCGCGCCAGGGCTCGCTGCTGTCGCGCGGGCAGTAGCCGATGGCCGCGCCGGGGCTCGGGTCCCAGACCGGGTGCGCGCTGGCGCTCATGCCGTAGACGACGCTGTGGCCCACCTGGGGGGCCGTGAGTGCCGCCACCACCAGCCGCAGCAGGTCGCCGGGGCTGATCCAGGTTGCCAGCATGCGGCGGTTCTGCGGCTCGGGCGTGGCGCTGCCGATGCGCAGGCTCACCGTTTCGATGCCGTGGCGGTCCCAGTAGAGCTGCGCCAGCGTCTCGGCCCAGGCCTTGGTGGCGCCGTACAGGGTGTCGGGGCGGAAGGGCGCGGCAGCGTCCAGGCGCTGCGTCTGCGGGTAGGCGCCGACGGCATGGTTGGAGCTGGCCAGCACGATGCGCCGCACACCCTGCCGACGCGCGGCCTCGTAGAGGTTGTAGACGCCAGTGATGTTGGCGGGCAGCAGCGCGTCGAAAGCCGCCTCGGTGGCGATGCCGCCGAAATGCACGACGGCGTCCACACCCCGAAGCAGCGCGTTGACGGCGGCGCGGTCTTCCAGTGCGCAGGGCTGCAACTCTTCATGCGCCGCGGCTTCGCCCAGCGGCGCGATGTCGCTCAGGCGCAGCGCCAGGCAGTGTCCGGCCAGGCCCGCACGCAGGCCACGGCCCAGCGTGCCGGCCGCACCGGTGAGCAGCAGGCGCTGGAAGGGCGCGGCGGGCGCCTTCACCGGCCAGCCCCGGCGCCGGCGCGCACCCTGGCGGCCACGATGGCGGCGTCGTCCAGCCCGGCGCGGTGCGGCGGTACCCAGCCGGCGTCGCCGCTGAGGGCGACGCCCGGATTCGCCGCGCGCAACGCGGCGAGCAGGTCCACCGGCCGGCCGTGGTGCAGCGAGCCGCGGTCGAAGAAGGCGTTGCCGTTCCAGCGCTTCACCAGGCTGCCGCTGGTCGTTTCCCAAACGTTGTGTTCGCTGAAGACGCGCGAGGCATGGCCCAGGCCGATGGCGTAGTCGTACGGGTAGCCGCCGGTGTGGCTGCCGACGTAGAGGTTGTTGAACACATGCACCTGGCCATAACGCACCCGCGGCTGGCGCGACATGGTGCGTTCCCACAGGTTGTGGTGGTAGGTGACACGCAGCCGGCCGGCGTCGGCCAGCACGCCGTCGCCGCTGCCCACCAGGCTGGTCTTGTCGTGGTCGCGGAAGTGGTTCCAGCTGAGGGTGACGAAGTCGCTTTGCTGCGTCACGTCGAGCAGGCCGTCGTGGTGCTGCAGGCGCCGGCCGAGCGCGCTGCGGGCGCTGGCGTCGGGACGGGCGCCATCGTCGAAAGTGCAGTGGTCGACCCACACATGCGTGCTGCGGCGCAGGCTCAGGTTGTCGTAATCGGCATTCCACTCGCCGCTGGCGTTGTCGTTTGGGTCCCAGGCCGGGAAATGGTCGAAGGCGTCGCTGAAGTGGATGTGGCGCACGATGACCTGGCGCACGCCGTCGAGCAGCAGCATGCCGTTCACGATGCGCGCGTCGCTGCCCAGGCCCAGCAGCGTGGTGTTCGACGGCACGCGCAGCACCACACGCGCGGCCTGGTTGCGGGCGGACCGGCGGCGGGCGTCTTCCAGCGGGCCCTCGGGCTTCTTGCGGCCCCAGGTGGCCGGGGCGTAGGCGGCCTCGAAGGCGCCCGGGTCGAAAGCCGGGTCGCGGTAGTCATCGAAACCCAGCGAACGGCCGGTGTCGTCCACGCTCAGGTCGATGCGGCCACGCACCTGCACGATCTTCGGCACATCGCCCAGCGCAAAAGCCGCTGCCAGCTCGCTGCGGTTGCGCACTTCCAGCACATGTTCCGCTTGGGCATCGGCGCCGCCGCGCGTGCCACCTTCGGCTGCGGCCCAGCCGTCGTCGGCGCCCAGCACCTGGCGGGCGATGTCGCGCTCGCCCAGCGGCATGTTGCGGAATTCGGCCATGCGGTTGGCCGCCGGCCCGCTGGCACTGAACGGGCGGCGCGACGTGCTGGCCGACCAGGCCCCGAGGTGGGCGCCGAGCTGGCTGTCGCGCACCAGCGCCTGGCCGTTGGGCGAAACGCTGGCCTGCCAGGCACCACGCGGCACGGCGTAGTCCCAGGCGCGGCCCAGCGATATGCTGCCGGATGCCAGGCCCGCTTCGGCGTCGAAGCGCGTGTTCGTCACCAGGAAACCCAGCCGCGTGGCTGCAGCGGTGCTGGGCGCCAGCACATGGCCGCCGTTGCCAGGCTTGCGCCGGCCGGCGCGGCTGCGGATGGTGCTGCGTTCGATGACGAGCGTGGCGTTGCCGAAGATGAAGTCGACATCGCCAGCGATGAGGCTGTCGGTGACGTGGACCCGCGCTGCGTCCGTGTCGGTGCCGGAAGCAGGGGCAGCGGCTCGCACCATCAGCGTGTCCTGGTGGCCCAGCAGCCGCACGCCGTGCAGCTGGATGCGGTCGCCCCGCGTCATCAGCGCCACGGCCTGGGCGCCACCGCTCTCACCGGCGCCGGGTGGGTAGCCGACGCCGTCTTTCACGCCGTCCATCGCGTCGTTGGCGATGGTCAGGTGCGCCACCTGAACGTCGCTGCTGAAGAGCGCGACGCTGGCGCTGCCGGCGGTGCCGAAACTGGCCGCTGCCAACGCCGGGTCGCAGGGGTTGGCGGGATCGATGCCGGGGCGCTTGGCCTGGGCGTTGTAGCGGCCTTCGACGATGACGGTGGCACCGGCGTCGGCCGCGCTGCCGTACAGCAGGAAGGGCACCTTGTCGCGGACGCAGACGATCTCGCGATACCGGCCGGGCTTGACGAAGACGTGAAGGCGACGTTCGGCTTGACCTGGCGCTGCAGGCCGCGCCGGCAGCGCGTCCAGCGCCGCCTGCACGCTGCGGTGCGTGCCGCTGCCATCGGCTGCGACGACGAAGTCCGGCCGCAGCGTGCGCGTATCCGGAAGGCTCTCGGGCTGCCAGGGCGATGGGCCCTGCGCCAGAAAATCGGCCGCCTGCTGCGTGGTCGCAGCGGCGGCCGTCAGTTGCGGGCGTTCAGGCGTGGCGGGCACTTCAGGCGGTGCGGGCGTGGTGCAGGCGCCGGCCGCAAGGCAGGCCAGGCCGGCCAGCGCAGCGCGGGCGCGCCATCGCGGGGGTCTCACAGGTCCGCCAGGTACAGCGCCGGTTCACCCCGGCCGTCGGCACTGAACAGCACCTGCCGGCCGTCGGGCGTGAAGCTGGGGTGCGGGTGCGTCACTTGGCGGCTGCCCTTGTAGACGCCCCAGCTGCTGTCGTGACGGGCGATGCGGCGCGTGGTTCCCGCCTTCAGGTCGAACAGGTGCAGGAAAGGGTCGCCCTGCTTCATCGCATTGGCCGCGCCGCTGTCGGACGCATCGGCCTGGCCGCAACCGTCGCCGACGATCAGCGTGCCCTCGAAGTTGCTCATCAGGTGCGAACAGGCGGGCATGGTGGTCAGCGGCCGGTCCTGCAGCGTCACCGGGTCGAGCGTGCGGATCCAGCGTTCGGGGCTGTTCTTGAAGTAGCTGACGTAGATCATCGCCGAGCCATCGGGCACCCAGAACTCGTGCGTGCAGCTCTCGCCTTCGGCATGCACCTTGGCCACCCGGCGGTTCTTGCCGTCTTCGTCGATGAACCACATGCGCGCGTCCACCAGGTCGTGCGGGCCTTCGTGGCAGTAGGCCACGGTGTGGTCGTCGAAGGGGCGGTACTGCGGGTGGCCGAGCCAGCCTTTCTGCTCGAGGATCACGCTGCGTTCGCCCGTCGCCAGGTCGACGCTGAAAAGCCGGCAGCGCGGCTGCTTGTGGAACATCTCGTCGAACTTGCGCCAGTCGCTCAGCGGGAACCAGTCCTCGGCAGCGATCTCGATGCCCACCAGTTTCGTGCAGGCGCTGTTGCACACCCAGGTGCCGTAAGCCACCCAGTCGGCGGGCACGGTGTAGACGACTTCCTCGCTCAGGTCGGCCAGCGTCAGGCGGATCAGCTGGCGTTCGGCGCGCACGAAGTAGAGGAATCTGTCGTCGGGGCTCAGGAAGCCGCCGAAGGTGTTCTCGCCGCGCTGGTCTGTCAGCTGCGTGGCCAACTGGGTGTGCAAGTCCAGCAGCAGGTAGTTCCAGTTCGGGCTGGGCTGCGGCCCGAATTCGCCGGCAAAGAGCAGCTTCGTGCCGTCGTTGGTGAAGCACTTCTGATAGAAGTAGTTGCGGTGGCAGGTCACGTCCGGCGGCGACAGCCTCTGCACACGCGCGCCGGTGTCGGGGTCGTGGAAGACTTCAAACTGGAACTGGTGTTCGGTACCCTTGCTCATGCCCTGGCTCATGGTCGTGTGGCGTGTCGCCCTGAAGGTGAATTACTTGATCCGGCGCAGCAGCGAGCCGCCTTCTTCGACCAGGCGCCGCGCGGCGTCGAGGTCGCTGGTCTTGCCGTAGGCCACGGTCTCGAAGACCTCGCGCATGAACTTGTGCAGGCGTGCATGCTCGAACAGTGGCGCGGGCAGGTCGATGCGGCCATCGGCCTTCAGCGCCTGGATCATCTGGTGGGCCTGCAGCTCCAGAGGCGGCAGCATCTGGCGGTCCATCAGCACCTTCAGCGGTGCCTTGGCCGACGGCGCGCCGCGGGTGCGGCCGAGCATCAAGGCGGCTTCCGGGTCGGTGAGCAGGTAGTTGACGAAGCGCGCCGCCAGCTCGGGCTGCCTGCTGTTGCGGCCCACCGCATACATCAGCGTCGGGCGGCCGAAGAGGCCGCTGTTCTTCGCATTCGGCAGCGTCGGGAATTCGCCCAGCGCCAGCGACTGCGGCGGCTTCAGGTTGCCGGCGCGCAGGCCGATGACGCTGTCCCAGGTGTAGTTGCCAGCCCAGCGGCCCTGCACCCAGTCCTGCTGCTGTTCGGTGGGCTTCTCGGCGCCGCCCAGGCTGGCGCGCAGGGGCAGGCTGGTGGCGGTGTGGCCGTCGACGAGCTTGCGGTAGGTGGCCACCCAGTCGCGCGCGGCCTCTATGCTCATCGCCACCTTCGGCGCCTGGCCTGGGGCCAGGGGCGCGGGGTCGAGGTAGGGCGTGCCGTGCTTCTGGTGCACCCAGGCCTGCGACAGCAGCATCATGTCGTAGAGCTCGCCGTCCAGCGGATAGAAATGCTCGCCCAGCTTGGCGCGGAACACGGCACCCGCGGCGAACAGCTCGTCCCAGCTGCGCGGCAGCGGCAGGCCGGCAGCACGGAACGTGGCGGTGTTCCACAGCAGCACCCGCGCGGTGTAGGACACCGGCAGCGCGTTGAGCTTGCCCATCACCCGGCCCATGGCGATGTCGTCGGCACTGAACTGGTCCAGCGCAAGCAGCGGCGCATAGGGCTGCAGATCGGTGAAGCCATTGCCGCGCTTGCTGAACATGGCCATCCAGGCCCAGTTGATCTGCATCACGTCGGGCTCGGAACCGCCGGCGATCTGCGCCGTCAGGCGTTCCAGGTAGCCCGCGAAGCCCATGTACTCGGCCTTGATCTTGACGCCCGGGTTGAGCGCCTGAAACGCGGCGATGGCCTTCAACGTGGCGCCATGGCGCGCGGCGCCGCCCCACCAGGCGAAGCGCAGCACCTGCGGCGCTTGTGCATGCGTCCAGGGTGTGGCCAGCGCCGCTGCGGTCAGGGCCAGGCCCTGACGGCGGGTGATCACGCCCGCCGGGGCCCGCTTCAGGACGGGCTTCAACACAAGCGCGCCCCACTGGCTGCGTCGAACACATGGCAGGCCGCCATCTGAACATGCACCGGGTGGGTGGCGCCACGCTGCAAGCCTTGCAGGCCATGCAGTTCATCGGCCGGCACACGCGCCGTCAACGGCACGGCACCCAGGTCGAAGTGCACGAAGACTTCATTGCCCATGTGTTCCAGCGAGCGCAGCGCCCCGGTGGCGGGTGTCGTCTGGCCAGCCGCGCGTGGCGCCAGCACGATGTGTTCGGGGCGCAGGCCCAGCTTCACCGCGCCGCCGCCGGGGCCCGCGCGGCCGTTCAGCACGGCGGCCTTCTCGGCTGGCAGCGGCAGCCAGGTGCCGCCCAGTTCGACGCCGAGTGTGTCGCCCTGGCGCTGCAGGCTCGCTTCCTGGATGTTCATCTCGGGGCTGCCGATGAAGCTGGCGACGAACGCATTCGCCGGCTTGTCGTACAGCGCCGTGGGCGTGTCGACCTGCTGGATGACGCCGTCCTTCAGCACGCAGATGCGCTCGCCCATCGTCATGGCCTCGACCTGGTCGTGGGTGACGTAGACCACCGTGGCCGGCTGGCCGGCTTCACGCAGCGTACGGTGCAGGTCGGTCAGGCGTACGCGCATGTTGGCGCGCAGCTTCGCGTCCAGGTTCGACAGCGGTTCGTCGAACAGGAAGACCTCGGGCTTCTTGACGATGGCGCGGCCCACCGCCACGCGCTGAGCCTGGCCGCCGCTGAGCTGCTTGGGATAACGGTCGAGCAGGTGCTCCATCTCCAGCAGCTGCGCGGCGTGGCGCACACGCTGGTCGACCTCGGCCTTGGGCGTGCCGGCCAGCCGCAGGCCGAAGGCCAGGTTCTCGTAGACCTTCATGTGCGGGTAGAGCGCGTAGTTCTGGAACACCATCGCGATGCCGCGCTGCTTCGGCGGCAGCGCGTTGACGAGCTTGCCGCCGATGCGCAGCTCGCCGCCGGTGATGCTCTCCAGCCCTGCGATCATTCGCAGCAGCGTGCTCTTGGCACAGCCGCTGGGTCCGACGAAGACCATGAACTCGCCGTCGCGCACCTCCAGGTCCACGCCGTGCACGGCCTTGAAGCCGTTGGGGTAGGTCTTCTCGATCTTGTTCAGTGACAGCTGCGCCATGGGACCACTAACCTTTGATGCCGGACGACGAGGCGCCTTCGATGAAATGCTTCTGCGCCATGAAGAACACGGCCACGCTGGGAACGAGCGCCACCACGCTGATGGCAATCACGTTGGCCCATTCGACTTCCTCGGTGGCACCGATGCTCATCTTCAGCGCCAGCGAGACCGGGTACTTCTCGACGCTGGCCAGGTAGATCAGCGGGCCCATGAAGTCGTTCATCGTCCAGATGAACTGGAAGACGATGACGCTGATGATCGCCGGCTTGAGCAGCGGCACGATGATGTGCCAAAGCAGCTGCAGCGCATTGCAGCCATCGATGAGTGCGGCCTCTTCCATGTCGCGCGGTATGCCGCGCAGGAACTGCACGAGCATGAAGACGAAGAAAGTGTCGGTGGCAAACGCGCTGGGCAGGATCAGCGGCAGATAGGTGTCCAGCCAGCCCAGTTCCTTGAACATCAGGTACTGCGGCAGGCGCAGCACGATCAGCGGCAACATCATCGTACCGACCATGATGGCAAACAGGAACTTCTTGCCCCAGAACTCGAAACGCGCAAACGCATACGCCACCAGCACGCAACTGATCACCGTGACGATGATGCGCGGGATGGTGATGAGGAAGCTGTTCAGGAAGTAGGTGGCGAAGGTGTATTCGGTGCTGGTCTTCCAGCCCTTGGCATAACTGTCGAAGCTGAAGCTGGAAGGCCAGAAGCCGACCTCGCTGAAGATCTCGGCATTGCTCTTGAACGACGCGCCCACCAGCCACAGCAGCGGGTAGAGCATGACGACGGCCACGGCCAGCAGCGCGGTATAGCGCAGCAGGGCCTTGCCGCGCGTGCCGGCATCGGCCACCGGCGCGGGCGTGGCGGCGGGCGTGAGCGAGGCGGGCACGGCGCTCACTTGCCCTGGTCCTTCTCGCCGGCGTAGAAGACCCAGTACTTGCTGGACCAGAAGCTGACAAGGCTCAGCGCCCCCACCAAGGCAAACAGCACCCAGCTCAGCGCTGCGCCATAGCCCAGGTTGAAGAAGCGGAAGCTCTGGTCGTAGATGTACAGCGCGAGCACATAGGTGCTGGACAGCGGCCCGCCCTCGGTGATCATATAGGGCCCGTTGAATTCCTGGAAGGCGTGGACCATCTGCATGATCATGTTGAAGAAGATCACCGGCGTGATCAGCGGCACGGTGATGCGCCAGAACTGCTGCGCCTTGCTCGCGCCGTCGATCTCGGCGGCTTCGTACAGCGAGGTCGGCACGTTCTGCAGTGCCGCCAGGAAGATGACCATGGCCGAGCCGAACTGCCAGGTGAACAGCAGCACGATGGTCCACATCGAATAGTGTTCATCGGCCAGCCAGGCCACGGGCTCCAGGCCCAGCTTCACCAGCACCAGATTCACCAGCCCGTACTTCGCGAACAGGAAGCGCCAGAGCACCGCCACCGCGATGCTGCCGCCCAGGATCGACGGCAGGTAGAAAGCACTTCGAAAGAAGTTGATGCCACGCAGCTTGAAGTTCAGCACATGGGCGATGAAGAGCGCAAAGCCTACGCGCAGCGGCACGGCCAGCACCGCGAACCACAGCGTCACGCCCAGGCTCTTGACGAACAGTGGGTCGTCGCCGAAGAGTTCGCGGTAGTTCTGCAGCCCGATGTATTCAGGCGGGTCGATCAGGTCGTACTGCGTGAAGCTGAGCGCAAAGCTCATCACGAAGGGGAACAGCTTGAACAGCAGCACGCCCAGCACGAACGGCAGGACGAACAGAAATCCGAGTTTTCGGTTCTCGTACATGGGCCGACGGTAGACGCTGCTGGCGGAGCCGCAGCCAACTCAAGCGGACGCCGCGGAACCGGCTCTGCCGGGCCGCTGGCGGCGCCCCCCTGGGGGGGAGCGCCGCAGGCGCTTCGGGGGGGGTCTCACCTTGCCAGCCAGCCACCATCCACGGCCACGGTGTAGCCGTTCACGTAGTCCGACGCCTTCGACGCCAGGAAAACTACGGGCCCGGCCAAGTCGTCCGGCACACCCCAACGCCCGGCCGGGATGCGTTCCAGGATCGACGCATTGCGGCTTTCGTTCGCGCGCAGTGCCGCGGTGTTGTCGGTGGCCATGTAGCCCGGGGCGATGGCGTTGACGTTGATGCCGTGTGCTGCCCATTCGTTGGCCATCAGCCGGGTGATGCCCATCACGCCGCTCTTGCTGGCGGTGTAGCTGGGCACGCGCACGCCGCCCTGGTAGGACAGCATCGACGCGATGTTGATGATCTTGCCGCCCGTGCCCTGGGCCATGAACTGCCTGGCCACGGCCTGCGAGAAGAAGAACACCGTCTTCAGGTTGATGTTCATCACATCGTCCCAGTCCTTCTCGGTGAACCGGATGGCGTCCTCGCGGCGAATGATGCCGGCGTTGTTGACCAGGATGTCGACATGCCCCCCCAGCTTCTTGGCTTCGTTCACCAGTTCGTCGACCTGGCCGCTCTGGCCCAGATTGGCCCGCAGGTCCATGAAGCGGCGGCCCATGCCTTCGATCTCGGCGCGTGTGGCGGTCGGCTCGCTGAGGTTGACGCCGACGATGTCGGCCCCGGCCTGCGCCAGCGCGCGCGCCATGCCCTGGCCCAGCCCGGTATTGCAGCCGGTGACGATGGCCACCTTGCCGGCCAGCTGGAAGTTTTCGAGGATGCTCATGGCCGGCCAGTTCAACGCAGCGTGGTCATGGCGACATGGTCCATGTCCGGGAAGACCTGGTTCTCGCCGACCATGCCCCAGATGAAGGTGTAGGCGCGTGTCCCCACGCCGCTGTGCATGCTCCAGCTCGGGTTGATCACGGCCTGCTCGTTGCGCACCACCAGATGGCGGGTCTGCGTGGGCTCGCCCATGATGTGGAAGACGACGCCGTCGGCCGGCATGTCGAAGTAGAAGTACACCTCCATGCGCCTGTCGTGCGTATGGCAGGGCATGGTGTTCCACAGGCTGCCGGGCTCGAGCTGGGTCATGCCCATCAGCAGCTGGCAGGTAGGCAGCACCTGCGGCACCAGGAACTTGTAGATGGTGCGGCGGTTGCTCGTCTCGGGTGCGCCCAGGGTCTCCGGGCTGGCCTCGGCCAGCGTCACCTTCCTGTTCGGGTAGTGGCAGTGCGCCGGCGCGCAGTTGAAGTACAGCCTGGCGGGTTTGGCTGCGTCCAGGCTGGTGAAGGACAGTTCCTTCGCGCCCTGGCCGATGTACAGCGCTTCGCGCGGGCCGATCTCATAGCGCTTGTCGTCGGCCGTCACGAGGGCCGGGCCGCCGATGTTGATCAGGCCGAGTTCGCGCCGCTCCAGGAAGAAGCTGGTGCCGGTGTGCTTGCCCAGCTCGGCCGAAAACGTCACTGGCTTCGTCACCGGCAGGATGCCGCCGACGATGATGCGGTCGATCTGGCTGTAGGTCAGCGTGGCTTGGTCGGGCTGGAACAGGTCTTCCACCAGGAAGTGGCGGCGCAGGCCTTCGGTGTCCAAAGTACGTGCGTGCTCACTGTGCACGGGTTGGCGAATTTGCATGGGGGTCTTTCGTGTCGATGCTGCCGAACAGCCGGGCATTGGCCGCGCGAGACAGGCCCGATTCGGCAGCGGGGCAGCGGGGAATGAACGGAGGCTAATGCAACAGTGCCAGTCTCCGGAATCATGGTTTCTCTTTAGTGAACCACTGTTTCATTTTTTAATGCCGTCGATATAGTAGCAGCGAATCAGTGTTCCGAAAGAACCCCATGTCCTCTGCAGCCCCGCCCCCGACCTCCCTCCCGCCCTTCTTCTTCAGCCATGAAGCCACGCCCTGGACCGAGCTGGAGGGCGGCATGCGCCGCAAGATCGTCGGTCACACGCCCGAACTGATGAGCGTGCTGATGCAGTTCGACAAGGGCGCGGTGGGCACGCCCCATGCCCACGACGGGCACGACCAGATCGGCTTCGTGGTGGCCGGCAGCTTCGAAGCCGTCATCGACGGCGAAAGCAAAGTGCTGCGCATGGGTGACGCCTTCATCGCGCCACGCCTGCGAAGCCATGGCGTGGTCTGCCTGGAAGACGGCAGCCTGCTGCTCGACCAGTTCAGCCCCCGCCGCGACGACTACCTGTAGCCCTGCCGGTCAGCGCGCACTGCAGCGCGCTGACCATTTCAATTCGCGGGCGCCCTGCGCGTGCCTGCATCCCACCGCCGAACAGACCGCCGAACCAGACGGCCAACCCGCTGCGAGCCTGCACGCCAGGCCCCGGAACCCGGACACCGGGCCCATTGGCCCCAGAGCCCGCAGCAAACGGAGACAAACGATGCAGAACTTCCCCCGCCTGAACCCCTTGGCCAACGCCGTATCGGCCGCCGCCGCCCTGGGCCTGCTCGCCGGTGCCGCGCAAGCGCAGACCGCGCCAGCCAAACCCGCCGCCGAAACCATCACCATCACCGGGATCCGCGCGTCGATCGAGAGCGCGCTGAAGGCCAAGCGTGAAGACAAGGGCATCGTCGACGCCATCACCGCCGAGGACATCGGCAAGTTCCCCGACACCAACCTGGCCGAAAGCCTGCAGCGCATTCCCGGCGTCGTCATCGACCGCGACGCCGGCGAAGGCCGCAGCATCAGCGTGCGCGGCCTCGGCGGCGACTTCACCCGAGTGCGCATCAACGGCGTCGAAGCCCTGGCCACCACCGGCGGCACCGACAGTTCCGGCGGCGCCAACCGTTCGCGCGGCTTCGACTTCAACGTCTTCGCCTCAGAGCTGTTCAAGAGCGTCACCGTGCGCAAGAGCGCCTCGGCCGATGTCGAGGAAGGCAGCCTCGGCGCCACCGTCGACCTGCAGACCTCGCGCCCGTTCGACTTCAAGGGCCTCACCGCCACCGTGTCGCTGAAGGGTCGCTACAACGACCTGGCCAAGGAAACCGACCCGCGCATGGCTTTCCTCATCAGCAACACCTTCGCCGAGCGCAAGGTCGGCGTGCTGCTGTCGGGTGCCTATTCGGAGCGCAGCCTGTTCGAGGAAGGGTTCAGCACCGTACGCTGGGACAACGGTCCTTCCAGCGGTGGCTTCTGCGCGCCCACGGGCGTGACGCCGGCCAACCCGACCAATTCCACCGCCAGCACCTGCGGCCCGGCGGCGCAAGGCGTGCCACGTCTGGGCGGCACGCCGGGCACGGTTGCCGCCTACAACACGGCGAGCTCGGCGGACAACTTCCACCCGCGCCTGCCGCGCTACGGCCGCCTCACGCACCAGCAGGAACGCCTGGGCCTGACCGGCGCGATCCAGTTCCGGCCGATGGAAGGCACCGACATCACGCTGGATGTGCTGTACGCCAAGCTCAAGGCCACCCGCCAGGAAGACTTCCTGCAGGCCATCAGCTTCAGCCGCACCGCGGCACAGGGCGGCAAGCCGCAGACCAGCGTGGTCGAAACAGCCTACGACGCCAGCGGCGCACTGCAGTTCGGCGTGTACAACGGCGTCGACATCCGCGCCGAGTCGCGCTTCGACGAGCTGTCGACCGAATTCACCCAGCCCAGCCTGTCGCTGGAGCAGGACATCACCGACACCGTCCGCCTGAAGGCCCGCGTCGGCCGTGCCGAGTCGAAGTTCCGCAACCCGGTGCAGACGACGACCACGCTCGATGCGCTGAACGTCAACGGCTACGGCATCGACTTCCGCGGCAACAGCCGCCTGCCCAGCATCACCTACCCCATCAACGTGTCGCAAGCCGGTGGCCCGCTGACGATCGTCGGCATCCCGCAGGTGGCCAGCGGTACCCAGCCAGGCACCATCGCCAACACCACGGCCAGCGAGATCCGCATCCGCCCGCAGGGCGCGAACAACACCAACGACGTCGCCAGCCTCAGCCTGGACTGGGACGTGAAGCCGGGTGTGCTGACGGTCAAGGGCGGTGCCGACTACAAGAAGTACAGCTTCGACACCTACGAGTTCCGCCGCATCAACCAGAACGACACCATCTTCGCGCCGCCCGCCGGCAGCACGGTGGCCGGCCTCACCACCACCATCAGCGGTTTCGGCAACGGCCTGGGCCTGCCGGCGGGAACGCCCACGAACTGGGTGATCCCGAACCTGCCGGCCATCGCCGCGGCCTACGACATCTACTGCAATTGCCTGAAGAGCGGCCCGGCCGGCGGCCCGGGCGACTTCACGCTCTCGTCCATCACCAACGGCAACGCGCGCGGCAACAACCGCCGGGTGACCGAAACCGACACCGGCGCCTGGGCCATGGCCGACTTCGAGACGCGTTTCATGGGCACCCCCGTCCGCGGCAACCTCGGCCTGCGCTGGGTCGAAACCGAACAGGTGGCCACCGGCTTCCAGGCCGCGGGCGGCGGCACCGAGATCACGGTGGTCAACAAGTACACCGACACCCTGCCTTCGCTGAACCTGTCGGCCGACCTGAGCAAGGATCTCGTGGTGCGCTTTGCGGCAGCCAAGGTGATGGCGCGCCCGCAGTTGGGCAACCTGAACCCTGGCGGCGCCATCAGCACCACCGGCACGCTGACCGTCACCAGCGGCAACCCGCTGCTCAAGCCCTTCCGCGCCACCACGCTGGACGGCAGCGTCGAGTGGTACCACGGCCGCAACGCCTTCATCGGCCTGGGCCTGTTCCACAAGGACATCAGCACCTACATCCAGAACCTGCGCACCAACGTGCCGTTCAGCCAGACCGGCTTGCCGCTGGCACTGCTGCCGGCCAACTTCACGGGCGAAGAAGTGTTCCAGGTGACGCGGCCGATCAACACCGACGGCGGCAAGTTGAGCGGCTTCGAGATCAACGTGCAGCAGCCCTTCACCTTCCTTCCGGGCGCGCTGGCCAACTTCGGCACGCTGCTGAACTACACCCAGGTGAAGAGCAAGATCGACTACGCCGTTTCGCCCACCAGCAACAGCACGATCCGCGACGACCTGATCAACCTCAGCCCGAAGAGCTGGAACGCCACGCTGTACTACGACGACGGCACCTTCAGCGCGCGCCTGTCGGGCAGCTTCCGCGACGCTTTCATCACCCGCGTGCCGGGGCAGAACAACAACGACGTCGAGGGCAAGAACAGCACGACCAACGTCGACCTGTCGATGAGCTACAAGTTCAGCGACCGCTTCGAGGTGACGCTGGAAGGCGTGAACCTCACCAACGAGGCCAACGACCAGTTCATCAGCCGGGCGCGCAACAGCGTGGTCGTGTATCACAAGACCGGCCGGGAATACCTGCTGGGCGCGCGCTACAAGTTCTGACACCGGCCTTGAAGCTGCTTGCCGCGCTGCTGCTGGCCGGGCTGGCAGCCACTGCCTCGGCCCAGCCAGAAGGCACAGCCGGGTCGTCAGAGCCCGCCCGCGACGCCGAGGCAGAACGCCCCGCCCTGCTGCTGGTGGGCGACAGCACCCTCGCCCCACGCACCGGCTACGGCGACGCGTTGTGCCAGCGCATCGCACCGAACGTCGCCTGCCTGAACCTGGCACGCCGTGGCCGCAGCTCGCTGAGCTACCGCGCCGAAGGCCTGTGGGACCGTGTGCTGGCGCGGCTGCGCGCCAGCGCGCCGGGGCTGCAGCACCATGTGCTGATCCAGTTCGGCCACAACGACCAGCCGGGCAAGCCCGGCCGCAGCACCGACCTGGCCACCGAATTCCCCGCCAACCTGGAACGTTATGTTGCCGACCTGCGCGCCGCCGGTGCGGTGCCTCTGCTGGCCACGCCGCTCACGCGTCGCAGCTTCCGTGACGGACAGCTGAACAACGACCTGCAGGCCTGGGCCGATGCCACTCGCCGCGTCGCGGGCGAACTGAAGGTGCCACTGCTGGACCTGAACCGGCTCAGCGCCGACACCCTGCAGGCGCTGGGCCCGGCCGCAGCCGATGAACTCGCGATGGCGCCACCGCCCACGTCACCCCTTCCCCCAGGCCAGGCCGCAAGCGGCGCCAGCGCCGGCTTCGATCGCACCCATGTCGGCGCCAAGGGCGCGTGCGTGTTTGCCGAGCTGATGGCCGCCGAACTGGCCCGCCAGGTGCCGGCCCTGGCCAGCGCCCTGCACGCAGGCCCGCCCTGCGCCACCGTGCCGCCGCCGGCCCCGGTGGCGCCGCCGCAGACGCTGAACCGCGCCACCTTCGACCTGCCCGGCTGGGCCGTGGGCACGCTGGGCGGTCGTGGCGGCCGCATCCTGCGGGTCACGACGCTGGCCGCCAGCGGCCCGGGCTCGCTGCGTGCCGCGGTCGAGGCCCGCGGCCCGCGGATCATCGTCTTCGAAGTCGGCGGCGTCATCGACCTGCAGGGCCGCGCGCTCGACATTCGCCAGCCCTTCATCACCCTGGCCGGGCAGACGGCGCCGCCACCCGGCATCACGCTGGTGAAGGGCCAGACCACCGTGGCCACGCACGACGTGATCGTGCAGCACCTGTCGTTCCGCCCCGGCGCCTATGGCCGCGCAAGGCGCAGCGGCGGCGACCAGGACGGTCTGGCCACCGGCACCGACGCGCACCAGGTCATCGTCGACCACTGCAGCTTCAGCTGGGCCACCGACGAGAACCTGTCGGTGGGCGGCCCGCGGTTCGAACGGCAGGGCCGCAACATCAGCTTCAGCCACAACATCGTGGCCGAAGGGCTGGCGAATTCGGTGCATGCCAAGGGTGAACATTCCAAGGGCACGCTGGTGCACGACAACGCCAGCGGTATTCTGCTGCATGGCAACCTGTACGCGTCGAACAACGAACGCAATGCGTTGTTCAAGGGCGGGGTGCAGGCGGCGATGGTCAACAACCTGATCGTCAACCCCGGCGCTCGCGCCGTGCACTACAACCTCGTCGCGCAGGAATGGGCTGGCCAAGCCCACCGCACCGGCCGCATCGCGCTGGTGGGCAACGTGTTGCGCCATGGGCCCAGCACAAGGCCGGGCACGCCGCTGTTCAGCCTGGGCGGCCAGGGCGACGTGGAACTGCACCTGGAAGACAACCTCGCGGCCGACAGCCAGGGGCAGCCCGTGGCGCAGAGCGGCCGCTACACCCAGAGCCAAGCCGCCATCCTGCCCGCCCGTGAGCCCTACCTGCCCCCGGGCCTGCAGGCCCTGCCCGCCGTGCGCGTGGAAGCCGAAGTGCTGCGCGCCGCCGGCGCCCGGCCCTGGGACCGCGACCCCATCGACCTGCTGCTGCTGAGCGAAATCGTCGAAGGCCGCGGCGCGATCATCGACGACGAAACGCAGAACGCCATCGGCACGCCGCTGGGCCGGGCCAGCCATGCCGCCACCCGCCGGCCGTTCGTGGCGGCCGACTGGCAGCTGCATGACATGCAGCCGCGTGCCGGCTGGCACAGCCTGTTTCGCTGATGCCCGCATGGCTGGCCGCCTTCGACATCGCCTGGCTGTTCACCCCGGCGCAGCTGCTGGGATACGCCGCCTTCGCCTTCGGCATGGCCTGCTTCGCGCAGACCGACGACCGCCGCTTCAAGGTCTTCATGGCGCTGGAATGCGGCGCCTACGTGCTGCACTTCCTGCTTCTGCACCAGCCCACGGCGGCAGCCAGCACGGCCGTGTCGCTGGCGCGTTCGCTGGCGTCGATCCAGGCACGCACTCCGGCCGTGGGGCTGTTCTTCATCGGCCTGAGCCTGGCGGCAGGCGTGGCGCTGCACAGCGGCTGGGTGTCTTGGCTGCCGGTCGCGGCCTCGTGCATCGGCACCACGGCGCTGTTCTTTCTGCACGGCCTGCGCATGCGTGTGCTGATGCTGGCCGGCACGGGGCTGTGGCTGGTGAACAACCTGATCGTCGGCTCCGTGGGCGGCAGCGTGCTCGAAGCCTGCCTGATGCTGTCGAACCTGTGGACCATCCGCCGGCTGTGGCGCGCCGGGCCGCCACTGGGGGGGCCGGCCGCTCCATGAAACGAAGTCCTTCAGCCGGCCAGCAGGTCGTGCATCGCCTCGGTCGGCACGATGGCCCCGCGGTGCTGCACCACGCGCGCAGCCAGCCGGTTGCCGGCGCGGGCGGCAGTCAACGGTGGTGCGCCGGCCAGACGCGCAGCCAGATAGGCGCCGGCGAAGCTGTCGCCGGCGGCGGTGGTGTCGACCACCCGCGGCACGGCTTCGGTGGGCACCTCGGTGGCGTCCTGCCCCGGCCCGCGCACCCAGGTGGATGCGGCGCCGCGCTTGACCACCACTTCGGCTGGCGGCAGGTCCAGGCACAGTTGCAGCTGGCGGGCGGCGTCGCCCTCGCCCCACAGCGCCTGTTCATCGTCCAGCGTCACCAGCGCGGTGCTGGCGATGCCGTAGGCGCGGGCGAACGCGGCGCGGGCGACGGCCACGTCGGGCCACAGGCGCGGGCGGTAGTTGTTGTCGAAGACCACCTGCGCGCCGCGGGCGCGCAGCGCCTGCATCAGCGCGAACAGGCGTTCGCGCCCGGCCGGCGGCAGGATCGCCAGGCTGATACCGCTGCAGTACAGCATCTCGAGCGTGGCCGCCTGCGCTTCCAGAGGCGTGGGGGTGGTATCGGCACCGGCCTCGCAGCCGGCTTCGAAGTAGCTGCGCGCCGCGGCGCTGTCGCGCCAGTAGCTGAAGTGGCGTTCGCCGTGGGCGTCGGTGTCGATCATGTAGAGGCCCGGCATGCGCCCGGGCAGCCGGCGCACCAGGCCCAGGTCCAGGCCCTCGGCGGCCCAGCGTTCGAGCAGGCCGCTGCTCAAGGTGTCATCGCCCAGCGCGGTGGCGTAGCGCACCTGCAGGCTGGCTGGCGCGCTGCAGCGCGCCAGGTAGACAGCGGTATTGAAGGTGTCGCCGCCATAGCCCTGGCGCAGGGTGCCGAAGGCCTGGCCCTGCAGTTCGAGCATGCATTCGCCGAACAAGGCCACGCGGCGGGGGTTGGAAGGTGTCGACATGCCGTGGTTTCGCCAGCTCTCGATCCGTACTGGATCCGTTTTTTGAAACGCCGTTTCATTGTGTCACGGCGCCGACAAGCGTCACAATAAAGTTCTTGAAACGCCAGCCCGATGAATTCAAAACAGCTCGAAGACGACCTGCTCGACAGCCGCCAGCCGGAATCGGTGGCGGCTGTGCTGAAGGTGTTTGCCATCCTGCAAGCACTGGCCGAACGCAGTGAAACCGGCATCAGCGACCTGTCGATCCGCCTGGCCATGCCCAAGGCCACGGTCTACCGTTTCCTGAACACGATGAAGACCCTGGGCTACGTGCGCCAGGAAACCGACAGCGAACGCTATGGCCTGACGATGAAGGTGTTCGAGCTGGGCACCAAGGCGTTGCAGTACCCCGAGCTGGTGGGCCTGGCCAACCCGCAGATGCAGATGCTGGCCGACCGCACTGGCGAGACCGTGCACCTGGGCATGCTGATCGACAGCGAAATCATCTATGTGCACAAGGTCGACAGCCGCCACATGCTGGGCATGTATTCACGCGTGGGCCGGCGTGCGCCGATCCACTGCACCGCCATCGGCAAGGTGCTGCTGGCCTGGGAAAACGCCGAACGCCGCGACCATGTGCTGAAGGGCGTGAAGTTCGAGCGCTTCCGCGACAAGACCATCACCGAACCCGCTGCCTTCCTGGCCGAACTGGACCGCACGCGCGAACAAGGCTTCGGCCAGGACCGCGAGGAATTCGATCAGCACATCCGCTGCGTGGGCGTGCCCATCTTCGACCGCTTCAACCAGGCCGTGGCGGGCTTGAGCATCAGCTTTCCCACCTTCCGCTACGACGAGCAGCGTGAACCCGAGATGGTGGCCATGCTGACCGAGGCCAGCCGCGCGATCAGCGAGCCGCTGGGCTGCACCCACTTTCCATTGCCGCTGCACCCCGCCAAACGCTGAAGCCCCGGCGAACCGGGGATTCAAGCGCAGGCTTGCGAGGCTTCAGCCCCGGCGACGGCGCGACCAGGCCAGCAAGCCGGCCAGACCGGCGGCGAAGAGCGCGTAGGTCGAAGGTTCCGGCACCACACCCGCCTGGATGCCTGTGAGCGGCGTCGACTCGAAGGCGTAGTCGACCAGGGTTCCCGGCACACCCCCGGTGAGGATCACGCGCGCCCAGCCGAAATGCACCGTGTCGTCCACGGCCGAGCCCAGGTTGGCGCCTTCGTTGCGGAAGCGGAAGCCGAAGATGGCCTGGCTGCCGGTGCTGAGTGCGGAGCCGGAAGGACTGCCGGTATTGAAGATGCTGGCGCCGTCGATCGGCGTGCCCACCGCGAGATTCAACGCCGCACCGGTGGAGGTGACGGACACGTAGCCGCGCGACGTGACTGGAACCGGCGTCGGCGCCGACTGGCCCGAAGTCGTAGGCGAAAACAGCGTCCAGGCCGTCGATCCGAAAAGGTTGAAATCGAAGTTGGCGCCCGGGCCGCCCAGCACTGGGAAGGTACTCGGGCCCGTGTAGGTCGAACCGTCGATGACATTCACGTACAGGCCCGCCGTGGTGTTGGGAATCGCCAGATTCAGCGGGCCGCTGTAGATGATGACAGCCTGCGCGCCAGTGGACGCCAGTGCCGCCGCCAGTGCCAGCGACGTCGCGGCGCCGATGCGTTGGATGGAAACCTGTTTGCTCATGGATCGAATGCTCCGGATAGGTGACGAGGAGGATCGAAAAAGCGCCGCGTGATCGCTCCGTGCGGGACATAACACGCGAACTGCAAGCCTCCGGACAACGCCAAGCGACGTCAACCACCGACTTGAAGGGTACCTGCAAGCATTGGTTACAACACCGGATTCGAAGCGACAACCGTCTTCGCGCGTGCTGGCCGACGCTCAGAGGCAAGGCTCCGGCCCATGCGCGCCGCCAGCCGAGCCAGCGAGAATCAGCAGATGGAAAACGCCCCAGCCCGTACCGACGTTCCTTCAGCCCGGCAAGACCCGCGTGGTTTTCTGGGCGCCCTCTACGCCGCCGCTGTGGCCCGGGCCCTGCCGGCGCAGACCATCGGCGCGCACCTGCCAGCACCACCGGCGCGTGGCCGCACCCTGGTGCTGGGCGCAGGCAAGGCCGGCGGGGCGATGGCCGCGGCGGTGGACACGCTCTGGCCTGCCGACAAGCCGCTGTCGGGCCTGGTCGTCACCCGCTACGACCATGTGCCGCCGGCCTATGCCGCACGGCCGGGCCGCATCGAGGTCGTCGAGGCCCGCCACCCGGTGCCCGATGAGGCCGGGTTGCGGGCCACGGCGCGCATCGCGCAGCTGGCCCAGGGCCTGACGGCCGACGACCTGGTGCTGTGCCTCATCAGCGGCGGCGGTTCGGCCTTGCTCTCGATGCCCGCCCCCGGCCTGACGCTGGCCGACAAGCAGGCCATCAACAAGGCGCTGCTGCACAGCGGTGCCGCCATCGACGAGATGAACTGCGTGCGCAAGCACCTGAGCGGCATCAAGGGCGGGCGCCTGGCCGCGATGTGCGCGCCGGCGCGCGTGGTCACGCTGCTCATCAGCGACGTGCCCGGCGACGCGCCCGAGGTCATCGCCAGCGGGCCCACCGTGGCCGATTCCAGCACCTGCGCCGACGCGCTGGCCATCCTGCGCCGCTACCGCATCGACATTCCCGCCGCTGCGCTGGCCGGGCTGGAAAGCGGCGCCTTCGAGACGCCCAAGCCCGGCGACGCCATCTTCGCCGGCCACGAGGTGCACACCATCGCCACACCGCAGCAGAGCCTTGAAGCGGCCGCCGCGCTGGCGCGTGCGGCCGGGATCGACGCGCACATCCTGGGCGACGACCTGGAAGGCGAAAGCCGCGAAGTCGGCAAGGTGCATGCGGCCCTGGCGCGCGCGGTGGCGCGCCGCGGCCAGCCCTTTGCGCGGCCCTGCGTCATCCTGAGCGGCGGCGAAACCACGGTCACGGTGCGCCACCCCCAGCCCGGCCGGGGCGGCCGCGCCGGTGAATTCCTGATGGGCTGCGCCCTGGCTCTGCAGGGGCAGCCCGGGGTGCACGTGCTGGCGGCCGACACCGATGGCATCGACGGCATCGAATCGAACGCCGGTGCCATCGTCACCCCCAGCACCCTGGCACGGGCGCAGGCCCTGGGCCTGAACGCCGCGGCCATGCTGGACCGGCACGACGCCTACCCCTTCTTCGAAGCCCTGGGCGACCTGGTGGTGCCGGGGCCGACGTTCACCAACGTCAACGACTTCAGGGCGCTGCTGGTGCTGTAGCCGATGGCCGCGCACCGGCCGTTGATCGACGCGCTGCGTGCCAGCTTCGCCGCGCACGCCGACGCCGCGCGGGCAGCGCCGATGCAGGCCTACATGAAGTCGGACCTGCCCTTCCACGGCATCGCCGCGCCGCTGCGCCGCCAGCTCACCGCGGCGGTGGTGCAGCAACACCCGCTGGGCGACAGCCTGACCCTGTCCGACACCATGCGCGCGCTGTGGGACGAAGCCCGCTTCCGCGAGGAACGCTACGCCGCCAGCGAACTGGCACGGCAGCGGCCGCACCGCCCCCTGCTGGCCTTGCCGCTGCTGCCGGTGTTCGAACACATGATCGTCACGGGGGCCTGGTGGGACCACTGCGACGAGATCTCGGCCCAGGCCATCGGCCCGCTGCTGGCCCGCCACCCGGCCGCGATGAAGCCCGTTCTGCGCCGCTGGGCCCGGGGCGACGACCTGTGGCTGCGCCGCGCCGCCATCCTGTGCCAGCGCGGACTGAAGCGCGAGTTCGACGCAGCCCTGCTGGTCGAATGCATCCTGGCGTCGATCGGGCCCAGCAGCGCCGCCAATCCCTGGCCTGGCGAGTTCTTCCTGCGCAAGGGCATCGGCTGGGCACTGCGCGAGCGCTCGTACGACGCGCCCGACGAGGTGCGGGCCTTTTGCGCCGAGTACGCGGCGCAGCTGGCGCCGCTGACGCTGCGCGAAGCGCTGAAGGCGCTGAAGCGGCGCGGGGCCTGAAGTCCTGAAGTCCTGAAGTCCTGAAGTCCTGAAGTCCTGAAGTCCTGAAGTCGTGAAGTCCTGAAGTCCTGATGTTCAGGGCCCCGAAGAGTTCGCCCAGGCAGTTGCCAGCGTCGACGCACTGGGCCGCCAGCGCCTGTGTTCATTCGCTGCGGAACGCGGCGGATGCCCAAGAGGTCCGGGCCGTGCCCGCGTCTCCGCGCGGGCCACCGGTTCGGCAGCGCACAGACAGGCGCACCGCCTACCGCGCAAAGTGAGCACATGGCGCTCGGGCGCAATGCTCCGAGCGTCATCCCAGCTGCTGCGCAGCACCGCAACACGGAAACCCAGATGAAACCAAAACACTTGCCAGGCACCGACTTCGAGGCCGACGAACGCAGCGGCCGCACCGACGCTCACCTGGGCCCCAGCGACAGTTCAGACAGCGCCAGCGACCTGGCCGGACTGGATGGCACGGACGACGGTGATCCCAGCGTTCCGGTCGACGTTGCCCTGCGCGAAGAAGGCGGACGCAGTTTCTCGTCTGCCGAGCCCTTGAACGGCGCAGCCACCGATTCGGCAGGCACGGGCGAAAGCCGCAGTGCAGGCGCCGACGCGGGCGTCGAAGCCGCCGATGTCGGCATCGATCGGGTTTTCACGCCGGGTCGCCAGCCAGACGGCAGCTGGGAGGAAGACCTGGATCAGGACCTTGCGTTCATGGACCGACCCGATGCGTCCGAGCGGCCACAAGGAAGCAACTTGACGCGAACGCCCTCGAAGCGGGCGACACGCTGAACCGGAACAGCAGGCCGGGCACGGTGACAGGCGCCGTCCAATAGAAACTGGGGGAGCCATGGGACATCCAGACACGCCATGTCGCTGCACCTCCATAGCCGCGATATCCGACAAAGATGCCTTCGGTGTACAGCGAGTCCCTCAGGCCGCAGTATGCGTTTGGTCATGGCTTGTCGTACACCACGTTCGACTACAGCAACCTGCGCGTCACGCCGACGTCGGTGACGGTGACGGTGCGCAATTCAGGGACCGTGGCCGGCAGCGAAGTCGTGCAGGTCTACGCCGGCACTTTGCCTGCGCCTGGACCCACCGCGCCCAAGACGCTGGCCGGGTTCGCCAGGGTGCCGCTGCAGCCCGGGCAGTCGCAGGACGTGAGCATCGCGCTGAGTCCGGAGTCGCTGTAGTACTGGAGCGTGAGCGCTCGTGCTTGGGTGACACCGGCGGGCAGCGTGCCGATCATGGTGGGTTCGTCGTCAGCCGACATACGGCTCAGGGGCGCCGTGCTGCAGACAGCTGCGGTGTTGCGGCCCGCGGGCTCGTGAACCGAAGATGCAGACCCAGGCCGAATTGCGCTGCAGGCCCCCCTTCACTCGAGTCATCGTCGATCCGTCACGGGCAAGGATGGGCGAGGCCCTCGCCCCCGGAAGCCCGCCGCAAGCAGCTCAGCGGACTGGCGGGTGGTCGACGGCAGATTCGAGTCTTCGACTCCAACGGATCGTCGTCGAATCGATCGGGTCGCAAGGCCACCGCGTGATCCGGACTTCCTGACTCCAACTTAACCACTCACCGAAAGCGTCCACCATGACCGAGAAGACCGCCAGCGTGCATTGGGAAGGGACCGGGGTGGCCTTGGCGGCTGCCGACCATGTTCTGGGCAACGCACACGCCAGGATCACACTGCTCGAATACGGCGACTACGAGTGCCCGGCATGCCACCAGGCCGAGCCGATGGTGCGGCATCTGGTCGATACCCATCCTGGCCGTCTTTGCCTGGTGTTTCGGCATTACCCGCTGATGGAGCTTCACCCGAACGCGGAACGCGCGGCCGAGGCGGCCGAGGCTGCTGCTGCACAAGGCCGCTTCTGGCCGATGCACCGGCTGCTGTTCGCCCAGGCGCAACACCTCACGCCAGCGGCCCTGGCGGGCCATGCGCAGTCCCTGGGGCTGGACATGAACCGCTTCAATGCCGAAATGGCCGACCGCATCTACACGCAGCGCGTGCAGGAACACCGCCGTGCAGGCGAACACGACGGCTTGCGGGCCACCCCCGCGTTCTTCCTGAACGGCCAGGCCGTGGACGTCTCGTTCGGCTTGGAGAAGCTGGACGAGGCCGTGCACGCGGCGTTGAAGTCAGCCTGACATCCCGCCTGATCGAACGCGGCCGCCCCGGGCTCCTGGCCGAGGCGATCGGCCGCTCAAGCGCACCCGCCTGCCCCACCCAGGCCCGGCGCTCGCGGTCGAAGAAGGCGGGCCACGCGAGGTCGGGCACAGGCTGGCCACGCCCTGCGTCGCGCCCAACGGCTGGGTGCTGGCGGCTTCGCCGGTGGGCGCTGCCGCCGCCCATGATGCGGGCCTGCTGCGCCAGGGCGATGACGGCAGCGCGAAGCCGGGCGGCGGGGGAAGCTCAGGCGATCCGCTGCCCCTGGGCGTCGAAGGCCAGGGCCCAGGCGGAGTCGGGTTGCAGTCCGACGGCGTCGCCGCTGGCGAGGTGGCCGTGGCCAGTGCCTACCTTGGCGTGCAGCAGTTCGGCCAGGCCAGCCACGCGCAGGTAGACGATGGACGAGTCGCCCAGGTGTTCGGCCAGGGCTACGGTGGCGGCGATGCCCTGCCCGGCCGGCAGCAGGTGCAGGTGTTCGGCGCGCAGCCCGGCACGTCGCGCAGTGGCCCCGGCCTGGCCGGCCAGCGCGGCCCACAGGGCCTGCTGCGCTTCGCTGGCGCCGGCAGCCGGCTGGTCGATGAGGTTGATGCGTGGCGCACCCAGGAAGCCGGCGACGAATTCGTTGGCAGGGCGTTCGTAAAGCGCCATCGGCGCGCCCAGCTGCTCGATGCGGCCCTTGTTGAACACGGCGATGCGTGTGCCCATGGTCATGGCCTCGACCTGGTCGTGGGTGACGTAGATCATCGTCGTGCCCAGTTCCTTGTGCAGCCGGGTGAGTTCGATGCGCATGTCCACGCGCAGCGCCGCGTCCAGGTTCGACAGGGGCTCGTCGAAGAGGAAGACCTTGGGCTTGCGTACGATGGCGCGGCCGATCGCCACACGCTGGCGCTGGCCGCCGGACAGCTGTTTCGGGAAGCGATCCAGCAGCTCGGTGATGCGCAGCACCTCGGCCGTGCGCCGCACCTGGGTATCGCGCTCGGCGCGCGCCACGCCCGCCATCTTCAGCGCAAAGCCCATGTTCTCGGCCACGGTCATGTGCGGGTAGAGCGCATAACTCTGGAAGACCATGGCTGCGCCACGGTCGGACGGGCGCACGTCGTTGGCGCGCTGGCCGTCGATGAACAGGTCGCCGGCGCTGATGTCTTCAAGCCCGGCGATCATGCGCAGCATCGTCGACTTGCCGCAGCCCGAGGGCCCGACGAAGACCATGAACTCGCCGTCGTTCACCTCCAGGTCGATGCCGGTGATGACGTCGACCGTGCCGTAACTCTTGCGAATGCCGCGAAGGCTGACCTGGCCCATGGTCAGACTCCGACTTTCTGGGCATGCTGTTCACGCCAGCGCTGCAGGAAGCCGCGGTACCAGAGTGCACTGTCCTTCAGCGTGCGCTGCTGGGTGGCGTAGTCCACATGCACGATGCCGAAGCGCTTGGCGTAGCCGCTGCTCCATTCGAAGTTGTCCATCAGGCTCCAGACCATGTAGCCGGCCATCGGCACCCCTTGGTCGCGAGCGTCGGCCACCGCGGCAATGTGATCATGCAGGTAGGCGGTGCGGTCGGCATCGTGCACCTGGCCGTCGGTCGCTGGGTCCTTGAAGGCGCCGCCGTTTTCGGTGATGTAGACGGGCGGCAGGCTCACGTCACGGTGCATCGTCAGCAGCAGTTCGGTCAGGCCGCGCGGGTAGATCTCCCAGTCCATGTCGGTCAGCGGCAGGCCCGACTTCTTGACGTCGAAGCTGGCGTCGGCGCTGGACACCACGCGTGTGTAGTAGTTGATGCCCAGGAAGTCCAGTGGCTGGGCAATGTCGGCCATGTCGCCGGGTTGCACCTGGGGCGCGTCGGCGCCCAGCGCGGCCAACGCCTCTTCGGGGTAGTGGCCCTTGAACATCGGGTCGGTGTACCAGCAGCGCCCGCCCAGGTCGGCCATGTGCGAAGCCTGGATGTCGGCGGCTGTGTCGGTGGCAGGCATCATGTGGGCCAGGTTCAGCACGATGCCCAGCGGCGCAGCCGCGCCTTCGGCGCGCAAGGCCTGCAGTGCCAGGCCGTGGCTCAGCAGCAGGTGGTGGGCCACCTGGGTGGCAGTGCGACGGCTCTTCAGGCCGGGTGCGAACACACCCTGTTCGTGGCCGAGCACGGCAATCACCCAGGGTTCGTTGTGCGTCGTCAGCGTGGCAAGGCGGTCGCCCAGGCGGCGCTGCACGCCCCGCGCGTAGTCGACGAAGCGGTTCACCGTTTCGCGCGTGGCCCAGCCGCCGGTGTCCTGCAAGGCCTGCGGCAGGTCCCAGTGGTTCAGCGTCAGGTGCGGCTTCAACCCGCGCGCCAGCAGGCCGTCGACCAGGCGGTCGTAGAAGGCCAGGCCGGCTTCATTCCAGGCGCCACGGCCCAGCGGCTGAACCCGCGGCCAGCTGACCGAAAAACGGTAGGCGCCCACGCCCAGCCCGGCGATCAGGTCGAGGTCGCTGCCGAGCCGGTGATAGTGATCGCAGGCGATGTCGCCGTTGCTGGCGTCGGCAATCGCGCCGGGCTGGCGGCAGAAGCGGTCCCAGATCGATTCGCCCTTGCCGTCTTCGAAAGCCGCGCCTTCGATCTGGAAAGCGCTGGTGGCCACGCCCCAGGTGAAGTCGGCGGGGAATCGGCGGTGCAGGTCGTGGTTCATGGCGGGTCGGGACAGGTGCAGCGCTACTTGACGGCGCCCGTGGTGAGGCCGGCGATGAGCTGGCGCGAGGAAATGGCGAACAGGATCAGCAGCGGAATCGTGGCAATCGCCGAGCCCAGCATCAGCGCGCCCCACTCGGTGTTGACCGGGCTTTGCAGGCTGCGCAGCGCCAGCGGCAGGGTGTAGTTTTCGGCGCTGCGCATCACGATCAGCGGGCCGATGAAGTTGTTCCAGCTGGCGATGAAGGTGATGAGCCCGAGCGTGCCCATCGCGGGTTGTAGCAGCGGCAGCACGATGCGCCAGTAGATGCCGAACTCGCCGCAGCCGTCCATGCGTGCAGCCTCGATCAGCTCACGCGGCACGGCGCTGCTGGCGAACTGCCGCATGAGGAAGATGCCGAAGGCGCTGGCCGCGCCGGGGATGTAGAGCGCGCGATGCTGGTCGATCCAGCCCAGCACGTCCATGATCATGAAGGTGGGGATCATGTTCATGAAGCTGGGCAGCAGCATCGTCGCCATCACCAGCACGAACAGGGGCTGCTTGAAGCGGAATTCCATCAGCGCGAAGGCATAGCCCGCCATCGAGCAGAACAGCAGCGTCAGCGCGGTGCTGGCCAGCGCCACATACAGGCTCCAGCCCAGATTGCGCCAGAAAGGCAGACGCTCGGTCAGGATCTTCAGGTTGAGCATCAGGTCGCTGCCGAACCAGACCGGCGGCGGCAGGTTGAAGATGTCGGTACGAGACTGCGTGGCGAAGACGAACATGAAATAGAACGGTGCCAGCATCAGCAGGCCGCCGATGGCGACCAGGGCGTACGCGGCCCAGGGCGCGAGATGGCGGCTCATGGGCACGCTGGTCTGCCCGTTCATGCCGAACCCCCACGCGGCTTGAAGGCCCGGTTCGTCAGCCAGGTGAGCAGCGCCACCACGACGAACAGCAGCCAGGACATCGCGCTGGCACCGCCGAAGTCGTTGAAGTCGAAGGCCATTCGGTACAGGTAAACGGCCGAGGTCATCGCCGCCTGGTCGGGGCCGCCCTTGCCACCGGTCAGGATGAAGGGTTCCTCGAACAGCTGCAGCCCGCCGATGACGCTGAGCGTGACGCCGAAGAAGATCATCGGCTTCAGACTCGGCAGCGTGATGCACCAGAACTGCTGCCAGCGGCCGGCGCCGTCCATCGTGGCGGCTTCGTACAGGTCTTTCGGGATGGTCTGCAAGGCGGCCAGGTAGAGCACGACATTGAAGCCCAGGTAGCGCCAGAACACGATGAAGGCGATCGCCGGCTTGATGCTTTCAGGCCGGCCCAGCCAGTCGATGTTCTCGCCGCCCATCAGGCCCGACAGCGCCGCGTTGATCAGCCCGAAGTCCTTCGAGAACAGGCTGCTGAACATGATGGCAATCGCCACCGTCGAGGTGATGTAGGGCAGGAAGTAGGCACCGATGACGCCGTCCCGGGTGCGCTTGAACGAGGTGTGGATGAACACCGCCAGCGGAATCGCCACCAGGTGCTGCGGCACGCCCGAGGCCAGGGCCAGCCAGCCGGTGTTCTTCAGCGACTTCCAGAACCAGTCGTCGCCCAGCGCAAACGTGAAGTTGCCCAGGCCGACGAATTCCATCGTCCCGAGGCCGCTGGTCGGCTCCCAGGTGTGGAACGCCAGCCACAGCGAGAACAGCAGCGGGAACACGCCGAATACAGCGAACAGCAGCAGGAAGGGGCTGATGAGCACATAGGGTGCCCAGCGGGGGGACAGGCGTAGGGCGTTGGGCCAGCGCATGGTGTCGGTTGCCTTCAGCGGAAAGCGCGGCGAGCGAGCAGGCGATCGGCATCGCCCAGAGCGCTGGCGATGTCCTTGCCGCGGTCCAGCACGTTTTCGAGTTCGGTGCCCACCACTTCGTCGGCGAAGTTGTTCTGCTTGTGGACCTGGGTGGCGGATATGCGTCGTGCAGCGTCGCGCCAAAGCATCCGGGCGGGCTGACCGCCCAGGAAGGGCAGCGGTTCGGCGAAGAAGGGGTCTTCATGCGCTTCCAGCAAGGCTGGGAAGGCGTCCTGAGACTTGAACGCGGCGAACTGTTGCGCCCGGTCCAGCGTCAGCAGGCGGATCAGGTCCCAGGCCAGCGGCTTGTTGGCTGCCGTCGCCTGGCGCGGGATCGAATAGAAGGTGCCGCCGTAGCTCACGAAGGTGGCTTCGGGCAGCTGCGCGGCGCGCCACAGGCCCTGTGTGCCAGGCGCCACCCAGTTGGCCAGCTGGCCCACCATCCAGGCACCCGTCAGCTCGGTGGCCAGGGTGCCGCGCTTGAAGCCTTCGGCCCATTCGTTGGACCAGGCCGTGACCCGCGCGTCAAGCTTGTTGCGCCGCACCTCGCGCGCCAGCTCGAAGGCACGAACAAAGCGCCGGGACGTGACCAGCACACGCGAGGCCTGGTCGAAGTACAGGCCTTCGCCGGGCTGCAGGCCGCTGCGGATGACGATGTCCTTCACGACCTGGGCGTTCGAGACCAGGTAGGCACCGGTGGCCGCCTTGATGCGGACACCGGCCTTCACATACGCTTCCCACGAAGGTGTCAGCGCCGCTTCGGTCAAGCCGGCCTTGGCCAGCAGGTCGTGGCGGTACAGCAGCGTGCCAGGCCCGATGTCGGTGGGCACGGCCACCACGGCGCCGCGGCGATGGTTGACGGCCTGGTCGTAGGCGAAGCGCACGAATCGTTCGCGGTAACGGTCGACGCCGTAGGGCTGCGGCAGCAGGTCTTCGAGCCCCCCGCCTTGTGAGAAGCGGCCGACATAGCTGCTTTCCAGGGCCATCACGTCGGGCAGGTAGACCGAGGTCGACAGCGCCGTGGTCATCGCCGTGTGGTGGTCGACATACTGGCGGCTGACGATTTCGACGTCGACGCCAGGGTGCAGCTGCCGGAAGCGCGGCAATGCGGCGCGGATGATCTCGTCGACAAGCGGAAACGCCGCCACCAGCAATTGCCGGGGCTGCTTGGCCTGCACTGCGCCCGCGCAAGACCAGGCCGAACCCAGACCGGCTGCGAGCACGCCGCGGCGGGAAAGGCTCACGCCGCCGACGCTCCGGAAGGCCGCAATTGGCACACGGACCGCGCCGGCTTCCCGCGCCGGTAACGTGGGACAGCCGGGTCGCCGGCCACAAGCCTTGCCATGGGCGCTGATGGGCACCGGCCTTGGCGCGCCAGGTCAACCAAGAACAGGGTCACGGACGGGGTTGGCATCACCGGCCTTGGCGCCAGTCTGCGCGGCGCCGCCGCCAGGCCACGACGCCGACGCCGGCCTGCCTCGGGATGCGCCGACCGATTCGTCCGTCGTGACTTCTCAAAAAGGGCGAACAAGGCAAACAAGGCGGACATGAAAGCGCTTTCAAAGTCCCCGCATTGTTTGCCGAGCCACACCCCTGGCAATTGCTCGTAAACCCGGAAACAACGCAGGAAACGAGGCGTGAACGCCCTCGCGCTTGCCGCCGGCAACGCATGGCACGGCCCACCCCGGCTCGCCGCAGCCCACCAGCGGGTGACTGAAGCGTCAGCCAGCCGAGCCCGGCGCTGCCTGCGCATTCACCAGCGGCACCCGCCTTCCTTCGACAGCGCATCGACGGCCAGCGGCACCACGGCCAGCAGCCCCAGCTGGGCGTGAGCCGTACGGCAGTCGCGCGGGGCGGCGCTTTCGATCTCGCGGGCGAGCTTCGACTTGAGCTCGGGCGGCCGCGGCATCACGGCCAGCACGCCGGCGCTGCCCAGCCGCGAGAGTTCACCGCCGCGCGACCGGGGCAGGTTCAGATTCAGCCGTGGCGCACTGGCCGGGGCCGACGGTGGGGTGGCAACGTCGACGCCGGCACGGGCGCCGGCGTCGGGCGAGCCGGGCATGCCGGGCATGCCGGAGATGCCGGGCTCAGCGGGAACGGCGGGAACGACGGCCGCCAACGGCAGCATCTCTGCCGAACTCGGAGCCGCCAGCGCTGGCGGCGAGGCGAGGCTCGGCGCCTGGCCCGCCAGCGGGGCCATGGCCGCGATGGGTGCAGCCAGGCGCGGTGCCGCCAGCAACACCGGGTCGGGCGCCTGCAGTACGGGCAGATCAGGCAGCGTCAATCGTTCCTGAGCCACCGCCGCCGGCGCGATCCCGGCCAGGGGCGCCAAGGCAGTGGCGGGCGCTGCCACGGGTGGCGAAGGCAAACGCGCCAGCGGGGCCACCATCGCTTCCGGCAGCGGCAGGCTCGGAATCGAAGGCGCGACGGCGGCGGGTGCCAAAGGGATCACGGGCAGCGCGGCCTGCACGGGCGCAGCCGCAGCCGGCGGGGCCTGGAGGCGGGGTGGCTCAGGGCGGTCGGCCAGGGCCGGCAGGCTGGGCAGTCGCTCCAGGGCCTGGGCGGCCTGTGGCACTGGAGGCAGGGGCACCAAAGCAGGCGCCGGCGCACCGAGGGCCGGAACGGGCGCCCAGTCGCCCAGACGCGCCGCACCGGGCTCGTCGGCCACGGCGGGGCTTTGCGCCCGCACCGCGCCGCCCCACCGGGTGGCTGGGGCATCGCCGGGCGGGCCCGTGGCCGGCAGCGGCGGCTGCGGTTCGGCATCGCGCGGCGCTGGGCCATCGCCCGGTGCCTGCAGCCGCAGGTTGATGGCCCCCCATACCCCCTGCCCTGGCTGGGCGCTGCCCGGCGGCACGCTGCCCAGCAGCAGCGCCAGCCAAAGGTGCAGCAGCGCCGCCAGAAGCAGCACCTGCCACAGCGGCGTGGGGCGGCGGCGCGCGCGTTCGGCATCGCTGGGTGGATGCGGCACGCGCGCGCTCGGGTCCACCTCGTCGGCAGGCCAGGGCTGGGTGAACGGCTGGGGCAGTGACAGGGCGGTCATGGCGCGCACCGCCAGTGTGCGGCGCCTGCCCGGCCGGCGATGGCCGCAGCAAACCCGCTGGCGGCATGCTTTTCGCATCATGCCTCGGCCCGGGCGTTCGCACGAGCGGGCAGGCGGGCAAATGGGCGACTCGGGTCTAATCCCGGGACTGGCCCATTCCCTTTGCTCCTTGAACCCCCGCCACGACATGAACCAGCTCGAACAGCTCAAGCAGCACACCACCGTCGTCGCCGACACCGGCAACTTCCGCCAGTTGGCGCAGTTCGCACCCCAGGACGCCACCACCAACCCCAGCCTCATCCTGAAGGCCGTGCAGCAGCCCGACTACGCGCCCTTGCTGGCCGAGACCGTGGCCCGCCATGCCGGCCAGCCGCTGCCGGCCATCGTCGACCAGGTGCTGGTGCGCTTCGGCCTGGAGATCCTGAAGGTGGTGCCGGGCCGTGTCAGCACCGAGGTCGACGCCCGGCTGTCGTTCGACACCGCCGCCACCGTCGAGCGGGCGCGCGGCCTGATGGCGCTGTACCGCGCCGCAGGCATTGGGCCGGAACGCGTGCTGATCAAGATTGCCGCCACCTGGGAAGGCATCCGCGCCGCCGAGGAGCTGGAGCGCGAGGGCATCCACTGCAACCTGACCCTGCTGTTCGCCTTCTGCCAGGCGGTGGCCTGCGGCGACGCCGGCGTGCGCCTCATCAGCCCCTTCGTCGGCCGCATCTACGACTGGCACAAGAAGAACCAGGGCGCGCAGTGGGACGAAACCGCCCGCGCCGGTTCCAACGACCCCGGCGTGCAGAGCGTGCGCGCCATCTTCAACCACTACAAGCGCCACGGCATCGAAACGCAGGTGATGGGCGCCAGCTTCCGCAACATCGGCCAGGTGCTGGCGCTGGCCGGCTGCGACCTGCTGACGATCAGCCCCGAACTGCTGGCGCAGCTGCAAGGCAGCGACGCAGCGCTGACGGCGGCGCTGGACGCTCCTGCCGCCCGCGCCATGGACCTGCCCGCCGTGCACTTCGACGAAGCCGGCTTCCGCTGGGCGCTGAACGAGGACGCGATGGCCACCGAGAAACTCGCCGAGGGCATCCGTGCCTTTGCCGTGGACGCCGGCAAGCTGGACCAGCTGATCCGCGCGCAACAGGCATGACGACCCACCACCCCCGCTGCGACGCCACCGCCGCCTGGGCGGCCCTGCAAGGCCACTGGCAGGCCCATGGCCGCGAGCTCGACCTGCGCGAGGCCTTCGCCCGCGACCCCGGCCGGTTCAATGCCTTCAGCGTGCAGGCGCCCGAGGTCTTTGCCGACCTGTCGAAGAACCTCATCGACACCGCCACCCTGCACTTCCTGCTGGACCTGGCGCGCGAATGCGGGCTGGAAGCGCGCCGCGACGCGATGCTGCGCGGCGAGCCCATCAACCGCACCGAAGGCCGCGCCGTGCTCCATACCGCGCTGCGCGCGCCCGCCGGTGCGGCCACGCCCTTCAATGCCGAAGTGCACGGCGTGCTGGCCGCGATGCTCGCCTATGCCGAACAGGTGCGCGCCGACGAGCACATCACCGACATCGTCAACATCGGCATCGGCGGCAGCGACCTGGGCCCGCAGATGGTGGTGCCGGCGCTCGACGCCTTCGCCCACCGCGGCAAGCGCCTGCACTTCGTCAGCAATGTCGACGGCCACGACATCACGCCCGTGCTGCGCGGACTGGACCCCGAGCGAACGCTGTTCATCGTCGCCAGCAAGACCTTCACGACGCAGGAAACCATGGCCAACGCCGCGGTCGCCCGCGAGTGGTTCCTGCAGCAAGGCGGCACCGACATCGCCCGCCACTTCGCCGCCACCACCACCAACGTGGCCGCGGCAGCGCAGTTCGGCATCACCACCACCTTCGGCTTCTGGGACTGGGTGGGCGGCCGCTACTCACTGTGGTCGGCGATCGGCCTGCCGATTGCCATCGCCGTCGGCGCCGACAACTTCCGCGCGCTGCTGGCCGGCGCCCATGCCATGGACCGGCACTTCGCCGAAGCCCCGCTGGCGAACAACCTGCCGGTGCTGCTGGGCCTGCTCGACGTCTGGTACCGCAACTTCCACGGCTTCACCAGCCGCAGCGTGGCGCCCTACCACCAGGGCCTGGCCAGGCTGCCGGCCTACCTGCAGCAGCTGGAGATGGAAAGCAACGGCAAGCGCGTGGACATGCAGGGCCAGCCCCTGCCCTATGCCACCAGCCCCGTCGTCTGGGGCGAACCCGGCACCAACGGCCAGCATGCCTACTTCCAGATGCTGCACCAGGGCACCGGCGTGGTACCGGTCGAATTCATCGCCGTGAAGACGCCGAGCCACACGCACGCCGACCTGCACGCCAAGCTGCTGGCGAACTGCCTGGCGCAGAGCCAGGCACTGATGCTGGGCAAGACCGCTGCCGAAGCCGCCGCCGAGAAGGCCCCCACCGCCGCCGCCGACATCGCCCCGGCGGTGCTGGCCCGCCACCGCAGCTTTCCCGGCAACCGGCCCAGCACCACGCTGCTGCTGGCAGCGCTGACGCCGCACAGCCTGGGCGCCTTGATCGCCATGTACGAACACCGCGTCTTCACCAGCGGTGCGCTGTGGGGCATCAACAGCTTCGACCAGTGGGGCGTGGAACTGGGAAAGGCGCTGTGCAGCCAGCTGCTGCCGCGCCTGGCCAGCGGTGACACGACAGGTCTGGACGCGTCCACCGCCGGCCTTCTTGCGAAGTTGCACAGCGCGTGAAGCATGTGGTCTTCGACTTCGGCGGCGTGCTCTTCCAGTGGCAGCCGCCGCGGCTGCTGCAGCGCGAACTGCCGCATGTGGCCACCGACCAGGCCAGCGCCGAGGCCTTGGCCACCGACTTCTTCCAGAACTACACCGGTGACTGGGCCGAGTTCGACCGCGGCACCGTCGGCGTGCCCGAGCTGGTGGCCCGCATCGCCCGCCGCACCGGGCTGGCCGCCTCAGACGTGCAGCGCGTGGTCGACGGCGTGCCGCGTGAACTGCAGCCCGTCCCCGAGACCGTGGACCTGCTGCGCCGGCTGCGTGCGGCGGGCCGCGGGCTGCACTTCCTGTCGAACATGCCCCTGCCGTATGCGCAGCACCTGGAAGACAGCCACGACTTCGTCGGCTGGTTCGACAGCGGCGTGTTCTCGGGGCGCGAACGCCTGATCAAGCCCGACGCCGAAATCTTCGAGTTCGCCGCGTCGCGCTTCGGCCAGCCGCCGGCCAACCTGGTGTTCCTGGACGACCACCTGCCCAACGTGCAAGCCGCGCTGCGGCTGGGCTGGCAGGCGCTGCACTTCCGCAACGCTGCGCAAGTCGAAGCCGAGCTGCGCGAACACGGCTGGATGTAGCGCCGGCCTTCAGGATTCAGGCGGCGGAACGGGCGGGGGCAGGACCGCGGGCACGCCAGTGTTTTCCGCCGGCAGCTGGCGTTCGTCCATCCAGGCTTCGAGCAGCCGCAGCGCCACCGCCAGGACCACCGGACCGACGAACAGGCCGACCAGACCGAAGGCCACCAGCCCGCCGATGACGCCGGCAAAGATGAGCAGCAGCGACAGGTCGGCACCCATGCGGATCAAGACCGGGCGGATGAAGTTGTCGACCGTGCCGACGAACATCGCCCAGACGAACAGGAAGATGCCCCAGCCCACGCTGCCGTCACCCCACAGCACCCAGGCCGCCGCCGGCAGCAGCACCGGGATCGGGCCCACCTGGGCGATGCACAGCATGAACATCAGTGCCGTCAGCAGGCCCGCGAAGGGCACGCCGGCCAGCGCCAGCCCGATCCAGCCCAACGCCGACTGCGCCAGTGCGGTCACGCCCACGCCGAGCGCAACGCCGCGGATCGCGTCGCCAGCCAATTGCAGAGCGTCCAGGCCGTGCGCACCCGCCAGGCGGTTGGCGAAGCGGCGCGTGAAGTCGGCGAAGCCTTCGCCCATGGCATACATCACCGCGGCCACGCACACGGTCACGAGGAATTGCACGATCAGGTAACCGATGCTGCCGACCTCGGCCAGCACCCATTTGCTGACATCACCGGCATAGGGCGTGATCTTCGGCAGCAGGTCGCGCAGGCCCATGGCAGCCGCCTGGTCCCACAGCGTGTCGAGCAGCGCACCGATGACGGGCAGCCTGCGCAGCCATTCGGGCGGGTCCTCCGCCGGGCGCCAGGCCGAGACGACGCGAATCCAGTCGCCGATGACCTCGACGTTGACGAAGATGGTGCCGATGGCCAGCACCAGCGGCACCACGAACAGCAGCAGCAAGGCCAGCGACATCACCAGCACCGCCACCCAGCGCCGGCCACCGGCCCAGGCCTGTACTCGCAGCATCAGCGGCCAGGTAGCCACCACCACCATCGTGGCCCAGATGGTGGGGCCGAGAAACGGCCGCAGGATCCACAGCGAACCACCGATCAGCAGCCCCATGAACAGGACAGCGAAGGTGGTGCGGGTCAAGTCGGAATGCCGGGCTGGCAGGGGTTCGAGTGGCATGCGCCGAACTCTATCGGACCACTGGGTGGACGGTCGGCTTGCGGCAGGTTGCGGACGTTCGGGTCGGAGCCCTTCGGCTGTCGCAGTGGGTCCCGTGGGCCGGGCGAGCCGGGTGGCCCCTTCCGCTCATGTCCCCCGCCTTCGGCCGCCCATGAGCCTTCGGCTCATGGGCGGCCGAAGTCTCCTCCTTTACTTCGCTCCAGGGGCCACCCGACTCACC
>JALHPF010000018.1 GCA_022842595.1 Rubrivivax sp.
CCCGCGGCCCTCGCGCGCAGCGCGAATCAACCTCTGACTCGCCGCAGGTGTTTGAGCGCAGTGAGCGCAGCGAACGCAGCGAGTTCGGCGGCGGGGCCGCGGGACCGAGCACCGCAGGGGAGCCGGAGCGCCAGCGAAGGCCGCCGAGGATAAGCGCCACAGCCAGCCCCAGCCCGCCTTTGCAGAGGGACCAACCAGGCAAGAAACGAACGACCGCAAAGGGCCGCAAGCAGCAGTACGTCTGAGCCTCCCGTGTGACCGGAATGGCTCGAAACTGTCTGGCTAACTCGCCACGGAAACGGCCGTACCCAGCTGGAACCGCCCGAGCACCGAACCCAGCCGTGCGGCCTGTTCCTTGAGGCTTTCCGCGGCTGCGGCGCTTTGTTCGACCAGCGCCGCGTTCTGCTGCGTCACCTGGTCCAGATTGCCGACGGCGCCATTGACCTGCCCGATGCCGCTGCTCTGTTCGGCCGTGGCGCTGCTGATCTCGGCAATGATGTCCGAGACCCGCTGCACGCTGTTGACGATCTCGACCATGGTGTCGCCGGCGTTCCGTACTTGGCGGGTACCACCTTCTACCTTCTCGACGCTGGCTTGGATCAGGGTCTTGATCTCGCGGGCTGCGGCGGCGCTGCGCTGCGCCAGGCTGCGCACCTCGCCGGCCACCACCGCGAAACCACGGCCCTGTTCGCCGGCACGGGCGGCCTCGACCGCCGCGTTAAGCGCCAGGATGTTGGTCTGGAAGGCAATGCCGTCGATGGTGCCGATGATGTCGGCGATGCGATGGCTGCTCGAGTTGATCTCGCCCATCGTCCGGATGACCTGCTGCACGGCCTCGCCGCCGCGCTGGGCCACGTTGCTGGCGGTGCCGGCCAGCTGGTTGGCGGTGACGGCGCTTGCTGCGGTCTGGGTCACGGTACCGGTCAGCTGCACCATCGAACTGGCAGTCTGCTGCAGGCTGCCGGCGGCCTGTTCGGTGCGCTGGCTGAGGTCGATGTTGCCGCTGGCGATCTCATCGGCGGCGGTGCGGATGCTGTCGGTGGCCTGGCGGACGGTCTGCAGCGATTCCCGCAGATGCTCCAGCATCTTGCCCGTGCTGCGCAACAGGTCGCCGATCTCGTCGGCGCGGGTACTGCCCACCGTCTGCGTCAGGTTGCCGGCAGCAACTTCCTGGCTGGCGCGCACGGCCTGCCGGATGTCGCGCACGATGCGGCGCTGCAGTTTCCAGCCGAAACCCAGTGCCGCCAGAGTGGCCAGGGCCCCCAGCGCGCCGAGCGCCAGGGTCAGGCCGAGAGCCTTGCGGGCTGTCGATGCCACGAATTCGTCGCGCAGGGTCTGCTTGCGCTCCAGCACCGTCTGAACCGACTTGCGCAATTCTCCGAAAGTGGCTTCGGCCGACTTCATGGCGCCCACGCCCATGTTGATGTCGACGGCCGTCAGCTCCAGCGCCTTGTCGATCTGGCCGCGGTACTTCTCGGTGTGCGCCGCCACCGCGGCGACGCCGGTGCTCAGGGCCTCGTCGCCGCCGGATTCGGCCGCCATCCCGGCCACCACACGTTGCACGCCATCGAGCTGCGTGCCCACGTCCGCGCGGAAGGTTTTCAGTTCGTTCTCGCCGATCGAATCCGCAATGGCCTGCGTGCGGTAGACGCTGGCGTGGATGTCGGCCAGCTGTTCCTTGGTCGAAGAGGCCACGGACAGACTCTGGATGTCGGACTTGAAGTTGCCGTGGGCGGCCTGGGTGTCACGATGCTGCAGCACCGTCGACAGCGTGCCCGTGGCCACCGCGACCAGCGCCGTGAGCAGGGGTGCAACCAGCAATTGCGCGGCCAGTTTCATGGATGGGTCGATTCAGGGTTCAGGGGTACACGCCGCCGCAGACCGCGGTTTCCGCCAGCTTCTCGCAGTACATCACCTTGGGCTCGATCTTCTTGGTCACCGGGTTGGTGAACTTGTATTCCTGCCAGGCGCCGGTGGGCTTGGCCTTGACCATCGCCACACGTTCCTTGACGAAGAACTTGCCGTCGATGTCGGTCAGCTCGATGAGGTCCTTGCCCACCTGCTTGGCATTGGCGCCGTGGGCCAGGCACTTGCCGTCGAGGCCGTAGACCACGAGGTACAGGTCGCGGTCGATGAACTGCGGGTCTTTCGCGGTGAACGCCGCATAGCCCTTGTCGGCGCCGTTGGCCTTGATGAAGGCGATGCCTTTCTTGACCATGGCGACGGCGTCGTCCTTGGTGGCGTCGGTGCTGGCCAGGGCCGGGGCGGCCAGGCAGGACAGGGCCAGCGCGATGCCGACGAACAGTGGGAGATGGGGGATGCGGTGGGTCATGGGCTTGCTCCGGTTGGGTCTCTTCATTTCGACACCATTGAAACCCGACTTAAGCATTGCCAACAGGCCGAACAGCCGGGGAAAACGGCCACCGCAAACGACGACGCCGCGGTCGGGCCGCGGCGTCTGCATCGGGGGAGTCGAGCGCCTCAGTGGTTGATCAGGCCCATCTCGGCGCTGCTCATCAGGGCTTCGATGTCCATCAGGATCAGCATGCGTTCCTTGTCGACGCTGGCTCCTTCGCCCTGGCCCTGGCCTTGGCCCTGACCGTTCCTGATGGTGCCGATGCCGGTGATGAAGCTGGCGTCGATGCTCGAATTCATCTCCGGCGCGGGCTTGATGTTGTCGCGGCTGAGCTCCAGCACGTCGGACACGGAATCGACGACGGCGCCCACCACCCGGCCCCTGACGTTCAGCACCACGACGACGGTGAAGCCGTTGTATTCCACCTTCTCGCAGCCCAGCTTCAGGCGCAGGTCGATGATCGGAACGATGACGCCGCGCAGGTTGACCACGCCCTTGATGAACGAAGGCGCATTGGCGATGCGGGTGGGCGGTTCGTAGGAGCGGATTTCCTGCACCCGCAGGATGTCGATGCCGTATTCCTCTTCGCCCAGGCGGAAGGTCAGGAACTCGCCGCCGGCCGAGGCGGCCTGGCCGGAGGCGGCCGCGCCGTGGGCGCCGCGGGCAGTGGCTTCACGTGCGCCGTCGGCGCGGGAAGTGGTGGGGGCTTCGGCGATCATGTCCATGGTGGGATCCTCAAGCGGTGACGCTGTTGTTCAGGGGTTGTCGGCAGTGCCGGCTCGATCTGTAGGGCTGCGATGGCGCGCTGTGCGCAGTCCGGTTCAGAAGGTCTCCCAGTCGCCGTCGGCGGGTGCCGCGGCTGCTGCGGCAGCGCGTGGGGCTGGCGCGGCCGGGGCGGTGCTGGCAGCCGGCGCCGCCGATGACGAACCGGCGGGCTTGGCGGCCAGCGGCTTCTTCACCTGCGCGATGAGCTTGCTCGTCACGGTCTTGGGGCTGGCGGGCGGGGATGACGGTGCCTTGCGCACCACCGGGCTGGCGGCAGCGGCCGGGCTGCTGCGCTTGTTGCTGTCGCCAGCGGCCAGGCGGAAGGTGGCGACCACGCCGCTGAGCGTGCGCGACTGTTCGGCCAGGCTCTCTGCGGCAGCGGCGCTTTCCTCGACCAGCGCGGCGTTCTGCTGCGTCATCTGGTCGAGCCCGGCCACGGCCTGGTTCACCTGGCGCAGGCCGGTGGTCTGCTCGGTCGTCGCGGCGCTGATCTCGCCGATGACGTCGGTGACACGCTGCACGCCGCTGACGATGTCGGTCATGGCGGTGCCGGCGTCCTGCACCAGGCGGGTACCGGTCTCGACCTTCTCGACGCTGGTCTGGATCAGGGTCTTGATTTCGCGTGCAGCTTCGGCGCTGCGCTGCGCCAGGCTGCGCACCTCGCCGGCCACGACCGCGAAACCGCGGCCCTGTTCGCCGGCACGTGCGGCCTCGACCGCGGCGTTCAGCGCCAGGATGTTGGTCTGGAAGGCGATGCCGTCGATGGTGCCGATGATGTCGGCGATGCGGCGGCTGCTGGTGTTGATCTCTTCCATCGTGCTGACGACTTGCGACACGACGCTGCCGCCGTGCTCGGCAGCCTGGCTGGCGCTGGCGGCCAGCTGGTTGGCGGTGCGTGCGCTGTCGGCCGTCTGGCTGACGGTGGCGGTCAGCTCTTCCAGGCTGCTGGCGGCCTGCTGCAGATTGCTGCTGGTCTGCTCGGTGCGGCTGGACAGGTCCTGGTTGCCGCTGGCGATCTGCGAGCTTGCGGTACCGATCGAATCGCTGCCGGAGCGCACGTCGCCGACCAGGGTGCGAAGGGCCTGCTGCATGGCAGCCAGCGAACGCTGCATCTCGGCCATTTCATCGCGGCCTTCGACGGCGATCGTCGTCGACAGGTCGCCGTCGGCGATGTGGCGGGTGCTGTCGACGGTGCGCGCCAGCGGGATCGTGATCGACCGGGTGATGGCCCAGCCGAAGCCGGCGGCGATCAAGCCGGAAACCACCAGCAGGCCCAGCAGCATCAGTTCTGCACGTTCGACCTGCCGTTCGAGTTCAGCGGTGCTGTTGGCGACGCGGGCGGTCTGGAAGTCGGCCAGCTTCTCGATCGAGTCGACATAGGCGGTGGAAGCCGGCAGCAGTGCCGAGGTCAGCAGTTCGTTGGCGCCAGCGGCGTCGCCGGCCTTGAACTTCGCGAGCACCTGGCTGCGGCTGGAGATGTTGGCCTCGCGCTTGCTGGCGATCGTGGCGAGCAGCGACTTGCCCTCGTCGGAGTCGACCATGTCGCTCAACTCCTTTTGCAGGACGCTGACGCGGGCGGTGGTTTCCTTCATCGGTTGGGCGAAGAAGTCGGCGACCGCGCCTTCACCGCCGGCCTTGGCGATGGCCAGGGCCCGGTTGGTGTTCAGCTGCACCAGGCCACGCCATTCCGCCGCCACTGCCGCCCGGCGCTGGAGCTCGACGGTTTCCTTGTTGGCGGTCCTCACGACCTCCAGCTTTTGCACCATCAGCGCGGCCATCGCGGCCATCAGCACGATGACGCTCCCGAAACCGAGCGCCAGGCGCGGGCCGATCTTGAATTGGTTGAGTTTCATGGGCTTCAATCTTTCGTAGGGTTCTGTATGAGGTGGCCAGGGTGGGGCACTGTGCTCAATGTCGCGACTGCCGGATGAGCGAGCCGATGTCCAGGATCAGGGCCACACGCCCGTCGCCCATGATCGTGGCGCCAGAGATGTCGGGCACCTTGCGGTAGTTGCTCTCGAGGTTCTTCACCACCACCTGCTGCTGGCCCAGCAATTCGTCGACGAGCAGGGCCACGCGCCCGCCCTCGGCCTCGACCACCACCATGATGTTGGTCGTCTTGTCGAAGTCGAATCGCGGCACGCCGAAGACCTTCTCGAGGTCGACCACGGGCATGTATTCGTCGCGCACGTCGACGACGCGGCCGCTGCCGCCGATCGTCTTGACCATGCCCGGCTGCACCTGGAACGACTCGACCACGCTCGACAGCGGCAGGATGTAGACCTCTTCGCCCACGCCCACGCTCATGCCGTCCATGATGGCCAGCGTCAGCGGCAGGCGCACGCGCACCGTCATGCCATAGCCTTCGGCGCTGTCGATTTCGACCGTGCCGCCGAGTGCGGTGATGTTCTTCTTCACCACGTCCATGCCGACACCGCGGCCACTGACGTCGGTGACGACGTCGGCGGTGCTGAAGCCGGGCGCGAAGATCAGGCCGTAGACCTCGGAATCGCTCATCGAGTCCGGGGCCTCGATGCCGCGTTCGCGCGCTTTCGCCAGCAGCTTGGCGCGGTTCAGGCCCTTGCCGTCGTCGCGCACCTCGATGACGATGCTGCCGCCCTGGTGGCTGGCAATCAGCGTGATCGTGCCCTGCTCGGGCTTGCCCTTGGCCATGCGCTCGGCCGGCATCTCGATGCCGTGGTCGCAGCTGTTGCGCACCAGGTGGGTCAGCGGGTCGGTGATCTTTTCCACCAGGCCCTTGTCGAGCTCGGTGGCTTCGCCCACCTGCACCAGTTCGACCTTCTTGCCGAGCTTGGTCGCCAGGTCGCGCAGCATGCGCGGAAACCTGTTGAAGACGAGCGACATCGGAATCATCCGGATCGACATCACCGCTTCCTGCAGGTCGCGGGTGTTGCGCTCCAGGTCGGCCAGACCGCTGGCGAACTGCGCCAGCTGCTGGTCGGCCGCGCCGTCGATGCCCTTGCCGTTCTGCGACAGCATGGCCTGGGTGATGACGAGTTCACCGACCAGGTTGATGAGCTGGTCGACCTTTTCGACCGAAACGCGCAGCGTGCTCGACTCGGGTGCGGCCACGGCAGCGGCGGGTTTCTCGGCGCGGGCTGCGGCGGCACGCACGGGCGCTGCTTCCACGGCCACCGGTGCGGCGGCTGCGGGTGCCGCGGGTGCGCCATCGACGGGCGCGCCGGGGGCGTTGTCGAAGAAGCCGTAGCCCAGGTCGGCGGCCGGGGCAGGCGTGGCGGCCGGTGCGCCGGGTGCGCCGTCGTGGAAGCCGTAGCCGGGTGTCAGGGGCTGCAGCTGCACGTGTTCACGCGCCACATGGAACGTGAACAGGTCGAGCAGGTCGTTGTCGCTGGACGCGGTGACGACCTTGAAACGGCGCATGCCGTCGGCCGGGCGGCCGGCGTCCAGCGGCTCGATCGTGCCCAGGTCGGTGATTTCCTTGAACAGGTCCACCAGGTTGTCGGCCAAAGCCGGGTCCTGCAGCGGGCCCACGGTCAGTTCCAGCTGACGTGCGCCCTTGGGGGCGGGGGGTGCGGCCGGCGTGGCGGCCGCCGGGGCCGGTGCCGCCGGGCTGGCGGCCGGCTTGCTGACCACCGGCGCCGTGCCTTCGACCTGGGCGCGGATGGTGGTGAGCAGTTCGCTCGTGTCCACGGCATCGGCGCCGTTGCCCTGGTGGCGGCCGAGCATGGCCTTGAGCGCGTCGCCGCTGGCCAGCAGCACGTCGACCATGGCCGCGGTCGGCGCCAGTTCGCGGCGACGCAGCTTGTCGAGCAGCGTTTCCATCTGGTGCGTCAACTCGGCCACGTCGTTGAAGCCGAAGGTGGCGGCGCCGCCCTTCACCGAATGGGCGCAGCGGAAGATGGCGTTGAGCTCTTCCTCGTCGGCACTGTCGATGTCCAGATTCAGGAGCATCTGCTCCATCGTGTCCAGGTTCTCGCCGGCTTCCTCGAAGAAGACCTGGAAGAACTGGCTCAGGTCGATGCCGGCCGCCTGGCTGGCGGATTCGGTATTCATGTCAGCCATCGCGGGCCTTTCAGAGTTCTTTTTGTGCGGTTCAGCGGATGACCTTGCCGATCACTTCCACCAGCTTGGCCGGGTCGAAGGGCTTCACCAGCCAGCCGGTGGCGCCTGCGGCGCGGCCGGCCTGCTTCATCTGGTCCGAGCTTTCGGTGGTCAGGATGAGGATCGGCGTGGCCTTGAACTTGGGGTTCTCGCGCAGCTTCTTCGTCAGGCTGATGCCGTCCATGCGGGGCATGTTCTGGTCGGTCAGCACCAGGTTGAAGTCGCGGCTGTTGGCCTTCTCGTAGGCATCCTGGCCGTCCACGGCCTCGACGACGTTGAAACCAGCGTTCTTCAGCGTGAAGGAGACCATCTGGCGCATGGAGGCGCTGTCGTCAACGGCAAGGATCGAGTGCATGGCGGTTTCTTTCTGGGGCAGTGAGCGGGGCAGTGGCGAATTCGGGGCTTGGGCTTCGGCGTGGAACTGAAGCTCGGGTCAGAACAGGTCGACGGAACCGGCGTCCATCTCGTCCTGGGTGACCGGGTTCGGACGCAGGGGCAGGGTCTCGATCACGGCTTCGCCGTCTTCGTCGCCGGCAAAGGCCTCGTTCGCCAGTCGGTCGGCGCAGTTGCGCAGGCGTCGGGTGGTGTGGGCGATCAGCTGGCTGGCCATGTCCTGGAACTGCAGCGCGGTGATCGCGCCGCCCAGGGTCTGGCGCGCGTCGGCCAGGGTTTGCGGGTGGGCGCTGGTCGCGCCTTCCAGCTGGCGCAGGGCGGCTTCCAGGTGCGCGGTGGCGTCTGTGAAGTGGCCCATCAGGGCCTGGCTGGCGTCGTCCAGGAGCCGTTGCAGGCGTTCCAGGTCGTTGCTGGCCACCATCAGGTGGTCCTGCAAGTCGGCCGCGGTGGCCAGCGGCATGCCTGGCGCGGGCGGCTGCGGGGGTGCTTCCTGAACGAGCATCAAGGCTCCTGTGGCGGGGCGCGCGGGCCGGCCTCATGCCGGATTCCTTTCGCCCACAGATTGGGTGTCAGTCCATTTTCGGCAGCCAACCCGCATTCATTGAGCGAAAGATGCGGCGAAAGCGGCCGCTTTTTGTGCCGGGCGGGGTGGGCGCCGTTGCTGCCTTGTCATACTGCCGGCATGACTGGCCCTGAACTGCGACGCCCCGTGCGTGTGCTGCATCTCGAGGATTGCGAACCCGACCACGCCCTGGCACTGGCCCATCTGCAGCGCGCCGGGCTGGTGGTGGAAGCCACCCGCATCGAGTCGCGCAGCGAATTCGAAGCCGCGCTCGCCCGGCCCTGGGACGTGGTGCTCTCGGACTACCACCTGCCAGGCTTCACCGGCATCGACGCGCTGCAGATCCTGCGCGAACACCGCCGGCCCGACGGCACGCCGGCCGACCTGCCGCCTTTCATCCTGGTGTCGGGCCAGATCGGCGAGGACACCGCCGTGGAAGCCATGCGCAACGGCGCCAGCGACTATCTGCTGAAGAACAACCTGGCGCGCCTGGCCCCGGCCATGGAACACGCCATCGCCGCGGCCGAAGGCCAGCGTGCGCGGCGTGCCGCCGACCGTGAACTGCAGGCCTCGCGGGCGCAGCTCTCGGCCCTGGCCCAGCATCTGCAGACCAGCGTCGAAGCCGAACGCCACGCGATTTCACGCGAGATCCACGACGATGTCGGCGGTTCGCTCACCGCACTGAAGTTCGAACTGGACTGGGTGCGCAGAAATACCGCTGGCGCCAGCGGCCTGCCGGCCGAACTGCCGGCACGCCTGCACAGCGCCCTGGACCTGGTGACGCACGCCATCGAAGCCAGCCAGCGAATCATGCAGAACCTGCGCCCGGCCATCCTGGAACAGGGCCTGGTGGCGGCGCTGCAGTGGATGTGCAACGCCTTCGAGAAGCGCACCGGCATCGGCTGCGAACTTCGTGTGTCGGCCACCATGCAGCCGTCCGCCGACGGCGTGCGCCGGGCGCTGCCGCCGGGCGTGGCGCTGGTGGCCTACCGCACGGCGCAGGAAGCGCTTACCAACGTCAGCAAACACGCGCAGGCCAGCCAGGTGGTCGTCGACGTGTCGGCCAGCGCGGGTGTGCTGAGCCTTGAAATCAGCGACAACGGCCGCGGCCTGTCGCCCGGCGCGCTGGCCAAGGCCCAGAGCTTCGGCATCCGCGGCCTGCACGAGCGTGCTTCCACCGTCGGCGGCTGGGTCGACCTGGGCAGCGGGCCTGCCGGCACGACCCTGATCCTGTCGGTACCGCTGGGCGCCCGCGAACCCGGCGCCATCCCGGCAACGCCACCAGGCCAGCCCAAGGCCGAGGACGACGAGGCCGAGGCCTGGTCGACTCGCTATTGATGAAGAGCCCCAGACCCGTGTGCACCCTCCATGATTGAAGTCATCCTGTGCGACGACCACGCGCTGATCCGCCGCGGCATCCGCGACACCCTGTCCGACGCGCCCGACATGAAGGTGGTGGGCGAGGCCGGCGATTACGGCGAACTGCGCTCGCTGATGAGGACGCTCGCCGCCGCCGGCGCCGACGGGCGCACGCCGCCATCCGACAGCCGCCGCAACGGCCCCTGCGACGTGCTCGTGCTGGACATCAATCTGCCCGGCCGCAGCGGCCTGGACGTGCTGCATGCGCTGAAGGACGAGGGCAGCGCGGTGAAGGTGCTGGTCGTCAGCATGTACCCGGAAGACCAGTACGCCATCCGCGCGCTGCGCGCCGGGGCCTTTGGTTACGTGAACAAGGGCGGCGACCCGCAGCTCATCGTGCAGGCGGTGCGCACCGTGTCGCAGGGCCGCAAGTACGTCACGCCGGAGATCGCGCAGATGCTGGTCGAAAGCCTGACCGCGCCGACCCACGAAAACGCCCACAACACGCTGAGCGACCGTGAACTGCAGACCCTGGTGCTGATTGCCAGCGGCAAACGCCTGGCCGACATCGCCGAAGCGCTGACGCTGAGCCCGAAGACCGTGTCGGTCTACCGGGCGCGTGTGCTCGAGAAGCTGGGCCTGGCGAACAATGCCGAGCTCACGGTGTACGCCATCCGCAACGGGCTGGTCGGGCAGTGATGGTGGCCAGGTCGGCGCCGGCGGCCAACCCGCTGGACGACCCGGTGGCCATTCGCACTGCCGGGGCCGAACTGCTGTCGCTGGCGCTGCTGGATGCGCGCAATCACCTGCTGCTGTCGCTGGCCGCCTTCGACGCGCCGGGGGTTTCGCCCGGCCTGCGCAGCCAGGCCTGGCAGACCGCGGCGCGCGGCGCGGCCTACCAGGAGCGCTGGCTGCTGGGCCGGCCGGCCGCAGCCGACACGCTGGAAGGCGCTGCCATGCCCGCCTGGATGGCCGAGACCCTGGAGGCCAGCATCGACATGCTGGACAGCGCCCGTGCCGACCCGCGGCGCAACGAGCACCCCGACCGTCGGACCGATCGGGCCCATCAGGCCCATCAGGCCCTGCTGCACGAAGACCGGCTGGGCGAATGCCTGGCCGTGCTCTGGCAGCAGGGCGCACCCCCCGCGCGGGGCCAGCGCCCGCCGCTGTGGCTGCCGGCCAGCCCCTGGCGGCTGGGGGCAGGCGCCGGCGGCCCGGGCGTGCCCTTCAACGAATGGGGCCACGAAAGCGTGGCCGTGCCCGAATTCGAGATCGACGCGCAGGCGGTGAACTGGCAGCAGTACGCCGAATTCGCCGCCGATGGCGGCTACGACCGGCCCGAACTCTGGGGCGACGCCGGCTGGACCTGGCTGCAGGCGCAGGCCAGCGTGCGCGGCAGTGCCACCGAAGAAGCCGGCGCGCGGCGTGCTCCAGGGCATGTGGCGCAGTTGCTGGGCGGCGTGCTGGTCCAGCGCGGACAGGGCCGCAGCGCCGGCCTGCAGCGGGCGCCAGCCGGGCAGGCGGCGATGCATGTCAGCCGTTTCGAGGCCCAGGCCTGGTGCCGCTGGGCCGGCCGGCGGCTGCCGACCGAAGTGGAATGGGAAGTGGCCGCGAGCACGGCGGCTTCGCGGGGTTTCGTCTGGGGCGATGTCTTCGAGTGGGTGGCTGGCACGGCCCGCGCCTGGCCAGGTGCCGGGGCGGCGCCGCCGGGTTGCCTGGACCTGCCACCGCCGGCGGGCAGCCAGGCCGTGCTGCGCGGTGCCTCGTTCGCCAGCCGCCGGCGGCGCCATCACCCCCAGGCCCGGCGCTTTGCGCCGCCCGGGCATGATCACGCCTTCTGCGGTTTTCGCAGTTGTGCACTCTGACATCCGCCACGCGACCTGCGCGCCCTTCCATGCCCACGATCCAGCTCACCCTGAACGGCCAGGCCACCGCGGTCGACGCCGAGCCCGCCACTTTGCTGATTGAACTGCTGCGCGGCCCGCTCGCGCTGACCGGCACGCACCAGGGCTGCGACACCGCACAGTGCGGCTGCTGCACCGTGCTGCTGGACGGCCGGAGCGTGAAGGCCTGCAGCGTGCTGGCCGTGCAGGCCGCCGGGCGCAGCGTCACCACCATCGAGGGCCTGGCTCGGGCCGACGGCACGCTGCACCCGGTGCAGGAAGCCTTCGTCGCCTGCCACGGCCTGCAATGCGGCTTCTGCACGCCGGGCATGGTGATGGCGGCCACCTGCCTGCTGCAGCACAACCCGCGGCCGAGCGAGGCCGAGATCGTGCAGGCGCTCGAAGGCAACCTGTGCCGCTGCACGGGCTACGTGAACATCGTGAAGTCGGTGCAGCAGGCCGCACAGGCCATGGCCGGGCACGGCGCCGGAGCAGCCGCGTGAACGCCCCGGATCTCGCCTTCGAGCCCGGCCGTTTCGGCAGCGGCCAGGCCGTGCGCCGCATCGAAGACCCGGCGCTGGTGCGGGGCCAGGGACGTTTCACCGACGACGTCGCGCCGGCCGGGCAGGTGTTCGTGCATTTCGTGCGCTCGTCCCAGGCCCACGGCCGGGTGCTGGCGGTGGACGTGGCCGCTGCCCGGGCCCGGCCCGGCGTGCTGGCGGTCTACACCGGTGCCGACCTGGTGGCGGCCGGCGTGAAGCCGCTGCCGCCGGCGGCCGGCTTCAAGCAGGCCGATCGCCGCGCGATGGACCCGCCGCCGCGGCTGGGGCTGGCCGTGGACACGGTGCGCTTCGTCGGCGAGGCGGTGGCGGCGGTGATTGCCGAAACCCGCGAAGCTGCGCGCGCCGCCGCCGACGCGGTGGCCGTGGACATCGAACCGATGCCCTGCGTCACCGGCGCGGTGCAGGCCGTGGCTGCGGGTGCCGCACAGGTGTGGCCCGGTGCGCCCGGCAACGTGCTGGCCGAAGCCCGCCACGGCAACGCCGAGGCCACCGACGCCGCTTTCGCCAGCGCCGCCCACCATGTGCAACTCGACCTTGTGAACCAGCGCCTGGCGCCGAGCACGATGGAGCCACGCGCGGTGCTGGCCTGGCTGGACGCAGGCCGCCTGACGGTGCGCGCTTCCAGCCAGATGCCCACCGGCCTGCGTGCCGGTCTGGCCGCCACGCTGCCGGGGCAGACGGTGGACAGCATCCGCGTGCTGGTGGGCGACGTCGGTGGTGGCTTCGGCATGAAGACCACCTTCTACCCCGAAGACCTGGTCGTGGCCTTCGCCGCGCTGCAGCTGCAGCGGCCGGTGAAGTGGCAGGCCGACCGGCTGGAAGACTTCCTCTCGGCGGTGCATGGCCGCGACCTGGTGAGCCGCGCCGAGATGGCGCTGGACGCCAGCGGCCGCGTGCTGGCGTTGCGCATCGCCTCGCTGGCCAACGTCGGCGCCTGCCCCACGGCACCGGGTGTGGCCATCCAGCTGATGGTGGGGCCGTGGGTCAGCACCAGCGTCTACGACATCCCGAACCTCAGCCTGCACATCCGCGCGGTGCTGACGCACACCGCCGCCACCGGCGCCTACCGCGGCGCGGGCCGGCCCGAAGCCATCTACATCGTCGAGCGGCTGATGGACGCCGCGGCGGCGCAGATGGGTGTGGACCCGGCCGAACTGCGCCGCCGCAATCTCATCCGCCCCGACCAGTTTCCCTACCGCAACCCGATGGGCCAGGTCTACGACAGCGGCCAGTTCGAGCGCCTGCTCGACCAGGGCCTGCAGCTTGCCGACTGGGCCGGCTTCGCCCAGCGCCGCAGCGTGTCCCAGGCGCGTGGCCGGCTGCGTGGGCGCAGTGTCGCCACCTTCCTGGAATGGACCGGCGGCAACGCGCTGGAAGAAGACGTGCAGGTGCGCATCGGCACCGACGCCAACGGTGAAGGCTGGGTCGAGCTTACCTCGGCCACCATGGCCATGGGCCAGGGCATCGCCACCAGCTACGCGCAGCTGGCGGTGGACGTGTTCGGTGTGCCGATCGAACGCATCCGCATCCTGCAGGGCGACACCGACCGCGCCAACGGCTTCGGCAGTGCCGGTTCACGTTCGCTCTTCACGGGCGGCGCGGCGGTGCGCGTGGCCTCGCTGGCGGCGGTCGAAGCCGCCAGGCCGCTGGCCGCCGACGCGCTGGAAGCGCCGCCGGGCGACATCGAATACCAGGCCGGCCGCTTCAACGTGGTGGGCACCGACCTCGGCATCGGCCTGTTCGAACTGGCCAGCCGCCAGCCCGGGGCGGCCATCGTCGCCGCCGGCAACGCCAAGGCCGGCGCGCCGAGCTGGCCCAACGGCTGCCATCTGTGCGAGGTCGAGATCGACCCGGCCACCGGGCAGGTGGACATCGTGGCCTATGCCTCGGTCAACGACATCGGTCGCGTCGTCAACCCGGTGATCGTGCGTGGCCAGATCGAAGGCGGCGCGGTGCAGGGCATCGGCCAGGCCTTGTGCGAACGCATCGCCTACGACGCCGACAGCGGCCAGCTGCTCAGCGCCAGCTACATGGACTACGCGCTGCCGCACGCCGATGGCTTCCGCGACTTCAAGACGCGTTTCGACGAAAGCGTGCCCTGCCTGACCAACGGCCTGGGGGCCAAGGGCGTGGGCGAACTCGGCACCATCGGCGCCACGCCGGCGGTGGTGAACGCCGTCGTCGACGCGCTGCGCAGCGCCGGCCTGGGTGCCGATGCCGCACGGGTGCAGATGCCCCTGACGAGCGAAACCGTCTGGCGCGCACTGCAAGGCGACTTCGGCCCCACGGTGTGGCCGGCCTGACGATGGCCCACGACGACTTCTGGCCCGAATGCGGCTGGGCCGCGCTGCAGCGCGACAGCCAGGGTCTGCTGCACCCGACCGACGATTACCTGCGCCTGTTCCTGCAGCGCGAGGAACTGGCGCCGGTGGCCGAAAGCTGTGATTCCGAACGTGCGCTGCACGCCGCGCTGCTGGCGCAGCCGCAAATGGAAGTCAGCGCCGAGCGCCTGGCCCGGCTGAAGGACGGCGACGCGCGGGACAACTACGCCGTGTTCCTGCGCTTTCGCCAGCGCCTGCTGGCCGCGGGCAGCCTGCAGGCGGCCTACCGCGGGCTCTTTACCGGCGACACGCCCGTCGACATCCCGCCGCTGTTCGTCGACCTGCTGGCCCAGGCCATCGTGCGCGGGCTGATCGAGAAGACGGCCGAAACACCGGGTGAAGAGCCAGGTGAAGAACCGGTGGGCGTCGACGTCTTCGAGGCGCGTGCCGGCGAACTGCTGTTCCGCGCGCAGCGGGTCAGCGTGCATGAAGGCCGCGTGCTCGCCGGCGACCGCGAGACGCTGGACCTGCTGCACCGCACCGCCGGCCTCGGCGAACTGGGCCGGCTGCTGATGCAGGCGCAGATGCCACCCAAGGCGCTGGACGTGGCGGTGTTGGCGCCCGACACCGCCGCGCGCTACTGGACCAGTGCCGCCACGGGCCACCACCCGCTGCTGCTGGACCTGTCGCACGAAATCACCCAGGACGTGGGCCATGGCCTGCAGTTCACATTGAAGAATGCCCGCAGCGGCCTGCCCGCGCTGGCACGGGTGCTCGAACGCTGGGTGCTGCAGCTGCTGGGTGTGGCGGTGCACATCACCCCGGTGCCGCGCATCGACGACGAACACTGGCGCTGGCATGTCGGCCTGGACGTCGACAGCACGGCGCTGCTGAACGACCTGTATCGCGGCGCCGAGGTCTCGGCCGAACGCCAGCGCCGGCTGATCAGCCTGTTCAGGCTGGACTTCGCCGACCCCGCCGACATGCGGCCCGACGTCGCCGGCCGCCCGGTCTACCTGGGCCTGGCCCACGACAGCGACGGCGTGCTGCGCTGCAAGCCGCAGAACCTGCTGGGCAACCTGCCGCTGCGCCAGCCCTCATGAGGCGCCTGCTGCTGGTCTGCTGGGCCTTGCTGGCCACACCCGCCTGGGCGCAGACCCTCGTGGTGGGCATCGACAGCAGCCTGGCTGCCGCGCTTCCTGCGGTCGTCCGCAGCTTCGAGGCCGCTCGCCCGGGCGTCGGCGTTCAGCTGGTGCCGGCCGCGGCCGGTGCGCTGCTCGAGCAGGTGGCGCGTGGTGCGCCGGGCAAGCGTGCCGACGTTCTGGCCGGCATCGACGCCGAGACCGCCAGCCTCGGTGTGCAGCGCCGGCTGCTGGTGCCCGACCTGCGCAGCGCCTTCGCGGCCAACACCCTGGTGCTGGTGGTGCCGGCCAGCCTGAACCTGCCGGTGCGCCGGCTGGCCGACCTGGTGCGGCCGGAAGTGGTGCGCATCGCGATGGGCCGCCAGGCCAGTGTTCCGGCCGGGCGCTACGCCCGCGAGGCCATCAATGGCCAGCGCCTGTGGCCCTCGGTGCAGCGCAAGCTGGTGCTGGCCGACGACGAAAGTGCGGTGCTGGCCCTGGTGGCCGCGGCCGACGTCGAGGCAGGCTTCGTCTATGCCACCAGTGCCGCGGCGGCCCCGGCCGGCCGCGTGCGGGTGGTCGAGACGCTGGCCACGACCACACCCATCCGCTACCAGGCCAACGTCGTGGCCGGCAGCGCGCAGGCGGCCCTGGCCACCGAGTTCGTGGCGCATCTGCGCGGCGAATCGGCGCGGGCGGAATTCCAGCGGCTGGGGTTCGGGCTGCCCTGAGCTTGCGGGTGAGGTCGCAGGGCAGGGTCTGCCGCGACGCGAGGAGTTCCCCAGAAGTCGCCGCCGGCTGCGATTCGCCCCGCTGGCGTTGGCGCGTGGCGCCGACGACACGCCGCGACCTGTGCGGTCGCAGGCGGCGCGGGCAGGCGTTCTCCGGCCCACGCTCGCGGGCGGGCATGGTCCCGACACACCGCAGCACGACCAACACCGGCGCGGGTCGGCTTCGCGTTACCGTCCCGCGAATGGGGCCTGCGCCCGCATGCCCGCACCACCTGCTCAACCAGCGGGTGGGTGTGCCAGCAGGCCAGGGCGAGACAGTTGCAGGTCGGCGGCGGCGTCCGTGATCGCAGGCCCCATTCGCGGGCCGGTGACGCGCAGGCCAGCCTGGGCGGTGTTGGCCGTGCAGCCGCGTCTGGCCGAGGTGCCCGCCCGCGAGCTTGGGCCGGAGAGCACGGGCGCCGCCGCTGGCCTGCCGTGCACGGGTGGCGCCCGCGCGGGACGAACGGGGGCCCAACGAACGAAGGCAACGGCCCGAAAGCCACACCCACGAACGGCGGCTTCCTGGCAGGCTGACAGCGACAGCGATAGCGATAGCGACAGCGCTTCGCGCGGCCACGGCAAGCACCTTGAAGCGAAGCCATGGTCGGCACTTCGCTGCTCTTGCGCCGGCCAGACAGGCCGTCGTCCGCTCCAGGGCAAGCGGGTGCCGGCGTTCAGCGCGCGCGCAGCTGCTCGTATTTCTGGCGGTACTTGTCCTGCAGCCGCGTCTGGCGGTTGCCGACCTCGACCTCGCGGCCCTGGATGAAGATGCGCTGCACCTGAGTGGCCGTCTCCAGCGGGTCGCCGTCGGTGACGACGAAGCTGGCCAGCCGGCCCGGGGCCAGGCTGCCCAGGCGGTCGGCCACACCCAGGATCTGCGCCGGGTACAGCGTGATGGCCTTCAGCGCTTCCTCGCGCGGCAGGCCGTAGGCCACCGCGCTGGCCGCTTCGTACGGCAGATTGCGTTCATGGGCGGCGGCAAACGCGCCGCCGACACGCGCGATGCAGTACTGAACGCCGGCCGCGGCGAGCCTGGCCGCCAGGCTGAAGCGCGCGTCGACATCGTCGTCGCGGCGCAGCGGCAGGCCGTGCACGCCGGCGATGATCACCGGCACCTGGCGCGCGCGCAGCACGTCGGCCAGGCGCCAGGCGTCGGCCCCGCCCACGATCACCAGCTTCAGCGCATGGCGTTCGGCCAGCGCCAGTGCATGGCGGATCTGCGCCAGTTCCTGGGCATGCACGAACAGCGGCCGCGTGCCTTCCAGCACGGGCAGCATGGCCTGCCAGCGGCTGTCCAGCGGCAGCCCGGGCTCGGCGGCACGGGCACGGCGGTAGGCCGCGGCTGCGTCGAAGGCATCGTCGATCTCGCGCAGCCGTGTTGTGGTGGCCTTGCGCAGTTCGTCGGCCAGTGCGTCCAGCGGCGGCCGCAGCAGGTCGCTGTTCAGGCGCATCGACGGCAGCACCACGTGCAGCGCCACGGCGCCCTGCAGCGACATGTCTTCCCAGGTCCAGCCGTCCATCTGCAGCAGCGCCGAGGTGCCGGCGATGCCGCCGCTGCGCCCCGCCTCGGGCACCGCCAGCGCGGCCAGCACGCCGTTGCTGCGTGCCACCGGCAGCAGTTCGCTGTCGGCGTTGACGGCAGCCAGCGCCCGGGCGTTGGGGTTCAGCGCGCCGCTCTCGGCGAGGTCGACGGTGGCCCGCACCGACTGCACCTCGACCAGGCCGAGCGCAGTGTTGGCGGCCACGAAGCCCGGGTAGACATGGCGGCCGCCCAGGTCCAGCACCTGCGGCGCACTGCTGGCTGCGGGCAGGGTCTCGCCGGGGCCGGCGATGGCAACGATACGCCCGCCTTCCACCAGCATGCGCCCGTTCGCGACCACCGGGCCGCTGACGGTGTGGAAGCTGGCGTTGGTCAGCAGGAGCGGGGTGCGCTGGGGCGCAGGCGGCACGGCGTCGGACGCCAGCGCCGGCGGCGCAGGCAGGCTGGCCCAGGCCAGGGCCAGCAGGACAGGCCATCGAACAGGTAGCAGCGGCTTCATCGTGCGTCCTCGGTGCATTCGTGCCAGGCGGCCTGGCCGTCGTAGCTGTGGCGGAAGGCGCGCGCCTGGTCGAGCAGTTCGCGCCAGCGCAGCTGGCCCAGGTCGGCGCCGTCCAGGCTGGGTCGGCTGGCCGCGGCCTCGCCACCGGTGCGGGGGCTGGCCGCCGGACGCGGGGCGCGCAGCGCGGCGGCGACGAGCCGCTGGCGTTCGCTGGCATCGGCCGCGCGCAGGCGGCGGTCGGTGTCGATGTCGAAATAGCGGCGGCCGTCGATCCAGGTCTGTTCGGCGCGGCTGAAGGTGGACAGCGGCGGGCCGCTCCAGACCACGAAGTCGGCGTCCTTGCCGGGCTCCAGCGAGCCGACGCGGGCGTCCACGCGCAACTGGCGCGCGGGGTTGATGGTGACCAGCGCCAGGGCCTCGGTCTCGCTCAGGCCGCCGTGTTTCACGGCCTTGGCGGCTTCGGTGTTCATGCGGCGGCCGAGTTCGGCGTCGTCGCTGTTCAGGCTGGTCAGCACACCGGCGCGCTGCATCATCGCGGCGTTGGCGGGCACCGCGTCCACCACCTCCATCTTGTAGGCCCACCAGTCCGAGAAGGTGGAGCCGCCGGCGTCGATGGCGGCCATCGCGTCGGCCACCTTGTAGCCTTCCAGCACATGCTGGAAGGCGGCCACTTCCAGCTTCAGCTCGGCGGCCAGCCGCGCGAACATCAGGATTTCGTCGGCGCGGTAGGAATGGATGTGGATCAAGCGCCGGCGCTCCAGCACCTCGACCAGCGCTTCCAGTTGCAGGTCCCGGCGCGGTTCGGCCCGGCCGCGCGGGTTGCTGCGCCAGTCGCGCCAATGGGCGGCGTATCCGCTGGCTTCGGCGAAGCTGTCGCGCAGCACCTGTTCCACGCCCATGCGCGTGGTCGGGTAGCGGGTGCCGACAGTCGGCCGGTTCGACTGCTTGACGTTTTCGCCCAGCGCGAACTTGATCGTGGGCTTGGCACCCTCGAACACCAGGCCTTCGGCGCCGCTGCCCCAGCGCAGCTTGATCAGCTGGCTTTGCCCGCCGATGGTGTTGGCCGAACCGTGCAACAGGTGGCTGCTGGTCAGCCCGCCGGCGAGTTGCCGGTAGAGCGCGATGTCGGTCGGGTCGAGCGCATCGGCCACGCGCACTTCGGCCGTCACCGAATGGCTGAATTCGTTGATGCCGCGCGCCATGGCCACATGCGAATGGGCGTCGATCAGCCCCGGGCTGAGATGCTTGCCAGTGGCGTCGACGACCAGCGCCCCGGGCGGCACGGCCAGGTTGCGGCCGACGGCGGCAACCTTGCCACGCTGCACCAGCAGGTCGGCGTTGGGCAGCGTGCCGGCCGGGCCTTGCGTCCAGACGGTGGCGTTGCGCAGCAGCAGTGCGGCGGGCTGCTCGGGCGGGGTGATGCCGAAGGCGCCGACCGGATAGCCGGCACGCGGCGTGGGCACGGCGGCGTCGGCAGCGGCCTGGGTGGCAGCGGCCGAAGCCGCTGAACTCGCCGCAGCCGCTGCAGCCGCAGAAGACGGCCCGGCAGCGGCTGGCGCCACGCGCTGTGCCGACCAGGCCTGCAGCGGGCCTTCCGCGGTTTGCACGGTGCCCGCCCAGCGTTCGCCACGTTGTGCGGCCACGATCGTGCGCGGGTCGGCCGGGCCGGGGTTGCCAGTGCTGCCTGTGCTGCTGCCTGTGCCGCCGCTTCCGCGCGCGCAGGGCAGGCGCAGCACCCAGTCGCCATCGCCGCGCGCCTGCAATTCACACGGCCCGCCGCTGCCTTCCAGCCGCGGGGCGGCGCGTGTGCCGGCAATCTGCAGTTGTTCGTTGCTGCCGTCCACGGCCCAGCTGCCGCGCAGGTCGGGGCGGGCGGCGGCCTGGGTGGGTACGGGGTCGCCGTCGACGAACACCAGTTCGATGACGGCATCGTCCTGCCTGAACAGGTCGCCACTGGCCACCACCAGGTTGGCGATGCGCCCGGGCGCCAGGCTGCCCAGGCGCTGGCTTTCGCCGACCAGCATGGCCGGTGTCGTCGTCAGCCCGGCCAGCGCCTGGTCGGGCGCCAGGCCTCGGCGTACGGCCTGGCGCAGCCGCGGCCAGAAATCGCGCGCCGGCTCGCGCAGGCCGGCCGCAGTGATCGCGACGGGCACGCCCGCGCGCTGCAGCAGCGCCAGGTTCGAAGGCGCCTGCTCCCAGTGCTGCAGCGTCGCCAGCGAGACGTCGAGTGCGCTGTCGGGGTCGGCCAGCTCGGGCGCGGGCGGGTAGGCCAGCGGCACGATCACCGGCAGCCTGGCAGCCGCCAGCAGCGCAGCCTGGCGGTATTCGTGGCCGTTGCCCTGGACGATGGCCCGCAGCTTGAACTCGTCGCGCAGCTTCGCGATGCGGCCGTAGTCCTGTTCGTCGAAGGCCGCCAGCACCACCGGCTGGGTGCCGGCCAGCACCGGGGCCAGGGCCGACAGCGAGGCATTGGCTGCCAGGCGCTCGCTGCTTGTTCCAGGGGTGCCGGTGGCACGGGTGGCCAGGGCCTGGCCGTGCCAGCGCGCGTCCAGCAGGGTCTGGCGCGCCAGCGCCATGGCGCCCATCAACGATGTCGGATAGCTGCTGCCGTCGCCCTGGGTCTCGAAACCCATGTGCTGGGCCACGCGCGCGCTGACGAGCGCGGCCTTGGCATCGTGCCCGGGGTGGCTGGCGAGCAGGGCACTCTGGCCACGGAAGACGCCCGCGGCGGGTGCCGCCAGCACGGTGGTGAAGCCCAGTTCACGGGGGCCGCGGGTGTCGTCGGCCTTCCATTCCAGTTGCGCGGCCACGTCCTGCTCGGCCCGCACCGACCGGTTGCGTGACGCCAGCGCCCGCATTGCCATGGGCCGCGGTTCGGCGCGCGGGCCGGGTGGGGCTGGCAGCTCGGCACCCGGGCCGAACATCGGCCGCGCGGGGGGCGCCGGGCGCAGGGCCGCCGGCACCGCCAGTTCGCTGGCCAGGTCGATGAAGCCGGCATACACCGTGCGGCCGGCCAGCGGCCACACCCGGGCGCCTGCAGGCACGGGCACGTCGGCACCGGCCGCAACGATGACGCCGTCGCGCAGCACCAGCGTGCCCGGGCTGACCACGCGGCCGGGTGCCAGCACCAGCGTCGCCCCGGTCAGGACATGCCAGCGCGGGCTGTTGTTGCGCAGGCCCTGCTCGCGCTCGGTGGTGGTCTGGGCGGCCAACGGCAGCAGCGCCTGGGTGGCGATCAGCAGGGACAGCAGGACAAGGCGGCAAGGGCCGTTTCGACGGAGTGCAGGCATCCAGAAAATCTCTGACGGTGACGTGCCGGGCCGGCAGCCGACTGTAGCCTCGGCATCGCGCCGGCCGCAGTGTCCCGGTGCTTGCAACGAAGATCGCATGAACACCCTTGTTTCACCACCCCAGGCGCCGGCAGGCGCGCCTGCCGCGCCGGGCCCGCACCGTATCGTCATCGTCGGCGGCGGCGCCGGTGGCCTTGAACTGGCCACCCAGCTGGGCGACACGCTCGGCAAGAAGGGCCTGGCGCATGTGACGCTGATCGAAAAGGCCCGTTCGCACTTCTGGAAGCCGCACCTGCACGAGATTGCCGCCGGCAGCATGGACCTGCACGTGCACGCCACCGACTATCTGGCGCAGAGCCACTGGCACGGCTTCCGCTACCGCGTGGGCGAGATGGTGGGCCTGGACCGCGCCAACCGCCTGGTGCTGGTGGGGCCGGTGGTCGACGAGGACGGCGTCGTCGTCACCCCCGGCTACACCCGCGGCTACGACACGCTGGTGATGGCGGTGGGCAGCAAGACCAACGACTTCGGCACGCCCGGCGTCGCCGAACATGCCATTGCGCTGGAAACCCCGGCCGACGCCCAGCGCTTCCACCGCCGCCTCGTCAACGCCTGCCTGCGCGCGCACATGCAGGCCGAGCCGCTGTCGCCGCGGCAGTTGCAGGTGGCGATCATCGGCGCCGGCGCCACGGGCGTGGAACTCGCGGCCGAGCTGCACAAAGCCACGCGCACGCTCGTCAGCTACAACCTCGACAAGATCGACCCCGAGCGCGACATCCGGCTGAACCTGCTGGAAGCCGGCCCGCGGATCCTGCCGGCGCTGCCCGAGCGCATTGCCGCTTCGGCCACCGAACTGCTGCGCGGCCTGGGTGTGCGCGTCCGCACCGGTTCACGCGTCACCGGCGTCAGCGCCGAAGGGGTGCAGCTGGCCAGTGGCGAACTGCTGCCGGCAGAACTGGTGGTGTGGGCAGCGGGCGTGAAGGCGCCCGAGTTCCTGACGACGCTGGGCCTGGAGACGAACAAGATCAACCAGCTCGTGGTGCTGCCCACGCTGCAGACGCCGGCCGACGACGACATCTTCGCCATCGGCGACTGTGCCGCGGCACCCTGGCTGGGCCAGCAGGGCAACGTGCCGCCGCGGGCTCAGGCTGCGCACCAGCAGTCGTCACACCTGGTCAAGCAGCTGCGCCGGCGCATCGCCGGCCAGCCGCTCAAACCCTGGCGCTACCGCGATTTCGGGTCGCTCGTCTCGCTGGGTGAATACAGCACGGTGGGCAACCTCATGGGCTCGCTGGTGGGCGGCAACCTGTGGGTGGAAGGCCTGTTCGCGCGCACCATGTACCTGTCGCTGTACAAGATGCACCAGGTGGCCCTGCATGGCTGGTGGAAAACGGCACTGGGCTCGGCCTCGCGTCTGTTGACGCGCAGCACCGAGCCCAGAGTCAAGCTGCATTGAGCAGCGGCAACCCCGCTGACTAGCCCTTCTTGATCATGCCGAACAGGAACGACGCGATCGCCAGCACCAGGAAGACGACGAACAGGATCTTGGCGATGCCGACGGCGCTGGCAGCGATGCCGCCGAAACCGAAGATGGCAGCGATGAGGGCAATGACGAGAAAGACGACGGCGTAGTGCAGCATGGTGAGCTCCTGTAGTTGGGGCGCCGCAAACTTTGCAGCGTGGTGCCACTGTAGGGACGCCTGCCTGCCGCGGCTGTAGGCCGGTGCTAGGCACTCAAGTAGGACGGCGCCGACGCGGCCGCTGTCCGCCGCCCAGCGCCGCCCATCGCCACCACGCGCCACCACCCGCTACTGGATGAGCCCGTTCTTCAGCGCGTAATAGGTCAGGTCGCTGTTGCTGGCCAGCTTCAGCTTTTCCAGAACCCGGCTGCGGTAGGTGCTGACGGTCTTCACGCTCAGGAACATGGCCTCGGCCATGTTGCCGATGGTCTCGCCCTTGGCCAGGCGCAGGAAGACCTGCAGTTCCCGTTCCGAGAGGGCGTCGTGCAGGGGCTTTTCATTGCCGCCGGCGGCGTTGTCGGCCAGCAGTTCGGCCACGGCCGGGCTGATGAACTTGCGGCCCCGCGCCACCGTGCGAATGGCGTGGGCGATTTCCTGCGGGTCGCATTCCTTGTTCAGGTAGCCGCTGGCGCCCTGGCGCAGCAGGGTCGTGGCGTAGTGGGCTTCCGGGAAGCCGCTGAGGATCAGGACCGGCAGGTCGGGGAAGCGGGCCTTGATCGCGGCCAGCGCGTCGACGCCACTCTGGTCGGGCATCGAGATGTCGAGCAGCAGCACATCGATGTCGCCACCGCGCGCCAGTTCCAGCGCCTCGCGGCCATTGGCGGCTTCGCCGGTGACGCGCAGGTCCACGTTTTCCGACAGCAGCTGCCGCAGCCCGGTGCGAACGATGGCGTGGTCGTCGACGATGCCGATTCTGATCATTCAGTAAGCTTAGCAGCGCATCGAGGCCATGTCCTACAACGCGCCCTGCACGGCTTGCCTACACTCCGGGTTGATTTCGTCCGGGGCCGACGCCTTCTTCCATGCCCGTTGTTTCTGAATCGCGTGCGCGCCGCCCCAGCCGCTTGGCCATCGCCGTTGCCCTGGCCTGCACCGGTGCGGGCATGGTGCTGGTCGTGGCTGAAACCTCCTTCAGCAGCGCGGCCACTTCGCTGGTGAGCCTGGGCGAACGCGCGGAGACGCGCACGGCGATCCAGACGCTGATGCGCCGCCTGCTCGACGCCGAAAGCGCCCAGCGCGGCTACCTGCTGACGGGTCGGCCGGAATACCTGGAGCCGTTTCGCGACGCCCAGGCCGACATCACGCACGCCCTGCAACTGCTGGCCAGCCGCAACCCCGGTGACGCCGACTGGAAAGCGCAAGTGTCCGGGCTCAACCAGCGCACGCTGGAAAAGCTGTCCGAGGTCACCGAGACGATGTCGCTGTTCGACGCCGGGCAGGACGAGGCCTGGCGCGCCCTGATGCTCACCGACATCGGCCGCGAGAAGATGGAGGCCGCGCGCAGGGCCGCCGAAGCGCTGCTCGAGGTGGAAAGCCGCAGCGTGACCGAAGCCCGCGCGGCCATCGCCACCACCCTGCACCAGGGGCGTCTGGGTGTCGGCCTGCTGACCTTGCTGGTTCTCGTGGCGTTGATCTTCTACTTCCGCAACAGTGCCGCCCTCGACCGGGTGCAGCGGGAACACGCGCGCGCGCTGGGCCTGGAACGTGACGTTCTGGAAACAGAAGTGCGCCAGCGCACGGCCGAGCTCACGCAGCTGGCGCGCCATCTGCAAACCGCCCGCGAGGACGAACGTGCCCATCTGGCGCGGGAACTGCACGACGAACTGGGCGCGCTGCTCACGGCTTCGAAATTCGACATCACGCGCCTGAAGCGCACTCTGGGGCCGACGCCGGCGCCCGAGCAGCTGGAACGGCTGCAACACCTGAACGTGATCATCGACCAGGGCATTTCGCTGAAGCGCCGCATCATCGAAGACCTGCGGCCCTCGGCGCTGAGCAATCTCGGCCTGAAGGTGGCGCTGGACATCCTGGCGCACGAATTCGAGGAACGTTCCGGTCTCGCGGTGCGCACCCAGGTGGCCGACGTCAAGCTCTCGCCCGAGGTGCAGATCGTGATCTACCGCATCGTGCAGGAGTCGTTCACCAACGTGGCCAAGCACGCCATGGCCAGCACGATCAACCTGCGACTCGCTGTGGACGGCGATGAACTCGAGCTCACCATTGCCGACGACGGCCGCGGGCTTGCGCCCGGGGCCGCCGCTTCCGGCACGCATGGCCTCGTGGGCATGCGCTTTCGCGTCGAATCGGTCGGCGGGCGCATGAAGATCAGCAGCCCGCCGGGGCAGGGCACGCGCATCGAGGTGCGCCTGCCGCTGCCTGCGACGCAAGCCGGGATCAGTTCCGGATGATGACGTCGTTGCGGACGCTCTTCACGCCCGAGGTTTCGCGCGCCAGCTTTTCGGCCATGCTGCGCTCTTCAGCCGACTTGGCGAAGCCCGACAGCTGAACCGTGCCGTTCAGCGTTTCGACGCTGATCGACGTGGCGCTGACCATCGTGTTCTCGGCCATCTTGGCTTTCACGCGGGTGGTCAGGGTGGCGTCGTCGATGTAGGCACCGACGGTGGACTGGTCACGGGCCACGGCGCAGCCGGTAGCGGTGGTGATGACGAGCGTGGCACTGGCAACAGCCAGCAGCAGGGGGCGGAAGTTCATGGTTTTTTCTCCTGTCGACGGGCAAGGTGTGTCGATGAAGGAATGCTCTCGCAGGGGCAGCTTTTCCGACATCGGCGGCAGCCGCGTGGGCTTGTCAGACGGCGACTACACGCGCCTGGGCGCAGCTTCTTCGTTCCGACGGGCGGCCAGCACCTGGGCCAGTTGCTGCAGGCTTTGAAGGTTGTGGGCCGGCAGGAAACGGTCGACGTGGGGCAACATCGCGCGAATGCCCGCGGCACGCGGCTGGAAGGCGCTGAAGCGCAGCAGCGGGTTCAACCACACCAGCTGGCGGCAGCTCTTGTGCAGGCGCTCCATCTCGAAGCGCAGCTGCTCGCAGTGCGGGTCGTCGGCGCCGCCATGTTCGAGGCCGTCGCTGATGAGCAGCACGGTGCAGCGCCCGCCGGCCACGCGCCGCGCCCAATGCTGGTTGAAGTCGTGCAGGCACTGGCTGATGCGGGTGCCGCCTGCCCAGTCCTGGACCTCGTGCACGACAAGGGCCACGGCGATGTCGGGGTCGCGCTGGCGCAGTGCCCGGGTCGTGCGTGTCAGGCGCGTGCCGAAGACGAAGCTTTCCACGCGCCTGTCGGCATGGCCCACCGCATGGGCGAAGTGCAGCAGCATGCGCGAGTAGCGGCTCATGCTGCCCGAGATGTCGGCCAGCACCACCAGGGGTGCTGGCTTCTCGGCCTGGCGCCGCCAGCGCAGCGCGAGCACTTCGCCGCCTTGCCGTGCCATCAGCTGCAGGCTGGCGCGGCCGTGGATGCGCGCGCCGCCGCCGGGGCCGGGAGCACGCACGCTGCGGCGCGTGGCCACTGGCGCGAACAGCGCACCCATCTGCCGCAGCAGGGCCTGGGCCGCGCGCCATTCCTCGGGCGTCATGGTCTCGAAGTCGGCCTTCTGCAGCCGTTCACGCTCGCTCCAGCTCAGCCTGGCGTCGACTTCCAGAGTTTCCGGCGGCGGTGGCGGGTTCGGCGCGCCAGGCAGGTGCGGGAACAAGGCTTCGCCCAGGCGACGGTTTTCAGGCGGTGCGCCGGTGTCGGTCCTGGCCTGCACACGCGGCAGCAGCGTGGCCACCATGTGGGCCGCGATGCCGGGGTCGCGCCAGTAGATGTGGAAGGCCTGCTCGAAGAGTTCAAGGTGTTCCACGCGGTCCACCAGGCAGGCCGCCAGGGTGTCGTGGAAGTCCTGCCGGCTCTCCAGGCCGGCCACCTGCAGGGCCTGCAGCGCCAGCTGGATGCGGTCGGTGGGCACGGGCATGCCGGCGTTGCGCAGCACACGGCCGAAGTGCATGACGTTGGCGGCCAGATGCGCCGGTCCATCCTGGGTTGGGGTCTTCGACAGCATGCTCGGGAAGCGTGGAAGGCCGCCAGGCAGATTCACGCCCTGCAGGGCTGGGGGAGTGCTGCCGACGGGTTGGCTGCAGCCGTCAGAAGCCGGTCGTACTCACGCTTGACGACGCGGTAGCACTCGCAACTGCGTTGCTCCAGCCCGGGCCGGTCGATCACGGAAATGTGCCCGCGCGCATAACGAATCAGCCCCTCCTTCTGAAGTTTCAGCGCGGCCTCTGTCACACCCTCTCGACGCACGCCCAGCATGCTGGCGATCAGCTCCTGCGTCATGTGCAATTCAGAACCTGGCAAGCGGTCAAGGCTCAGCAGCAGCCAACGGCAGAGTTGCTGAAGCAGGTTGTGGTGACGGTTGCATGCCGCCGTCTGCGACATCTGTGCGATCAGCGCCTGCGTGAATCGCAGCATCAGCTTGGCCACCTGGGGCGACTGATCAAACGCGGCGGTCAAGGCGCGCGCCGGCAGGCGAAAGCCTTCGCCGGCGATCTGCACCACGGCGCGGCTCGGCGTAGCGCCACCGCCCATGAAGATGGCCACGCCGACCATGCCTTCATTGCCCACCACGGCGATCTCGGAGGTGGCGCCGTTTTCCATCGCATAGAGCAGGGCCACCAGCGATGTCGTCGGGAAATAGGCGTGAGTGGGCGCGCGGTCGTGCTCGTAGAGCACCTGCCCCAACTGCATCGTCACCCGTTCGAGCTGCGGCAACCAGCGTTCGAAGTCGCTGTCGGGCAGCACAGCGAGCAGCCGGTTCAAGCGCGGGTCGGGCACGATGAGCATGGACGAGCTGCGGCGACCCGTGGTTCAGGCCCTGGCGTGACCGGCGCCAGGCACATCGCCCGTCCCGGCACCGGCCAACGGCAGAGTCACCACGAAGCGGCTACCGCGCCCGTTGCCCGCACTCTCGGCCGCCACGGTGCCACCCAGTTCGGTGACGAGCGCGCGCACAACCGGCAGGCCGATACCCGTGCTGGGACCGTTGAAGCCGATAGCCCGACTGTCCTGTCCGAAGGGTTCGAAGATCTGGGGCACCACGTCCGGGGTGATGCCGATGCCGTCGTCACTGACGGTCAGCACGACGCTTTCGCCCTGGACGACCGCATCGAGCCGGATGCTGCCGTTGTCGGGTGTGTACTTCGACGCGTTGTCGAGCAGATTGCTCAACACGTGGCCCACACGCACAGCGTCGCCGCGCACGGCAAGCGGACCGGGCGGCACAGCCACCGTCAAGCTCTGCTGTCGCAGGTCCATCAACTCGCGGAGGTCGCTCACCGTCGCATCGATGAGCCCGACCAGATCGCAGTCTTGCTGGTCGGCGGGCTCCAGCAGGCTGCCAGGGCCGGAACGAGTGCTGGCGGCATTGACAAGGCGTGACACGCGTGCGGACTGCTGGTCGATCAGGGCCTGCACGCGTGGAAGCAGAGACTCATGAACGGGCGCCCGCCCGACCATGGACGCTGCAAGCCGGATGGGCGCGAACGGGTTGCCCAGTTCCTCGACCACGGCCGCCATGAAGTCGGCCTGACGTTTCTGTGCACGCTCTGCGGCAGCCTGCAGTTCCTGCGCACCCAGCGCGGCCAGCACCAGTTGCTCGTTGGCTTCCTGCATCTGGGCATGGCGGCGTTCGTGGGCCGCCAAGACCTGCTCGTGCGCGGTCAACGCCGCCGTCGATGCGGCTGCGGCCGGCAGCGGCGGCACTTCGCCATGCAGTGCAAGCGCACCACCGCTTGTGTGCTTGGCGTGGTACATCGCCGCATCCGCGTGGGCGATCAGGGCGTCGATCGAGTCGCCATCGTCTGGGTAGAGGCTGATGCCGATGCTGGCCGTCAAGTGCAAGACTTGGTTGCCGATTGGCAAGGGCTCGCCCAGCGCGGCGAGCAGCTTGCCGGCGATCAATGCCGCGTCGGCTGCGTGCGAGACCTCGCCGAGCAGGATCAGGAATTCGTCACCACCATAGCGGCTGACTGTGTCGGCCTCTCGCACCGCACAGACCAGCCGCCGCGCCACCTCTTTCAGGGCTTCGTCGCCGGCCGCGTGACCCAGCGTGTCGTTGAGCTGCTTGAAGTTGTCGAGATCCAGGAACAGCAGTGCCAGGCGGGTCGCGCGGCGCTTGGCCCCGGCGATGGCCTGGGTCAGGCGGTCTCCCATCAGCATGCGGTTGGGCAAGCGCGTCAGGGGGTCGGTCTCGGCCAACCGGTTTGCGTCGCGCAAGGATTCCGCAGCAGCTTGTGCATCGGTCTGACCACGCAGCGCTGCAACCACCAGCTGCTCGTTGGCTTCCAGCAGCTGGGTGGCCCGGTTGTTGGTGAGCTGGCTTTCTGCCACCACCACTTCCTGCAACAAGCGCAGCAACACGGCGCGCGCCGCGTCGACCTTGCGCTGCACGCGCACGAGGTCGCTTTCAGCAGCCGCGGTGTCGCCTGGGGCGACAGCGCCTGCTGCCGGGGCATGGGGGTCGATCGGTTGGCTCATGGCAGATACGCCGGTGCGCTTCAGTCGGTGGCGGCGGGCACTTGTGGCAGGCTTTTGCGCGTCGGCCGGCCGCCGAGCAGGCCTTCCTGATCGGCCAGTTTCTGGCCGATGTGCATGCCCTCGGCATCGATGGTGTATTCACGCAAGTCGTCCGAATGGGCGCTGGCCCGCACCTTGATGACCGCCGTGACGCGGCGCAGGCGACTTTCGACTTCGATGTAACGCTGAACGATGATCGCGTCGGTGAGGAAGGCGGTGCCATAGGGGCTGAAGCGCAGGTCGGTGTAGCGGTCTTCGAGCTCCGAGGTCATCAGCACGGTGACCCCGGCGTTGGACAGGGCCGTGACCAGGCTCAACAGCGATTCACGGAAGTCTTCGCGAAAGGTGGGCGCCAGCGCCAGCTCGAAGCCCGACAGCGAGTCGATGACCACGCGGCTGGCCTTGTGGCGCCGGATTTCGGCGACCAGCAGATACACGACCTCGTCGATCGACAGATCGGGCGCCTGGCTTTTCAGCAGCGAAACCTGGCCGCTGGCGATCAGGTCCGCCAGCACCCGGTTGCGCTCGCGATTGGGGCGCTGCTCGAAGGCCGCGATCACGCCGGTCTCGCCGCGGCGCGCGCCTTCGGCCAGGAAGGAGGCAGCCAGGATGCTCTTGCCCGAGCCAGAAGGGCCGGCCACCAGCAGCGAATAGCCGCGCGGCAAGCCGCCGCCGAGCATCTCGTCCAGGCCCGGCACGCCCACCAGGGCGCGCCCGGCGGGCTCCTTCGTCGTGTCGTGGCTGCGGTTCGGGTGCAAGGGCACCACGGCCGAAGCCGGTGCGAAGACTTCGACGCCGGCTGTGCTGATGCGGTAGGTGTGAAGACCCGGCAGCGTCGGCTGACCGCGCATCTTCAGGATCTCCATCTTGCGCACCATCGAGTTGCGCTGCACGCTCTGGCGCAGCCAGATCAGACCGTCGGCCACCGTGAACACCGGGTTGGCGTCGTTCTCGCTGAAATACTCGCCCAGCAGAAAGGTCGTGGCCTGCCAGGTGGTCATCAGCATGCCCAGCTGCTGTACGAACTGCTGAAGGCCGTTGGGCGCCTGGCCGCCGCCTTCTCCGGCCAGGATCACCGAGCGAAATGAATCGACGAAGACCAGCGCCGGGGCATGGGTGGCCACTTCATCGACGATGCGTTTGAGCACGCGGTCGAGTTCGCCGGCCATGGCCTCTTCCGACAGGTTCACGAAGCGCACGCTGTGGTTGAGGGCCGCGCTGTCGAAGAAGTCGAACTGCTGCTGGTAGCGCAGCATCTTCAGCGGCGGCTCGCCCAGCACCGTGAAGTACAACGCCGGCCGCTCGGCCGTGGCCAGCGCAAACATGATCTGGTGTGCCAGCGTGGTCTTGCCGCAGCCGGGCTGGCCAGCGATGAGGTTGAACGAGAACTCAGGCAATCCGCCGCCCAGCACCTCGTCCAGCCCGGCTACGCCTGTCGCGAGGCGGTGGATGGCTACTTTGGTCGTCATGGCTTTGTGTCCTGGGCGCTCGGGCTGTTCAATGTGGGTTCAGGCGGGCCCCAGGCGCTGCGAAGCAGCCGCTCCGTCAACGAGCCGCCGATCAGGCTGGTGAGCAATTCATGGAAGGTCTGCAGGAAGGTGTCGGCCGCGGCTGCGGTTTCATCGCTGCTTCGCTGCGCCAGCAGAGACACGAGCATGGCTGAATCCAGCGTCGCTGGCCCTCCCGGCTGGCGTGAAGCCAGCCACGGATGCACGGCGCTGGCCAGGTGCAGACTGCGCTGGCCCAGTGCTGTCACGCCGCGGGGGCCGATGATCGGCGACAGGGCCAGGTCGAGTTCCATCCAGAGCGCACCGCAGGCTGCCGCGATCTGTTCGGCACTGCTATGGTCTCGAACCCTGCCGGCCAGGGGTGCCGTCAGACGACGGTGCGGAGCTCTGTCTGCGCTCATGAACTCCTCTCACAGTGGAGGCATGGTACCGCCGCCGACGCGGCGACGTCGAATCACCGGTTCGCTGTGTTATCGAAGTCAATCGAGCCTGCTATGTGGGCCACCGCACAGAGGCTTTCGGAACACCCGGGGGCGACCATCCAGTCCTCAGGGCTGAACGCCCGACAACGGCGCTGGCGTGGCCGCGCCAGCGCGAATCTGCTCCAGCACTCTGGCGGCCTCGCTGGCCTGCACCTTGGCGATGTCGTCCTGGTACTTCAGCAGCACGCCCAGGGTGTCGTTGACGATCTCCGGGTCCAGCTGGATGGCGTTCAGTTCCATCAGCGCTCGCGTCCACTCGATGGTCTCCGCAATGCCCGGCAGCTTGTAGAGCTCGACCGCGCGCAGCCGCTGCACGAAGGCCACCACTTCGGCGGCCAGCTTCTGCGGTGCACCGGGCACACGGCGCGCCAGGATGGCGGCTTCGCGCATCGCGTCGGGGAAGCCCACCCAGTGGTAGAGGCAGCGGCGCTTGACGGCGTCATGGATCTCGCGCGTGCGGTTGCTGGTGAGCACGACGATGGGCGGGCGGCCGACCGGGGCCTGCACGGTGCCGTATTCGGGGATGGTGATCTGGTAGTCGCCCAGCACTTCCAGGATGAAGGCCTCGAAGGGTTCGTCGGCGCGGTCGAGTTCGTCGATCAGCAGCACCGGCGGCACCGGCTGCGCCGGGTCGATGGCCTGCAGCAGGGCGCGGCGGGTGAGGAATCGGTCGCTGAAGAGTTCGCGGGCCAGCGTGTCACGGCTGCCGGCGGCTCCGCCCGCCTCGCCGGCCGCCTCGGCCAGGCGGATCTCGAGCATCTGCCGGGCGTAGTTCCACTCGTAGGCGGCGCTCGCCAGGTCCAGCCCTTCGTGGCATTGCAGGCGGATCAGTGGCCGGCCCAGCATCGCCGCCAGGGTCTTGGCAATCTCCGTCTTGCCGGTGCCGGGCTCGCCTTCCAGGAACAGCGGGCGCTGCAGCTTCAGCGCCAGGAACAGCGTGGTGGACAGGGCGCGCTCGGCCACGTAGTCGTGGGCCAGCAGCAGCTGCGCGGTCTCGTCGATGCTCTGGGGCAGGGGGGTGGCGGTCATCGGCAGCGGGGGTTGGGGATTCGGTCGGCATCATCGCCCACAGCGTCCCTGTGTCGTGGATGTCGCCAGCGCGTCCCGGCCATGTCATGCTGGCGCTTTCCGTCTGCAAGGAGCACCCCATGGCCCAGTGGCGCAAGGCAAGCCCCGACACCGTGTACAGCGTCGAAGAGATCCAGGCCCGGCTGGCCGCCGAACTGCCGAAATGGACGTTCGAGGACGGCTGGATCCGGCGCAAGTACAGGACCAGCGGCTGGAAGGCCACGCTCATGGTCGTGAACACCGTCGGCCACCTGGCCGAGGCCGCCTGGCACCACCCCGACCTGAACGTGAGCTACGCCTTCGTTACCGTGAAGCTGCAGAACCACGCGGCCAAGGGCATCACCGACAAGGACTTCGCGCTGGCCGCGAAGATCGAGAGCGTGGTGATGTGGCAGCCCGGGGCCGATCCCGACAGCGGCCTGGAAGGCACCCCCGACGATCCGCGCTTCAAGTACCTGAAATACGACTGACGGTCAGCGCGCTGCAAGCTGGCGCAGGACACTGTGTCCTGCTCGCGGCACATCAGCCCCCACGCTGCGACTGGCCCGCGCCTGCGCGCCGTGGAAAACCCTGATCGGAACGATGCTTGCTATTCCTGGGGCCATGCTTGCCTGCGACATGCCCCTCACCCGCCTGAAGGCCGCGAGCCCCAGTGCCGTCCTGGTGCGGGCGCCTGGCCGTCTGCACCTCGGCTTCCTCGACCCTTCGGGCAGCCTGGGTCGGCGTTTCGGCAGCCTGGGCCTGGTGATCGAGGAATTCGAAACCGTGGTCGAGCTGGCGCCCGCCCCGGCGGGCGCGCTGGCCGATGAAGTCACGGCCCTCACGCGCAGTGCCGCCAGCGAAATCGGCCGTGCGCAGGCGCACCTGGCGCAGCTGCGGGTGCACACCGGTCTCACGGCCCCGCTGCAGTTGCGCCTGGTGCAGGTGTTGCCGGCGCATGCCGGCTTCGGTTCCGGCACCCAGCTGGCGCTGGCCGTGGGTCGCGCCTTTGCGCAATGCCATGGCCTGGCGGTGGACAGCGCCACGCTGGCGCGCTGGCTCGGCCGCGGCCTGCGGTCGGGCATCGGCATCGCCGGCTTCGACCAGGGCGGCCTGCTGCTCGACGGTGGACCGGGCGCCAACGGCAGCCCTGCGCCCGTGCTGGCGCGCCTGGCGTTGCCCGAGGCTTGGCGTGTGCTGGTGGTGCAGGACCTGTCGGCACAGGGCTTGTCCGGCACCCAGGAACGCCAGGCCATCGCCCAGCTGCCGCCGCTGCCGCGCGAGAGCGCGGCCGACATCTGCCATCAGATGCTGATGCGCGTGCTGCCCGGCGCGGCCAGTGGCGACTTCCCTTCGTTTGCGGCCGGCCTCACGCGCATGCAGCAGTTGCTGGGTGAACATTTCGCGCCGGCCCAGGGCGGCTCGGCCTATACCAGTGCCGCGGTCGGCCAGCTGGTGCAGTGGCTGGCCGAAGGCGCCGAGGCGACGCAGGGCGTGGCGGTGGGCCAGAGCTCCTGGGGCCCCACCGGCTTCGCCATCCTGCCCAGCCTGGCCGCGGCCGAAGCCGCCGTGCGCAGCGCTCGCGCCGCCGGCCTGGTGGGCAGCGGCCTGCAGCTGCAGATCGTGCGCCCGCGCAACAGCGGCGCTGTCATCAGCTGTTCCTGACACTCTTTTCGTTCGCGTTCCTCCCCGCGACACCCCCATGACCCGCCCCTACATCCTTCACATGTTCACCCCGGGCCGGCAGATGAGCCCCTTCGACGTCAACATGGCGGCCGACGCCGGCTGGCAGATGGTGGTGCCCTACGGCGACGTCGGCATCGACGCGATTGCCGGCATGACCCAGGACACTATCTTTTCGCGTGGCCCCAAGGGCGTGGCCCGCACCGGCATCTTCATCGGCGGCCGCGACGCGCTGCTGGCTGCCGACATGCTGGACAAGGCGCGCGCCGCGATGGTGCCGCCCTTCGTCGTCTCGCTGATGGCCGACCCGAGTGGCGCCTACACCACCGCCGCGGCCATGGTGGCATGTGTCGACGCCCAGCTGCTCAAGCACCATGGTGCTGGCCTGGCCGGCCGGCGCGTGGTGGTGCTGGGCGGGCTCGGGCCGGTGGGCCGCGTGGCCGGCGTCATCGCTGCGCAGGCGGGGGCTTCGGTGGCCTTGTCCGGGCGCGGCGGCCAGGCCGTCGCGCAGGCGGCGGCCGATCAGACGGGCCAACGCTTCGGCGTCGCGCTGCAGGGCGTTTCCGGTGCCGATGCCGAGGCCGTCAATGCGTCGATCGCCGACGCCGATGTCGTGCTGGCCTGCGCGGCGGCCGGGGTGCAGGTGGTGAGCGTGGCCCACCTGGCCCATGCGCGCAAGCTCAAGGTGGCGGCCGACGTCAACGCCGTGCCGCCCGAGGGCATCGCCGGTGTCGGTGTGATGGATGATGGCGCGCCTCTGGCGCATACCGCGGCCGTGGGCATTGGCGCGCTGGCCGTGGGCAACGTGAAGTACCAGACCCAGCACCGGCTGCTGGCGCGCATGCGCGAAGCCGAGCACGCGCAGGTGCTGGGGTTTGCCGAGGCCTATGCCGTGGCGCGTGAATTTCTGGCCGAGAAATCGGGCGCTTGACGCTGCTGCCGTGAACCCCACGCTGGCCGTGGCCGGGCTGTCGGCCCGCCTGCTTGCGCAGGCTGCGTTGGACGATGGATTCGACGTCCTGGCGCTCGACCTGTTCGGCGACGCCGACACGCGGGCCCTGTCGCGGCACTGGTGGTCGGTGGGCGTGCCTGGCCGTTTCCAGATCGACGCCGCCAAGCTGCTGGCGGCACTGGCCGATGCCGGCCGCGCCGACAGCCCCTGGGGCCGCCCGCTGGGCTGGGTGGCCGGCAGCGGGCTCGAAGGCCGGCCCGGTCTGCTGGCGAGTGCGGCACAGTGCCTGCCGCTGGTGGGCTGCACCCCCGAGGCGGTGGCGCGCTTGCGCGATCCCGACACCTTCTTCGGTTTTCTCGCCGCGCAGGGCATCCCGCACCCGCCGGTGGCGCGTGTGCGCCCGGTCGACGGCCAGGCCTGGCTGCTCAAGGACCTGCATGCCTGCGGCGCCAGCCACATCCGGCTGCTGTCGGCAGCAGCGCCTGCGCCTGAGCTCGGGCCCGGGCAGATCCTGCAGCGGCGTGCGCCCGGCCAGCCCATGTCGGCCACCTTCGTGGCCAATGGCCGGCAGGCCAGGCTGCTGGGAGTGAACCGGCAGAGCATCCGCGCCCACCCGGTGCGGGCCGAGGTGCCGTATGTGTTCTGCGGCGTCGTCGGCCCGGTGCCGGTGGCGCCTGCGCTTCTGGCGGGCCTGCAGGCGGCGCTGGACGCCCTGGTTCCGGCCTTCGGGCTGCGCGGTCTGTGCAGCCTGGACTTCCTGCTGCACGGCGACACCTGGCAGCTGCTGGAAGTGAACCCGCGCCCGCCCGCCAGCGTGGCGCTGTACCCGCACTGGCGGCCGATGGCCGCGCATGTGCTGGCCTGCCTGGAAGGGCTGCTGCCGGAAGCGCCGCCCGAACGCCCGCCAGAACAGGCCGTGCGCGGCTACGAGATCGTCTTCGCCCGCCGCGCCTTCACGCTCGACGGCGCCCAGGCCGCGCGGCTGGCAGCTGCCGCCGACACCCACGACCTGCCGGCTGCCGGCCAGCATTTCGACGCTGGCGACCCGCTGTGCAGCGTCACACTCGACGGCCCGGGCGCGCCCGACGTGCTCGCCCGGCTGGGCGCGCGCCGCGAAGCCCTGCTGACCCTTCTGGAGACATCGTCATGACCCTCAGCGTCAACACCCTGGCCCGGCCGCTGGTCGAACGCCTGCTGCGCGAGGCCGCCACGCTGGGCGTGGCCGTGCGCCACGAGGCCGATGGTGTCTGCATCGTCGACGCCGGCCTGGCCGTGGCCGGCAGCGTGCAGGCCGGCCTGCTGGTCGGCGAGATCTGCCTGGGTGGCCTGGGCCAGGTCAGCCTGCGGGCCGGTGCCGCGGCCAGCGGCTGGCCGACCTGGCTGGATGTGGCCAGCAGCCAGCCCGTGCTGGCCTGCCTGGGCAGCCAGTACGCCGGCTGGAGCCTGGCCGCCACGAAGGAAGAAACCGGCGGGCGCAAGTTCTTCTCGCTGGGCTCGGGGCCGGCGCGGGCGCTGGCGGCCAAGGAAGAGCTCTACAAGGAGCTGGCCTACCGCGACCAGGCCGACAGCGGTGTGCTCGTGCTCGAGGTCGACCGCGAACCGCCGCGCTTCATCATCGACAAGCTGCTGCGCGACTGCGGGCTGCAGGGCCCGCAGCTCACGCTCATCGTCACCCCCACCACCAGCCTGGCCGGCACCACGCAGGTGGTGGCGCGGGTGCTGGAAGTGGCGCTGCACAAGGCCCATGAACTCGGATTCAAGCTCCAGAACATCGTCGGCGGCACAGCCACCGCGCCGCTGCCGGCGCCCAGCCCCGACGGCGTGCAGGCCATGGGCCGCACCAACGACGCCATCCTCTACGGTGGCCAGGTGCAGCTGGTGGTGCGTGGCGACGACGCTGCGGCGCGCGACCTCGCCTTGCGCCTGCCCTCGCGCAACGCCAAGGAGTTCGGGCAGTCCTTCGCCGACCTGTTCGTCGCTGCCGGCTACGACTTCTACAAGATCGACCCGGCGCTGTTCGCCCCGGCCGAGGTCTGGGTGAGCAACCTCGACAGCGGCAACACCTGGCACGCCGGCGCGCTGGACATGGCGCTGCTGCAGCGGCTGTGGCTGCAGCAGGCCTGAGTGCACAGACGGGCGGCGTGCCGATGAAGGTGGCGATCTTTGCCGACGAGACCGGCTGGCACACGCGCCAGCTGCAGGCGGCGCTGCGCGCCCGTGGTGCCATGGGCCGCTGTGTCGACCTGGCCGACTGCCACATCGACACCGCTGCCAGCTGGCATGGCCTGGTCATCCCCGGCTTCGGCCGCGAACTGCCGGCCGCGGCGCTGGTGCGCGGCATCGCCGGCGGCAGCTTCGAGCAGGTGACCAAGCGCCTGGGCGTGCTGCATGCGCTGCGCGACCTGGGCGTGCCGGTCTACAACGACGCCCGCGCCATCGAGCGCAGCGTCGACAAGAGCATGACCAGCCTGCGCCTGCATGCCGCCGGCGTGGCCACGCCACCCACCTGGGCCACCGAGTCGGCTGCGCAGGCGCAGCGCATCGTCATGCGTGAAAGCGCGGCCGGCCATGCGCTGGTGCTCAAGCCGCTGTTCGGTTCGCAGGGCAAGGGCCTGCAGCGGGTGGGCTGGGTCGACGGTGCGCATGTGCCGCTGCCGGCGCTGGACCGGCCGGCGGACGCGGGTGTCACCTACGGCGGCCTGGCCTACCTGCAGCGTTTCGTGGCGCCGGCCGTGCAGCCGGGTTTCGACTGGCGGGTGCTCGTCGTCGGCGGCCGGGCGCTGGCGGCGATGCGGCGCCAGGGCACGCACTGGGTCCACAACATCGCGCAAGGCGCGCAGGCGCTGCCGGCGCCGCTGAGCCCGGCGCTGGCTGCCACCGCCGAGGCCGCCGCCCGGGCGCTGGAGATGGATTACGCCGGTGTCGACCTGATGCCCGGGCCGGGCGGCGGGATCGTGGTGCTGGAAGTCAACGGTGTCGCGGCCTGGCAGGGCCTGCAGGGTGTGACGCGCCAGAACATCGCACGCGCCATCGTCGACGACCTCCTCGACCGCAAGCAGGCCGGCATGGCCGTCCCGCAGCCCCGGTCGCGCCAGGCATGAGTGCACGACCGCCGCTGACGCCGCGCCAGGCCTTCCTGCGCGCCTGTGTTCTCGACGTCGCGGTGCGCAAGCCCGGCAATGTCAGCCTGCACGCGCCCGGCCATGGCATGCACGCCTCGCAGTTCCTGGCCAGTGCCGAGGTCGCGGCCGACGCCATCTGCCAGCGTGGCGCGCCGGTCGGCGCGCGCATCGAGGCCGCGGTGGCGGCCACGCAGGCGGCGGTGGGCTGCAACACCAACCTGGGCATCCTGCTGCTGTGCGCGCCGCTGGCCAGCGCCGCGGAAAACGCCGCCCTGCCGCGATCTGATTCGCTTCAACATGCGCTGCAGCAGGTGCTGGCCGGGCTCACGGTGGACGACGCTGCCTGCGCCTTTCGCGCCATCTCCCAGGCCAACCCGGGCGGCCTGGGCGAGGCGCCGGAACAGGACGTGCACGCGGCGCCCAGCGTCAGCCTGCTGCAGGCCATGGTGCTGGCCGCCGACCGCGACCGCATCGCTGCGCAGTACCGCGACGGTTTTGCCGAAGTCTTCGGCGCTGCGCTGCGCGGCTGGCCGGCCGGTTTCGTCTGGCCTGAACTGGACGATGAGCCCACCGCTGACGACACCACCACGGCCGCGGTGCAGGCGGTTTACCTGGGCTGGCTGGGCAGCGGTCCCGATTCACACATTGTTCGGAAACAAGGCAAAACCGTGGCACAGAATGTCATGAGCGCGGCGCAGGCCTGGCAGGCCCGCGCGGCCGTGGGGGGGGCGCTGGATGCCGACCCGGCCTTCAGGGCCTGGGACCTGGGCTTGAAACAGGCTGGGGTGAACCCTGGCACGAGCGCCGACCTCACCGTGGCCACCTTGATGGTGGCCGGTCTGCTTCAGCGGTGACCTGGGTTTTCACGGATCTGGCAGGCCTGCCGATGGCACGGAACGTGATACCTCTGCTGGGCGCTGGCCGTCCTGGCCGGGGCCTGAATTCCCGTAAAACGTCCTAAGGAGAGACCCTCATCATGGCAAAAATCGATCGCATGCTCGTCGGCGAGTCGCTGGTCGGCGACGGCAACGAAGTTGCCCACATCGACCTGCTCATCGGGCCGCGTGGCAGCCCTGCAGAAACCGCCTTTGCCAACGCACTGGTGAACAACAAGGACGGCTTCACGTCCCTGCTGGCCGTCGTCGCACCGAACCTGCTGACCAAGCCGGCGACCGTGATGTTCAACAAGGTCACCATCAAGGGCGCCAAGCAGGCCGTCCAGATGTTCGGCCCGGCCCAGCGCGGCGTGGCCATGGCCGTGGCCGACTGCGTCGAGGACGGCACCATCCCGGCCGACGAAGCCGACAACCTGTTCATCTGCGTGGGCGTGTTCATCCACTGGCTGGCCGAAAGCGACGCCAAGATCCAGCAGTACAACTACGAAGCCACCAAGGAATCGATCAAGCGCGCCGTCGCCGGCACGCCGACGGCCGCGGAAGTCGTTTCCAAGAAGGGCAGCGCCGCCCACCCGTTCGCCGCGAACTGATCGCCGGTTCCCGCCAACGAAAGAGGCCCGCGTCAGCGGGCCTTTTTTCGTCTGCGTCGGGTCTTCAGCGGCTGCCCGGCACCATGCCGCTGCCCAGCAGCTGCAGCACCGCGGCGCTGCGGCCGATCCCGGCCGGCGGCTGCAGCGGCCGCGCGGCACGCTCGATCTGCACGCCCAGGCTCTGCACGTCGGCGAACTTGTTCGGCTTGACCACACGCACACGCACCCAGGAAGCGCCGAACTCGTCGAGCAGGATGTCGGCAATGGCCTCGGCGAAGGCTTCGAGCATGTGCAGCCGGTGCTCGGCCGCCAGGCGCAGCAGCCGCGTTCGCACCACCGAATAGTCGATGGTGTCGCGGATGTCGTCGGTATCGCAGGCGCGGGCATGGGGCACGCCGGCGTGCACATCGATGACCAGCGGCTGCGGCACGTCTTCGCCGTGGTGGATGCCGATCACGGTGTCGGCGCGAAAGCCTTCGATCAGGACCAGATCCATCGGCTCGGCCTGGGCCGTTGCAGTGAATACGCCGTCATGGCGCGAGGGCAGGCGGAAAGGCAGTGACAAGCGAAGCTCCGGTCGGGGGTGGCAAGATGGGCCAAGGGCTGCAAATAGCAGGCCACGCAAGGGCTTGGCTAGGGTTCACCCGAACCGCTCTGCTGTGCGAGGGCGAAGCCGGCAGGTCAGAATCGATGTCCCGGTGGCAGGGTTCCGACCCGCGGCCGCAAGAAACTTTGAGACGGAGCGCTGGATGGCATCCTTGCAGTACGGACGGGACGGCGGAAGAGACGGCAGGCGCGATGGGCACGCCAACCGCGTGATGGAGGTCGTGCGAAGCGGCCTGAACGGCAGCTGCGACGACGTCGTGGCCCAGTCCTGGAGCCGCTGCCTCGAGCAGTATCAACTGCACCCCGATCGCCCGCGCCAGCCGGCATTCCTGGACCGCGCCGCGCTGCAGGAGCGCTTCGCGCGCCACGCCGACATCATCGAGTGCGCGCGCTACGAGATGACCACGCTCTACCAGCAGCTGGCCGACGCCGAATCGGCCGTGGTGCTGACCGACACCGAAGGCGTCATCGTGCACATGGTGTCGTCGCCCGAGTTCGCCGCCGAGATGGCGCCGCTGGGCCTGCGCTGCGGCGGTGTGTGGGGTGAAAACGAAGCCGGCACCAACGGCATGGGCACCTGCCTGGCCGCCGGCGGGCCGGTGTCGATCCGTCGTGAAGACCACTTCTTCAGCCAGTTCACCCAGCTCACCTGTTCGGCCGTGCCGATATACAACCCGGCCGGTGAACTGGCCGGTGCGCTCGACGTCACCAGCCGGTCCAACATGACGCAGCAGCACCTGCTGGTGCTGCTGGGCATGACCGCGCGCATGGTCGAAAACCGCCTCATCGACAAGCAGTTCAGCAACGCCCACCCGCTGCACTTCCACAGCCGCCCGGAATTCGTCTACACGCTGCACGAAGGCAAGCTGGCGGTGGGCGCCGATGGCCGCATCCTCGCCGCCAACCGCAGTGCGCTGTTCCAGCTGGGACTGCAATCGATGGCCGACGTGCGGTCGCAGCACATCGAAGACCTGTTCCAGACCTCGCTCGAAGACATGCTGCAGCGCAGCCTGTCGGCCAGCTACCACCCGGTGGTGACCTACCGCGCCAATGCCGCGCTGCGCTTCTTCGCCGTGGCGCGCCGCCCGGCGTCTGACGCTGCCGCCGGCACGGCCTTGCGCACCAGCACGGCCGGCAGCCCGGCGCACACGGCCAAGCAGTCGCTGTCGGCCCCCGCCGGCCTGCGCGCAGCCACCGGCCACGCCAGCACCTTCAAGGACACCCGGCTGATCGCCCACCTGGAAACCGCGCGCCGCGTCATCGGCCGCGAAACGCCCGTGCTGCTGAGCGGTGAAACCGGCTGCGGAAAGGAAGTGTTCGCGCGCGCCGTGCATGCCGCCAGCCCCCATGCCGGTGGCGCTTTCGTGGCCGTGAACTGCGCCAGCCTGCCGGAAACGCTGATCGAATCCGAACTGTTCGGCTACCGCGCCGGCGCCTTCACCGGTGCGCAGCGCAACGGCCGCCGCGGCAAGGTGCTGCAGGCCGACGGCGGCACGCTGTTCCTGGACGAGATTGCCGACATGCCGCTGGAACTGCAGGCCCGGCTGCTGCGTGTGCTCGACGAACGCCAGGTCACGCCGCTGGGCACCGAAGAGACGCACCCGGTCGACTTCCAGCTGATCAGCGCCAGCCACCAGAACCTGCCCGACCTGGTGGCCCAGGGCCGCTTCCGCGAAGACCTGTACTACCGCCTGGCCGGCATCGAACTGTCGCTGCCGCCGCTGCGCGAGCGCGGTGACAAGCGCGAGCTCATCCGCAACATGCTGGCCGCCGAAGGCCGCGGCGACGCCACGCTCAGCGCCGAGGCCGAGAAGCTGCTGATGGACCACCCCTGGCCCGGCAACCTGCGCCAGCTGCGCCATGCGCTGCGCAGCGCGGCCGCACTCGCCGACGGCAAGCCGATCACGCGCGACCACCTGCCCGGCCTGCTGGCGGCCAGCGCGCGCGGTGCCGCCATCGCCACCGGTTCGGCAGCACCGGCGCAGCCCTCCGGCCCGATGGTGCCGGTGGAGCCGCCGGCCTCGGCCGAACCGCAGCCGCTGCCGCTGAAGCTGAACCCGATCCAGGCCAACGAACGCGCCGTGCTCGTGCAGATGCTGGAACAGCATCGCTGGAACGTCAGCAACGTCGCCAAGGCCCTGGACGTCAGCCGCAACACGCTGTACCGCAAGCTGCACAAGCTGCACATCGAGGTCTCGCATCCTGAGTGATCCAGAGGAAGTGGGTGCCGGCCCCACGGCCGCGGCGGCCAGGCGATTTGCCTGGTGCATCACCGGGTCGGGCCATGGGCTGGAGGATTGCCTGGCCCTGGCCGCGCGCCTGCCCGACTGCGACCTGATGCTGTCGGCCGCCGGTGAAGAGGTGCTGGAGATCTACAAGCTGCCGCTGGACGAGCTGAAGTCGGGCTTCCGCGTCTTCCGCGACAAGACGGCCAGCGGCGTGCCGGTGGGCATGCTCTACGACGAGGTCTATCACACCGTCGTCGTGGCACCCGCCACCAGCAACACGGTGGCCAAATGCGCCTTCGGCATCAGCGACACCCTGCCCACCAACATGTTCGCCCAGGCCGGCAAGCTGGGCATACCGGGCATCGTGTTTGCTTGTGACACCGAACCGGTGGTGGTGACGAAGTCGCCCCACGACTGGGTGACGCTGCGGCCGCGGCGCATCGAGCTGGACAATGTCGAGCGGCTGCGCGACATCGACCATTGCCAGGTCGTGTGTTCAGCCGCCGAACTCGAGTCCGCCCTGGATGCCCGCCTGAAGCAGCTTGCCCTTGCATGGAACACATCGTCTTCCTGACCGGACACCTGGCCCAACCGAGCCTGGAGCGTGTCCTGCATGGCCTGAACGATGCGCCCTTCACCTGGGAGGTGCAGGACCTCGGCCTGCAGGTGGCCGCGCTGATGACGAGCGAGATGATCCGCCGCCGTTTGCCGCAGTTGATGCCGCTTCCGGTTCGGGCCGACCGCATCATCGTGCCCGGCCGCTGCCGTGGCGATGTCGAGGCGCTGTCGCAGCATTTCGGCGTGCCCGTGCAGCGCGGCCCCGACGAGCTGAAGGACCTGCCGCGTTTCTTCAACCGCGCTGCGCAGGCGGTGAACCTCGACGAGTACGAAGTCGCGATCTTTGCCGAGATCGTCGATGCGCCGCGCCTGACGGTGGCGCAGATCGTCGAGCGTGCCCGGGCGCACGTGGCCGATGGCGCCAACGTCATCGACCTGGGCTGCCTGCCCGAGACCGCGTTCGACCACCTCGAAGACGCGGTGCAGGCGCTGAAGGCTGCCGGCCTGCAGGTCAGCGTCGATTCGATGGACGCGCAGGAACTGCTGCGCGGCGGCCGCGCCGGTGCCGACTACCTGCTGAGCCTGACGCCCGACACGCTGTGGGTCGCCGACGAGGTGGCGGCCACACCGGTGCTGATCCCGCGCACGCCGGCCGACGAGGCCTCGCTGGCCGCGGCCATCGAACAGATGCAGGCGCGTGGCCGGCCGTTCCTGGCCGACGCCATCCTCGACCCCATTCCCTTCGGTTTCACCGCGTCCATTTGCCGGTACCAACGATTGCGCGAACGCTTCCCCGACGTCGCCATCATGCTCGGCGTCGGCAATCTCACCGAGCTGACCGAGGCCGACACCAGCGGCATCAACGCGCTGCTGTTCGGCATCTGCGCCGAGCTGAACGTGGCTGCCGTGCTGACGACGCAGGTGAGTGGCCACGCACGCCGCGCCATCCGCGAGGCCGACTGGGCGCGCCGCATCATGCATGCCGCGCACACCCACCGCAGCCTGCCCAAGGGCCTGAGCGACCGGCTGATGACGGTGCATGCCAAGCACCCCTTCCCCGACACGCCCGACGAGATCGCTGCCACCGCTGCTGCCGTGCGCGACCCCAACTTCCGCGTGCAGGTGTCGGCCGAGGGCCTGCATGTCTACAACCGCGACGGCCTGCGCCAGGGCGGCGGTGCCTTCGAACTGTGGCCGCAGCTGGGGCTGGAAGACGACGCGAGCCACGCCTTCTACATGGGCGTGGAACTGGCCCATGCGGAGATCGCGTGGAAGCTCGGCAAGCGCTACGTCCAGGACCGGCCGCTGGACTGGGGTTGTGCCGTCGAAGCAGACGCTGACAACGACGCCTGGTGTGCACCCGGCACCACGCTGCCGGCGGAGCGGCGGCGGTGAACGAGGTGATCTACGAGACGGTGGTGAGCACCGTCGACGCCGCGGGCGTGCCGCACATTGCGCCGATGGGCGTGCGCTACGAAGGCGAGGGTCAGGCCGGGCACGTCATCCTGATGCCCTTCAAGCCCTCGACCACGCACGACAACATCGTCGCCAGCGGCCATGCGGTGCTGAACATCGTCACCGACACCCGCGTCTTCGCCGGCTGCGTCACCGGCCGGCGCGACTGGCCGCTGCGCCCCGCCGTGGCCGTGCCGGGCATGCATCTGCAGGCGGCATTGAGCCATGTCGAACTGGTTCTCGTCGCCAGCAACGGCGACCCGCAGCGCCCGCGCCTGCGCATGGCGCGTGTGCGTGAAGTGCAACATGCGCCGTTCGTCGGCCTGAACCGTGCCCAGGCTGCGGTGCTGGAAGGCGCGGTGCTGGTCAGCCGCCTGCACATGCTGGCGCCGGCCAAGGTGGCCGCCGAGATGGCCTATCTGCAGATCGCCATCGACAAGACCGCCGCGGCGGCCGAACACGAGGCCTGGGGCTGGCTGCGTGAAGCGATTGCCGGGCACCCCGCCCACCGGACGGCGCCATCGACATGACCCGGCTGCTGGTGAGCGTGCGCAACGTCGACGAAGCCCTGGCCGCTGCGTCGGGTGGTGCCGACTTCATCGACCTGAAGGAACCCCGCGCCGGTGCCTTGGGCGGGCTGCCGCTGGCCACCATCCGCGCCGTGGTGGCAGCGCTGCGCGGCCAGGGCTGCCGCCTGCCCGTCAGCGCCACCATCGGCGACCTGCCGCTGGACCCGCTGGCCGCCGTGCTGGACCAGGTGCGCGCCGTGGCCGCCTGCGGCGTGGACCTTGTCAAGGTGGGCATCCCGCGCGACGCGCGGGCGCCCGGTGCACTGCGGGCGCTGGTGCAGTGCGACGCGGCGATCGTGCCGGTCTTCATTGCCGACGCCGGCCTGGAGCCGGCGCATCTGCGGCTGGCCTGCCAGCTGGCCTTTGCCGGCCTGATGGTCGACACCTTCGACAAGGCCGCGGGCAGCTTGTTCGACGTGATGGACGAGCCTGCCCTGGCCGACTTCCTGGCCCAGGTGCGGGCTGCGGGCATGCTGGCCGGGCTGGCTGGCGCGCTGCGCCTGTCGGACCTGCCGCGGGTGCAGGCACTGGCCCCGGACTTCGCGGGCTTCCGTTCCGCCGTCTGCGTGGGCGACCGCGGCGGAGCGCTGAACCCGGCCCGATTGCATGCCTTGGTGCAGGCCTTGCAGGATGTGCCGCAACCGGCGCCGCAATCCGCGCCGCAACGGGCGGCCCAGCCTCAGGCGTAGCCGGCTTGCCCCTGCGCCGGTGTCGTGCCGTTGAAGCCGAAGAAGCTTTCGCCCAGCAGCAGCGCTCGCATGCCGTTCAGGTCGTTCTTGCCAAGCACGCTGATCGGGAAGGGCGCATCGGTCGAACGGCCGGCAAATTCGGCATCGACGATGTTCGCCTGGCCCAGGTTGGCCAGGCTGTGGGAGCCGTCGACGTCACACGCCTTCACCAGCACCAGGCGTTCGGCGTTGAGCTGGCGCGCCAGGTCGAGCGCGATGCTGTCCGAGGTGTGGCCCCAGTGGGTGGTGGCGTCTGGCCACTGGCGCTGCAGCTCGAAAGGCAGCCACAGCGCGGCCTGGCCGCCACGCAGCACCTGCGGAATGTCGGCCAGGCGTGCCACCGGCTGCAGCAGTGGCTGGATGGCGTGCAGCTGGTAGGCCGTCTGCACCATGGCCAGCACCGCCATGTTGTGCGCCGCCAGGTCGCTGAACTGCCACAGCCCCTGCAGGCGCCGCGCTTCGTCGGCAAAGCCACCGCCGCCGCTGACCACGGTGACACGGCCGCCGCCCAGCTGCGTCAGCATCGCCAGCCATTGCGGCAGCACCGGGTCGTTGCCCAGGCTGCCACCGAGTTTCACGACCCACATCAGCCTTCCTCCCGCGCCAGCAGCGCCGCCACGGCGATGCAGGGCGCACAGACCTGCGCCCAGGCCCTGACCGCGCCGTCGGCCACCGCCGCCACGTCGGCATAGGCCACGCCCGGAGCCAGCCCACAGCGCGCGGCCAGGTCGGCGGCCAGGAAGTCGCCACAGCCAGCGCGCACCAGCCGTGCGTTGCGACCCAGACCATGCAGCGCCAGCACCTGCTGCAGCTGACCGGCCAGCTCGTCGAGCTGGCGGCCGCGCCAGGCCCGGGCCATGGCCAGCCAGTCGGCTTCGCTGCCGTCGCGTGCATCGAGGCCCACCATGCGCGCCAGGCGCTGGCGCGTGGCGGCCAGGTTCTTGCCGGCGTTGTCGGCCGCAGCATGCATGTCGTGCGCGGGGTCGAGCTCGCCGGTGAGGCGGTAGACGTCGGCCGTGGTCGCGAAGAACTCGTTCATCACGTTGTGCGGCTGGCCGCGCCAGTCGATGCGCGGGCCCAGCGCGCACAGCGGGGTGCGCACCACGCCGTGATAGACGAGTTCACCGCTGGCCAGCCGTTCGGCGTCGCTGCGTGCCTGGGTCAGCACGCGGCCACCGCCGAAGGCGATGAGGTCGGTGGTGGTGCTGCCGATGTCCACCAGCACGCCGGCCTCGGAACCGCTATGCGCCAGGGCCACGTGGCGTGCCGTGGCCAGCCAGTTGGCTGAAGCGATGTCGGCCCAGCGCGGGCCGGCCTCGGCCGGGCTGCACCAGCCTGGCGGCCCTTCCGTGCCGCCAGCGCCCTCGGCGCCGGCACCACCTGCAAAGAGCCGCAGCCGGGCCGGCGCCAGCGCCGCGGCCAGCTGGGCCGCGATGCCGTGAACGCCGGCTTGACGATGGGGAAAGTGGTCGACCATCTCGCCCGTCATCGTGACCGCGTGCAGGCTCTGCGTGGCCTGCAGCTGCGGCCAGCGTTGCACGGCTTGCTGCAGCACCTGGTCGAGCCGGTCCATGCCCAGCCACAACGGGCAGGGCCATTGCATCACCTCGAGCACCCGGCCGCCGACACTGCGCGACAGCTTCACATGAGCGCCGCCCACGTCCCAGCCGAAGATGTCAGGCGTGGGCACGGGGTCGCTCCCTGTGCTGTGCGGCGCGCGGCCGTCCCAGGATTTCCGCAGCGAGGTTCCGGCCCAGCCGCGCCGACAGGCCGACATAGGCGCAGGTGACGCGCGGGTTGACCTCGATCACCACCGGCCCCAGCGTGGCATGCCAGACCACGTCGACGCCGACGAAGCCGCGCAGCCCCGGGATGGCCTGGCCGACGCGTGCGGCCAATGCGGCCAGCGCCGGCCCGCGGGCGTCGTCCAGCGCGATGGCGTTGACGCTGACGCCGGCGTAGCGCACCTGCCCCTGGTCGTCGATGTCGATGTGCTGGCGGTTGATGCTCAGCAGTTCGGCGCCGTTCCGGCCGCACAGCAGCGACAGGCTCAAGGCCTCACCGTCGACCCAGGGTTCCAGCGTGACGCTGCCACCGGCCGCCCGGCACTGCGCGGCATGGGCTGCGGCTAGGCTGCCGTGAACGTGGGTGGCCACCGCGCCGGCGCCGTCGTCGGGCTTGACGACCCAGCGCGCGGCCGTGGTGGCGAAGGCCAGCGGCGTCTTCAGGCCGAAGGCCGCCAGCCGCGCCAGCGTAGCGCGCTTGCGCCCGGCCAGGGTGATGGCCGGGGCGTCGCAGCCCAACCACCGCGCGGCGGGCACGGCCTGCTGCAGGCTGGCCAGCAGGCCGTCGGTCTCGGGGGCCACCAGCCACACCGCGTCGTGCCGCGCAGCCTGCCAGGCCACCCATTCGACGAAGGGTGTGCCCGGTGGCGGCATGCAGGCCTGGGCGCCTGCGGGCGGGGCCGTGGTCGATGCACAGGTGGCGGCGCTGACCTGCACGCCGCCGGCCTGCAGCAGGTCGTTCACCATCGCGTCGCGCATGGCCACGCCCATCGGCAGCAAGGTGGCCGCGGCGGCGGCGTCTTCCTGCTCCAGGCCGCCTGCGGTGAGATACTCGAAAACGAACACGCGCCCCATCTTCTCAGCCTCCGGGCCTCGAGCTTCCAAGTCCACTGCCAAGCCCACTGCTTGCCCCTTGCATGGCCACCCGCACCCAGCTGATTCCCGTGATCGACATGCTGGGTGGGCAGGTGGTGCGCGGTGTCGGCGGCAACCGCGCGGCGTACCGCCCGATTGTTTCGGCACTGTGCCAAAGCAGCGACCCCGCGGTCGTGGGGCGCGTCCTGTGCGCCCATTGCGCCGTCGCGCAACTGTATGTGGCCGACCTCGACGCCTTGATGGGCGGCGAGGTGCAGATCGAAGCCTTGCGCGCATTGCTGCAGGCTGTGCCCGAAGTGCAGGAACTCTGGCTGGATGGCGGCTTCGCCGACGCCGCGGCCGCCGCCACCGTGGTGCGGGCGTTGGGCGAACTGGCGCCGCGGGTGCGGCCGGTGTTTGCCAGCGAAACGCTGCGTTCGCGAGAGGCCCTGGCCGAGTGCTTCGCCCAGCACCCGCAGGCCGTGCTGTCTTTGGACCGGCGCGGCAGCGAACGGCTGGACCCGGCCGGCTGCTGGGACGCACCCGAGCTGTGGCCGCAACGGGTGATCGTGATGACCCTGGAACGGGTGGGCTCGGGCCGCGGCCCCGACCTGCAGACCCTGGCCGACGTGCAGGCCCGTGCGCCCGCGGCCAAGCTGGTCGGCGCTGGGGGCCTGCGTTCCGAAGCCGACCTCGCCGCGGCCCAGGCTGCAGGCGCCTCGGCCTGGCTGGTGGCCAGCGCGCTGCACGACCTGCAACTGCCCGCCGTGGCCGGCAGCGCAGCGTGAGGCGCCGCCGCGTCTACCCACAAACCCTGAGCCCGGCGCAGGCTTCGGGCCGTCGGGCGGGGCAGGGTCGCAAGCATCAGGCGTGGCATCAGCAGCCTGCAACACGATTCGTGCCATCCCTCGGGGGGGCCATGGCCTGCGCGACTGCGGTCAAAAGCGCGACAGTGTGTCGCACATCTGGCCGCTGCACCGCGGCAGCGGGCGACGCAGGGGGCTTCAGCCGGGCAGGGGGACCCCGCATCCCGGTGGCACATGGTTTGCGTCCTTGCAGCGGATGACCGTGCCCTTGTCTGCCAGCCCGACAGCCGTTCCCGCGGCCAGTCCTTCACCCTGGACCTGCCCTTTCTGCCCACTGCTGTGCGACAGCTTCGGCATCGCAGCGCAAGCGGACGGGCGCTTGCAGCTGAACGGCAGCGACTGCGCCCGCGCCCGCAAGGCGCTCGCGCATTTCGGCGCGCCGGCGCCAGCGGCGCCCCTTGTCGACGGCCAGGCCTGTGATCTGGACACCGCGGTGGCCGCGGCGGCCCGTCTGCTGGCAGCGAGCCGGCAGCCGCTGTTTGCCGGGCTGGGCACCGACGTCGCCGGCGCTCGCGCCTTGTACGCCCTGGCCTGTGGCACCGGTGCCATCAGCGACGCGGCGGCCGGGGGGGCCCTGATGCAGTCCACCCGCGCCCTGCAGGACCGCGGCGGCTTCGCCACCTCGCTGGCCGAATTGCGCAGCCGCGCCGATGTCGTGCTCTGCCTGGGCCGGCCGCCGGCCGCGCACTACCCGGAATTCGACGCCCGCACCGGCATGTCCGCCGACGACCCGCGCTGGCTGGTGCTGGGCGAAGGCCTGGGCGCCGACGACTGGTTCGCCCCGGTGGCGCGCCTGGCCGCACTGGTGGAAGGGCGGGCCATGGCGGGTGCATCGCCCGCGCTGCTGGCCGCTGCGCAGCGCCTGCAAGCAGCGCGTTATGCCGTTGTCGTGGTCGAGACCGCCGCGCTCGGCCCGCAAGGCGCGCTGCTGATCGAGATGCTGCAGCGGGTCATCGCCACGCTCAACCGCCGTACGCGTGCGGCCATGCTCAGCCTGGGCGGCGCCGACGGCGCGGCCACGGTCAACGGCGTGTTCACCTGGCTGTCGGGCCTGCCTTTGCGCACGCGCCTGGGCCCGCACGGCCTGGAACATGACCCGCAGGCCTACGACAGCGCGCGCTTGCTGGCCGATGGCGCCGTCGACCTGCTGCTGTGGCTGGCCAGCTTCGGAACCGAGGCGCTGCCGCCGGCAGCGCCGCAGCCGCGCATCGTCATCGGCCACCCGCTGTTGGCGGCCCAGCCGGCCGAGGTCTTCATCCCGGTCGCCACGCCCGGTATCGGCCATGGCGGCCATCTGTTCCGCACCGATGGCGTGGTGATGATGCCGCTGCATGCCGCCCAGCCCAGCCCGCTGCCGCGCGCCGACGAGGTGCTGCGCCGCATCCACGCCGCCCTGAACGAGGCACGAGCATGAGTTCGCTGCTCATCCGCGGCGGCCATGTCGTCGACCCGACGCACGGCGTCGATGCCGTGCAGGACCTGTACGTGCTGGACGGCCGCATCGTCGGCGCCATGCCCGAGGTCGACGAGACCGTCGACGCTGCAGACTGCGTCGTCATGGCCGGCGGCATCGACATGCACACCCACATCGGTGGCGGCAAGGCCAATCTGTCGCGGCTGCTGCTGCCCGAGGACCATCGTGGGCTGCCGCTGCGAGAGGCCAGTGCCATCGAGCTGGCCAGTTGCGGCACCTGCAGCCCGGGTACGCTGGCCACCGGCTACCGCTATGTCGAGATGGGCTACACGGCGGCCTTCGAGCCGGCGATGATGGCCGCCAACGCCCGCCACACGCACATGGAAATGGGTGACACGCCAGTGCTCGACCATGGCGCCTACGTGATGCTGGGCAACGACGAGCTGTTCCTGGAGATGCTGGCGCGTCAAGAGGATTTCCAGACGATCCGCGACTACGCCGGCTGGCAGATCAACGCCGCCAAGGCGATGGGCGTGAAGGTGGTGAACCCGGCCGGCATCTCGGCCTTCAAGTTCAACCAGCGCAAGCTCGATGTCGACGAACAGCATGTGCACTGGCAGGTGACGCCGCGCCTCGTCGTGCAGACGCTGGCCCGGGCATTGAAGGAACTGGGCGTGCCGCACCCGCTGCACATCCACGGCAGCAATCTGGGCGTGGCCGGCAACATCGAATCGACGCTGCAGACGATCCAGGCGCTCGAAGGCCTGCCCGCGCACCTGACGCACATCCAGTTCCACAGCTACGGCCGCGAAGGGCCGAAGAAGTTTTCCTCTGCCGCCTTGCAGCTGGCCGAGGCCGTGAACGCGAACCCGAACATCAGCATCGACGTCGGCCAGATCATGTTCGGCCAGACCGTCACCGCCAGCGGCGACACGATGCGCCAGCATGCGCAGTCGGGCTTCGCGACACCGCGCAAGTGGGTGGGGGCCGACTACGAGCTCGAAGCCGGCTGCGGCATCGTGCCCTTCAAGTACCGCGAGCAGAGCTATGTGAACGCGCTGCAGTGGGCCATCGGGCTCGAGATCTTCCTGCTGGTGAACGACCCCTGGCGCGTGGTGCTGACGACCGACCACCCCAACGGCGGCCCGTTCACCAGCTACCCGCATCTGATCAAGCTGCTGATGAGCCGCAGCTTCCGTGAAGAGCAACTGGCGAAACTGCACCCCGACGTGGCCGCGCAGTCGGCGCTGAAGAGCATCACGCGTGAACTCACGCTGAGCGAGATCGCCATCATGACGCGCGCCGCGCCGGCCAAGCTGCTGGGCCTGAAGGACCGCGGCCACCTCGGCGTGGGCGGTGCCGCCGACGTCGTGCTCTACCGGCGCGACGCCGATGCCGAGGCGATGTTCCGCACGCCGTCGCGGGTCTACAAGGACGGCACCGAAGTGGCCCGCGACGGCCGGCTGACCGCAGCACCGGTGGGCGGCACGCACTTCGTCGAGCCCGACTACGACCACGGCATCCACAAGCGCCTGCGCCGGCACTTCAGCGACAAGGGCCTGGTGAACTTCGACCATGTGGCCATCGGCCGCGACGAACTCTGCAGCTGCTGCAACGGCGGCCGGCTGCTGCCCACGGCGTGTTTCCAGGGCCAGGCGTCATGATCCGCAACGGCGTCACCATCGACGACACCTTCGCCGAGGCCTTCCCGATGAAGGCCACGCGCATCCTCATCACCGCGCACAACCTGACCTGGGCGCGCCACGCCGCGGTCAGTGCCACGGGTTTCGCTACCAGCGTCATTGCCTGCGGTTGCGAGGCCGGCATCGAGCGTGAGCTGTCGGCCGAGGAAACCCCCGACGGCCGACCCGGCGTGGCCATCCTGCTTTTTGCGATGAGCGGCAAGGAACTGGGCAAGCAGATCGAACGCCGCATGGGCCAATGTGTGCTGACCTGTCCCACCACCGCCATGTACGCCGGCATCCACGAAGGCGAAGCCGTGGCGCTGGGCAAGAACCTGCGTTTCTTCGGTGACGGCTGGCAGATCAGCAAGCTCATCGACGGCATCCGCTACTGGCGCGTGCCGGTGATGGACGGCGAGTTCGTGGCGCAGGAAACGACGGCCATCACCAAGGCCGTCGGCGGCGGCAACCTGCTGCTGCTGGCGCGAGACACCGACGCTGCACTGGCGGCTTCAGAAGCCGCCGTGGCGGCGATGAAGCGGGTGCCCAATGTCGTCATGCCGTTCCCCGGTGGCGTGGTGCGTTCGGGCTCGAAGGTCGGCAGCAAGTACCCGGCGCTGATGGCCTCGACCAACGACGCCTTCTGCCCCACGCTCTTCGGCATCGCGCCCAAGACCCAGCTCACGGCCGAAACGGCGTGCGTGATGGAGATCGTCATCGACGGCCTGACCGAAGCCGATGTCTCTGCGGCCATGCGCGCCGGGCTCGATGCCGGCATCGCGCTGGGGTCGGCATCGGGGCTGCTGCGCATCAGCGCCGGCAACTACGGTGGCAAGCTCGGGCCCTTCCACTTCCACCTGCACAAGCTGATGGGGGCCGCCTCGTGAGCGTCACGCTGCGTCTGCGCACCACCCCAAGTCTGCGGCTGGACCTGCGCGGCCTGCTGCCCACAACCCTTGCCGGCCTGAACGCCGGGGTCATCGAGAAGCTGCCGCTGGGCCTGGGCCGCGACACCGTGCCGCTGGCCGAATTCTTCGACGTCGCGCGGCTCGGTGACGAGCCGCTGCTCGTGCTGCAGGGCGACCTGTCTCGTTGCGACCGCATCGGCTGGCAGATGGCCGGCGGCCGCCTCGTCGTGGCCGGCTCGGTCGGCGACTGGCTGGGCGCCGGCATGACGGCAGGACACGTGCACGTGCAGGGCTCGGCGCGCGACCTGGCGGCTTGCGAGATGGCAGGCGGCGAACTGCTCGTCGACGGCAACGTCGGAGACTTTGCCGCCTGCGCCCAGCCGGGCAGCATGGACGGCATGCGCGGCGGCACCCTGGTGGTCCGCGGCAACGCCGGCCAGCGTTTCGCCGACCGCATGCGCCGCGGCACGGTGTTCGTGCACGGCGATGCGGGTGACTTCTTCGCCTCGCGGCTGGTGGCCGGCAGCGTGGCCATCGCCGGCCGCGTGGGCGCCCACCCGGGCTACGGCATGCGCCGCGGCAGCCTCGTCTTCGCCGGCCCGGCGCCAGCCCTGCCCGAAACCACGGTGCCGGCTATCGTCGGCACCCCCGTCATCTGGCAGCTTCTGGCGCGCAGCCTGCAGCGCCAGGGTGGCGCCTTCGGCGGCCTGGCGCAGCGCGCCGTGCAGCGCCACCTGGGCGACCTGGCGGTGGGTGGGCGTGGCGAATGGCTGCTGGCCACCTAACTTTTATTTTTCACTGACTTCAAGGACCCAGGCCATGAGCCAGAAATACACCTTCCACGCCGGCGAGGCCACCGTGCTCGCCAAGGACGGCCAGTTCACCGACGCGATGCCCGAGATCCTGATCGGCCGTACCGACGGCCCCGTCGGCCAGGCCTTCGCCAACATGATGGCCCAGAGCAAGGGCCACACCGCGATGTTCGCCATCCGCGCCTGCAACCAGCTGGTGCGGCCGGCCACCATCGTCGTGCCGAAGGTCACGCTGAAGGACTTCGCCAACATCGACCTGTTCGGCGGCGTCGTGCAGTCGGCCACCGCCGACGCGGTGGTCGACTGCCTGATCGAGGGCATCATTCCCAGGGACATGGCCAACGAGCTGTGCATCATCAGCCTGGTCTGGATCGACCCGCGCTGCGCGAAGGACCCGAACCTCGACAGGAAGGACATGTACCGCACCAACTACGAGGCGACCAAGCTGGCGCTGAAGCGCGCGTTGAACAACGAGCCGAGCGTCGACGAGCTGATCGCCAACCGGCACACGATCAAGCACGACATGGATGACTGGAGCTGATCTCCCCGCCGCGGCCCCTGTCTTTGCGCTGCTCGACGACCGCGACGCCAGCGCCGAACAGCCCACGAGCCGGCTCTACACCGGCTTCGTCCGTGAACATGCCTGCGTCGACGCTGCCGGGCTGAACACCTGCTGGGCCGCGGTGCGCTCCGACCAGCGCGCCGGCCTGCATGCGGTGCTGCTGGCCGACTACGAGTGGGGTGAGAACCTGGTCCTGGGCAGGCAGCCGCCTGCCGACGGCCCGGCGCCGGCGCTGCGGGTGCTGATGTTCGAGCGGCTCGAGCGGCTGTCGCTGGCCCAGGCCACGGCCTGGCTGCAGGCCCAGGCGCTGGGTGCCGACGCCGGCGTCATGCACCTGCAGCCCAGCGTCGAAGAAGCAGCTTTCCACGAAGCCATCGCGCGCATTCACGAGGCCATCCGCGCTGGCGAGACCTACCAGGTCAACTACACCTACCGCCTGCACGGCCAGGCCTGGGGCGAGCCCGTGGCGCTGTTCCGCGCGCTGCGCCAGCGCCAGCCGGTGGCCTTCGGCGCGCTGCTGCGCCTGCCCGGCGACGAATGGGTGCTGTCGTGTTCGCCAGAGCTCTTCCTGCGCCAGCAGGCCGGGGTTCTGAGTGCGCGGCCGATGAAGGGCACGGCCGCGCGCATCAGCGAGGTCCGCAGCGACAGCGAAACCGCGCGCCTGCTGTCGCTGGACACGAAGAACCGGGCCGAGAACCTGATGATCGTGGACCTGCTGCGCAACGACATCGGTCGCGTCGCGCAGACGGGTTCGGTGCAGGTGCCCGCGCTGTTCGCGATCGAGCCCTACGCCACGGTGTTCCAGATGACGTCGACGATCACCGCCCGGCTGCGGCCCGATGTCGACTGGCCGGCGCTCTTGTGCGCCACCTTCCCTTGCGGGTCGATCACCGGCGCGCCGAAGCACCGCACGATGCAGCTCATCCGTGAACTGGAAGGCACGCCTCGCGGCTTGTACTGCGGCGCCATCGGCTGGATCGATGCGGCCGGCGGCGGCGACGGCGAAGGCGTCGCCGACTTCTGCCTGTCGGTGGCGATCCGCACCCTCACCCTCGGTCCCGTGCAGCAGGGCCTGCGACCGCTGACCCTGGGCATCGGCGCGGGCATCGTGCTTGACAGCGTGGCCGCGGACGAGCTTGCCGAATGCCGGCTGAAGGCACGCTTCCTGACGGCACTGAACCTGGGCTTCGAGCTCTTCGAGACGATGCTGCATCGGCCCGGCGGCGGCCTGCAGCACATCGGCCTGCACCTGGCCCGGCTGGCGGCCAGCGCACGTGCGCTGGGCTTCGTCTTCGACGTGGTGGCGGCCCGGGCCTTGCTGGACGGCACGTTGCCCGCGCTGCCTGCGCACGGCCCGGCACGTGTGCGCCTTGCGCTGGCGCACGACGGCCGGATGGCGGTGACGCACGCCCCGCTGCAAGCCCTTCCGGCCGGGGCGGTCAGCCTGCTGTTGAGCCCCGTGCGGCTGCCGCTGCATGACCCGCTGGCGGCGCACAAGACCACGCGCCGCGCGCACTACGACGCCGGCGTGAAGGCCGCCGAGGCCGCAGGTGCGTTCGACAGCCTGTTCCTCGACACGGCGGGCCAGCTCGTCGAGGGCGGCCGCAGCAGCGTCTTCCTGTGCCTGGGCGGCCGCTGGTTCACGCCGCCGCTGGCGGCCGGCGCCTTGCCCGGCATCCAGCGCAGCCTGCTGCTGGCCGACCCGGCCTGGGCGGCCAGCGAACGGCCCTTGTTCCTGCACGACCTGCAGGCCGCCGAGGCCATCGTGGTGTGCAATGCGCTGCGCGGCGCGCTGCCGGCGACGCTGCTGCAGCCGGCGGTGGCGCCGACATGACCACGCTGGCCTTGTTCGACCTGGACCACACGCTGATTCCCTTCGACAGCGGCATGGCCTGGACGCAATGGCTGGTGCAGCGCGGCCACCTTCCGCCCGATGCCGAGGCCCGCTACCTGGCCTACTGCCACGACTACGTGGCCGGTACGCTGGACATCCACGCCATGCATCGCGCCAACCTGGCGCCGCTGGCACGGCACGGCGTGGCCACGTTGCAGGCCTGGGCGCACGAGTTCGAACGGCACATTCGCCAGCAGGTGCCCGCCAGCCGCCTGGCACTGGTGCAGCAGCACCAGGACGCCGGCCATCTGTGCGCCATCGTCACCGCCACCACAAGGCTGATTGCCGAGCCGCTGGCACGGGTGTTCGGGCTGCCGCACCTGGTGGCCACCGAGGCGGTGGTGGCCGACGGCCGCTACACCGGTGCCATTGCGGGCGAACCCTGCTTCCGGCAGTTCAAGCCGAGCCGCGTTGCTGCCTGGCTGGCACAGCAGGGCATCGGCGCCGGGCTGGCCGCCTTCGAGGCCAGCTGGTTCTACAGCGACTCTGCCAGCGACCTGCCGCTGCTGCAGGCGGTGACGCATCCAGTGGCCGTATGCCCTGACGCGCAGCTGGCCGCGTATGCGCGCACAGCCGGCTGGACAGTCTGGGAAGACACCTGAGTTGACGTTGAAGTGTCGCGGAGTTCACGCAGCGGCACTTCAAGTGGGCTGGCTCAGGCCGATAACTTTGATCACAAGCTGCCCCCTTGGTGGGGTCGGTCAGAGAAGCTCGCGGAGACAAGTCATGCAGTGGATTCGTCAGGTCAGTCTGGTCAGGCGGGTGGTGATCGGATTCACCGGTCTCGGGGCCATGTTTGCAGGCCTGGGTGGCACATCGGCGTGGCTGTTGTCGCAGCAGCCCGCCACCGCCGCCTTCGCCTGGCCCGTGGGTGCTGCGGCTGCCACCGGCCTGGGCCTGTCGTGGCTGGCCGGCTGGCTGATCCGCGCCAGCATCAAGGAATCGGTCGAGGACACGGTGCAGTGCGTCATCCGCATTGCCGGCGGCGACCTGGAAACGAAAATCGAATCGCCCGGCAAGGACGAGATTTCCTGGCTGCGCGGCGAACTCAACGGCATGCGCAAGAAGCTGCGCAAGGCCGTGCTCGAAGTGCGCCAGACGGTGGACGGCGTGAACAGCGCCACGGCCGAGATCGCCGGCGGCAACCTCGACCTGTCCAACCGCACCGAAAGCCAGGCCAGCGCGCTGCAGCAGACCGCCGCGTCGATCCAGCAGCTCGCCGACACGGTGCGCAGCAACGCGCAGAGCACGGTGGAGGCGCGCACGGTCGTCGCCCAGTCCAGCGCCGTGGCCAGCCGCGGTGCGCAGACGATGCAGGAAGTGGTGGCGCGCATGGCCGAGATCAACGCGAGCTCGTCACGCATCACCGAGATCATCGGCGTCATCGACGGCATTGCCTTCCAGACCAATATCCTGGCGCTGAATGCCGCGGTCGAGGCAGCCCGCGCCGGCGAACATGGTCGTGGTTTTGCCGTCGTCGCCAGCGAGGTTCGCAGCCTGGCGCAGCGCAGCTCGCTAGCCGCGCGCGAGATCAAGAACCTGATCGGCGACAGCAGCGCCAAGGTCGAGAGCGGCTCCTCTCTGGTGGGCGAGGCCGGCCGCACGATGGAGGACATCGTGAAGACCGTGAGCCGCGTGTCCGAGCTGATCAGCACCATCGCCCAGGCCGGCGAATCGCAGAGCAACGACATCAGCCAGGTCAGCCAGGCCGTGGCGCAGATCGACGGCATGACGCAGCAGAACGCCGCTCTGGTCGAGGAACTGGCCGCTGCGGCGCAGTCGATGAAGGGCCAGTCTGAACGGCTCAGCAATTCGATGAGTTCGTTCCACGTGGTTCCGGGCTGAGTCCGGGTCGGGCCGACTGGGTTCGGCCCGTTGCGGTCCTTCATTTCTTGCCTGCTTGGTCCCCTGCAAAGGCGGGCTGGGGCTGGCTGCGGCGCTTATCCTCGGCGGCCTTCGCTGCGCTCAGGCTGCCCTGCGGCCCAGGCCAGTGGCCTGGGCCTTCGCCAGGCACAAACAGTCCACTGGACTGTTTGTGTCCGGGCTCAGTGCATCGGTCCCGCGGCCCCATCGCGGAACTCGCTTCATTCGCTGCGCTCATTGCGCTCAATCACCCGCGATGAGTCAGAGGTTGAACCGCGCTGCGCGCGGGGGCCGCGGGCCCTGTGCTCCTCGGCGCCTCCCATGCGCGCCACAGCCAGCCCCAGCCCACCTTTGCAAATACCGTGCTTTGCGTTCCAGCGTGGCAAGCCGATACGTTGGCGGGCCGGGTGAGTCGGGTGGCCCCTGGAGCGAAGTAAAGGAGGAGACTTCGGCCGCCCATGAGCCGCAGGCTCATGGGCGGCCGAAGGCGGGGGACATGAGCGGAAGGGGTCACCCGGCTCGCCCAGCCCAAGGGACACAGCCAGCGTGTCGAAGGCTTCGAGCCAGCGACCGCAAAGGGCCGAAGGCAGACACCCGACAGACAAAGCGCGCAGCCCCGGGGCCACTAAGTCTGCAGCAATCCCCAGTTCAGCGCCACCAGCGTCAGCTCGCTCTGGTTGGAAGCCTGCAGCTTCTGCTTGATGTTGTACAGGTGCGTGCCCACGGTGCTGGGTGAGAGGTTCAGGTTTTGCGCGATCTGGGCCACGCTCAGGCCCTTGGCGAGCTGCAGGAACACTGCGAACTCGCGTTCGCTCAGGGCATCGGCCGGGCTGGTTTCGCCATGCACCTGGGCCAGCGCCAGCGCCTGCGCGGTGGATGCGTCGACATAGGCGCGGTGCTCGGCCACGGCCGTGACGGCGGCGATCAGCGCTTCGGGCGCGCTGCGCTTGGCCAGGTAGCCCAGGGCGCCGGCCTTCAGTACGCGGCGCGGGTGGGCAGTGTCCTCGTGCGCCGACAGCGCCAGGATGCGTGCCTTCGGGTCCTGCGCCAGCAGCCGGCGCACCGCCTCGAGGCCGCCCATGCCGGGCATCGACAAGTCCATCACGACGACGTCGGGCAGCACCCGCGGGTAGTCGCTGCAGGCCTGTTCGCCGCTGTCGCATTCGGCCACCACCTCGACCCTGGCATCGGCCAGCAGCATGCGAAAGCCCATGCGGACCAGCGCGTGGTCGTCGACCAGCATGACGCGGATCATGCAGACCCCTTGGCCGGCAGCGGCAGCGGCAACTGCAGCCGCAGCAGGGTGCCACCGGCCGCCCGAGCCAGCAGCTCGAAGCGGCCACCCAGCGCCTGCGCGCGTTCGGCCATCCAGCGCACGCCGTGGTGGCCAGGGCTGGCCGCGGCGTTGCCGGCCGGCAGGCCACTGCCGTTGTCGGCCAGTTCCAGCATGAGCTCAGCCCCTTTCACCTGCACGTCCAGCTGCAGCCGCGTGGCCTGGCCATGGCGCAGCGCATTGCTCATGCCTTCCTGAGCCGCGCGGTACACCGCCAGCGCGGTGTCGGGCGCCAGCGTGGCCTCGCCCAGGCCGGCCAGGTCCACCTGCAGTTCGACATCCACTTTCTGGCTGCGCCGTGTGCGCTCGGCCAGGTCGGCCAGGGCCTCGGCCAGGCCGAAGCGGTCCAGCACCAGCGGCGACAGCCGCGGGATCATGCCGTGCATGGCGTCGTAGAGCCGCGACGACTCGTCGGCGATCAGCCGCGCCGCGGCTTCGGCCTCGGCGTCGCGCCCTTGGGTGCGGCTGGCGATGGACAAGGCCATGCTGCGTATCGCGGTGACCGACTGGCCCAGCTCGTCGTGCAGTTCACGCGCGATGAGCTTGCGTTCGTCCTCGATGTGCTGTTCGATCCAGCGTGTGAGCTCGCGGCTGTCGGACAGCTGCATCTCGGCGCGCACGGCGCGGCGTTCGGTGTCGATGTGGCGCTGCAGTTCGCCCACCATGCGGTTGAAGGCCGCGCCGATGGCCCCGGCCTCGCGCCCGGGCAGGGCGGGCAGGGCGGTGCCGAAGCGGCCTTCCTCCACCTGGTTCAGCGCCGCCACGATGCTGGCAAAGGGCCGCACGGTGCGCCCCACCAGCAGGAACACCCCCAGGTTCACCACCACCAGCAGCAGTGCCGCCACCTGCAGCAGCCAGAGCAGGTCGTCCCAGGCGTCGAGCACGGCGCGCGAGGCATTCGCGCGCACCAGCAGCTGGCCGTCAGGGAAGGCGATGGCGGTCTCGGCCAGCGGCGGCTGCACGATTTCGGTGAACCACGCCGGTGCGTCGCGCCCGGCCTTGTAGGGCGAGGGCGGCGAGGTGTAGAGCACGCGGCCCGCGCCGTCGAGCAGACTGATGTCGTTGCTGCGCACGCGCCCCATGCCCTGCAGGAAGCCGAGCAGGGCCGCCTGCCCCTGAGCGGCATAACGCCAGACCGTGCGGTCCAGCAGCTGCGCGGCCACACGGTTGGCAGCCACCACTTCCTCGCGCACCGAGTCGCGCGCATTGCGCACCTGCATCCACAGCATGGCGCACACGAACAGCAGCGTCAGCACGCCGACGATCAGGTTGATCTGCAACCTGAGGCTGGTGCTGGCGGGGCCGCGGTGGCGCAGGGAAGGGTGGGGTGAGCTCACGGCTCGATGCTATCGGCGCCAGCCCTCGCCTGTGTTCATGAAATTCATGAAGCTGCATTCATGAAGTCCGGTCTGGTGGCTTGGGCCAGCCGGGCCGAACATCCGTTTCCAGCAGCAACGAGGTTGTTGCGTTTTCTTCCACCCGGAGATTCACCATGACCTGGCAAACCCCCACCGCAACCGACTTCCGTTTCGGCTTCGAGATCTCGCTGTACGTGTCCAACCGCTGATGCGGCCTGCCGGCCCGGACCATCCTTGCGATGACCCTGGCCGGCACAGAACAACGCGAAGCCTGCCATGCGCATCACGGTTCTGGGTTCTGCCGCCGGCGGCGGCTTCCCGCAGTGGAACTGCAATTGCCGCAATTGCGCCGGTGTTCGCAACGGCAGCGTGCGCGCCAAGCCGCGCACGCAGTCGTCCATCTTCGTGCGGCCCGACACCGGTGCCGACGGCATCCTCTTCAACGCCAGCCCCGACATCCTGGCGCAGATGCGAGCGGTGCCCGCACTGCAGCCGGCGCGGGCGCTGCGCGACACCGCGATCGCCGGCGTGGTGCTGATGGACGGGCAGGTCGACCATGTCACGGGCCTTTTCATGCTGCGTGAACGCGGCACGCCCTTGCCGCTGTGGTGTACCGACCCGGTGCAGGACGACCTGACCCAGGGCAACCCGGTGCTGCGTGTGCTGGGCCACTACTGTGGTGTCGAACGCCATGCCATCGCCCTGAACGGCAGTGCCTTCGAAGTGCCCGGCACCGGCCACCTGCGCCTGCACGCGCTGCCGCTGGCCAGCAAGGCCGCGCCCTATTCACCCAACCGCGACCGGTCGGTGCCCGGCGACAACATCGGCATGAGCATCGTCGACCCCGCCACTGGCGGGCGCGTGTTCTACGCGCCGGGCCTGGGCGAGATCACGCCCGAAGTCTTCGAGGCCATGGCCGCGGCCGACGTGGTGATGGTGGACGGCACCTTCTGGACCGACGACGAGATGGCGACGCAGGGCGTGGGCCGCCAGCGCGCGCGCGCCATCGGCCACCTGCCGCAAAGCGGCCCTGGCGGCATGCTCGAGTGGCTGGCGCGCCTGCCCACCGGCACGCGGCGGCTGCTGATCCACATCAACAACACCAACCCCATCCTCGACGAAGACTCGGCCGAACGGGCGCTGCTTGAAGCCGCCCGGGTGCAGGTCTGCGAAGACGGCATGGAGATCAAGGTCTGAAGCCATGACGACCCTCAGCGCCTGGCCGCGCGACGAATTCGAAGCCCGGCTGCGTGAGCGCGGCAAGGCGTACCACATCCACCACCCGTTCAACCAGATGCTGAACCAGGGCCGCGCCACGCCCGAACAGGTGCGCGGCTGGGTGGCCAACCGCTGGGTCTACCAGATCGCCATCCCGATGAAGGACGGCGCGGTGCTGTCCAACTGCCCCGACCGCGAGGTGCGCCGCGGCTGGGTGCAGCGCATCCTGGACCACGACGGCTTCGAGCTCGGCGGCATCCGCGACCCCGGCGGCCTGGAGGCCTGGCTGCGCTTGGCCGAGGCGGTGGGCCTTCAGCGCGACGAGGTCGAGGACCAGCGCCATGTCGTGCCGGCGGTGCGCTTTGCGGTCGACGCCTATGTGAACTTCGCGCGCCGCCAGCCCTGGCAGGAGGCGGTGTGTTCGTCGCTGACCGAACTCTTCGCGCCCGAGATCCACAAGCAGCGCCTGGCCACCTGGCCCGAGCACTACCCCTGGATCGACCCCGAGGGCCTGCGCTACTTCCGCCAGCGCGTGAGCCAGGCGCGGCGCGATGTCGAACAGGGCCTGGCCATCACGCTGGCGCACTTCGACACGCCGGCGCTGCAGCAGCGCGCGCTGGACGTGCTGCAGTTCAAGCTGGACGTGCTGTGGGCGATGAACGATGCCATGGCCACGCGCTATGGCGTCACCCCAGTTAGTCCGGCCAGCGGGGCGGCAGCATGACGCCCGGGAGCGTGCCGCGCATCGGCCCCGGCTTCCGGCTGCAATGGGAAGCGGCGCAGGACTGCCATGTGCTGCTGTACCCCGAAGGCATGGTGAAGCTCAACGGCAGCGCCGGGCACATCATGGCGCGCTGCGACGGCAAGAAGCGCATCGCCGAGATCGTGGCCGAGCTGGAAACCGCCTTCAACGCCAGCGGCCTGGAACGCGACGTGATGGGCTTCATCGACATCGCCGCGGGCAAGCGCTGGCTCGTCGAAGCTGTGCCGCAGCCCTCGTCCCCATGAGCGAAAACACCCGACCCGGCCCGCCCCTGTGGCTGCTCGCCGAGCTGACCTACCGCTGCCCGCTGCACTGCGTGTTCTGCTACAACCCGATAGACTTTGCGCAGACCCAGGCCGCGCAGGAACTCGACACCGAAGGCTGGCTGCGCGCGCTGCGCCAGGGCCGCGAGCTCGGTGCCGTGCAATGCGGCTTTTCAGGCGGCGAACCGCTGGTGCGCGACGACCTGGAAGTGCTGGTCGCCGAGGCGCGCCGCCTGGGCTACTACACCAACCTGCTGACCAGCGGCGTGGGCCTGACGCCCGAACGCGCCGCAGCGCTGAAGGCCGCCGGGCTGGACCATGTGCAGCTGTCGTTCCAGGACAGCACGAAGGAGATGAACGACTTCCTGTCGCACACCAAGACCTTCGACCTGAAGAGCCGCGTGGCCGCCACCATCAAGGGCAATGGCTGGCCGATGGTGATGAACGTGGTGCTGCACCGCATGAACATCGACCATGTGGACCGCATCATCGAGATGGCGGTGGAGATGGGCGCCGAATACCTGGAGCTGGCCAACACCCAGTACTACGCCTGGGCCCTGCACAACCGCGACGCGCTGCTGCCCACGCGCGACCAACTGCAGCGCGCCGAAGCGACGATGGAACGCTGGCGCGAAAAGCTGGGCGAAACCATGCGCATCTTCTTCGTGGCCCCCGACTACCACGACGCCAAGCCGAAGAAGTGCGTGAACGGCTGGGGCAGCATGTTCCTGACCATCACTCCCGACGGCACCGCCTTGCCCTGCCACACCGCGCGCATGCTGCCGGGCCTGGCCTTCCCGAACGTGCGCGAGCATTCGCTGCGCGAGATCTGGTTCGATTCCGAAGGCTTCAACCGCTACCGCGGTACCGGCTGGATGAAGGAGCCCTGCCGCAGCTGCGACCAGCGCGAGGAAGACCTGGGTGGCTGCCGCTGCCAGGCCTGGATGCTGGCGCAGGACCCGGCGGCGGCTGACCCGGTGTGCCCGAAGAGTCCGCAGCATCACGTGGTGGTTGAAGCGATCGAGCGGGCGGAGCGGGGGGCGGCGGAGCCGCGGGTGGTGGAGCATCCGCTGGTGTTCCGGGATGCGGCGGCTTCGCGTAAGTTGGCGGCAGCGGCGCAGCGCTAGGGGCTGCTGGCGGTTGGAAGGCGTTGTTTGCGGCATGGGTCGGCACCCGATGCGGCCGTACGGCCGCAACCCGATCGGTTGACCAGGCGCTGCCGACCCAGAGCCTGCAGGCAGCCAGCGAGCCTGCTGCCTGCTCAGGCCGGCTTGAGTTGCTGCAGCAGGGTCGGCACCAGTTCGCTCACGGTCGGATGAATGTGCACGGCCCGGGAGATGACCGTGTACGGCTGGTCGGCAGCCATGATGTCGAGCAGCGAGTGCACCACCTCGTCACCGTTCATGCCGAGGATGGCTGCACCCAGGATTCGCTGCGTGTCGGCGTCGACCAGCACCTTCATGAAACCCTGGGTCTCGCCGGCTTCGCGGGCGCGACCGACGCGTTGCATGGGCATCTTCGCGCGCAGCACCCGCTTGCCGCTGGCCAGCGCTTCGGTTTCCGTCATGCCGACGCGGCCGAGCGCCGGGTCGATGAAGAGCGCATAGCAGGGAATGCGGTCGCCGATGCGGCGCGGGTCGTCGTCGAACAGGTTCGCCACCACGATCTCGTGGTCGTTCCATGACGTGTGCGTGAACGCACCGCGTCCGTTGCAGTCGCCCACGGCCCACACGCCCTCGGCGCTGGTGCGGCATTGATCGTCGACCTCAATGTAGCCGCGGGCGTCCGTGCGGATGCCGGCCTGTTCAAGGCCCAGGCCGTCCGTGTTGGGCTGGCGGCCGACGGCCAGCAGCACATGGCTGCCGGTGATGCCCTCGCCACCACCGCAGGCAGCACCCACGACGATGCGCTCGCCCGCGGGCGCCAGCGACAGGCACTCGGCGCCCAGCTCGAAGCGCACGCCTTCGGCCTGCAGGATCTCGCGGATGCCGTCGGACACGTCGGGGTCCTCGCGTGGCAACAGGCGCGCGGAACGCTCGACCACCGTCACGGCGGCACCCAACCGGCGCATCAGCTGGGCGAACTCCAGGCCGATATAGCTGCCGCCGACGATCACCAGATGCTCGGGCACGGCGTCCAGTTCCATCACCGACACGTTGTCCAGCGTCGTCACGCTGTCGATGCCCGGCAGCGCAGGGCGCACCGCGCGCCCACCCACGTTGAGGAAGATGCGGGGGGCGCTCAAACGGCGCCCGCCCACCTCGAGCGTGGCCGGGCCGACGAAGCGGGCGTCGCCGACGATGATCTCGGTGCCCTTCAAACCGCGCATCCAAGCCTCGACGCCCTCGCGCGACTTCGCGACGATGGCGTCCTTGCGCGCCATCACACGGGTCATGTCCACGCGCATGTCCGCCACGTCGAAGCCGAACTCGGCCCCGCGCTGCGCGAGCCGGATGGCGCGCGCGCTGGCCACCAGGGTCTTGGTCGGCACACAGCCCACGTTGACGCAGGTGCCGCCGAAGTGATGCCGCTCGATGACGGCCGTCTTCAGCCCTTCGCGGCTGCAGCGTGCGGCGATGGCCGGCCCGGCCTGGCCGGCGCCGACGATGATGGCGTCGAAGACTTCCGTGTTCATGTTCGCGCTCGCAGCAGTGGCTAGGGTCGGCAGTATGACCAGCACCAGATGCTCATCGCCCGAGTCTGTTGAAGTCCCACTGGTCCATCAGCCGCCGATCGCGTGCGCTCTCCGCCTCGATCGAGTCCTGCGGCAGCTGCTTGAGGCAATCCTCCAGCGCCTGGGGATCCGGCTTCTCGATCGGCTCGGCCTGAACCTGCGCGCGGGCAGACCTGCCATCCCATGCGAACGGATTGCTGAATACCGGCGGGTCGGGCAGACAGTCGTCCTTGTAGAGCGGCGGGCCGTCCGACGCGAACGGCGAGAACGAGATGGTCTTCTCGAAGATCAAGGGCCTGCCGGTCGGCGTGGGCGGCCATTGCGGCATGCCGTCGATGGCCTGGCGGGCCAGTCGCTCAGCAACCGGTGACGTGGACCACAGAGTCTCCAGCCTGGTCAAGCTGCCATCGGGCGCGATTTCGATCCGGAACCGGACCATGCCCTGGTCGGGACCTTCGACCGCGGCGCCCATCATGCTGCGGACCTGCTGCCCCCAGGTGTGGCGGTAGCCCTTGCTGTTCTTGAGCGTGTACTTGCCGGCAAAGGCCCACTCTTCGGCGGTTGGCGCGGGTGGCGCAGCCATGGAGGCAGGTTGGCGCGGCGTGACGGGCTCGACCACCAGCGTGACTTCAGGCACCAGGATGGACGGGCGTGGCACGGCGGGGGCCTCCGCCATGGGGGCAAGAACCTCGGGTTCCGGCGCGGACATTTCGGGCTCGGGCGGCCGGAGGACCAGCACCGTGACCCGCTGCTCGGGCGCCCGTGAGTCTGTCTTGTCCGTGATCGTGCCGAGATGCGTGAAGCCCAGCGCAAACACCAACGCATGCAGGGCCAGGGAGATGGCCAGGCTGACGACGGGTCGGACGCCGGCGCAGGGCACGGCATGGGTGCGGGTGTCCAAGGTCGATTCCTGCTTTACAGCGGGTCACGCCCGCGCTGTGCGGTCGGGGCTTTCAGGGCCGGTCATCAGGCCGCTTCGACCCAGCCGTCCACCGTGTCGGCACCGTCCAGCCAGCGCACCACTTCGGCGGCCATGGGATGGTTCACTGCGAGGTAGCGCTGGCGAAAACGCTGGCGTTCGTCGCCCAGCCGATCGAGCCCCAGGTCCTGCAGGGCGTGCAGGTCTTCTTCGAGCATCGGCGCGAGCTCGTCACCCGCCAAGGCGCGCGCGGCCTCTCGGAAGGCGCGCATGTAGGCATAGGCCTGACCCTCGCGGTAGCTGGCCACCAGCGTGGCGGCGGGGATCAGGCTCAGTTGCGGCTGCAGCGCCGGGTTGATGGCATGCGCCGCCAGGTGGGGCCCGATCGCACTCGGGCGCCCCGTGAGGCCGCGCAGGTGCAGGAAGCGCGACATCTGCGGCCCGTCGTTGACCGGGTAGTTGTCCCACAGCGTGGGTTTGCGCCGCAGCGAGTCGGCCACGCGCGCCAGGTGGCCAACGCCGATCTCGCGCGCGCAGATCTCTTCGCCCGTCCAGTAGACACCGATCCGGGGATCGAGCCTGCGCCCGAGTTCATCGAGGTAGCCTGAAGGGCGCTGTCCGAAGACGACGTCCAGCATCCTGTCGTCGGAGTAGTAGGTCGGGCACATCACGACCCGGCTGGCGCAGCTGGTGGCCAGCGCGGTATGCACGATCTCGGCCTCCCGCGCCGCCAGGTCCGGTACATCGCCGCGTGTGTCGTCGAAGAGGATCGCGAGATCGTCGATGCCGATCTCGTCGAGTGCCCGGAGCTTGGCGACGAAGTCCGCCTTTGCGGCACCGGTGTCCTCGCGGTACAGCTCATAGGGGCTGAGCCCGATGCCGAAGCGCATGCCCAGACTGCGGCAATGCGCCGACAGATCCGCCAGTTCGGCGAAGGCAGCCGGCGGGTGCGGCTCGCGCCAGCGTCGCCGCAGGTAGGCATCCGCCTTCGGCGCGTGGTGGAACCACGAGTAGCCCAGTTCGCGCAGCTGCGTCAGCACGCGCTTGCGATCCTCGTGGCACCACGGCTTGCCGAAATAGCCCTCGATGACCCCCAGCTCTGGAACCATGGTCTCGGCCTTCACGGTCTAGAAGACCAGAACCTTGTCGGCTTCGATGGTCCAGTCGGCCAGTTGGGCCAGAGTGCTGCGACGTGCACCCTCGATGACCTCGTCCTCGCGCAGACCGCGCGCGTCCATGCAGGTTCCGCATAGGGCCACCTCGCCTTTGCGCAGCACCTTGCCGAGCATCAACTGCACGTTGTAGTAGCCCTCGGGCACCTTCTGGCCGCTCTTGGCGCAGGCCACTGCGTCGGCCATCAGGAACAGCCTGACCTGCTGGTCGTCCTTGCCCGCCACCGCGCCCGCCAAGCGCAGCGCGTTGTAGGCGCGTTCGTTCCCATAGGGTGCGTCGTTGAGGATGAACAGGGTGGAGGCCATGGCGGTTCTTTGTTTGTTCAGAGGTCTGAATCAGGTGCCTTGGACGGGCAGTCCCGCGGCCTGCCATTCGCTGACGCCATCGAAGGTCTTGCGAGCGCGGAAGCCGCGTGCCTGCAGCAGCTTCACCGCCTCGTCGGACATCAGGCAGAACGGGCCTCGGCAGTAGGCGACGATCTCCACGTCACGCGGCAGCTCAGCCAAACGCTGTGCCAGCTCAGGCAGCGGCATCGATCGCGCGTAGGGCAGATGAGCCGCGTCGAACTCCTCCTGGGGCCGCACGTCGAGCACGAGCACCTCGCCGCGCTTGGCCTGTGCGAGCAGTTCCTGGCGGCCCACGCTGGCCAGCCGGTCGGGCTCGGCCATCATCTGCTGCAGCGCCAGGCGCAGTTCCAGCAGGTGCTCTTCGGCCACCTGCCGCAACGTCACGCCGAGGTGCGCCACGTCCTTGCCGCTCAGCCGATAGACCATTCGCTTGCCCTCGCGGCGGCTCTGCACAAGTCGTGCTTCCTTCAGCGCCTTCAGGTGCGCACTGGCGAGCTTGACGTCGATGCCGACCTCGGCGGCTACGGACTCGACCGCCTTTTCTCCCTGGGCCAGCATCTCCAGCATCTCCAGCCGCTTCGGGCTGGCCAGGGCCTTGCCCACGCGGGCGACCTGTTCGTACAGAAGGTCCTTGAGTGTTCGGTTGTCCATCATGTACATTCTAACGGTCGTTGGTATGAAAGGTAAAGAGCCTGTCTGCCACTTCAGCACCCGGCCCCCAGGAGACAGCCATGGATCTCGAACAATTCGTCCTTGCCCACGAACCCGCCCTCCGGCTGGGCTTCTTCGTGGGGGCCTTCGCGATCGTGGCGCTGTGGGAACTGGCTGCGCCGCGTCGCGCGCTGACGGTGTCCAAGGCCTTGCGCTGGGGCAGCAATCTCGGCCTGGTGGCGCTGAACACGATCCTCCTGCGGCTGCTGTTTCCATTGGCGGCCGTTGGCGTGGCCGCGTTCGGCGTGGCCAACGGCTGGGGCCTGCTCAACCACTTCGAGGTGCCGTTCTGCCTGGCCGTGCCGGTGGCGGTGATCGCGATGGACTTCGTCATCTGGCTCCAGCATGTGATGGTGCACGCCGTGCCGGCGCTGTGGCGGCTGCACCAGGTGCATCACGCCGACCTGGACTATGACCTGACCACCGGCACACGCTTCCACCCGATCGAGATCGCCCTGTCGATGCTCATCAAGTTCGCCACCATCACCGTGCTCGGGCCACCCGTGCTGGCCGTGGTGATCTTCGAGGTGCTGCTCAACGCCACGGCGATGTTCAACCACGGCAACATCCGGCTGCCAGCCGGGGTGGACCGGGTGCTGCGCTGGTTCGTCGTCACGCCCGACATGCACCGCGTGCACCACTCGGTCGAGGACGACGAGACCAACTCCAACTTCGGTTTCAACCTGCCCTGGTGGGACCGGCTGTTCGGCACCTACCGCGCGCAGCCGCGCGCCGGACATGACGCCATCGTCATCGGCATCCACGGGCACACCGATCCGCGCGAGGTGGCTCGCCTGGACGGCATGCTGCTGATGCCGTTCAAGGGCAAGGTCGAGGGTTACGCCATCAACCGTCGCCACTGGTCGAGCGAAGGGTCGGCCGAAAGTGCCTTGTGACGGACAAGGCGAGGGCTCAGCGCCATCGCCAGCGCCGGTGCCAACGCCCCTACTGGATGCGATACGCCGCGTGGCAGGCCACGCACGTCTGCGACACCCGGGCCAGCGCGGCGAGGCTGCCCTTGATGTCGCCGGTCACCGACGCGTCCTTGGCCACGATGGCGAACTGGCTGGCACTGCGGTGCATGGCGGTGCCGGCGGCCTGCATGCCCTGGGGCATGAACTTCGCCACATCGTGCGCGCCGTGCAGGCCGAGCGAAGACATGCCCAGCCGCTGCTCGGCGATGTCACTGGCCTTGTCATAGGCACCGCGCGACAACTGGTCCTGGATCTCGGCCAAGGCCAGCAGGTGATCCCGCATGTTGGCCAGGGTGTGCGTGCGCAGCATCTCGGGGAACTGGACCATCACGCGCGGATCGGCAGCCGGTGCATGTGCCGCAGGCTCACCCGGAGGCCCGGCGCAGCCAGCCAGGACGGCCAGCATGGCAGCAGCCCAGAACTTCATGGGCCGCGAAGGCCCGCAACGATGAGGTTTCATGCCTGAATGATGCCGGGGCGGCCCTGACGGTGCATAGGATTCAAGTCATGCGCGCAGATCTTTTTCCTTCGCCAGGCTCAGCCATAGCCCCTTGCGGGCAATGACCCTGTCTCTCTGCATCCTGGCCAGGGCCCGGTGAAGCGATTCGTGCGTCAGGCCCAGGCTGCGCGCGAGGTCCTTGAGCGCGCCCGTGATCTCCAGTTCGCAGCGCGAGCCCTGGCCCTCGGAGCGCAGCAGGTGCCGGATGCGTTCGTCTGCGCTGCGCAAGGATAGGCGTTCGACACGGGCCCGCGCCGTGCGCAGTTGCGCTGCCAGCAGCGCCATCCAGGACCGCGCGAAATCCGGGTCGTCCGCCAGCAGCCGCTGGAAGTCGGCCGTCGTTGCCCGCAGGACCACGCTCGGCCGGGACGCAACCGCGTCGCAGTGGCAGCGCGAAGTGTCGAGCGAGGCTTCGGCCAGGAGCTCGCCGGGACGCGCGTCTTGAAGCACCACCTCCTCGCCCTGGCGGCTGTGCCGCACCAGGCGCACGGCCCCTTCTTCGACGAAGTGGATGTATCGCGGTGGCGACCCCACCCGGAAGAGCTGCTGTGCCGTACCCAGCTCGAGACGGGAAACACAAGGCTGCAGCGCAAGTAGAAAGAGAGGGTGCCGGGACAGGGCCATGTCGTCGATCCTGCGGACAGGGGCGCGGCTTGATCCAAGGGCAGTGCGCCGGCAGGTTCAGTGGCCGTGCCGATGGTGCGCGTCAGGGAAGTGCTCGTGTGTGTGGGTCAGGGGCTCGTGCCGATGCGGGTGCGAGTGGCGGCCAGCGACGGGGCCCTCTGCATGCGCGTGCTGGTGGTGCACGTCGTGTTCGTGTTCATGGTCGTGCTCTTCGGCATGGTGAATATGCGCATGAGCATGCTTCTCGGTCAGATGCAGCCACACCCCTGCGGCCATCAAGGCACCCGCCAGCAGCAGGCCCGGCGTGACCGGCTCGCCCAGCCAGGCCACCGCGATCGCGGCGCCGAAGAACGGCGCCACCGAAAAGTACGCACCCGTGCGCGCGGTGCCGAGGTGCCGCAGCGCCACGACGAACAGGGTCAGGCTGATGCCGTAGGCGCCGAGGCCAAGCAGCAGCGCCCCAGCCAGCCAGGGTGCTGGCGGCAAAGACGCGCCGATGGCCAGTCCGAGTGCCAGGTTCACGCTGCCCGCGACCAGCCCCTTGATCGACGCGATCCACGTCGCATCGGCGAGCGCCACCTTGCGGGTCAGGTTGTTGTCCACCGCCCAGGCCGCACAGGCGCCCAGCACGGCCAGTGCCGGCCAGGCCTCGCCGATGCGCGCCTCGCCGGGCCAGCTCAGCACCAGGGCGCCGGCGACGATGGCCACCATCCCGAGTGCAATGCGCCGGTCGAAGTTCTCCTTAAAGACGAACCAGGCCAGCAAGGCCGTGAACACGCCCTCCGCATTCAGCAGCAGGGAGGCGCCCGACGCGGGCATGCGAGACAAACCGAACATCAGCAGCAGCGGGCCCAGGACCCCGCCCGCGACCACGGCGCCAGCGAGCCAGACCCGTTGCTCGGCTGGCAGCTTCACGGGCGCGGCGCGGCTGAGCAGCCGCCACAGCGCCAAGCCGACGCCAGAGCCCAGGTACAGCAGCCCCGCGAGCAGCCAGGGATCCACGGTGCCCAACAGTTGCTTGGCCATCGGCGTGCCGGCGCCAAACAGGGCCGCCGCGGCCAGCGCTGCGGCAACTCCGGGGTGGACCAGTGAGTTTCGGATCGTTGGCGTCACGTTGGGTCAGATGTCAGGGACCTCTTCGGCCCTAGCCTACTTCAGCGCGAAGCGCACGGTGCCGGCCGGCTTGCCGGCGATGGTCACCAGGGCGACGACCTTGGTTCCCGGGCCCACCTTGAACGCGCCTGTGGCTTCGAGCTTGTCGCCGGCCGGCTTCAACTCGACTTCCTGCTTCTCGGTCCCGCTCAGCAGCGTGAGCTTGGCGGTGGCCTTGGACACATCGGCCGCCTTGCCGTGGTCGCTCAGGTAAAGATGGATCATCGTCGGCTTGGCCACCAACTCGTAGTCCATCAGCTTGGTCGGGGCCACGATGCCGCCATGCATTGGCTTGTGGTCATGGCCATGGTCGTCTTTCGCACCGGCGGCGAAGGCCGATCCGGCCAGGGACAGGGCGATGGCGGCAATCAGGGCTGGGGTCTTCATGGGATTCCTCTCGGGGTGGTGGGTGTGAACAGGGGAAGGTTTAAAGCGCCTCGGCGTCCTTGTCGTCCATCAGCGCAAGGCCTGGCTTGCGGCCGAACAGCCAGAACATCGCGGGCGTGAGGAAGGTGTCGAGCAGGGTCGAGCTGATGAGCCCGGAGAAGATCACCACGGCCACCGGGTGCAGCACTTCGGTGCCGGGGCGCTCGGCCTCGAACAGCAGCGGGGCCAGCGCGAACGCGGTGACCAGCGCCGTCATCAGCACCGGGCTCAGCCGCTCCAGCGAGCCGCGCATGATCATCTTCTGGTCGAAGTTCTCGCCCTCGAAGCGCATCAGGTTGACGTAGTGGCTGACCTTGAGGATGCCGTTGCGCACCGAGATGCCGGCCAGCGTGATGAAGCCGACCAGCGCCGCCACGCTCAGCGGCTGGCCCGACAGCCACAGCCCGATGACCGCGCCGACCAGGGCGAGCGGGATGTTCACCATGATCAGCGCCGACAGCACGGCACTCTTGTAGCGGCTGTAGAGCACGACGAACATCAGCGTCAGCGACACGATGGACAGCCCGCCGATCAGGCGCGACGCCTCTTCCTGCGCCTGGAACTGCCCGCCCAGGGTGATGAACATGCCTTCGGGCAGCTTCGTCTCGGCGACCACCGCGCGGATGTCGGCCACGATCTCCGACAGCGCGCGCCCCGACGCGTTGGCCGACAGCACGATGCGCCGCTTGCCGTCGTCGCGGCTGATCTGGTTCGGGCCGTCGCCGTCTTCGATGCTGGCGATCTTGCTCAGCGGGACGCGCCCGTTCGGCGTCTCGATGAGGATCTGGCCCAGGCCCTCCACCGACCGTGCCGATTCCGGCAGCTTGACCACCAGCGCGAAGCGCCGGCTGCCCTCGACGATTTGCGTGATCTTCTCGCCTTCGACCAGGGCCTGCAGCGTGGCCATCACCTGCGGTGCCGGCACGCCGTACTGCGCCGCCGCCGCATAGTCGATGCGCACCTTGATTTGCGGCGCCAGCACCTGCTTCTCGATCTGCAGGTCGGCGAGGCCCGGGATGGCAGCAAGCTTCGCACGCAGCACGTCGGCCTGGCCGCGCAAGGCGTCCAGGTCTTCACCAAAGATCTTGATGGCGATCTGTGACCGCACACCCGAGAGCATGTGGTCGATGCGGTGCGAGATGGGCTGGCCGATCTCCAGCGCGGCAGGCAGGTTCACCAGCCGCGAACGGATGTCTGACTTGATCTCGTCCATGCTGCGCGTCAGCTCGGCCGTGGGCTTCAGGCCCACGTCCAGTTCGCTGACGTGCACACCCTCGGCGTGTTCGTCCAGCTCGGCCCGGCCGCTGCGGCGCCCGACGTGAGTCACCTCCTGCACCTGCCGGATCAGCACCTCGGCCTGGCGCGCCAGGGCCGATGACTCGGTCAAGGTGACACCGGGGTTCAGGCGCAGGCCGATCAGCAGCGTGCCCTCGTTGAACGGTGGCAGGAAGGTCGTCGGGAAGAACGGCACCGCCGCCGCGGCCACCAGCACGGCCGCGCCCGCGGCGGCCAGGGCGGCCCTGGGCCGGTCGAGCACGCCCTGCAGGCTGCTGCGGTAGCGCGCCTTCAGCCAGGCCAACACCTTGGTGTCGCCATGGTCCAGGTTCTTCATCCGCGGCAGCAGGTAGTAGCTCAGCACCGGCGTGACCGTGACCGAGACGAGCAGCGAGGCCAGCGTCGAGACGATGAAGGCGATGCCCAGCGGCACGAACAGCTTGCCCTCGAGCCCCGGCAGCGCGAACAGCGGGATGAAGACCAGGACGATGATGACCGTGGCGTAAAGGATGCCGGAGCGCACCTCCATCGACGCCTTGGCCACCAGCTGCAGCGGGTTCAGACGATGTTGCGGGCTGCGCGCCCGGTCGGCCTTCAGCCGCCGGATGATGTTCTCGACGTCGACCACCGCGTCGTCGACCAGCCCGCCGATGGCAATGGCCAGGCCGCCGAGGGTCATGGTGTTGATCGACAGCCCGAAGTAGCGGAACACCAGCGCGGTGACGCAGATGGAGACCGGTATCGCCGTCAGCGCGATGATGGTCGGGCGCAGCGTGCCGAGGAAGAAGAACAGGATCACCGCCACGAACATCGAGGCGCCGATCAGCTTGCCTTGCAGCGTGGTGATCGAGGCCTCGATGAAGCTGGCCTGGCGGAAGGTCACGCGCGGTACTTCCATGCCGGCCGGCAAGGACGACTTCAACTCCACGAGTGCTTCTTCGATGGACCGGGTGAGCGCGATGGTGTCGGCCGTCGGCTGCTTCTGGATGCCCAGGATCACCGCGGGCTTGCCTTCGACACCGGCGTCGCCACGCCTGGGCGCCGCGGCGAAGGTGACCTCGGCGATCTGTCGCAAGAGGATGGGCTGGCCGTCCTTGGCCGTCAGAGCGAGATTGCTTAGGTCGTCGAGACGGGATGTGCGGCCCAGGTTGCGGATCAGGTATTCGCGGCCGTTCAACTCCAGGAAGCCCCCGGAGGTGTTGGCCGAAAAGCCCTTCAACGCGCCTTCGAGCTGGTCGTGGGTGATGCCCAGCTCGGCCATGCGTGTGGTGTTCGGCTGCACCTGGAACTGCCGGACTTCGCCGCCGATCGGGATGACTTGCGCCACGCCCGGCACCGACAGCAGCCGCGGCCGCAGCACCCAGTCGGCATACTCACGCACCGCCATCGCGCTGATCTTGCTGGGATCGACGGGAATGGCGATCTGCATGATCTCGCCCATGATCGAGCTGATCGGTCCCATGTGCGGCGTGACGCCTTCGGCCACGCTCTCTTCCATGCCGGACAAGCGCTCCGACACCAGTTGCCGGGCGCGGAAGATGTCGGTGTCCCAGTCGAAGGTGACGTAGAGGAAGGACAGGCCGGCCGACGAGATGGAGCGTACCGACTCGACACCCGGCAAGCCGTTCATGGCCGTTTCCAGCGGGAAGGTGATGAGCTGTTCCACCTCCTCGGCGGCCATGCCGCCGGCCTCGGTGATGATGGTGACGGTGGGTTTGTTGAGGTCGGGGAACACGTCCACCGGCGTCGTGGACAGCGTGAAGGCCCCATAGGCCATCAGCACCACGCTGGCGATGATCACCAGCAACCGGTTCGTCAGGCTGTGTTCGAGTAGCCACTTGAACATGTCAGGCCTCCCGCCGGGCCGTCCCAAGGGAGGCCTGCGCCCCCTCGGGGGGCAGTGAACGAAGTGAACGTGGGGGCTTCATGTCAGCGCACCTGGTTGATCAAGGTCGCGCCTTGCGTCGCGACGCGATCACCCGGCTGCAGCCCCGATGTCACGGCGACGTTGACACCGTCCAGCGGCTCGGTCGTGACGGTGCGCGGCTCGAAGCGTTCCGGCGCCGTCTTCACCCAGACGACGGTCTGGTTGGCCGGGTTCTTCATCAGCGAGGCCACGGGCACCGAGATGCCCTTGACCTTGTCCTTCGTCTGCACGAACACACGCACCGGCTGGCCCACGGCCAACTGGTCGAGTGCGTCACCCTGGGCGCGGAAGGCCAGCGGCAGCGCCTGCTCACGCAGGCTGCGCGAGGCGCCGATGAAGGTGAGCGGCATGCGCTTGTCGCCCAGGGCCATGGTCGCACTGCCGATCTTGGAAGCGATGGCAGCGTCGAAGGCCAGCGCCTCGATGCGCAGGCGCGAGGGGTCGACGATTTCGAAGATGAGTTCGCGTGCATCGACCACCTGGCCAGCCACGACGTGGGCCGAAGCGATCACGCCCGACACCGGCGCGAGCAGCGCCTCGCGGGTGGACAGGCCACCACCGACGGCCGAGATGCGTGCAGCCAGGCTGGCAGCCTCGCTCTCGGCCGCTTCGATGTCCTTGCGTGGCACCGTGTCGACCAGTTCCTGCAGGCGCGCGATCCGCTTGTCGGCCAGGGCCTTGGCGGCACGCAGTTCGGCGAGTTGTGCCGCCTGGTTGGAACGTTCGATGGGCGCGGCCGACGGCACGACAAAGGCCAGCACTTCGCCCTTGCGAACCGCCTGCCCGGGGTTGGGCAGGCCACGCGGCCCGGGTTCGATGCGGCCGGCGTTCAGCGGCTGCACCTTGCCGCCGGCGTTCGGGTCCATCAGCACCTTGGCGCCGAGTTCCACGGTGCGGGGCAGTTCGGCCGCTTCGGTGACGACGGTGCGCACGCCCAGCTGGCGCTGCGCGGGCTTGGGCAGGAAGACGCTGCCATCGGGCTGTCGCTGCGGGCCGTTGGCGCTGGGCGCGGCGGGGGCGTCGCCGTGGTCGTGGCCAGGGCCAGCGTGTGCGGAGCCCAGTCCTGTCAGGGCGATCAGCAGCCCCAGGCTGGAGGCGATCAGGGTGCGCTTCATGCTGCAGCGCCTGCGCGAATGCTGCGCGCATGGATCAGACGACGCCCGCCCCCAACGAGCAAACCCAGCGCGGCGATGCCGGCCGCCACCCATCCCGCGACTTCCGTCCACGAATGCGTGTGTGCGGCCTCGTCGGCGTGCGCCTCTTCGTGGATGTCGAGTTCACCGGCCAGCAGGTCGGCTTCGCTGCCGGCGATCACCGTGGCGGTCACCGGCAGCACGCCGGGTTTGGGTGCATCAGGCAGCACGACCTCGTACGCGTCGTCGCCAAGCTTCTCGGCCTTGAACTTGGCCCCGCCCATCTCGAGCTCGATCTGCGCGCCGCGCACGGGGCTGTTGTCGGCAAAGCGGTCGAGGTAGAGCGTGATCTGCTTGCCGCTGAGCACGCCGACGAGCTCGAAGGTCTCGGACACGGCCGAGAAGCGTGGAAGCGCCTGGCCGACGGCTGCGGGGGCGGCCTCACCGTGGTCGTGGCCCGGGCCGGCCCAGGCGGGGGATGCGACAAGCAGGGCCGCAGCGCACAGTGCGGCGGGGAGTTTCGGGAAGTTCATGGGGGATGTCCTGAAAGATTCGTAGAGTGGCGTCACGAGCGTGTTACTGGGGCAGAAGTCCCAGGGCCTGGCGCCACGCAGAGATCGCCGCAGCGAGCTCGATGCGGGTGCGTGCGGCCTGGCGTTCAGCCTCGGCGGCTTCGGCCTCGATGCGCAGGCGTGTCGGCAGATCGGTCTCACCCAGCCGGAAGGACTTGTCGAAGAAGCCGCGCGACTCGCGCGCCAGTTGGGCGCGCCTCTCGGCGGCTGCCAACTGCGTGCGCGAGGCTTCAACACGCACGCGCGCCGCTTCCCGTTCTGCTGTGAGACGTTCTCGTTCCAAGGCCAGGTGCGCCTGGATTTCAGTCGCTTCGGCGCGGGCGTTGGCGCTGCGGGCATCGAAGCGCGGGCCAGCGCCGAAGGGGATGCGGATGCCCAGCGTGATGGTTTGCTGGGACGCCTCGCCACGCGCACTGCGGTCGCGCGTGGTCGCCAGCATCAGCTCGGGGTTCGCGCGCGACTGGGTCGCGGCCAGTGCGGCAGTCTTTTCGGCCACGGCTGCGCGCGCCTTCAGCTCCTGCAAGGCTGCATGGGATTCAAGTTCGGCCGCCGCCGCGTCGGGAGCCGGCTCCGCCAGGGCATTCCCCACCTCGGTCATGGCTGCCCCGGACGAGGCGGGTGTGACGCCGGCGAGCGCACGCAGATGCTGTCGGGCCGCCGCAAGGCCGGCCTCGGCCTGCGCCACGCTGACTTCCGCGCTGGCCACTGCGCCGTCGGCCTGGTGCTGGTCGGCGCGCGCCAGATCGCCGGCCTTCGCGCGCCGGGCCACGTCGGCTGCGATGAGGCGGGCGTTCTCGAGTTGATCGCGGGCGGTCCCGACCTCGATCCGCGCACGCTGCCACTGCCACCAGGCCTCGCGGACAGTGGCGGCGACACGCAGTTGCGCCGCAGTGGCCCGGCTCTCGGTGGCGGCTTCTTCGGCGTCGGCCAGCGCCGCGCTGCTGCTGCGCTCTCCGGGCAGCCACAGCGGCACGGCGACGCCAACCTCGAATTCACGCGCGCCCTGGTTGCTGCCCAGGCGATCGGTCTTGTTCGACAGTTCCAGGGCCGCCGGCTCCGGCGTCCACGCCTTTGCAGCACTTTGCTGGGCACGGGCGGCGTCGCGCCGCGCCTGCAGCGCCATCGCCTCGGGCTGGCGGGCCCAGGCTGCGTCAAATGCTTGCCGCAGGCTCAGCGGGCTGGTGTCGCTGGCTGCGCTGGCTGTGACCGGGGGTGCCGGGGTCGCGGTGCCTGCCTGGGCCTGCGGGGCTTGGCTGCAGGCGGCCATGACGGCAGCCACGCCGGCGCGCAGCAGCCAGGCCTGCGTTCGAGTTCTTGGTGTCATCCGATGCTCCAGTGCTGAAAACAACTCACGGGAGATCGGCAAGCGGCGACCAACAGGTCGCGTCGTGCCCGAAGGCGCCGCATGCTGCGGCGCGCACTCAGGCGCGAACGGGCTTCAGAAAAGGAAGAGACCCGCCTCGCCGATCAGGCGAGGGGCAGCCACTGAGGGCGTTCGGGTCGGGTCGGTGCGTGCGCACCACCCGCCTCATTGAGGGTGGCGCTGGGCGGCGCGGTCGAGAGCGCGCCTGGCAAGTCCAGCGGCAATGTCAGCATCACGCCGCAGGTGCCGTGGCAGTGGCCGCAGTCGAGATCCATTGCGCCCGGAGCCTTGTCGCCCTGGGTATCCTCGTCGGCCACCGGCTCCGCATGGGGACCAGCGTCAGCGTCGTGCTGGTGCTCGTGGTGGCCGAAGTGTCCGGCACCTTGGGTCTCGTGCCCGCAATACGACGCCACCGCCGCCCAGCTGAACTGGAGCGGAAGCATGGCGAGCAGAACGATGGCGAGGAAGCGACGCACGGACAAGAGTCTAGCGGCCACGGGGTTTTCCGGTCGCATGCAAGGCGAGCCGGCCGTGGGGTTTCACCACTTCGATGCGCGCACACGTGCGACGCTGCGATTCATCGCGTGGCGGATCACGCGCCGGCAAAGCCAGCGTTCGAGGCCCGAGAGATCGGCGCCCGAGGCGCCCGCAGAAGGCATCCGGGTTGTCGAAGACACCGAAGTCGTCGGCGGCGCCTTCCTTCCGGATGTAGGAGTAGGGCCAGCTACGGCTCATCGAGGATGAAGCCTTCCAGCGCGATCCAGCCGCCCTCGAGGCTGACCTCGACCCAGCTGTGGAGGATGCGCTGCGGCGCCAGCCAGTAGGCCAACCCGGTGATCGCGCACCCTTCTGCAACGACATGTCGATCGTGAAGCCGTGGAAGCGGCAGGGGATGGCCATCGCGCGCCAGCCAGGGGCGGCGACCAGCGCCCCGATGGTGGAGTGGTGAAGGCCGAGCAGCGGAGTGGCTGCCAGCAGGGGGTGCATGGCGTCAGACAGGGTGTCGCTCCTTCAAGCGTGTGCCGGCAGCGGGCGAAGTTCCGCCCGCGCCTGCTGGATCACCGAGCGTGAGGCGGTCAGCGCCAGCACGCCCATGACCGCGGCGACCGCCAGGTCGGGCCAGCTGCTGCCGGTGCCGAAGACGCCCAGCGCAGCGGCCATCACCGCCAGGTTGCCGATCGCGTCGTTGCGGCTGCACAGCCACACCGAGCGCATGTTGGCGTCGCCCTCGCGCCAGGCGTAGAGCATCGCGGCGACCGACACGTTGGCCAGCAGTGCCAGGGCGCCGATGACGCCCATCGTCATCGGCTCGGGCACGGTGCCGGTTGCGGCCGACCAGGCGGCACGGCCGAGGACGAAGACACCGAAGGCGCCCATGGTCAGGCCCTTGAAGAGGGCAGCGCGCGCGCGCCAGGTCAGTGCCATGCCGAGCACCAGCAGCGAGATGCCGTAGTTGGCCGCGTCGCCGAAGAAGTCCACCGCGTCGGCCAGCAGTGAGACCGATCCGGCCTGCAGGCCACCGGCCAGCTCGACGGCGAACATGGTGATGTTGATGAACAGCGCGGCCCACAGCACGCGGCGGTAGCGCGGGCTCTGGCTGGCCGCAGGGGTGGCGCAGCCGTGACTGCAGCAGGAGTCGCTCATGAGGGGCTCTCGGATGTCGATGCCAGCATTTGAAACCCTGTAGCGGCTACAGAGTCAAGCGGCTATGCTGCAAATCGTCGGGCGCCACTTCATGGTCGCCCGGAGCATCGATCCATGTTCGACTTCCTTCGCGTCACGGCACTTTTCTTGGTCACCGCGCTTGCCGAGATCGTCGGGTGCTATCTGCCCTGGCTGGTGCTGACGCAGGGTCGTCCGGTCTGGTGGCTGCTGCCGGCGGCTGCGTCGCTGGCGGCGTTCGCATGGCTGTTGACGCTGCATCCCAGCGCTGCAGGCCGCACCTACGCGGCCTACGGGGGTGTCTATGTCGTCGTCGCGCTGATCTGGCTGTGGCGTGTCGACGGTGTCGTACCGACCCGCTGGGACATGGTCGGAGGTGCGATCTGCCTTGTCGGCATGGCGATCATTGCCCTGCAGCCCAGGGCGGCAAGCTGAGGAGGGCACGGCCATGAAGATCGGCGAACTGGCACTGGCGGCGCAGACCCAGGTCGAGACCATCCGCTACTACGAGCGTGAAGGCCTGCTGCCGCAGGCGCCGCGCAGCGAGGGCAACTACCGCATCTACGGGCCTGAACATGTCGAGCGGCTGGCCTTCGTGCGCCATTGCCGGTCGCTGGACATGACGCTGGACGAAGTCCGTGTGCTGCTGCGTTTCAAGGACGCGCCGCAGGCCGAGTGCGGCGAGGTCAACGCGCTGCTGGATCGACACATCGGCCATGTCGCCACGCGCATCCGCGAACTTCGGCAGTTGGAGAAGCAGTTGAAGGCGCTGCGGGAGCAGTGCGTCGGCGTCCGCGAAGCCCAACACTGCGGCATCCTGAATGAGCTGGTGCAGGCGTCGTCGGCGACAGCTGACAGGTCGGCGAGCGTGCATGTGCCCGGCACCCACGGCACCGGCAGCCGTCGGCGCCGGGCTTCGACCTTGGCGTAACCGCCTTCTTGTTGCAGGGGCGCCTGCCGTGGGTCGAATCCGGGTTCCCCCGAATGGTCGCTACGTTGCCGGCCAACTTCAACGGCTGCCCTACGGTTGACCGATCGAAGCCGCGCGAGGCAGCCCGCGACCCCTGGCGGTCACCCAAGAGTTGGGTCGGGAGTCGCTGATGTGCCGCCGGGCCCTGCTGCGCGTGCTCTCAGAAGCCAGTCTTGCCGTCGACATACAGCACCAGCGCGCACCAGGCGGTGCTGTGCGCCGGCGTCGGCACGCCCAGTTGCTGACCTAGCTCATGAACACGGCCCGACAGCCAGTTCAGTTCCAGCGGCTTGCCCCGTGCGAGGTCTTCGGACATCGACGAGCGGAAGTTGGCTGGCATCGCAGCCAGCTTCGCCATCACTTCCTCGACCAGGCCGGCGCGCTGGGGCACGCCGACGGCCTCGGCCACGGCCACGGATTCCTCGACGAGCTGGCGCTGCAGCGCGCGGGTCTCAGGGTGGGCGAGGATGGCGCCCATCGGTGCACGCAGCAGCGAGGTCGTGGCCGAAAGCGCGCTCAGCGCGATGAACTTCTCCCACAGCACCGAGCGGATGTCGTCCGTTGGCTTGGCCTGCAAGGCGGTCGCACGGCCACAGGCGTCGAAGAAAGCGGCCATCACGGGGTCGCCACTGCCGGCATCGGCGACGATGACATGCAGGCCACCCGGGCTGCGGATCACGCCTGGTCGGTCGATCACGGCAGAGACGTAGATGACGCCACCGCGCACCGTCGTCGCACCGACCTGAGCCTGGATGAGGTCGACGCTGTCGATGCCGTTCTGCAGCGTCAGGATGCGCGTCTGCGGGCCGAGCAGGGGGCCAAGCGCGCGCGCCGCGGCCACCGTGTCGCCCAGCTTGACGGCGAAGACGACGAGGTCGGCTGGGCCACTGCGGGCCAGTTCAGTGGCATCGGCGCTCACCTGCACGTGTGGCAGGTGCAGCGGATGCTGCGGGTGCTCCAGGCGCAAGCCCTCGGTCTTCAGGGCCTGCAGGTGTGCGCCACGGGCGATGAAGGCCACGTCTTCGCCGGCCGCCTGAAGCCGCGCGCCAACGTAGGCCCCGACGCCACCACTGCCCATGATCACGATCCGCATTGGCTGTCTCCATCGCCCCAGTGCAGCCCACCGCGGGCCAGCCCGCCAAGCTGACGGCGACTATGCAACTGAATCATGCCTGTGCCGAGGACGAGGCAGCAAACGTCCGTACGCAGGCGGGCGCCAGAGTTGGCGCTTATGGCCGGGTCCCGATGGCCAGCTATGGCCGCTTCGTGGAAGCGAAGCGCGACCGTGCTCGGCCCGCGTGCCTGGCAGCTTTCGAGAACCGCGACCGGCGGCACAGGGTTGGCTCCAGCCTGACGTCACCGTACGAAGCGGTCTTTCTACCGGTCCTGGAGTTCCAGGTCGACCATGAGTTCGTTGGCCAAGTTCTCGAGGGCCAGCTTCAGTGCGCTTTCGTCAAGACCCGTGGGCAAGCGCAGAAGTGCGGTGGCCTTGAACATGGACTCGCCGGAGAACGAGGCGCTGGAGAGTTCCGTGTGGAAGTCGCCGATGCTCACGTGGTTCTCAGCGAGCACGCGGGAGATGTCGCGAACAATGCCAGGCCTGTCGTGCCCGATCAGTTCGAGCTTCAGCACGCGGCCGTCGTTCGCGGCGGCCGCCTCGCCGGGGCTTTGTTCAACCAAAAGCTGCAGTCCCATCACGTCCAACTTCTGGAGCGCGGCTCGGAGATCGTCGGCCCGATCGGACTGGATGTCTACCGAAAGAATACCGGCGAACCGTCCTGCAAGACTCGCCATTCGGCTTTCGAGCCAGTTCCCACCGCCGGCGGCAATGGTGTCCGAAAGGGCGCTGACGAGGCCCGGCTGATCGGGACCGATGACGGTCAGCACGAGATGGGTGCGCATGATCTGTCCTACTCCCGATGTCCGCTCATGCGCCAGGGTACTCGACATCATTGTTCTTGCTCAACTGCGGGCACGGGCAGACCCGGTCAGGCGTGGGGCAGAGATTGCCTTCGGATCGGAACTGCGGGTTCCAGCGTGAATGGGAGCGGGGCAGCGGCGTGTGGTTGTCGGCCAGTCGCAAGGCGTACGGCCGCTGCACATCGCGCTGCTGACTTTCGTCGCGACCGAGGTCGCCAGGCCCTGCGACTGCTGGGTGGCGGTCAGCGTGAATTGACCAGCCGATGGCCACAGTCAGCTACTGCCGCACGGCTGCCGCTCCAGTCAGGGCCACGAATCTGAAAGAAGAACTGCTGTCGGTCCTCAGCGCCCCATGGGGCTGCGATTCTTTTCGGAGGCCCCCGCCAGGATGGCTTCGTCGCGGCAGAGATAGGGGCTGTCGCGTCTCACTGGCGGCATTCCCTGCGCTGCCTCCACGTCCACTTGCGTTCGCTCACAACCACCCAGCAACGATCCTAGGGTCGCGCTTGCGCCTCGTTACACCGCTTCGTCCGAAGATCGGCGCAGCCATGGACCGACATCCGCGGCCCGGCCCCGCCGCTTGGAACCAGGAGGTCCCGCATGCTGAGTTCGCTGAGTTCGCAGAATTCGCAGAGTTCGACTACCCAGGCCGCTGCCCAGGTCACCCAGGACCGCCAGCCCGACGCCAGTCAAAGGCCCGCCCCGTCACCCGCCCCCGCCGACGCCGTGAAGGCGGCGCCGCGGCTGGCGGACGACGCGGCGGTGCACCGGGCCATTCAGGCGCAACCCGAGCAACGCGAGGCCGTCTACACGCGGCTGGTGCGTGCCGAACCGGCGCTGATCCATCACCTGGAAACCTGGCGCCGGCAGGACGAGCTGCTCGTGCAGGTGGACGCCCCCGCCGAACCGGCCAGGCTGCGCGAACTGCTCGGCGAACCGCAGCCGCTGGCGCCTGTCACCGCCCCTGCTCCGATCGCATCTTCGGAGGTCGCGGATGGCGTGTCCGCGACGACGCCAGCGGTCGCCACGCCGACGCTGCGCGCCACCCTGGCGGCTTGGGTCGACGCCGCTGTGCCCGCCGCACGCACGATGCTGTCCCAGGCCCTGGCGCAAGGTGGGCAGATGGTGCAGGGGCTGGCGCGGGCCTTGGCCAGCGCCGAGGAAGCCGCGGCCGTGGCCAAGGCCGTCGAGGCGGTGATGGCCGAAGACGCGCCGGAGATGCGTGCCGTCGAACTCAGCCGCCAGGCCGCGGACATCGAGTCGCGCTTCGGTCGCGAGGCCGCGGTCGAATTCGTGGCCCGGGTGGTCGAGACCGATCCGGCGGGTTTTGCCGAAGGCATGACTGCCGCCACTTACGGTGGCAACTGGCAGAACGACGCCGCCACGCAGCGCATCGTCGCCCAGGGCATCGACCGCGCTTACCGGCGTGCACCCGGCGGCACCGAGGGCCAGTCGGCGTTCGCGTCACGGCTGGTCGAAGGCATGCAGGCGGGGCAGGGCGGTGCCGCGCTCAGCGAAGTCGCGCATCTGGTCGGCCTCACCGGCAACGACGCGCTGCAGGTGCAGTTCGTCGAGGCCGGGCTCGACAAGGCGCATGCGATGGCCAGCGAAGGCTGGCACTGGCTCAACGGCGCCGACAAGCTCGTCGCCTCGCTCGCGCCGGCCGTGCAGGGCTCGGCTGCCGCTGCGCAGGCCGTCATCGACAAGACCCAGAGCCTCTCGCTGGGCAGCTACGCCGACGACATGCATGCCGCCGGCACCGATTCGCTGAACTGGGTGCTGAACCAGTTCAGCCAGTCCGCCGTGGCTACCGGGTCGGGCGACTACGTCGACGGCCTGTCGATCTTCCTCGACGCCGCGGTCCCCGCCGACGCCCCGCCGTACCCCGGCGCGCCGTTCACGGTGGCGCAGAAGCCGCTGACCAGTGCCCAGTCCTTCGCGCTGTTCGCCGCGCTGGCCGGCGACACCGGCCTGCTGCAGAACGGCGACCCGCAGGACGGCAGCTCGGGTGTCGCCGCCGCATCGCGCCTGTTCGAGCACTACATGCCGGCGTGGATCGAAGAGGGCCGCGTGGCCGGCACCGCCACCGGCACGATCAACGACGCCTTCGACCCGGCGCTGCAGAACTTCATGGCCCAAGCGCTCTTCAACCCCGACACCGACGGCCCCTACCGCCAGCGCCTGATGGGCCAGCTCATCGGCCTGCTCGGCGGCCTGGGCGACGGCACGGTCGGCGCGGCAATGGATTCCGAGGCCCGCGGCCGGCTGGCGGGCGGCCTGATCGCGCTCGTCGACCAGGGCTTCGATGCCCATGCCGATGAGATCCGCGCCGACGGTGCGGCCCAGCAGGCCTGGGCCGACTTCGCCATCGGCCTGGCCTTTGCCTTCGTGCCGGGCGCGCCCGGCGGGCGTGTCGCCGGCATCCTGGTGGGCCAGGGCGTGGGGCAAGGCCAGTCGGTGGTCGAAGCCACCGTCAGCCAGCTCATCCAGGCCGGGGTCGATGCCGACATTGCCAGGGCCGCTGCCGAGGCCGCCAACAGCGGCGAGCTGCTGCAGGCCTTCGAGGCCATCGGCCTGCCACCCGAGGCCGTGGCGCATGTGCGCGAATACCTCACGCTGCAGTCGAACAGCCTGGGTGCAGGCACGAAGACGGTGGGTGAATTGCTGCTCGACATCCTGTCAGACAACGGCATCTGGCCCGACGCCGAATTTGTCGACGGGGTGGGCGATGGCTGGAACCAGGTGCAGGGGCGCGAAGGCTAGGCGAGCGGGCCGCCGCAGTTCAGAAGCAGTTCGCCACCGCCAACTGCAACCTGCACGACCACCGGAAACTCTCCGCCCCCTGCTTCACCGACCGCCTGAACGTGGCCGTGGCTTCGCGGTCGATGGCGTCGGGCAGCGGCACGCTGGCTTCGGCGCCGCTGCTGTTGGTGTAGAAGTTGACGAAGCAGGTGCGGTCGCCTGGGCAGAGCTGCTTGAGCTGCGCCTGGTACGCGGCGGCGTCGCTGGCCAGTTCGGCAGGCACGATCACCAGCAGCATCAGGCCCTGGCGGCCCGCCACCTGCCAGGGCGCTGGTGCCGGGTCTTGCGCCGGGGTCTGCGCGATGGCGCTCGCGCCGGCCAGCAGCAGCGTCAGCGCCGGGGTGCGTGTCCAGGCCGTCATTGCACCAGCCTCAGGATCTCGAGCTGTTCTTCCACCGTCTCGAAGGTGCCGGTGCCGGCCGGCATCTGCATCAGCGGCCGGGGCTTGCCGTCCAGCAGCCAGACGCTGGGGTAGACCAGCTGGCGCACACGTTCGTCGCCCAGCTCGCGCATCAGCGCGGTGTAGTCCAGGCTGCGGCCGTTCACGCGGAAAAAGAGCTTGGGCGCCTGCAGCAGCAGCGCGCTGCGCAGGTCGACGACGAGGTAGCGGGCCTGGAAGTGCGGCACCAGGGCCTGCGCGTTCTTTGCCAGGAAGGCTTCGTAGCGGCGGCAGTAGGGGCAGTCGCGGGCGCCCAGATAAAGATAGAGCGGCTTGTTCTCGGCTCGGGCGCGCTGCAGCGCCGGGTCCAGGTCGAATTCGGCGCGGTCGGGGCCGCCGCTGGGTTCCACCACCATCGGCGCGTAGGCGGTGGGCAGGCCGGCGTGGGCCTCGTGGTCCGCCAGGGCCAGCACCAGGGCCACCGCCAGCAGGGCCTTCACCAGCAGCGCGGCTAGGCCCACGCGTAAGTTCGGTCCTGCTTGCCAGCTCGGTCTTATCCGGCAGCCCGGTCCTGCTCGCCAGCCAGCTTTCACTCGATACCCACGGCCAGCTTGCCCACGTACTGCCGGTCCTTCGTGTCCTCGACCTCGGCGCGCAGCTCGCCGGCGCTGCGCGGCACGAAGTTGAAGCGCAGCGTGGGGTTCTCGCTCATCGAGAAGTCGAGTTCGGCGCTGAACAGCGGCTGGTTCGCATAGCTCACCTTCAGGCTGCGCACGAAGTAGGGCGGGATGAACATCACCGTCTGGTTGTTCAGCTCGAAGCCGGTGTCGTTGGGGTGCAGCACGGTCACCTGGGCTGGCGTCACGGCGTTCGGGCGAATGCCCTCGGGCAGCTGGAAAACGGTGCGGCCGATGAGCTCGGGCGCTTCGCGGTTCGGGGGCGCCGAGCAGCCGCCCGAGGTCTTCACGTAGCGCGAATCCATGTGCAGTTCGCCGTTGGACAGCTCGCTGACCACGCGCACATGGCTGTATTCGTCGACGCGCAGCCGCGTCTCGAAATCGGCCTGGCCGATGGCCGGCGTGAGGTCGATCACCGCTGCCATCGGCGACGGGTTCTTGTCGACGAACAGGTACACGCGCTTGACATACAGCTCGGGCCGCTGCGGCAGCTTCGACACCACCTTGATCGGCACCGAAGCGCCGTAGGCTGCGCGCAGCGGCGCCACCATCTGCACCTGCTGGCGGCCGGGCGTGGTCTCGATGCTGCGGCCGGGGAAGACCTTGGCGCGCAGCTTCTCCCATTCGGGCGAGCTGTCGCCGTGCGCGGCGTTCGGCAGCCCGCCGGGGGCGGCCAGGGTTGCGACGCAACTGCCCAGCAGGGTGGCCAGCAAAAGGGTTCGGCGCAGGGGTGTCATGAGCGAGCTCCTTGTTCGGCGGGGGCCAGCAGCTGCTGGCGTTCCAGGCGCAGGAAAACCACCGACGCATTGCGGCGGTGGATGTTGTCGTACTGGTCCCAGCGGCTGAATTCGGGCAGTTCCACGGCGTCGGGTACGGCGCTGAGTGCCGTGCCCGCTTTCAGCAGCGCGGCGCAGCGGGCTTCCAGCTGCGCCAGGTAGCGGTCGTTGCTGGCGGCCAGCTCGCGGCCGCCCAGCTTGCCATGGCCGGGCACGATGGTCTGGATGTTCAGCGTGCGCAGCGCGCTGATGGCCTGGCGCCATTGCGCCAGATCGCCGTCCTGCACGTCGGGGATGCGACGGTTGTCCAGCAGGCCGCCGGCAAACAGGGTGCCGGTGCGCGTGTCGAAGGCGCTGGCGCTGCCCGGGCCATTGGCCAGGCCATGGTGGCTGACCAGCACCGGGCGGCCGATGGTGTCGAGCACATGGGTGTCGTCGAACAGCACGTCGGGCTTGGGCACCACGGTGCCGCGCATGGCTTCTTCGCCGAGCTCGGCGCGAAGTGCCTTCAGGCAGGTTTCGCAGCGTGCGGCCATCAGTTCCGCGGCGCGGCGCTGCATGTGCACGGCCACGCCACGCGCCTGGTAGGCGGCAGCGCCGAAGATGAATTCCTGCCGCGCCTGCGTCAGCAGCACCAGGCGCACCGGCTGCGGCGTCACCTGCGCGATGGCGTCGAGCAGCGCCTGGCCATGCAGGAACGAGGTGCCGCTGTCGATGGCCATCACGCCTTGGCGGCCGACGATGAAGCCGGCATTTCCCAGGCGGCCGCCGTTTTCAGGCGACAGTTCACCCGGCAGGCCCTGCACCATGTAGATGCCGGCCTCCACTTCCAGCACCTGCAGCGGGGCCGAGGGCCTGGCATCGGCCTGCGCCCGTGCGGCAGGCAGCCATGGCATGGCCGCTGCGGCCAGCAGCAGCTGGCGGCGCGTGGGCCATGTCGGCAGGGTGGCGGTTGGGCGCAACATGGGTTTCAGGGTCTCAGGGCTTTTCGAGCAGGGTCTTCAGGTTGGCCAGGCCCGACTGGTAGACCCCGGTGACGGCCTTTACCGCCGCTTCGTCGTTCTGGTCGGGCGGCGGGTCGTTGTTGGGGAAGCCGCGGTAGAAGGCGCCGCGCCATTCCACCACCGAGGTGTTACCTTCGGCGGTGACCTGGATCGTCGAGCTGTAGTTCGTCACCGGCAGCGCGCCGCCGGCCTTGGCGCGGTAGGTGTACTTCATGCCGGCGGCATCGTGCGCCTGCAAGGTTTCGACGATCTCGCCGCCACCCTTCAGCTTCACGGTGCGCACCGAGCCTTCGGCATTGCCCTTGTCGGCGGGGCTCTCGGCCACGGCCGGGTGCCAGTCCTTCAGTGCGTCGAAATTGCCCATGCGCGCCCACACGGCCGCGGCCGGGGCGTTGATGGTGATCTTCTCGGTGACTTTCTGGCGCGTGGGGCCGTGCGCGGCCGCCGGCAGCAGCCACAGTGCAGCCAAGGTGGCGGCCAGCGATGAAATGAGGACTCGACGGGACATGCAGCCAGGCTCCAGGAAGGAAGGGAGGGGGGTTGTGAAATCAGGGGACGGCTGAAGCCGGTGGTGTGCCGATGAAGCTGCCGAAGCCGCGGCTGTTGCGGCCGGTGGCCACGGTGGCCAGCAGCCGGCCGCTGGGCGCGTCGAGCACGCTCAGCGCGTTGTCCATCCAGTTGACGACGTAGACCTTGCCACCATGCGCGGCCACGCCTTCGGGGTAGCCGAAGCCGGCCAGGGTGCGCACCGGCTTCAGGCTGTCGGCGTCGACCACGCTCACGCTATCGGCGAGCTGGTTGGTGACGTAGAGAAGCCGGCCGTCTGCAGCGAGTGCGGCGCCATACGGGCCTTCGCCCACCGGCACGGTGGCCAGCACGCGGGGCTGGTCGGGGTTGCGCACGTCGATCACGCTGAGGTCGTTGCTCTGCACGTTCAGGGCATACAGACGTTGTCGCGGGCCGTCCAGCAGCAGCGCAAACGGGTGGCTGCCCACCTTCACGCGGGCCCGCACACGCAGACTCTGGGTGTCGACGACGGCCACGCTGTCGTCGTCGCGTTCGGCCACGTAGGCCAGACCGGCATGGGCGGCGGCCACGCCCGCCGGCGCACGGCCCACCGCCAGGCTGCGTGGTGCCTGGTCACTGCGGGTGTCGTAGACGAGCAGGCGGTTGTTGAACCAGTCGGCCACCACCAGCTGGGTGCAGTCGGGCGTGGCTGCCAGGCCCACCGGGCCGTTGCCGGCAGGCCAGGTCTGCACCACCCGGCGGCTGGCCATGTCGATGACGCTGATGCTGCGGCTGTCGGGGTTGGACACGTAGACGCGGCCATTGCCGCTGCAGGCCGCCACACCGGCCGGCGACTGCCCCACCGGCACCGTGGCGACCACGCGGTCGCTGGCCAGGTCGACCACCGACACGTCGTGGCTGCCCTGGTTGGTGATGTAGGCAAACGGCGCCGCCGTGGCGGTGCCTGCGGCCCATGCCGTCCACAGCCACAACCCGAGTGCCAGCGGCAGGCGCAGGTGCATCAGGAAGCGCCGGGTGCCAGCGCGAGTGCGCTTTCGAAACGCCGGTCCTGTGAATCGACGGCTTCGACCTTCAGTTCGCCCGGGCCGCGCGGCACGAAACGGAAGCGCAGGTTCGGGTTCTCGCTGATCGAAAAGTCGAGGTCGGCCGACATCACCGGCTTGCCGGCGTAGCTGACATTGACCTGGCGAACGAAGTGCGCAGGCGTGAACTGGCGTGAGAGCTGGTCCATCGCCATGCCCGAATGGTTCGGGTGGTTGATCATCAGCTGCGCCAGCATCGGCTGGCCGGGGCGCAATTCACCGTCGACCCGCAGCCGCATCTTGCCCAGGTTGGCCAGGGCCTCGGCCGGGTCTTTACCGGCCGGCGCCGAGCAGCCGCCCGAAGCCTTGACGAAGCGCGTGCTCATGTAGAGCTGGCCGTCGCTGAGCTCGGCGATGGCGCGCACATGGGTGTATTCGTCGACGCGCACGCGGGTTTCGATTTCCGGGTCGCCGTTGCCGGGCGTGAAGTCGAAGACCGCGGCCACCACCGAGGGGTTGCTGTCGATCACCAGCGTCAGGCGCTTCACAAAGCGGCTGTCGCCCGCCGGCAGCTGCGTGCGCATGGCAATGGGAACCACCGCGGCGTCGGCCGCACGCACGGGGGTTTCCAGGCTCAGCAGGCCGGCCGGCGCCGGGGCGATGCTGCGGCCCTTGAACAGGCTGGCCTTCACCTTCTGCCAGTTCGGGCTGGCCTCGGGGTTGTTTTCGCTGAGCTTCACCGGCTGTGCCTGCACGCTGCCGACGAGCAGCGCGGTCAGCAGGCCGGCAAGGCGCAGCACCAGGCCGGGCCAGGCGGGAACGGGGTGTGTGATGTGCATGTCAGTCTTCCCACTCGAGTTCGGCATAAGCGGCCGTCAGGTTGCGACGATGGAAGTGCTCGGCCAGCAGCCAGGTGCTGGCGGGGGGCAGGGAGGCATCTTGCACCGTCTGCGCCAGGCTGCGTCGGTCGCGCAGCGCTTTTCTCACGTCCTGTTGCAGTGCTTCCAGGTACCGCCGTTGCGGCACCAGCATCGCCGGCCAGTCGCGGCTGGCGGCGCCATGGCCGGGGATGGCAAAGCCGACGTCCAGGCGCTGCAGCTCGTCCATCACCGCCAGCCAGCCCTTGAGCTTGCCATCGAGCACGGGCATGTGGCCGACGAAGACCAGATCACCCAGGAACAGGCTGCGGGTCTGGCGGTCCAGCACCGTCAGGTCGCTGTCGGTGTGGGCGGTGGGCCAGGCACGCAGTGCCAGCAGGCGGTTGCCGAGGTCGATCTCGACTTCGCCGCTCACGGGCAGGGTGATGGCCGCCAGCTCTTGCGGCGGCAAGCTGATGCCGCCGTCACGCAGCAGCGCATTGCCCCAGCTGCGCTGGCGCGCAGCCACGGCCGCGGCGAAGCGGATGTGGGCCACGAACTGCGGGGCCGCAGCGCCGCTGGCCGCAAACGCGCCGAGGCCGAGCACATGGTCTGGGTGGGCGTGGGTGCTGATGACGTAGCACACCGGCAATGGCGTCACCTGGGCCACCGCGGCGCGCAGGCGCTGGCCTACGGCGGGTGAGCCACCGCTGTCGATCACGGCCACACAGCGTTCGCCCACGACGAAGGCCAGGTTGGCCACGTCGTCGGCACGCGCTTCCATCCACGCCTGCTGCGCGCCCTGGTGTACCCAGACCCCGGGCGCCAGCTGTTGCATGGCCAGGGGCGCGGCAAGGTTCGACGCATGTGCCATCGTGACCGCCAATGCGGTCAGGCCGGACAGCAGCATGCGCGCGCCGGGCACCATGATGCCGATCTCAGCGGGGCGAAGACGTGTTGATGAAACAGCCGTTCTTGACCTTCACCTGCAGGTCGCGGAAGCGGCGGATCTGCACCTGCAGCGATTCCGCGTCGCGGATGTAGCCGCCACGTTCGCCGCCGATGCTGTTCGCCAGCGTGGCAGTGTTCATCGTCATGTAGTCATCGAAGCTCACCTGGCGGGCCAGGGCGTCGAGCGCACACGAGCATTTGTTGACCATCTCGTAGTACGGGCCGGGGTGGTTGCGCACGCATTCCTGCACGTAGAGCACACGGTCGATGGTCGGGAAGTCGTTGGCCCAGCTGCTGCCGGCAGCCAGCAGCAGGGTGGCGGCCAGGGCGCGGCGAAACGGACGGGTGGTCATGGGCGGGCTCTCGTTCGGGTTCAGGACGAAGGTTTGGATGCAAAGCCCGGGGCGCCGTCGATCAGCATCTCCTGCTGGATCAGCGGTACCGTGCCGGGCTGGGCCCCGCCCACGGTGGTCTGGATGCCATACACCCCACCCGGCACGGCCGGGGCCAGAATGAAGCGGTACTGCTTGCCCAGGTATTGCTCGAACTTGGCGCGGTTCGGGTCGTCGAGATAGGGCGAGATCAGGATCTCCTGGGCCTCGATGTCCTTGCCCTTGTAGGCCACCTGCACCTTGCGCACTTCAGCCGAGTTGAACAGGGCCATGCGGATGCGCTTGCGGAAGTAGGTCTGCGAACCCTTGGTCAGGCGCTGCATCGTGCGGATGTCGTTTTCCAGGAAGTACAGCACCACGGGGTTGCCTTCTGCGCCATCGATCGGTGGCAGCTCGAGCTTGCGGCTGCCGCTCAGGAATTCACCGCTGGCCTTGCAGCACTGCTTGCCCTTGTCGAGCGCGCTCACGTCCAGGCGCACCTTGTCGTCGAAGGCCGCCTCGGCGCTGCCGGTCTGCCTGAAGGCATAGCGCAGCGTGCCGGGCAGGGCCACGTTGTCGAGCTGCCGGGTCATGAACAGCAGTTTTTCGGCCTGGGAGAAGTCCTTCTGCTCGGCAGCCGGCTGGGCAATGATGGGCCCGCAGGCAGCGGCCAGCAGGAAAGCAGCGAACAGGTTCTTGGTCATGGGGCAGGTGGGGCGGGGCGAATGTGTCGGGACGGGGCAGATCGAGACCGGCAAGGCGAGAGGGACCTCAGCGCCCGGGTGCCGGTACCACCAGGCTGGGGGCCAGCGCCGGTGCCAGCGCTTCGAGACGCTGGCGGATTTCCAGTGCCTTGGCGAGCTGACCCTGGCGCAAGGCCAGCTGGCCCAGTTGCAGCCAGGCCAGGGCCGAGCCGGGGGCGAGTTTCAGTGATTGTTCGAGCGCACGCATGGCGTCGCCCAGGCGGCCCATGCCTTCGAGTGCGCGGGCCAGGGCGTTCAAGGGGGCGGGGTCGGTGTCGTCGCTTTCGCTCCAGCGCCGCGCCAGGGTTTCGAGTGCCGGCCAGTTCAGGTCGCGTTGCAGCGCAGCGGCCTGCAGGAAGGCCGGCTGCTGGGGTGGCTGGCGCTGCCAGTAGAACTGCTCACCGGGCGCCGCTGCGCTGGCCGGTGCGACAGGCTGGAAGCTGGCGCCGTCGGCCAGCATCGGCCGCAGCCATTCGACCGGCGAAGCGAAGTAGTGCAGCTGGCCGCCGCGCAGCCTGAACGTGAGCACACCGACCAGGCGCAGTTGCTCGTCGAAGAGCGCGCCACCGCTGGCGCCCGAGCTGAACCAGTTGTCGCTCTGAATGACGTTGCCGCCGTCCAGCCGATGCAAGTCCACCACCTGGCCGGTGCTGTTCTGCAGGCCCTGGCCGCCCGTGAATCCCACGGCCGCCACGGCCTGGCCTGGCAGCAGGTCGGTCGACCTGCCGATCGCCACGCTGGGCGCGCGCAGGCGCGGCACTTTCAGCACGCACAGGTCGTGCGCCGGGTCGCGGGCCTGGGCTTCGACACGCCAGCGCTCGTCGCCACGCACGACCGTGATGCTCACGGCCGGTTGTGTGACATGGCAGTTGGTGACGACCAGACCGTCGGCCACCACCACGCCGGAGCCGAGCGAGTAGCCGCCCTGCTGGCGCGTGACCTCGACCTTCAAGACGCTGGCGGCGGCTTCGAACAGCCGTTCGCGGTCGAGCGTGGCCCGGGCCGGCGGGCTGGAAGCCAGCCCCAGCGCCAGAGCTGCCGCGGCCACGAAGCCCTTCATGCCAGCCGCTTCAGTTGCGCCGCAGTTCGAAGGATTCGTCGACCAGGGGTACGCCGAACTCCTTCAGGATGGCGTCGATGCCAGCCCGTTGGCTGTCGATCAGCCCTTCGATCTGCTGTTTCCATTCGCGTTCACCATACCGGACCCCCATCGCCATCTGGAAGGCGAAGCGTACGCCGGGTTCGGAGCGCATCGGAACCAGCACCAGTTCAGGGGTCTTCACGCGCTGCGTGAAGTAGCCGGCGATCGGGCCCCAGACGATGGCCACGTCGATCTTGCCGCCGCTGAGGTCTTTCTCGATGATCTCGCCCGGGTACTGCTGCGGGTCGGGGCTCATGATCGGGTAGGGCACACCTTGCTCGGTGAGCTGGTGGCGGTTCAGCCATTCAGACGCTGGCGACTTGTCGTACACGCCGATGCGCAGCTTCTGCAGTACCGCCTTGTCGAGCGCCAGGAAATCGGCCTGGGACTTCACGCCGTCGAGGCCACGGCCCTTGGCGAAGACCATGGCGTAGGTCGAGCGGTAGATGGGCTTGGTCACCGACACCTGGTCGAAGCCGACTGGTACGCCCATCAGGATGTCGCAGCGGAAGTCTTCACCCGGCAGCTTGTATCGCAGAGTGTTGCGCACGAAGGCCAGCCGTTGCGGGAAGGAGAAGTAGCTGACGGGCAGCCCCAGCGCCTTGCCGAAGAGCTCGGCCATCTTGTTCTCGATGCCCTCGCCTTGCAGGTTGGAGAAGGGCATGTTGTTCGGGTCCTGGCACACCTTCAGCGTCTTGCGCGCCGGGGGTGCGTCTTCAGGGGCCGCGGTTTGTGCCTGGGCTGGCAGCACGGCCAGGCAGGCGGAAACAGCACAGACGGCGCAGGCCGCCAGCAGTCGCTGCATCATGGAGCCGGCTCGACCTTGGCGCGGGTGATGGCGCCGTCCGAACGGCCCTTGAGGTAAGCGTAGAGCTGGTCCATGTTGTCCATGACCTGCTTGCTGTTGCCGAAGCTCTGCATGCCCTTTTCGAGACGGCCGTCGCGCACCACCTTGACGAAGTCATCCTTGCTCAGCACCTTCAGGCTTTCGATCAGCGAAGGGCCGACCATGCCTTCCTGGTTGGCGCCATGGCAGCGGTCGCAAGCGGCAGCGCGCCAGGTGCGGAAACCCTTCATGGTTTCGGCGTCGACCTTGTAGCCGTCGACCACGGTGTAGAGCTTGCTGCTCTGGGCCTGGGCGGTGGCCACACAGGCCAGGGCGAGGAAGAGGGCGGAAATCGTGAGCTTCATGTCGTGAGATCAGCAGTTGAAAACGAAAGGGGGGCGGGACCCCAGGCCGACCGCCCCCCTGGAAATCACCCCGAACCCTGGTGACCAGGGTGCAGGGCCGCGTGCTTCAGTTGGGCAACGCGAAGACGGTCAGTGAACCTCCGAGTTCGGTGTACTGGCTAAGTTCCTTGTAGCCACCCACCGCGCCCAGGCCGTCGCTGTCCTTTTCCAGGCCAGCGGCCATGCCGATGCCGGCCCAGCCGCCGATGCCCGAGAACACGCCCAGGTACTGCTTGCCCTTGTGCTCGTAGGTGAACACGTTGCCGATGATGCCGGACGGGGTCTTGAACTTGTACAGCTCCTTGGTGATGTCCTTGGCGTCGACGCACTTGATCCAACCCTCGAGCGTGCCATAGCAGGAGATGCCACCCGCGGTGTTGAGCGAGCCGCTCCAGACCGAGAACTTCTCGGGCTTGGACTGCACGATCTTGCCGGTGCCGGCGTCCCAGGTGATGAAGTTGCCCATGCCGCCATGGCTGCCCGGCGCGGGGTACATCGACAGGGTGGCGCCCACGTACGGCTGGCCCGCGGTGTATTCGACGGCGAACGGCTCGTAGTCCATGCAGACGTGGTTCGTCGGCACGTAGAACAGGCCCGTGTTCGGGTCGAACGACGCCGGCTGCTGGTCCTTGGTACCCAGCGCTGCCGGGCAGATGCCCTTGGTGTTGACGTCAGGACCGTTCTTCGCGGTGGAGTACTTCGACACGACCTGCGGACGGCCGGTCTTCATGTCCACGTGCGTGGCCCAGTTCACCTTCGGGTCGAACTTCTCGGCCACCAGCAGGGCGCCCGTGACGCGGTCCATGGTGTAGGCAAAGCCGTTGCGGTCGAAGTGCACCAGGGCCTTGGTCATCTTGCCCTTGACGGGGATGTCGGCCAGGATCATCTCGTTGATGCCGTCGAAGTCCCACTCGTCGAACGGTGTCATCTGGTAGACCCAGTTGGCCTTGCCGGTGTCGACGTCGCGCGAGAAGATGGTCATCGTCCACTTGTTGTCACCCGGGCGTTGCGCCGGGTTCCAGGTGGAAGGGTTGCCAGTGCCGTAATAGACCGAGTTGGTGGCCTTGTCGTAGCTGAACCAGCCCCAGGTGGTGCCGCCGCCGATCTTCCACTGGTCGCCCTTCCAGGTCTTCAGCGAAGAGTCCTTGCCCACCGGCGCCATCTTGCCGTCGGTCCAGGTCATGGTCTTTTCGGGGTCGATCAGCATTTCGGCGTCGGGGCCGACGCTGTAGCCCTTCCACACCTGCTTGCCGGTGTTCAGGTCGTAGGCGGCCAGGAAGCCGCGCACACCCCACTCACCGCCGGAAATGCCGGTGATGACCTTGTCCTTGAAGACGTGCGGGGCGTTGGTGTTCACCGCGCCCAGCTTCGGGTCGCCGTTCTTCACGTCCCAGATCTTCTTGCCGGTCTTGGCGTCCAGGGCCACCAGCATCGAGTCGGCCTGCTGCAGGATGACCTTGCCTTCGGCATAGGCCAGACCGCGGTTGACGGTGTCGCAGCACATCTGCGGGATCACGGCCGGGTCCTGCTTGGGCTCGTACTTCCACAGGATCTTCTGCGTGTCGAGGTCGATCGCGAAGACCTTGTTCGGGAACGGCGAGTGCAGGTACATCTTGCCGTCGACGACCAGGGGCGAACCCTCGTGGCCGCGCAGCACGCCGGTCGAGAAGGTCCAGGCCACCTGGAGGTTCTTGACGTTGTTCTTGTTGATCTGGTTCAGCTTGCTGTAGCGCTGGTTGAACATGTCGCCAGCCTGCGCCGCCCAGTTCTTCGGGTTGGCCATGTTCTTTTCCACGTCGGCATTGGCGAAGGCCAACGCCGGCAGGGCCAAGGTGATCGCGAGAACCGTTTTGCTGACGCTGCCGCTTTTTTGACGCGGAAAACTCATGAGGGGTCTCCTTACTGGTGGTTGTCATGCCGGCACGGCTGGAACCCCTTGGTTCCAGCCTGTCCGGTCGGGAAAAACTCCCGCAACAGTCGTGCCCATTTTTATGAGTGTTTCCCCATAACGAGGAGCGTGCGGCTGCCCTGACCTGGAAAACGAAGATCACGAGGCAATCGCGGACGGGATAAACCCTGAACTTGCGCGCCAAAGACAGGACGACTGGCCCGTTCTGGCGCACCTGCACATGCAGCACTCAGGGAAAGTCCCAGGGCTGCAGGGCACGGCGTCGCAGCGGCGCCAACAAGCAGCGATGCGTGTTTTGGCGCACTGTGTTCCAGCCTCAGCGCAACTGCGGCGCGAGCAGCGCGCCCGCGGTGACAGGAAGCGCGATGACATCGCCGCAGGGCGCGCAGGCACCTGCCGGCTGCCCGCCGTGGGCGGGCGCAGAAGTTGCGCATGTTCACGGGCAAACCCGCAGCGGCACAGGCCGCACAGGGATTCAGTTGCAGCCAGAATCGGCCGCGCCCGCCCCGGGACCCAACCACCTCCATGCTGCGCATCAAGAACCTGACCCAACGTTACGGCAGCAAGCCCGCGCTGCAAGCGCTCGACCTTGAACTGAAGCCCGGCGAGTTCGTGGCCCTGCTCGGTCCGAACGGGGCTGGCAAGTCCACCTTGTTTCAGGTGCTCACGGGCCTGTTTTCGGCCAGCGAAGGCGAGGTCGAAGTGGCCGGTCATTCGCTGCGCCGCAGCGCCAGCCAGGCCCTGCGTCATATTGGAGTGGTGTTTCAGCAGATGTCGCTGGACCTGGACCTGAGCATCCGCCGCAACTTGCTGTTCCAGGCCGACCTGCATGGCCTGCCGCGCGCCCTGGCCCATGCCCGCATCGAAGCCGGCTGCGCGCGGCTGGGCGTCGACGCCAATCTCGACCGGCCGGTGCGCGAGCTGTCCGGCGGCAACCGCCGCAAGGTTGAACTCGTGCGCGCCACCTTGCACCAACCGGCCATGTTGCTGATGGACGAAGCCACCGTGGGCCTGGACCCGAAGTCGCGGCAAGACCTGCTGCGCGCCCTGCATGCCGACGTGAACGAGCGCGGCGCCTGCGTGCTGTGGGCCACCCACCTGGTGAACGAAGCCGAAGGCGCCGATCGGGTGGTGGTGCTGCACAAGGGCAAGCTCATCGCCGACGGCACCCCGGCCGAGGTGACGCGGGCGCTGGGTGGCGAGACGCTGGAAGCCGGCTTCATTGCCCGCACCGCCTGACCCACGGCCCGACTTGCCTGAATCACTGCACGAAAAGACCACCATGAACCCGATCCAGCCGACCCTCTTTCGTCAAGCCCTGTGCACTGCAGCCCTGGCCCTGTGGGTGCCCCTGGCCTGGGCCCAGGGCACGGTCTACGTGTCCAGCGAGAAGGACGACGCGCTGACCCTCATCGACACTGGCACGCTGACCGTGAAGGGCACCATTGCCACCTGCAAGCGGGCCCGCCACGTTCAGCTGACGCCCGACCGCAAGCTGATGGTGGCCTGCACCGACAGCAACGCCGCCGACCTGATCGACCTGGCCACCGGCAAGAGCCTGCGCCGCGTGCCGCTGGGCGACGAGCCCGAGGCCTTCGACATCTCGCCCGACGGCAAGACCGTCTATGTCTCGAACGAAGACGCCGGCGAGGCCAGCTTCATCGACTTCGCCAGCGGCAAGGTGCTGCGCACCGTGAAGGTGGGCGGCGAGCCCGAGGGCGTGAAGCTCAGCGCCGACGGCAAGACGCTCTACGTCACGTCCGAGGTGGCCAGCCTGGTGCATGTGATCGACACCGCCAGCGGCAAAGTGCTGAAGAACATCAAGGCCGGCAAGCGCCCACGGCGCATGGCCTTCAACGCCGGCGGCACCGAACTGTGGGTGACGAACGAGCTCGACGCCAGCCTCAGCATCATCGACACCGCCAAGCAGGAGGTGGTGGGCACGATCAAGTTCGAGGTCAAGGGCGCTCGCGCCGAGGACATCAGCCCGGTGGGCATCCAGATGACGCGCGACGGCAAGCGCGCCTTCGTGGCGCTGGGCCGGGCCAACCACGTGGCCTTCGTCGATGTCGCCTCGCGCAAGGTGACGAACCTGGTGCTGGTGGGCAAGCGCGCCTGGAACGTGGCGCTGGACAAGGCCGAGGCGCGGCTCTATGTCGTCAACGGCCTCAGCGACGACATCACCGTGGTCGACGTCGCCGCGGCCAAGGCCATCAAGAGCATCCCGGTCGGCCGCGTGCCCTACGGCCTGGTGGTCGTGGAATGAGGCTGCGCCACACCCTGGCAGGCCTGTGCATGCTGGCCCTGCTGCCTGGCGGTGCCCAGGCAGCCGTGCTGAAGGCCACGCTGATTGTCCCGCAGGACGACAGCCGGCTGGAACGTTCGCGAGCCGAGCGCGCCTACCTCGGCCACCCCACCGGCCCGGCCGCCAACGGCCTGGCCGTGGCGCTGGAGGAAGGCCAGTTCGAGCTCGATGCCGCCGGCAGCTCGGTCGCGCTGTCGAATGCCGAGGCGGCCACGCTGGAGGCCGCCCGCGCGGCCGCCGTGGCCGCCGAGAAGGCCGGTGCCGCCGTGCTTCTGACCGACCTGCCCGAAGCCTGGACGCTGGCCGTCGCCGACGCCGTGAAGCTGCCGGTGCTGAACATCGGCAACGCCGCCGACAGCCTGCGCCAGCAGGACTGCCGCGCCCGGCTGTTCCATCTGCCGCCGAGCGAACGCATGCGCGCCGATGCGCTGGCGCAGCTGCTGGTGTCTCGCAAATGGAGCAAGGTGTTGCTGCTGGCCGGCCCCAGCCCTGCCGACCAGCAGCGTGCCGCCACGGCCCAGGCTTCGCTGCGCCGCTACGGCCTGCAGGTGGTGGCCACCAAGGCCTTCAAGCTGTCGGCCGACCCGCGTGAGCGGGCGCTCGCCAACCCCGTGCTGCTGACCGGCGGCCAGACCTACGACGTGGTCTGGGTGGTCGACAGCGACGGCGAATTCGCCCGCCTCGTGCCTTACGGCACCTCGCTGCCGCGCCCGGTGGTGGGCGACGCCGGCCTGGTGGCGCTGGGCTGGCACGCGCAGTTCGAACGCTTCGGCGCGCCCCAGGTGGCACGCCGATTCGCCAAGGCCCACAAGCGGCCGATGACGGCGCACGACTGGTCGGCCTGGCTGGCCGGCAAGATGCTCGTGGCGCTGGCCACCACGCAGCCCAAGGGCCCGAACGCCGCCTGGGCCCAGGCCCTGGCCAAGACCACGGTCGACGGCAGCAAGGGCACGACGCTGAGCCTGCGCCCCTGGGACGGCCAGCTGCGCCAGCCGCTGCTGCTGACCGACGGCCAGGGCGTGGTCGCGCAGGCGCCGGTCGAAGGCCTGCTGCACCCGCGCAATGTGCTCGACACGCTGGGCGTGGACGAGCCCGAGAAACTCTGCAAGGCGCCGCGATGACCACCGAACTCCAGGCGCCCCCTGTCGCCCAGCCAGAGCCGGTTCTGCACCGGCAGCGCCGCGGCCCGGCCCATGCACTGCAGGCGATGGGCGCGATCGTGCTGCGCGAACTGCTGAAGTTTTCGCAGCAGACCGGCCGCCTGGTGTCGGCCCTGGTGCGGCCGCTGCTCTGGCTGGCGGTGTTTGCCGCGGGCTTTCGCAACGTCTTCGGTGTCTCGATCGTCGAGCCCTACGACACCTATGTGCCCTACGACGTCTACATCGCGCCCGGGCTGATCGGCATGGTGCTGCTCTTCAACGGCATGCAGTCGTCGCTGGCGATGGTCTACGACCGCGAGATGGGGCTGATGCGGCTGCTGCTCACCGCGCCGCTGCCGCGGCCCTGGCTGCTTTTTTCCAAGCTCTGCGCCACCAGCCTGCTGTCGGTGCTGCAGGCGCTGGCTTTCGTGCTGGTGGCGGCCCTGCTGGGCACCACCTTGCCCTGGCTGTCCTGGGCCGGGCTGCACGCCGTGCTGGCCCTGGTGGCCGGTGCCCTCATGCTCGGCGCCCTGGGGCTGCTGCTGTCCGTCCACGTCAGGCAACTCGAGAACTTCGCCGGCACCATGAATTTCGTGATCTTCCCGATGTACTTCATGTCGACCGCGCTCTACCCGCTGTGGAAGCTGGAAGAGTCCGGCGCCAACTGGGTCTACCAGCTCGCCCGCTTCAACCCCTTCACCTATGCCGTCGAATGGCTGCGCTTCGCGCTGTACGGCAAGGACCCGGGGCTGGCGCCCTATGTCGTGGTCGGCTGCGCGCTGGCCTTCTTCGTCGTCGCCTGCTGGGGCTACGACCCGCAGCGCGGCTTCGGCGGGCTCACCAAGCGCGGCGGCGGGGGGCCGGCATGAAGCGCGCCGGCCTGAGCCGACGCCATTGCCTGGCCGCCGGGGCGGCGGCGCTGGTGCTGCCGCGCTGGGCGCGTGCCTGGAAGCCCTCCCGCGCCGTGAGCCTGTGGGTGCCCTGGCCGGCGGGTGGTGCCACCGACATCTCGCTGCGCATCCTGGCCGAACTGGCCACGCCGCACCTCGGGCAGCAGGTGGTGGTGGAAAACCGCAGCGGCGCCGGCGGCACGCTGGTGATGCCCGTGCTGCAGAACGCCGAGCCCGACGGCCACACCATCGCCCAGCTGCCCTACCCGGTGTTCCGCATCGCCCACACCCAGCGCGTGCTCTGGGACCCGATCCGCGACACCACGCCCATCCTGCAGGTCAGCGGCGTGACGTTCGGCGCGCTGGTGGCCGAAGCCAGCCCCTTCCGCAAGTTCGAAGACCTGTTCGAGTACGCGCGCGCCAACCCTGGCCGGCTCAGCATCGCCACCAACGGCGTGGGCACCACGCCGCACGTGGTGCTGGAAGAGCTGTTCACCGCGCGCGGCCTGCCCTACATCCACGTGCCCTACAAGGGCACGGCCGAGCAGATCAATGCGATCACTTCGGGCCAGGTGATGGTGGGCGTCAATTCCACCGGCTTCGGCCCGGCGGTCGACAGCGGCCAGCTGCGCCTGTTGGCCACCTTCGGCGCGCAGCGTTCGCGGCGCTGGCCGCATGTGCCGACCCTGCACGACCTGGGCTTCGACATCACGGCGCAGTCGCCCTGGGGCCTGGCCGGGCCGCGCGGCCTGCCCACGCCGGTGCTGGCGGGCCTGCACGACGCCTTCCGCAAGGCGATGTTCGAGCCGCGCTTTGGCGCCGAGCTGGCCAAGTACGACCAGGAAGTGGATTACCTGGGCACGATGGACTACACGCGCGTGTGCCGCCTGTTCTTCGAGCGCGAACGCAAGGCCGTCGAGAAGCTCGGCCTCACGCGCAGCGGCGGCTGAGGCCGGACGAGCGACGGCGGAAGCCGTTGCTCGCCTGCCGAGGGCCCAGCCGCGATTTCACGCGGATGGGCTGATTCAGCGGCCACGCCCGGCCGGCAGCATGCGGCGCAGGGTGTTGTCGCGCCAGAGGTCGTGGTGGGCCAGGGCGGCCGCCGCGTGCAGGGCGATCAGGGCATAGCCGGCCCGGCCGATGTCGCCGTGCCAGCCGCCCCGCAGCCGCGCGACGAATCGCACCGCCACCGTGGCCAGCACCAGCATCAGCCAGTGCGGGGCGATGGACAGGCCGCCTTAGCGTTCGCCCGGCGTCAGAACTTCACCCTGGCGCCGGCGACGATCTGCCGCGGCATGCCCGCGAAGGCGCCATTGACGCGGCTGACCAGGTAGGCCTTGTCGGCGAGGTTGCTGCCGCTGAGGTACAGCGTCGTGCCCAGCGGCTTGACGGTGAAGTTCAGCGAGGCATTCACCAGCGTGTAGGCGGGGATCCGGCCCGACTGCCCGTTGGGATCGGGTGCCACGCTGTTGAGCGCGTCGGTGAACTGTTCGCTCACGTGCGTGAGGCCGACGCGCACGTCCCAGCCCGAGGGGTGCTCGAAGCCCAGGTTCAACGAAGCCAGGGTCTTGGGCGCATAGGGCAGCCGGTTGCCGCGGGTGTTGCGGAAGACCGTGGTCTCGTCCTCGCCGGGATCGAACTCGGGCACCAGCAGGTCGGTCTCGAAGCTGGCCTTGGACAGGCGCGTCACGGCCAGGCTGAGATACGGGTTGCCCGCGCGGCCCTGCATCGTGCCGAAGTCGAACCGCGCGCCGAGCTCGACGCCGCGGTTGAGGCTGTCTCCGGCGTTCGTGAAGGTCTGGGCCGAGCCGACCGAATAGCCCGGCACGATCTGGTTCTTGAAGTCGATCTGGAACACCGTGGCCTCGACCTGCACGCCCTTGGCCGGGTTGCTGCGCAGGCCGGCTTCGAGGTTGGTGCTGATCTCGGGCGCCACGGCGCGGAAATCGGGATCGGTGGGGTCGAAGTTGGCGTCCGGGCGCGGCGGTGCGATGCCGCGGTGCATGCCGGCGAAGAAGGTCGTGCCCGGCACGCCGAGGTAGGTGACGCCCAGGCCCGGCAGCAGCTTGGTGCTGCGGGCGCTGACGCTGCGGCCGTTGTTGACGTCCCGGTCTTCGCGGGCGAGCACGGCGGTGCTGCGCAGGCGGTAGTTCTCGTAGCGAACCCCCGGGGTCACGGTCCAGGCGCCGGCGTAGAAGGTGTTCTGCACATAGCCCGAGAAGGCCTCGGTCTCGATGTCGAAGCGGTCGCGGAAGTAGGTGCCCGGGCTGTCTTCGCGCGAGGTCGGCGTGGTGCCGTTGAAGCGCTTGCGCACCACGTCTTCGCGGTGCAGGCGCAGGCCGGCGACGAGTTCGCCGCGCAGGCCGAAAGCGTTGTGCGACAGCTCCAGGCGCGGCTCGATGCCGTAGATCGTGTAACGGCGCGGCCGCATCTGGTTGCCGCAGCGGCTGGCGAAGGTCTCGAAGCCGTTGGGCACGGTGTAGTCGATGGGCTCGCCGTCGATCAGGCAGGCCGGGTTGGGGTCACCCTCGTCGGGGGCCAGGGCACGCAGTTCCTCGTTCTCGATCTCGGCGACGAGTTCGCCGTCGTCTTCCTCGACGCCGTCGAATTCGGCAATGGCGTCGAGCTGCCGGTACGAGGCCCGCTCGACACGGTGCGCGTAGGCCTGCGTGCTCAGCCGCAGGTGGGCTGACGGCGTCCAGGTATGCACCAGCTGGCCGGCCACACGCTCGAGCTCGAAGCGGTCGTTCCTGAACGGGTTGGCATAGGGCTTGGCCTCGAAGCGCGCCTGGTCCAGGCCGCCTTCGCCGAAGCCCGAGCTTTCCTCGAACCAGCCGAGCTTGGCGCGCAGCGCGTGCTGGGTGCCCAGGTTCAGCTCGACCTTGGCCGAGAGGTCGCGCGCACGGTGTTCGCTGCCTTCGCGGCTGCCGTCGCCCTGCTTCTGCGAGGCACTCAGCAGCCAGCCGCCGGCATCGCTGCCGCTGCCTACGTGGGCGCTGGCGCGGCGGAAGTCGCGGTTGCCCAGAGCCAGGTCGCCGTCGACGGCGAAGCCGCGCGGGACGGGCCGGGTGACGAAGTTGATCACCCCGCCCACCGTCTGCGGGCCGTGGACGATCTGGCCCGAGCCCTTCAGCACCTCGATGCGCGAGACCCGCTCCATCGGCGTGCTGTAGTGCGTGGTCGGGTCGGCGTAGGGGGCCAGCTGGATGGGCATGCCGTCTTCCAGCAGCAGGGTACGGCTGCTGCGCCGCGGGTCCAGTCCGCGGATGCCGATGTTCAGATTCAGGCCGAAGGCGTCTTCACCGACCACATGCACGCCGGGCACGGCCTGCAGGGCCTCGCGCACCGAGAAAGGCCGCTCGGCTTCGAGCTGTCTGGTGGTGACGACCGTGCTGCTGCCGGGCACCGCGTCGAGCACGCTGGGCAGCGTGCCGGTGATCGTGACGACCGGGCGCGAGGTGGCCGGGGCCGGGCCGCCCTGGGCGCTGGCGAGGTGGCTGCAGCACAGCAGGCTGGCTGCCATGGCCATCGGGTGGAAGGCGAAAGCACAGGAGTTCATCGGCGGGTGCGTGGCTGTGGGAGGCATGGGATCGGCTCTGCGGACATTATTCGCAGCCGTTCCCGCATCACCACCGGGCAGACTTCCCGGTGCAGCAAATCGATAACCCCTACCCCCACCGGCCATAGGCCTTTTGCTCGGCCTTGCCTGGCCTGGTCAGGCCGTTTCGAACAGGGCGTGCCGGCGCGCGTAACGCAGCAGTTCGATGGCGGTGTTCACGCCCAGCCGCTGGCGGATCTGCGACTGCAGGTTCGACACGGTTTTGGTGGCGATATGCAGGCGCTCACCGATGTCGTCCAGCGTCAGCCCTTCGACCAGCCCGCGCAGCACTTCGAATTCGCGCGGCGACAGTGCCAGGTGCGGCGGCGGCGCTGCCGGCGCTGCGGCTTCTGCCACGATGTCGGCCGACAGCACGCCGCGTTCACCCAGCGCCACCCGGCGCAGCGCCCGCACCAGCACGTCGGGCTCGTTGCTCTTCGTCACGTAGCCGGCAGCGCCTGCCCTCAGTGCCTGCTGCACCATGGCCGGGTTGTCATGCATGCTGAACACCAGCACCTGCAGCAGCGGCCAGCGCTGGCTGACGCGCCCGAGCATCGCCAGGCCGCTGCTGCGCGGCATCGACAGGTCCAGCACGACCACGTCCAGCCCGCCCGGCAGCAGGCGCGGCAAGTCGCCGTAGGCGTCTTCGGCGCTGGCGTGTTCGGCCACCACGATCATGTCGCCTTCCAGTTCCAGCAGCCGGCGGTAGCCGGTGCGCACCACGGCGTGGTCGTCGACGAGCATCACCCGAAAATTCATGCGGCCTCCGTGGCGTCGATGGCGCGGGTTGCGTCTGGTGCCGCTGCGGGCAGCCGGGCCTGCAGCAACAGCCCAGGCCGGCGTTCACCGGGTGCCGCCGGTGCCAGCAGCAGGTCGGCACCGAGCGCCCACACCCGATCATGGATGCCGGCGAGGCCGCTGCCATGAAGCAGCGCCTGGGCGCTGTCCTGCAGGCCCACGCCGTCGTCCTGCACCTGCCAGAAGAGCTGGCCGTCGGCCTGCAGCTCCAGCTGCACCCGGGCCTGGCGCGCCTGGGCGTGGCGGGCGATGTTGGTCAGCGCTTCCTGCGTGATGCGGTAGACCGCCAACCCCAGCGCGGCCGGCAGCGGGCGCTTGGGGTCGTCGTGCGGGTTCAGCGCCAGCGTGACGCGGAAGCTGGCGTTGGCGCGCCGGTCCCAGCTGTCGACCAGCGTCTGCAGCAGCGCCTGCAGCCGCAGCAGCGTGAAAGCTTCGTCGTCGTTGGCGCTGTCTTCGGCGCGGCCCGTCGAAAGCCCCAGCGGCCGCAGCCGCGTCAGCATCGAGCGCAGCACCTGCTGGATGTGGCGCACATGGCCGGTGATCGCGGTCACCACTTCCTGCGCGGCCGGGGTGGCGGTGGGCCTGGCGGCCAGATGTTTCCCCAGCCAGGCCGCGTCGGCGTGCAGGGCCGTCAGGTGCTGGCCGAATTCGTCGTGCAGTTCACGCCCCAGGCGGGCGCGTTCGTCCTCCTGCAGCGTGATGACGCGCTGGCCGAGCACGCGGCGCTGGTCTTCGGCCGTGCGCAGCGCCAAGGCCATGTGGCCCAAGGCGCGTGAGACGGCTTCGAGTTCGCGCACCGGCATCGGCGGCAGGGCCTGCACGGCGCGGTCGTCACGCGCTTCGATGCCGGCGATGGCATGCAGCAGCGTGCCCAGCGGCGCCAGCGCGCGGCGCACGTTCCAGTGCATGGCTAGCAGCAGGCCGGCCACGCACAGCCCCAGCATGCCCAGCATGAAGAGCAGGCTGCCCAGGGCCTCGGCGCGCTCGGCCTCGGCCGAGGCCGACAGCTGCAGCTGCCAGGGCGGGCCATCCGGCCGCGGCAATGGCCAGCTCACGCTCTGCGCAGGGCGGCTGCCGGTCAGCTGGCGGTGCAGGGCCAGCAGCCATGGCATCGGTGCGGGTGCCGGTTCGACGCTGCCGGCTCCCAGCAGCAGGGTGCCGTCGTCGCGCCGCACGCTCAAGCCCAGATGCCCGGTCCCGGTGTCGCGTGGCAGCTGGCGCAATGCGGCCAGCGCCGCGTCGTCGGGCAGGTGGGCCAGGCTGGAAGCGACGGCCAGCCGGTTCGCCAGCGACGCCGCGGCGCTGGACTCTTCGTCCATGTCGCGCCCCATGCCCACCAGCCCCAGCAACAGACCGGCCAGCACCACGGCGGCACCGACCCAGGCGCCCCGGCGCATCACCAGCCCTGTCAGATCGAGAGGCGCGGGGTGGGTGGGGGTTGGAGCAGGCGTCATTGGTGGCGAGTTGGCAAAGCGTGGGTGCTTACCCGTAGAAGGCTGCCCGCAGGCCTGCTGGCAGGGGTCCAAGGCGCATGTCTTGCTTTTTGCGTGCCGGGCCCGAATGATGGCCCGCCTGTGCCAGGGGCGTGACAGATTGCGCTGCGGCTGTCGTCTGGCCGTGCGTCCGCATGGCGCCGGGCCGTTTTGAAAACGTGGAGACAAGCGTCAATGGACCGATCCGACGCGCTGCTGGCTGACGCGCGCCAGCGCGCCCTGGCCATGGAGCAGGAAGTCGGGCGCGCGGTGCTGGGCCAGGCCCGGGCCATCCGCCTCATCAATACCGCCGTCTTCGCACGTGGCCATGTGCTGCTGCAGGGCGACGTGGGCGTCGGCAAGACAACCCTGCTGCGCGCCTTCGCACGGGTGCTGGGTGGTGCCTTCGCGCGCACCGAAGGCACCATCGACCTGATGCCCGGCGACCTCATCTATTACACCTACATCAGCGCCGAAGGCCGCCCGGCGGTGGACCCGGGCCCGCTCATCCAGCATGGCGAAGACCTGGCCATCTTCTTCTTCAACGAGATCAACCGCGCCCGCCCGCAGGTGCATTCACTGCTGCTGCGGGTGATGGCCGAGCGCAGCGTCTCGGCCTTCAACCGCGAGGTGCGTTTCCCGCACCTGCTGGTGTTCGCCGACCGCAACCGCGTCGAACGCGAGGAAACCTTCGAGATCAGCGCCGCCGCGCGCGACCGCTTCATGCTCGAGGTGGCTGTCGATGCGCCGCATGACGAAGAACAGCGCCGCGGCCTCGTCTTCGACCCGCGTTTCCACGACACCGACGCGCTCGTCGGGGCCCTGGCCACCGACCTGGTGGTGCACAGCGAACTGAACGCGCTGGGCGCCCTCATCCAGCGCAGCGTGCAGGCGTCCGACACGCTCCAGAACTACGCCCTGGCCCTGTGGCGTGCCACCGCCGACCCCGCGGCCTTCGGCGTACGCCTGCCCGGCATCGACATGGCGCAGCTGATGCTGGCCGGCGCCAGCCCGCGCGGCATGAGCCTGCTGCTGCGCGCGGCGCGTGTCGCCGCCTGGCTCGACGGCCGCAGCCATGTCGCGCCCGAAGACCTGCAGGGCCTGTTCCGCGAAGCCGTGGCGCACCGGCTGTGCCTGCAGCCCGTGTACGAACTGCGGCGGCAGGACATCACCCCGGCGCTCGTGGCCGCGATCCTGGGCCAGGTGGCGGCGCCTTGAACCCGGTGAAGCCGGTGAACCCAGCGGACCCGGTGAACCCGGCTCAGGCCGTGCAGGAAATCCACTACCGGCTCGACGCGCCGGCGCGTGGCCGCCTGCCCGGCGCCCACCGCAGCCGCAGCGGCGACAGCGGCTTCGAATTCCGCGGCCATGCCGCGCTGAAGGACGCGCCCGACCCGCGCCGGCTCGACCTGCATGCCAGCCTGCGCGACCCCTTCGGCGACTGGCGCGTGCGCCTCTACAGCCAGCGCAAGGCGGTGCCGGTGGTGGTGCTGGCCGACCTTTCGGCGTCGATGGCCTACCGCGGCCAGCAGCACAAGCCCGCGGTGCTGGCCGACCTCGTCGACAGCCTGGCCTGGTCGGCCTGGCGCGCGGGCGACAGTTTCGGCTTCGTCGGCTGCGCTGCCACCGTGCAGCCCGGCTGGCTGCAGCTGCCCACGCGCCAGCGCCATGCTGGTGCGGCGCTGGCCCAGGCCCTGCGTGGCTGGCAGCCGCAGCCCGGTGCCGAAGGGGCGTCGGCCGACGGCCTGCTGCAGGCGCCTGCGCTGCTGGGCCGGCAGCGGGCGCTGGTGTTCCTGGTGTCGGACTTCCACTTCCCGCTGCCGCTGCTGCGCACCGCGCTGGCCGGGCTGGCGGCGCACGAGGTCGTGCCCGTGGTGCTGTGGGACGCGCAGGAATTCGAGCTGCCCGAGCGCTGGGGCCTGCTGCACGCGCTCGACCCGGAAACCCGCCGCCAGCGCCTGGTGTGGTGGCGCCCGGCGCTGCGTGAACGCTGGCAGGCGGCGCTGGCGGCGCAGCGCGCGGCCTTGATGCAGGCCTTCGCCGAGGCCGGCCTGCGGCCGCTGTTCGTCGAAGGCGCGTTCGACGCCGACGCCGTGACCCGGCATTTCCAGCGATGAGCCGTCTTCCACGGGCTTTGCGAACGCTGTGCGTTGCGTCGGTCTGCGCCGCGGCCGGCCTGGCCGTGGCCCAGGCCCTGCCCGACGCCGTGCCCGACCTGCCGCGCGCCTACGGCTACACCGTGGGCGACGTGGTGCAGCGCCGCGTGCAGCTGCAGCTGCCACCGGGCTGGTCGCTCGACCTCGACGCGCTGCCACGCTCACGTCGCCCCGGCCAGGCGCTGGAACTGCGCAGCGCCCGCGTCGACGCTGGCGTGCTGTTGCTGGACTACCAGGTCTTCCTCGCACCGACCGAGGTGCGCACGCTGGAGATGCCGCCATTGCTGCTGCGCTTTACCGGCGCCGGTGACGCGGTGCGCGAGGTGCGTGTCGATGCCTGGCCCCTGACCGTGGCACCGCTGGTGCCGGTGGAGGTGTCGCCGCGCGAAGGCCTGGGCGCGATGCAGCCCGACGTGCCGGCTGCGCCGATCGACACGGCGCCGCGCCAGCGCCGGCTGCTCGTGCTGGCTGCGCTGCTGCTGGCGGTGGGCCTGGCGCTGGCCCACCTGCGCTGGGGCCTGCCGTGGTGGGGCCGGCGCCAGCAGCCTTTTGCGCAGGCCTGGCGCCGCCTGCGCCCCTGGCCCGAGCAAGCCAGCGGCGAACAGGCCCGCGAGGCGATGAAGCTGCTGCACGACGCGTTGAACCGCAGTGCCGGCCAGGTGCTGTTTGCCGGCGGCCTGGCCGGGTTCGTTGCCCGGCAACCGCGTTTTGCGCCGCTGCAGCCGGCGCTGGCCGACTTCTTCGCACGTTCGCAGGCCGAGTTCTTCGCTGCGCCGGCAGAAGCTGCAGCAACGCGCGCTGCCCCGTCCAGCGCCGACATCGGCTGGCTCAAGCGCCTGTGCCGCGACTGCCTCGACGCCGAGCGGGGCGCGCGATGAACTTCGACACGCCCTGGCTGCTGGCCCTGCTGCCGCTGGCGCTGCTGCCGCTGTGGCGCCAGCCCGGGGCGGCGCTGGCCAACACCTGGCTGGTGGCGCAGCCGCGCGACTGGTCTTCAGACCTGCTGGGCTGGGCACTGCGCGCGGCCGCGGTGCTGGCCATCGCCGCGGCCCTGGTCGGCATGGCCGGCCCGCACCGGCCCGAACTGCAGGTGGAAAGGCAGGGCCAGGGTGCCGAGATCGTGCTCGTGATCGACCGCAGCCGCAGCATGGACCAGAGCTTTGCCGGCGCCCGCACCACCGCGCCCACCGGCACCGGGCCGGAAGCGCTGGCCTACTACTCGAACCTGCGCGCCAACGAAGCCCGCGCGTCGAAGGGCCAGGTGGCGCGCCAGATGCTGGCCGAATTCGCCCAGCGCCGCCCCGCCGACCGCTTCGGCATGGTGGCCTTCAGCAACCTGCCGATGCGTGTGCTGGGTTTCACCAGCAAGCCCGAGATCATCCAGGCCGCCATCCAGGCCGGCAATGTCGGCCGCGGCCTGTCGGAGACCAACATCGCGCGTGCGCTGCAGTCGGCGCTGGCGTTCTTCGAGGACCGGCCCTACACCGGTTCGCGCATCGTTCTGCTGGTGTCCGACGGTGGCGACAAGCTCGACGTCGACGCCCGCAACCTCATCACCGAGCAGGCGCGCAAGCACCGCGTGGGCATCACCTGGATCTACATCCGTTCGCCGCGCAGCCCGGGGCTGATGCGCGACGTCCCCGTCGACACCAGCCCCGCTTCGGCGCGGGAAGAAGTGGCGCCGGAACAGTCCCTCGACCGCTTCTTCCAGGGCCTGCAGGTGCCCTACCGCGCCTACGAGGCCGACGACCCCGACAGCCTGCAGCGCGCGATCGCCGACCTCGACCGGCTCGAGAACCTGCCCATCACCTACCTGGACACGGTGCCGCGGCGCGACCTCTCGGGCTGGGCCTTCGGCGCGGCGCTGGGGGCCGTGCTGCTGCTGTTGCTGGCCAAGCGGCTGGAGCTTCGGCCGGACTCTCGTGCCGGAGTGCCGTCATGAGCGCCAGCCGCGTGCTGCCACTCACGCGTTGGCTGCTGGCCCTGGCCGCGGTGCTGGCGCTGGCGCTGGCGGCAGACGGCGCGCTCTGGTGGCGAGATGCCGGGCGCAATGCCGTCATCGCCAGCGGCCAGGTGCCCGCCGACAGCCCCGTGCCCGAACTGCAGTTCGCCCACGCCCGGGCCTTGACAGCAGCCATCGGCCCGGGCGGCAGTGAAGACGCCGGCCAGGTCGACGCGGCGCTGAACGCGTGGCGCGCTTTGCAGTCGCACCCGACGCTGGGCACCGCCGCGCGTTTCAACAGCGCCAACCTGCTGCTGCGCCAGGCCAGCGCCATGCGCAGCGGCACGGATGCGGCCAAGGCCGGGCAGGCGCTGCCGCTGGCCGAACTGGCGAAGGAGCAATACCGCGAGCTGCTGCGCCGCGACCCCGGCTTCTGGGCCGCGCGCTACAACCTCGAACGTGCCCAGCGCCTGCTGCCCGACCCGGTGGACAGTGACCTGGAACCCACCGCCGCCCAGCGCGAACGTGAACAGGCGGCCACCCGGATGCGGGCGCAGTCGCTGGGCCTCCCATGAGCCCGCCCGGCCGTCCGAAGGGCTCAACCCGGCGTGCGCAGCACGAAGGTGCTCCAGTGAAGCTCAACCTGGCCGCCCATTGGCAGCGCCACCGCGACACCTGGCTGCTGGCCGGCGCTGCGCTGGCGCTGGCCGCCGGTTTTCTGCGGCCGGTGCTGCCGTGGAAAAAGCCGCTCGTCGACCAGGTTGTGGTGCTCGACATCACGCAGAGCATGAACACGCCCGACCAGCGCATCGACGGCAAGCCCGTGTCGCGCCTGGCCTTTGCGAAACACCAGCTGCGCCTGGCCATGAAAGAACTGCCCTGCGGCTCGAAGCTGGGCTGGGCCATCTTTACCGAGTACCGCAGCTTCCTGCTGTTTGCGCCGGTCGAGGTCTGCGCTCATCTGGACGAGCTGCGCGGCACGCTCGAAGGCATCGACAACCGCATGGCCTGGATCGGCGCCAGCGAGGTGGCCAAGGGCCTGGCCAGCGGCTTGGGCATCGCCCGCCAGCTGCCGGGCCAGCCGGCGCTGGTGTTCGTGACCGACGGCCATGAGTCGCCGCCGCTGAACGCACGCCACCGGCCGCGCTTCGATCTGGTGCCGGGCCAGGTGCAGGGCCTGGTCGTCGGCGTCGGCGGCCTGGTGCCCACCGCCATACCGAAGACCGACCCGATGGGCCGGCCACTGGGCAACTGGCAGGCTGCAGACGTGCTGCAGACCGACCCGCGCAGCCAGGGCCGGGGTGGCAGTGTCGACAGCGAGCGCCTGGTCGAGCAGGCCGACGACGGCAGCGATCGTGCCACGCCCGCTGCCGCGCTGGGCGCCACGCCGGGCAGCGAACACCTGTCTTCACTGCGCGAAAGCTACCTGGAGCTGCTGGCCGGCGAAACCGGCCTGGGCTACCACCGCCTGGGCAACGCCGCCGGGCTGGCCGCCGCGATGCAGGCCCCGGCGCTCACGCGGCCGGTGCCGGTGCCGATGGACGCCCGGGTGCCGCTGGCGGCGCTGGCCGTGCTGCTGCTGCTGTTGCGCCAAGGCCGGCCAGGAGCCGCCATGAAGCGCTGGCGCACGGCACGCGCCCGCGGCGGGTGGCCATCCGGGCTGCGCTCGGCGAAGCCGCCGTGGCCCTGGGCCTGGCGAC
>JALHPF010000019.1 GCA_022842595.1 Rubrivivax sp.
ATGCTGCCGCGGCGGCCGGGCCGCTGCCGGCGGGACACGCCCTTCTGCAGGCCCGCGACACGCTGGCGCTGCTGGTGGCGGCGCTGACGATCACGGAGCCAGCGGGGCCTGCCGGGCCTGCCGGGCCAGCCGGGCCAGCCGGGCCAGCCGGGCCTAGGGGCCAGCCACCAGCTTGACGCGACCCGCGGCCACGCCCTGCTGCTGCAGCGCCTGAGCCAGCGCGCGCTGGCGCGCTGCCGTCTGGCTGCTGGCCGCGGTGGCGGCCAGGCCGCTGTCGGCGGCCAGCTTCAGTGTCAGTGTCGCCTGGGGTGGCAGCCGCTTCAGTTCGGCAGCCAGCTCCTTCACCGCTGCCGTGGAGGCAGGGGCCAGCCCCGAGCCTTCGAAACGCAGCCGGGCGGCGGCGGCAGCCACGGCGTCGGGCACACCGGCGGCGTTCACCACGCTGGCGGCGACGGCACATTGCGGCGGGCAGCTGGCGCCGGCCGGCGCGGCGGCCAGCGCCGCTGCCAGCAAGAGCAGGGAAGTGGGGACTCTGGCTTGCGCATGCATGGTGTCTCCTGGAAGTTGGCCGCAGGCGGCGAGCCAGACTCTGGCACGGCAGCGTGCGCCGTGCACTCCCCAGCTTCCCGGCTGTCATCGGCCTGTCATGCCAAGGCGTCAGCGTGCGGGCACTCCAGCCCCGATGCACCGCCGATGAACCCCAGCGAACTGAGCCCCGACGACCACGCCCGCCTGCTGCAACGCATCGAAGACGAGCTGCTCGACGGTTACGACGAGGAACTCGAACTCGAGATCGAGGACCGCGACCCGGTCACCGCCACGGCGCTGAGCGACCGCCGCCGCTACTTCCGGGAGCTGTTCAGGCTGCAGGGCGAGCTGGTGAAGTTGCAGGACTGGGTGGCCGCCACCGGCCACAAGGTGGTGATCCTGTTCGAGGGCCGCGACGCTGCCGGCAAGGGCGGCGTCATCAAGCGCATCACCCAGCGGCTGAACCCGCGCGTGGCGCGTGTCGTGGCCCTGCCGGCACCGAACAGCCGCGAGAAGACGCAGTGGTACTTCCAGCGCTATGTGGCCCACCTGCCTGCGGCCGGCGAGATGGTCTTGTTCGACCGCAGCTGGTACAACCGCGCCGGCGTCGAGAAGGTCATGGGCTTCTGCAGCGAAGCCGAGGTCGAGGAATTCTTCCGCAGCGTGCCCGAGTTCGAACGCATGCTGGTGCGCAGCGGCGTGCAGTTGCTGAAGTACTGGTTCAGCATCACCGACGACGAACAGCACCTGCGCTTCCTGGGCCGGATCAACGACCCGCTGAAGCAGTGGAAGCTGAGTCCGATGGACCTGGAAAGCCGGCGCCGCTGGGAGGACTACACCCGGGCGAAGGAAGCGATGCTGGAACGCACCCACATCACCGAGGCGCCCTGGTGGGTGGTGCAGGCGGTGGACAAGAAGCGGGCGCGGCTGAACTGCATCCACCACCTGCTGCAGCAGATGCCGTATGGCGAGGTCGAACGCCCGGGCATCGAGCTGCCGGCGCGTGTGCGCAACCCCGACTACATCCGCAGCCCGGTGCCGGCCGAGATCATCGTGCCCGAGGTCTACTGACGGGCCGACTCGCCGGCCGTGCCGGCGCGCGCCAGCAGGTGCGCCCGCACCCGCGGGTCCTCGGTCAGGCCGACGGCGCGCAGCCAGCTGGCCTGCGCCGCAGTGCCATCACCCGCCATGCTCTGAAGATGGGCCAGCGCCACCCAGTAGGGCTGATGGCCGGCCAGTGCGCCCGCGTGATCCGTTGCCTGCAGGGCCTGCAGCTTTGCCAGCCCAGCCGCGACCTCGCCACTTTCGGCCAGCGCCACGGCCTGGCCCAGGCGCGCGCCGGTGCTCGGGAAATGCTGCACCAGGGCGGCGTACAGCCGGGCGATGGCCCCCCAGGGCGTGGCCCCGGTGACCAGGCGCTGGCAATGGGCCGACTGGATCGCCGCTTCCAGCTGGAACACCCCGGGCTGGCGCAGCCGCGCCGCGGCCCACAGGCAGTGTTCGGCCTCGGCCAGCAGCGGGCGCTGCCAGCGTGTGCTGTCCTGCTGCGTGAGCGGCACGAAGCTGCCGCCGTCGTCGAACTGCGCCGGCCGCCGCGCCTGGCAGAACAGCATCAGCGCCAGCAGGCCCAGCGCTTCGGCGCTGTCGCGCTGGTTGGCGGCCACCAGCCGCGCCAGGTAGAGGGTTTCGTCGACCAGCCCCGACAGCGCAGCGGGCAGGGCCGCGGGGTCACCCTGGCGTGCGGTGTGGGTGGCCAGGGTGTAGGCGCCGTACAGCGCTTCCAGCACCGCGGCCAGCCGGGCCGGGCGCTCGCGCGCTTCGGGCTTCTCGAAGCGCAGGCTGGCGTCGCGGATCTTCGCCTTGGCGCGCACCAGGCGCTGCGCCATGGCCGCGGGCGAGACCAGGAAGGCCTCGGCGATGGTGGCTGCGTCCAGCCCCAGCACCGCCTGCAGCATCAGCGGCGCGTGCACGGCGGGCGCCAGCGCCGGGTGGGCGCAGACGAACATCAAGGCCAGCCGCTCGTCGGGCAGTTCAGGGCCGGCGTCGGTGACGGGCACGCTGGGTTCTTCCTCGAACATCGCCGTCACCAGCGGGTCGAGCTCGACGCGGCGGTGGCGTGCGGCCTGCAGAAGTTCGCGTTGCGCGGCACGCATCAGCCAGGCCTCGGGCGCCGCCGGCACCCCCGTGCGCGGCCAGTGCAGCAGCGCGCTGGCAAAGGCCTCGGCCAGCGCGTCCTCGGCCGCTGCCAGGTCGCGCCAGCGGTAGGCCAGCAGCGCCACCAGCCGGCCGTAGCTGTGGCGGGCCGCGTCGGCGGCGGCCCGTTGCGTGGCCGCCGCTGCTGCCGTGTCGGTCACGCGGCGTGGCCTTCGGGCGGCATGTCCAGCACCGGCCGCACCTCGGTCGTGCCGGTGGCGCTGTTCGGCGCGCGTGCCGCCCATTCCAGCGCCACGTCGAGGCTGGGCACCTTGACGATGAAGTAGCCGCCCAGGTGCTCGCGGGTGTCGGCAAACGGCCCGTCCTGCACCTGGCGCTGACCATTGCGCACGCGCACGTGGGTGGCGGTGTGCGGCGGCTGCAGACCGTTGCCGGAAACGACGATGCCGGCGCCGTACATCGCACCGATGTAGGCGTTCCAGGCGGCCCAGTAGGCGGGGGCGGTCGCCGGGTCCTGGCCCTGGGCGATGTCGGCGTCGGTCTCGTTGAAGATCAGCATGTATTCCATGAATGGCTTTCAGATCCGGCTGAGGGGTGGCGTTGGCCGGGCGCACGCTACCGGGTCGCGGCGCGCCAGACAAGCCGCGCCGGGCGGCGGGCTCATGGCAGTGATGCGCAGTGCCAGCCCGGATCGACAGGGCGAGGAAGAGATTTTTTCCCGCAGCAGCTGGCATGCGCCTTGCGCCGGCATGGTGCATGCCGCCGCCGCCCACCGCCCCCACCACGGCTCCCGTACTGGCTGCCAGCCCCGCCCAGGCCGCCGAGCGCCTGACGCTGCTGCTGGAAAGCACCGGCGAAGGTATCTTCGGCATCGACATGGCGGGGCAGTGCACCTTCGTGAACCGCGCCGCGGCGCAGATGCTGGGCCGGCGCACCGAAGAGGTGCTGGGCCGGAACATGCACGCGCTGATGCACCACACCCATGCAGACGGCCGCCACTACCCGGAATGCGACTGCCCGATCTTCCGCGCCTTCCGCCAGGGCCTGCCCTGCCGCATCGACGGTGAAGTGCTGTGGCGCGCCGACGGCAGCTGTTTCCCGGCCGAATACAGCAGCCACCCGATCATCGAAAACGGCGAAGTGCGCGGTGCCGTCGCCACTTTCGTCGACATCACCGAACGCAAGCGCGCCGAAGAGCTGCTGCGCAAGAGCCACGACGAACTCGAGCAGCGTGTCGCCGAGCGCACCCGCGAACTGCGCGACCTGGCCAACCACCTGGAAGCCGTGCGCGAGACCGAGCGCAAGCGCATCGCCCGCGAGATCCACGACGAACTCGGCTCGCTGCTGGTGGCGCTGAAGATGGACACGCACTGGCTGCATCGCCGCGTGGGCGTCGAATCGGGCGGCCGGGCCGAACTGCAGGCCAAGTGCCAGGGCATGGGGCGGCTCATCGACACCGCGGTCGACAACGTCGGCCGCATCATCACCGACCTTCGCCCCAGCATCCTGGACCACCAGGGCCTGTGGGCGGCGCTGGAATGGCAGGCCCAGGAATTCACCGAGAGCAGTGAACTCGACGCCACGCTGCAGTGCCATGTCGCTGCCGGCGTGCCGCCGCCGCAGGGCGGGCAGGCGATCGCCATCTTCCGCATCTTCCAGGAGATGCTGACGAACGTCGCCCGCCATGCGCGGGCGCGCAGCGTGCGCATCAGCATCCATGTCGACGGCCCGCCCGATGCCGTGCTTTACGTCGATGTGCGCGACGATGGCGTCGGCGCCGCAGCCGCGGCGCTGGCCGACCCGCAGAGCTTCGGCGTGCTCGGCATGCGCGAACGGGCCGGGCACTTCGGTGGCCGCATCACCATCGACAGCGCGCCGGGGCAGGGCACCCGCGCGCGCCTGGTGATGCCGCTGGCCGGCGACGAGGCGGGGGCACCATGATCCAGGTGCTGATCTGCGACGACCACCAGATCGTGCGCCAGGGCATCAAGCTGATCCTGGCCGACGCATCCGACATCGCGCTGGCCTGCGAGGCCGCCAACGGGCCCGACGCGGTGGCACGGGTGCGCCAGGGCGGCATCGACGTCGTGCTGCTCGACATCGCCATGCCGCAGCGCGACGGCCTGGACGTGCTGAAGCAGCTGAAGAGCGAATTCCCGCGGCTGCCGGTGCTGATGCTGTCGACCTACCCCGACCGCCAGTACGCCGTGCGCAGCCTGAAGCTGGGCGCGGCCGGCTATCTGAACAAGAGTGCCGACAGCGAACAGATGATCGAGGCGATTCGCCGCGTGGCGCTGGGCGGGCTCTTCATCACCGCCAGCGTGGCCGAGCAGCTGGCCAGCGCGGTGGGTGCCGGTGCCAAGGCCGACCTGCCGCTGCACGAACGCCTGTCGCAACGCGAATACCAGGTCTTCCGCCTGCTCAGCCAGGGCCGCAGCGTGGGCGAGATCGCCGAGGCGCTGGCGCTGTCGTCGAACACCGTGAGCACCTACCGCGCCCGCATCCTCGAAAAGACCGGCGTGCGCAACGATGTCGAGCTGGCGCTGTATGCGGTGCAGCAGGGCGTGCAAGACGGCTGAACGGGCCGCAGCGGTTACGCTCTCGGGCTGGCTGTCTCGACCCTGTTCACATTCCCCACCATGACCGACACCCCCCCGCTGCCCGAACGCCCCGCCTTGCCCGACCGCCTGTCGAACGACCCGCGCAGCCCGCACTACCAGGCGGCCGTGTTCGCGCACGAGATCGGCATCCGCTTCAACGACAAGGTGCGCACCGATGTCTCGGAATACAGCATCAGCGAAGGCTGGGTGAAGGTGCCTGCCGGCAAGTCGGTGGACAGGCGCGGCCAGCCGCTGCTGATCACGCTGAAGGGGCGGGTCGAGGCCTTCTACCTCTGAGTCAGGCCCGGCCCGCCGTCGACGGGCCGGCAGCGGCCAGCGGCAGCGCCAGCACCAGCCTTGTGCCCCCCCCGGGCCCGGCCTGCACGCGCAGGCTGCCACCATGCAGCAAGGCGATGCGCTGGGCGATGGCCAGGCCCAGGCCACCCACGCCGCCGCCCGGTCGGGGCAGTGGCGGTTCGCGCACGGGCTGGTCGGCATCCAGCCGCCGCGCCAGTTCCGGCGGCAGGCCCGGGCCGCTGTCGGCCACCAGCACCTGGGCCTGCACGCCGTCGCAGTGCAGGCTGACCTGCACCGGCTGCGTTCCGGGTGCATGGCGCACGGCGTTGTCGATGAGGTTGCTGAGCGCACGTTCGATGAGGTGCAGGTCGCCATCCAGCAGCAAGGCTTGCGGGGCCGGGCCGGTCAGCGCCACGGTGGCGCGCGGCAGGCCCGGGTCGAACTTCTGCACGGTGTCGGCGACGAGTTCGTCGAGCCGGAAGCATTCACGCTGGGGCAGCTTGCTGGTGGACTGCAGGGTCGCCAGTTCGAACAGCTGCTGCGACAGCCGTCTGACCTTGTCGCTTTGCGCCAGCGCCGCCGCCAGCAGGGGCCCGCGCCGGGCCGGGTCTTCGGCCCAGTCGGGCGAGGCCAGGGCTTCCAGGTGGCCGTGCAGCGCGGTCAGCGGCGTGCGCAGGTCGTGCGCCAGGTTGGCCATGAGTTCGCGGTGGGCGGTTTCCTGTTCGCCCCGGGCCTGCACCTGCCGCGCCACGCGCTGCGACATCGTGTCGAAGGCGGCAGCGATGGCCCCCACCTCATGCTGCGGCGGCGGGCGGGCCGGGGCCGCCGCCGGGCTGTCGATGTCGTAGGCCTGCAGCCGGCCCGCCAGCTGCTGCAGCGGTTGCGTCAGGTGGCGCACCAGCAGCGCGCCCAGGGCCAGGGTGGCCAGCACGGCGGCGGCCACCGCCCAGGCTGCGCCCTGCCACAGCGGCCGCTCGGCGCCCGGCAGGCTGGAGGCGGCCGCGGGCAGCACGATGTACAGGTAGCCCGGCGGGCGTGCCTGCCCGGGCAGGGGCGGAAACATCGCCGCGCTGAAGCTGCGCGGCGGGCCGCCCATCGGGTCGGTGCCGCGCAGGGGCAATGCGCCCCGGGCCAGGAAGGCGCGCACCGGGTCGAGGTCGACACGCGGCGTGCGCACCATGCCGGGTTCGCCGATGTAGTGGTCCACGCTGCCTTCGGCGTCGAGCAGGTAGACCTGGATGCCCGGGTTCACCGTCATCAGCATGCGCAGCAGTTCGCTGCGCGCGCTGCGGTCGGCGGCATCGGCCGAGCGCACGGCGGGCCAGTGGTCCACGATGTGCGCGGCCAGGCCCTGCGACAGGCGCTGCAGGCCGGTTTCTTCCTGCTGCTGCCCGACATGGCGCACCAGCGCCGCCACGAACAGGCCGAATGCCAGCAGCAGCAGGGCCAGGGCCCACGTCAGGCGCTGTGCCAGGCTGGCCTTCATGGCGCGGCGCCCGTGCCGGCGGCGACGCCGCCCAGCGGCTCGAAGCGATAGCCCACGCCCCAGACGGTCTGGATGAAGCGCGGTGCCTGCGGGTCGGCCTCGAGCTTCTGGCGCAGCCGGTTGATGTGGGAATTGACGGTGTGCTCGAAGCCGTCGAAGCCCGTGCCCCAGACCTGTTCGAGCAGTACCGCGCGGCCGAACACCTGCTGCGGGTGGCGCAGCAGGAAGTGCAGCAGGTCGAACTCGCGCAAGGTCAGTGGCACCGGGCTGCTGCCCTGCAGCAGAACGCGGCGCAGGGGGTCCAGCTGCCACAGCCCGGCAGGCCCGAAACGCAGCGTCGAAGGCAGTTCAGGCTGCACCCGCGCGGCCCGGCGCAGCAGCGCGCGCACACGCGCCAGCAGCTCGGCCATCGAGAACGGCTTGGCCAGGTAGTCGTCGGCGCCGACCTCCAGCCCCAGCACGCGGTGGATCTCGCCGGCCCGCGCGCTGAGCATGATGATGGGCAGCGCCGGCTGGCAGGTGCGTGCATGGCGGCACACGTCCAGCCCGTCGGCGCCGGGCAGCATGCCGTCCAGCAGCAGCAGGCTGAAGGGCTGGCGGTCCAGCGCGGCCATCGCCTGCAGGCCGTCGGTTTCGCGCTGCAGGCAGTAGCCGGCCTGCTGCAGGTGCAGGTCGACGACGTCGGCCACGGCGTCGTCGTCTTCCACCAGCAGCAGGGGGTGTTTCATCGGGTCATCGCAGCGGCGTTCAAGGACCTGCGTCGTACGAACAGGCCCAGACCTGACAAGCCGGCGGCCCACAAGGCGAAAGAACCGGGTTCGGGTACGGCGGTGACGGCAAAGCTGATGCGGTAGATCTCGCTGCCGGCCGTCAGGCCGCTGTTGAAGACATAGCCGGCACCGGTGGTCAGGCCGTTGAAGCCCGCCAGTTCGGCGAAGTTGAAGGCGACCACCGAGTTCTGGTTGGCACGCAGGCTGTTATTGCCGACGAAGGCTGCAGCGGCCGGGTCGAAGACTTCCGAGCCCGCGTCCCAGACGTCGGTGGCGCGCTGCGTGATGCTGGTGATGGCCAGGTTGCCGGCGGCGTCGAACAGGCGGTATTCCATCGGGTCGTCGTTGCCGATGAAGAAGTCGTTGCTGGGCACGATCATCGAGGCAAAGGTGAAGTACGGGTTCAGCAGCGGGTTCACGGTGAAGCTCATGCTCGCCGTGGCACCGGGGGTCAGCAGGCCGCCGACCGTGCCCAGGGTGGCCGTGGGGTCGGCCGCCATGAAGGCCGGGAACCAGGCGGCGCCGCTGCCGCCTTCGGCCACGCTGATGATCGGCGCCGTGGCCGCCTGGCCCAGGTTGAAGGCGTCGTAGCTGCCGTTGTTGAAGCCGACACGCAGTGGTGCAAAGGCCGCGCCGTTGGCGCCGATCAGGTTCTGGATGGTGACGGTGACCACCTGCTGCTGGGCCTGGGCCCACTGCGGCAGGGTCAAGGCGGCGCAGGCCAGCGCCAAGGCGCCGATGCGGTGAAGATGATGGGAAGTCGCGGACATGGCAAGGCTCCTGGAAGGGTGGGTGTGACGTCGGCTGCGAGTCTCTCGGGACTGCGCCATCGACATCAGCACCTTAGGCAGGCGCCATCACATGCCTATCACCCAGTTGTCCCGGTGCCGTGATGAATGCCCCCAGCACCCGCTGGCAGTAGCCCTACCGCCGGGTCATGAGGCCAAAGTGCCTATGGTCCAGGCTGGTTTGTTGAATTCACACGCTGACAGTTAATTGGTGAATTTCGGATCAGGCCTTTTTTGATAACCGAGGAAATTCACATGCACGACATCATCGACACCGCAGTTGCCGCTGGCACCTTCAAGACCCTGGTTGCTGCCGTCACGGCCGCCGGCCTGGTCGACACACTGAAGGGCGCTGGCCCCTTCACCGTCTTCGCCCCCAGCGACGAGGCTTTTGCCAAGCTGCCTGCCGGCACCGTGGAAGCCCTGCTCAAGGACATCCCGAAGCTCACGAGCATCCTCACCTACCACGTGGTCGCCGGCAAGGTGATGGCCGCCGACGTCATGAAGATGGACGGCCAGACGGCCACCACCGTCAATGGCGGCGGGCTGAAGATCAGCACCACCGGTGGCGTCAAGCTGAATGCCGAAGTCAATGTCGTCAAGACCGACATCGACTGCACCAATGGCGTGATCCACGTCATCGACTCGGTGCTGCTGCCTTCGGCCTGAGCTCCACGCTCGTAGCCATGCAAGCCCGCCGGCGCCAGCCGGCGGGCTTTTTTCATGGGCCTGCGCCAGGGCGCCGTGCCACCAGCCGGGCCACGACCCGGCCTTCGGCGCCCAGCCGCTGCAGGTCCAGGGTGTCGGCGTCGTCTTGCCTGGTCTGCCAGGAACCTGCGCCCGTGCCGGGCGCGGCGCCACCGGTCACGGTGATCGGCAAGGCGCTGGTCTTCACGCGCAGCACCGGCTCGGTGGGCGCAGTGGCGGGCACCGGCGCCGGCCGGCCCAGGATGGCTGCGGCGACGCCGCGGGCCTGGCGCGCGATGGGTTCGATGTAGCGGCTGGCGCGGCCGTTGATGGCCACGCAGTCGCCCAGGGCATAGACGCCTGCGACGCTGGTGGCGCCGGTGTCGGCGTCGACACCGATGCCGCCGGCAGCGGCGTCGAAGGCCAGGCCGGCACTTCTGGCCAGCCGCGTGGGAGCGCGCAGCCCGGTGGCGCCGATCACCTGGTCGACGTCGACCGTGCGGCCGTCGGCCAGCTGCAGCTGCCAGCGCCGGGTGCCGCCCGGTTTCATCGCGCTGACTTGCGCGCCGCCGATGAAGCCGATCGGCAAGCCTTGCCAGGCCTGCAGCAGGCGCTGGCCGGCGGCGGCCGGCAGCTGCGCGGCCAGCGGCAGCGGCTGGGTGTCGAGCAGGGTGATGGCGTGCCCGGCCAGCGCCAGGTCGTTGGCCAGCTCGCAACCCACCAGCCCGGCGCCCACGATGGCCAGCTGCTGCGGTGGGCCGTGCAGCGCAGCACGCAGCTTCTGGTAGGCCGCCAGGTCGTTGATGCGCCAGACCTGGCTGGTCGACAACACCGCCGGCAGCACCGATTCGGCACCATGCGCCAGCACCAGCTGGCTGTAGCGCAGGGTGCCGCGCGACGTGCGCAAACGGCGCGCGCGCGGCTCGATGGCCACGGCCTGGGTGCCGCAGCGCAGCCGCACCTGCAGCCGCGCGGCGGCCTGCGCCGCGCTTTCGCGCACCATCGCCTCGGGCGCCAGGCCGCGGGCCACGGCCACCGAGATCATCGGCTTGTCGTAGACGTCGCCGCTGCAGGCGCTGAGCACGGTGATGGGCAGCTGCGCGTCGGCTTCACGCAAGGCCTGCGCCACGGCCCAGCCGGCACGGCCGGCACCGACGATCAGCACGCCTTCGCTGCTGCGGCTGGCACCGCGGGCGCGGGGCAGGGCCGTGACCTGGCGGCGCGATGTGCGGGCGGCCACCGGTTCGGGCACGTAGGGTTCGAAGTCGGCCTTGCCGACGCCGCAGATCGGGCAGGCCCAGTCGTCAGGGATGTCCTCGAAGCGCGTGCCTGCGGCCAGGCCGCTGTCGGCGTCGCCGCGGGCCTCGTCGTAGATCAGGCCGCAGACATGGCAGATGTACTGGCGGAAATCGCGATCGGCGGCAGCGGCGGCCGGCAGCGTGTTCACGTTGGCATCTCCGGCGCCGACAGCCGTGCGATTTCCTTGCGCAGATGCTTGATGGCCGGGCTGACGATGGCCACGAAGTGCGACTCACGCACGCGCCGCTGCACGTCGCTGCTGAGCAGGTAGCCACGCGCACCGGCGTGCAGCAGCGCCGACTGCGCCGCCCTCAGCGCCAGTTCGCTGGCGTGGGCGCGGGCGTCGAGCACGTCGATGAAGTAGTCCTTCTCCTGCGCGAACGGCGTCAGGCTCAGCGTCTCGATGCGTTCCCACAGGGCATCCAGCTCGGCCTGCAGTTCGTCGGGCCGGTCTTCCAGGAACTGGTTGACATGGCCCAGCGCCGGCTCCACCGCCCACATCGAGTCGATGGCGCCTTGCGTCACGCCCAGGCCGAAGCCGGTCTGCAGCAGGATGAAACCGGCGCGGATGCGCGCGATCCAGGGCTTGGCGGGGTCGGCGATGATCTCGTCGGCACCGATGAAGTGGTCGGTCAGGCGCAGCGCCCAGGTGTTGGTGCCTTCCATCGCCGAGAAGCTGGGGCAGTTGCGCAGCTCGACACCCGGCGCATCGCAGCGCAGCAGGAACATCACTTCGCGGCTGGCGCCTTGCTGCGAATCCTGCAGGCCTTCCACGCCGGCCAGCACACCGGCATAGTGGTCGGCGCCCAGGTTGCTGACCCAGGGCAGGGTGCCGTTCACCCGGTAGCCGCCGTCACATGGCGTGGCCTTCAGCAGCAGCGGTTCGATGCCGGCATAGGCCTTCATCGGGTTGCTCATGCCGGTGGCGCCGAGCTGCTGGCCGCTGATGTGGCGCTGCAGGAATTCGCCCGTCAGCGCCGGGTTGCCGGACTGCTGCAGGTACAGCCCGCAGACCTGCTGGCACCACACCATGAAGCCGGTGGCGCCGCACACGCGCGAGACCTCGGCCATGGCGCGGATGGCGCTGGCGAAGTCACCGGGCGCCGCCCCGGGCCCGATGTGCGCACGGTAGGCGCCGGCCGCGCCCAGGGCCTGCATCAGCGCCCGTGGGTAGGTGCCGCGGTCGGTGGCGTCGGCGGCGTCGCGCAGCGGGCCGTCGGCCAGCGCGCGCACGGCGGCCACCATGGCTGCCGCCGAGTCGGTGGCCGTGGCCGACGGACGTTCTTCGAGGACTGCGCTCATGGGATGTGCTCGGGGTGCTTGCCTGGGGGCGGCCGGTTCAGGCCATGTCGACCGACATCGCGATCGGGTTGCGCATCGAATTCGCCACCGGCGAATAGAAGTTGGCGTGCTTGACGATCTCGGCCAGCACCTCGGGGCTGGCGTCGCCTTCCAGCGCCACCTTCACGCGGATGGCCTGGAAGCCCATCTGCGGCGGCAGCATTTCGGCACCCCCCGCACCCCAGGCGGCGGGGTTGCCGATGTCGCCTTCGAGGAACAGCTCCAGCTTCGTCAGCTTCACTTCCTTCCAGGTGGCCACGGCCGTGATGCCCACCGCCAGGCAGCCGCCCAGTGCCGACAGCACGATCTCGCCGGGCGCGGGTGCGGTGTCTTCACCGAACAGGTGCGGCGGCTCGTCCACCACCACCGGGGCGTGGTGGCCGACGTAGCTGAGCGACCGATACTGCCCCTCCATCACCGTCCTGACCTTGTTCGTGCCGCGGCGCGCGGGGTTGTCGCGGCCGGCGGCAGCAAACTTCATCAGGCCATCGCGGTCGATGGGGCGCAGGTAGGCTTTGACGGTGGTGGGTTCGATCACGGCGGACATGCTTGTCTCCTCGTTCATTCAGCGGGTTCTGATTCGTGTTCAGGCGGCCACGGCCAGCTTTGGCGGGCGCGTGACCACGGGTGGCGCGGTCTCGATCGGCAGCGAATCGTCGCGCGACCATTCGTTCCAGCTGCCGAAGTACATGCGCACGTCGGTGAAGCCGGCCTGCTTCAGCGCCAGGAAGGTGTTCGACGCGCGCGCGCCCTTGAAGCAGTACAGGTAGACGGTGTCGGTGGGCGCGATGCCGGCGGTGGCACATTCGGCCTGCACTTCCAGCGGGCTCTTGAACTGCGGGCCCAATCCCGGTTTCCCGCTGGGCTTCATGAAGCGGTACCACTCGATCCACTTCGCACCCGGCAGCCGACCCTTGCGCGGGGCGAAATCCTTTCCGTAGGGCGAGGAGCTTTCGCCGGTCCATTCGTCGATGTCGCGCACGTCGAGCAGCACGACGTCCGTGCCCAGGGCTGCGGCCACCTGTTCCTTCGTCAGCATCACGTCGGTGGTGGGGCCGGTGGGGAAGGTGGCGGGCGTGGGTGTGACGGCCTCGGTGCTGGTAGGCAGGCCGGCGGCCTTCCAGGCCGAATAACCGCCGTTGAGCACACGCACCTTCGGATAGCCCAGCCAGGTCAGCAGGTAGTAGCCGCGGCAGCTCTGGCCATAGCCGCTGTTCAGCGCGTCTTCGTAGAACACCGCGGTTTCCTTGCCGCTCAGCCCGGCGGCGCCAAAGGCTTCGGCGAAGGTGGCCTTCAGGGCTTCCAGGCCTTCTGCCGTGGAAGTGGCCAGGTAGGTGAAGATCTCGCGCATGTTGATGGCGCCAGGCACATGGCCGGCGGCATAGGTGTCGGCATCGCGTGTGTCGATCACGACGGTGGGTTCCGTCGCCATCAGGGCTTGCAGTTCGGCGGGGGAAACAAGGGTGGGCGGCTGGCTCATGCGGTGGACTCCTGGCGTGGGGTTGGGTGGGCGCAGACAGGGCTCTAACGCAACCGGCGTGCCATGGAGCGGCAGGCGGCGGCGGCATCTGTTGTCGGCGCCTATGAAACGTTGGGGTTGAAGCACGGCCTGAGCCTCTTCAGCGGCGCGCTGCGCCCCGCCTCCTCAGCCGACAAAGTCCATCAATCTGTCGATGAATGTCGACAAACCGCGGCGCGGCAGCCACGCAGTCGGCCGGCCGTTGCCGCAGCTTGCCTACCTGCGGGATGGGTGGATCCCGCCGGAACTGGCTGCCCGCTGCCGGCCCGTTGCGGTCACTGGCTCGGAGCCTTCGGCACGCTTGCTGTGTCCCTTGGGCTGGGCGAGCCGGGTGGCCCCCTCCGCTCATGTCCCCCGCCCACGGCCCGCCAGGTGCCTGGGGCACCTGACGGTCCGTGGGCTCCTCCTTGACTTCGCTGCGGGGGCCACCCGACTCACCCAGCCCGCCACCGTGTCGGCGCGCAACGGTGAAGAGCAAATCACGGTGGTTGCAAAGGCGGGCTGGGGCTGGCTGTGGCGCGCATGGGAGGCGCCGAGGAGCGCAGGGCCCGCGGCCCCCGCGCGCAGCGCGGTTCAACCTCTGACTCGCCGCAGGTGTTTGAGCGGAGTGAGCGCAGCGAACGCAGCGAGTTCGGCGGCGGGGCCGCGGGACCGATGGACTGAGCCCGGACACAAACAGTCCAGTGGACTGTTTGTGCCTGGCGAAGGACCAGGCCACTGGCCTGGGCCGCAGGGCAGCCTGAGCGAAGCGAAGGCCGCCGAGGATAAGCGCCACAGCCAGCCCCAGCCCGCCTTTGCAGGGGGCCAAAGCAGGCAAGAAACGAACGACAGCAACGCGCCGTCAGCCGTCTTTTCCTAGACCCAGTTTCTGCCACCGATAGCTGAACTGCCGCGGCGTCATCCCCAGCGACTGCGCTGCGCGCGACTGGTTGCCGCCGTGGCGGGCCAGGGCTTCCTGGAGCTGTTGCGCGGGGTGTGAATCGGCGCGGCGGTAGTCGCGCACGGTGCCTTCGCTGTTGGGGGTGGTCGGGCTCAGTGCCGCGGCCAGCTGCCCCTGCAGCATCGGCTCCAGCGCACGTGCGCTGACGGCCGCGGTGTCCGACAGCAGCACCACCCGCTCGACCACATTGGCCAGCTCGCGGATGTTGCCGGGCCAGCTGTGCTGGGCCAGCCGCGCCAGGGCCTCGTGGCTGAAGTGCACGTTGCGCTGGTGCGCCTGGTTGGCGCGGTTCAGGAAATGCAGGGCCAGCAGGGGGATGTCGCTGGGCCGCTCGCGCAGCGAAGGCAGGCGGATGGGGATGACGTAGAGCCTGTAGAAGAGGTCGCGGCGGAAGGTGCCCTGCGCTGCTTCCTGCTCCAGGTCGCGGTGCGTGGCGGCCACCAGCCGCACGTCGACCTTCTTCTCGCGCTTGCCGCCCAGCCGCAGGATCGTGCCTTCCTGCAGCGTGCGCAGCAGCTTGGTCTGCAGCGCCAGCGGCAGTTCGCCGATCTCGTCGAGAAAGATTGTGCCGCCGTCGGCCAGCTCGAACCAGCCGGCCCGTTCGGCCTGGGCGCCGGTGTAGGCGCCGCGTTCGTGGCCGAACAGTTCGCTCTCGAACAGGGCTTCGGGAATGGCCGCACAGTTGACCTTGATGAAGGGCTCGTCGCGGCGCGGGCTCGACAGGTGCAGCGCACGCGCGAACAGCTCCTTGCCGGTGCCCGATTCGCCCAGCAGCAGCACGCTGGCGCTGGCTGACGACACCCGTTCCAGTTCGCCCAGGGCGCGCAGCAGCGGCGCCGAGGTGCCGACGATGCCGTAGCGCGCTGCCGCGCTTTCCAGCGCGCGCGTGAGCTGGTCGTTGCGTTCGCGCAGGCCGGCCGTGGTGGCCGCCACCAGTCGCTGCAGCTGCAGCAGCTGCCCGGCCAGCGTGGCCAGGATGCGCAGGATGCCGACGTCGTCGCTCAGCTGCCGGTGGCGGCTGCGGATGCGGTGGCAGGCCAGCACGCCCACGGTACGCCGTTCCACTTCGATCGGCAGGGCGATGAAGGCCACCGTCTCGGGCGGCAGCCGCGAACGCGGCACCACGCGGAACAGGAACACCGGCTCGGCGTCCACGTCCTGCACGATGGCCGGCTGCCCGGTGGCGAGCACACGGCCGGTGACGCCTTCGCCACGGGCGTAGATGCCGCGCGCCGTTTCTTCCCGCGTCAAACCGTAGGCGTGCTGGATGCGCGCGCTTCCGTCGGCCGGGCCACCGGTGGGCTCGTCGGCCAGCACGATGCGGCCGCGATTCAGGCCCAGCAGCTCGCTCATCAGGTGCAGCATTTCGCGCAGCACCACCTCGGGCGCCAGGCTGCGGCCGACGCCGCGCATCACCTGCGTCAGCAGCAGCAGTTCCTGCGCCCGCCACTCGGTGGCAGCGGGTTCGGGTGGGTGGGCGGTGTTCGGCATGACGCTGCGGAGCTTGCAAGAAGTCAGCCCGGTGGGCCGTCTTGTAGGGCCAGCACTACAAGGGTTCACACCCAGCCCCACGTCCGGTCGCCTGCTGCCGCGATGGCGCGCACGGAACCTGCTTCCTACAGTTCACCCAGCCCTGAAGGAGCCCGTTCGATGAGCCAGCCCGACCGCACCGCAGCCGCGTACGACCCTTACGACGCCGATCGCCCGCTGATGCTGAAGTGCGGCTGCGGCGCAGACCACGCGCCGCAGGACCACGCCGCTGAAATCGGAAGCTCAGCGCCCGACGCCGAGAGCCTGGGCCGGCAGTTCATGGAAGCCAGCCTGATCAAGGCGCTGTTCCCGAACGAGAACCTGCGCCGCGGGTTTCTGAAGGCCGTGGGCCGGCGCACGGCGATGGCGGCCATCGCCAGCGTGATGCCGATCGCGAGCCTGCAGGCGATGGCGCAGGAAAAGAAGTCGCTGGAAAAGAAGGAACTGAAGATCGGCTTCATCCCCATCACCTGCGCCAGCCCGCTGATCATGGCCGACCCGCTGGGCTTCTACCGCCAGCAGGGCCTGAGCGTGCAGCTCATGAAGACGGCCGGCTGGGCCTTGATCCGCGACAAGATCATGAACCGGGAGTACGACGCCACGCACTTCCTGAGCCCGATGCCGCTGGCCATCAGCATGGGCCTGGGCAGCCAGGCCCAGCCGATGAACGTGGCCACCATCCAGAACATCAACGGCCAGGCCATCGTGCTGGCGAACAAGCACAAGAACAACCGCGACCCGAAGAACTGGAAGGGTTTCAAGTTCGCCATCCCCTTCGACTACAGCATCCACAACTTCCTGCTGCGCTACTACCTCGCGGAATTCGGCATCAACCCCGACACCGACGTGCAACTGCGCGTGACCCCGCCGCCCGAGATGGTGGCCAACCTGCGCGCCGGCAACATCGACGGCTTCCTCGGCCCCGACCCCTTCAACCAGCGCGCGGTGTTCGAGGAGCTGGGCTTCATCCACATCCTCAGCCGCGAGATCTGGGACGGCCACCCCTGCTGCGCCTTCGGTGTGCCCGAAGCCTTCATCAAGGAGAACCCGAACACCTTCGCGGCGCTGTTCCGCAGCGTGCTGACGGCCGCCGACATGGCGCGCAAGCCAAACAACCGCGAGCTCATCGCCAAGGTGATTGCGCCCGCCCAATACCTGAACCAGCCCGAAGCCGTGCTGCAGCAGGTGCTGACCGGCCGCTTTGCCGACGGTCTGGGCAATGTGCGCAACGTGCCCGAGCGTGCCGACTTCGACCCGGTGCCCTGGCAGAGCATGGCCGTATGGATGCTGACCCAGATGCAGCGCTGGGGCTATGTGAAGGGCGACGTGAACTACCGGCAGATCGCAGAGAAGGTGTTCCTGCTGACCGACGCCAAGAAGTACATGAAGGAACTGGGGCAGCCGGTGCCTGACGGCGCGTACAAGAAGTTCAAGGTGATGGGCAAGGAGTTCGACCCGGCCAAGCCGACGGATTACCTGAAGAGCTTTGCCATCAGCAAGGCTGCCTGAGAGCGCCGCGATGAATGCCGCCACCCTGACCGCGCGCACGCTTGCGCGCCGCGAATCGCTGAAGGCCACGCTGCTGTCGGTGTTGCTGCTGCTGCTGTTCCTGGGTGTGTGGCATCTCGCCACCAGCACACCGGCCGCGGCACCCGCAGCCCCGGCGGCGGCGATGACGCCAGAGCAGATCGAGTACGCCAAGCTCATGGGCAAGGACCCGGCCGGGCTGGCCGCACCATCGTCGGTGGGCAAGAGCGGGTTCCCCACGCTCGCGCAGATGGGCACTGCCGCCGTCCACCACCTGAGCGACCCGTTCTACGACAACGGCCCCAACGACAAGGGCCTGGGGCTGCAGCTGGTGCACTCGCTGGGCCGCGTCGGGCTGGGCTACCTGCTGGCGGCGCTGGTGGCCATTCCGCTGGGCTTCGTCATCGGCATGAGCCCGCTGATCTACCGCGCGCTCGACCCGTTCATCCAGGTGCTCAAACCCATCTCCCCGCTGGCCTGGATGCCGCTGGCGCTTTACACCATCAAGGACAGCGACATCAGCGGCATCTTCGTCATCTTCATCTGCAGCATCTGGCCGATGCTGCTGAACACCGCCTTCGGCGTGGCCAGCGTTCGCAAGGAATGGCTGAACGTGGCGCGCACGCTCGAAGTCTCGCCGCTGCGCAAGGCCTTCGAGGTGATCCTGCCCGCCGCCGCGCCCACCATCCTGACGGGCATGCGCATCAGCATGGGCATCGCCTGGCTGGTGATCGTCGCCGCCGAGATGCTGGTGGGCGGCACCGGCATCGGCTACTTCGTCTGGAACGAGTGGAACAACCTGAGCCTGCCGAACGTGATCTTCGCGATCCTCGTCATCGGCGTGGTGGGCATGCTGCTCGACCTGATGTTCGCGCGTCTGCAGAAGGCGGTGACCTATGCCGACTGACGCGCTGAAAAACAGCACACCCTTCCTGAAGGTCGAAGGCCTGGGCAAGGCTTTCCCGGGCTCGCCCGAGCCCGTGTTCGACGCCGTCAACTTCGGCATTCACCAGGGCGAGTTCGTCTGCATCATCGGCCACAGCGGCTGCGGCAAGACGACCATCCTGAACGTGCTGGCAGGGCTCGAGAGCGCCACCATGGGCCATGTGTTCATGGACAACCGCGAAGTCGCCGGCCCCAGCCTCGACCGCGGCGTGGTGTTCCAGGGCCATGCGCTGATGCCCTGGCTGACGGTGCGCAAGAACATCGCATTCGCGGTGCGCAGCAAGTGGCCCGACTGGAGCCGCGCGCAGGTGAACGAGCATGTCGAGAAGTACGTAGCCCTGGTCGGCCTGGCTGCGGCCATCGACAAGAAGCCGAGCGCACTTTCCGGCGGCATGAAGCAACGGGTGGGCATCGCGCGCGCCTTCGCCATCCAGCCGCGCATGCTGCTGCTCGACGAGCCTTTCGGTGCGCTCGATGCGCTCACGCGCGGCACCATCCAGGACGAGCTGCTGCGCATCTGCGCCGAGACGCACCAGACGGTGTTCATGATCACGCACGACGTCGACGAGGCCATCCTGCTGGCCGACCGCATCCTCTTGATGAGCAACGGCCCGCAGGCGCGCGTGGCCGAAATCGTGCAGAACACGATGCCGCGCACGCGCACCCGCGCCACCCTGCACCACGACCCGCAGTACTACCGCATCCGCAACCACCTGGTCGACTTCCTGGTGGCGCGCAGCAAGGACCTGTCGCATGGCCGCGCACCCGCGCAGCCGCTGGTCGTCACCCCGGGCCTGGACCCCGAGCCGGAGCCCGAACCTTCACCCCGATCCACCCCCGTGGTCGAACCCATTCCCCTGAGGAGAATCGCATGAGCCGCATCGACGTCACCGAGAAGATCATCACCGCCAAGGTCAGCAAGGGCATCAAATGGTCCGACGTGGCCAAGCAGGTGGGCCTGAGCAAGGAATGGGTCACGGCCGCCTGCCTGGGCCAGATGACGCTGACCGAGCAGCAGGCCAGCGTGGTCGGCGAGATCTTCGGGCTGAGCTCGGATGAGAAGAAGTGGCTGATGGTGGTGCCGTACAAGGGCAGCCTGCCGACCAGCGTGCCGACCGACCCGCTGATCTACCGGTTCTACGAACTGGTCAGCGTGTATGGCACGACCTTCAAGGAACTGATCCATGAAGAGTTCGGTGACGGGATCATGTCGGCCATCGACTTCAGGATGGACCTGCAGCGTGAGCCGAATGCGGCAGGCGACCGCGTCGCCATCACGATGAGCGGCAAGTTCCTCCCCTACAAGACCTACTAGAGGCTACGCCGGACGCTTCGCTCCGGCGTAGCTCGCCGCGTTCGAACTGACACGGCTGGCGCCGTGCAGTTCAACTTGGCGGCGCAACGCTGGCGCGATGCGATGGCGTGGTGGGCTGTTCGGGGCTGGCGCGCTTCTGGCTTTACGGTTTGCATCAACTACGGGACTTTCGATGACTTCTTCTGCTTTCAAGAACACGCGGCGCGGTGCGCTCAAGGCCGGTCTCGTCGGCGCGCTGGCGGCGCCGGCCGTGGCCTCGGCGCAGCAGAGCTTCAGCTGGAAGATGACCTCGGCCTACGGCAAGGGGTCGCCGTTCTACATGGAAGGCCCGGGCAGTGCCACCGATCTGGCCCGGCGCATCGGCGACATGTCCGGCGGGCGGTTGAAGATCCAGGTGTTCGGTGCCGGTGAACTCATCCCCGCGCTCGAAGGTTTCGACGCGGTGCGTGCCGGCACGGTGGAGATGAACCACGCCAACAGCTACTTCTGGACGGGCAAGACCTTCGCTGCCCAGTACTTCACGGCGGTGCCCTTCGGCCTGAACTTCCAGGGCATCAACGGCTGGCTCTACGACGGGGGTGGCCAGGCGCTTTGGGACGAGGTCTATGCGCCCTTCGGCATGAAGGCCTTTGCCGCCGGCAACACCGGCGTGCAGATGACGGGCTGGTTCAAGAAGGAGATCAAGTCCAGCGCCGACTTGAAGGGCCTGAAGATGCGCATCCCCGGCCTCGCCGGCCGTGTTTATGCGGCATTGGGTGTCGACGTGAAGCTGCTGCCCGGTGGCGAGATCTTCCCGGCGCTGGAACGTGGCGTCATCGATGCAGCCGAATTCGTCGGCCCGTTCCAGGACCGCAAGCTCGGCCTGCACAAGGCGGCGAAGTACTACTACACCACCGGCTGGCACGAGAGCGCCACGGTGAGCGAACTGCTCATCAACAAGGCCGCCTGGGACAAGCTGCCGAAGGAACTGCAGGCCATCGTCGAAAACGCCGCCGCCGCCTGCAACGTCATCAGCGAAGGCTGGTGCCAGCGCAACAACGCCGAGGCGATGGACGACCTGGTGAAGAACCAGGGCGTGATCGCCAAGCCGCTGCCCGACGAGGTGCTGAAGAAGCTGCGCGAAGTCACCAATCAGGTGCTGGCCGAGGCCGTGGCCAAGGACCCGATGACCAAGAAGGTGCACGACTCGTACATGGCCTACAAGCGCAAGTACGACGCCTGGTGCACCTACAGCGAAGGCCCGTACCACGAAAAGATCCTGACGGCCTGATGCCAGCGCCTGTTTCCTGGATCGCGGCCGTCGACCGCGCGGTCGATCGCATCGGCCGCGCTGCCGCCTGGCTGACCCTGGCCATCGCCCTGCTGATGGCCGCCAACGTGCTGCTGCGCTATGGCTTTTCCATCGGTTCGGTGTGGGCGCAGGAACTGGAATGGCACCTGCTGGCGCCGCTGGTGCTGCTGGGCATGACCTACGCCTTGAACAAGGGTGAACATGTTCGTGTGGACGTGCTCTACGCGCGCTACTCGCCGCGCGGGCAGGCGGCGGTGGACGTGCTCTCGGCCCTGCTGGCGGTGGCCATCAGCGGGCTCGTCATCCGCTATTCCATCCAGTACGTGACGCAGTCCTACAGCATCGACGAGATCTCGTCCGACCCCGGTGGCCTCACGCACCGCTGGCTGCTGAAGGCGCTGATCCCGCTGGGCTTTGCGCTGTTCGCGGTGCAGGCTGCGGCACAGGGCGTCGCCGCCGCCATCCGATTCCAGCAAGCCGAAGCCAGCACCAGCCCATGAGCGTCAACGAATGGCTGGCCATCGGCCTGCTGGTGGGCTTCTTCATCTTGCTGATGGCCGGCGTGCCGGTCGGAATCACCCTGGCGGCCAGCGGTTTCATCTTCGGCTTCATGGGCTTCGGCGAATCGCTGTTCAACCTGCTGCCGGCACGCATCTACGGCGTGGTGGCCAACTACCAGTGGCTGGCGATTCCGCTCTTCGTCTTCATGGGGGTGATGCTCGAGAAGAGCCGGCTCGCCGAAGACCTGCTCGACGTCATCGGCCACCTGGCCGGCGGGCTGCGCGGCGGCATGGCGCTGGGCATCATCGGTGTGGGCGTGCTGATGGGGGCCACCACCGGCATCGTCGGCGCCACCGTCATCACGCTCGGCCTGCTGACCCTGCCGACGCTGCTGCGCCGCGGCTACGACCCGGGCATCAGTTGCGGCGCCATCTGCGCGTCGGGCACACTGGGGCAGATCATCCCGCCCAGCCTGGTGCTGATCCTGCTGTCGGACATCATGCAGCTGTCGGTGGGCACCTTGTTCGCCGCCGCAGTGATGCCGGGGCTGCTGCTCGCGGCGCTTTACTGCATGTACATCGTCATCGTCGGCATGCTGCGGCCCGACTCGATGCCGCCGGTGCCGCAGGCGGAGCGCGATGCCGTGTCGCGCGGTCAGCTCTGGCTGCGTGTGCTGAAGGTGGCCCTGCCACCGCTTTGCCTGGTGGCGGCCGTGCTGGGCAGCATCATCGGTGGCGTGGCCGCGCCCACCGAAGCCGCTTCGATGGGCGCGCTGGGCGCCATCCTGGTGGTGGCACTCGCCGGCCGTCTGAGCCTGGCGGTGCTGAAGGACGTGATGCAGACCACCTTGCGCGTCAGCGCGATGGTGCTCTTCATCCTGGTCTGCGCGCAGGTGTTCAGCCTGGCCTTCCGCGGGCTGCAGGGCGAAGTGCTGATCGAGGACCTGTTCGCCTTCCTGCCCGGTGGCATCAATGCCGACATCTTCTTCCTGATGGCGCTGATCTTCGTGCTGGGCTTCTTCCTGGAATGGATCGAGATCAGCTACATCGCCGTTCCGCTGTTCCTGCCACTCTTCGCTGCCGCCGGCGTCGACCCGGTGTGGCTGGCGATGCTCATCACCGTGATGCTGCAGACCTCGTTCCTGACGCCGCCCTTCGGCTGGGCACTGTTCTTCCTGCGCGGCGTGGCCCCGCCGGAAATCACCACGCGCCACATCTACACGGGCGTGCTGCCCTTCGTGTTGCTGCAGCTGCTGGGCGCCGGGCTGGTGTTCGCGTTCCCGGCCATTGCCACCTGGCTGCCGAAGGCCATCGGCTGGTAGGTGCCGTCAGGGCTTGTTCGCGGGCGCGGCGCGCAGGTGCCGGGCCAGGAAGGCCTCGACGCGCTGGGCGAAGTCGGTGCGGGTTTCGGGCAGGCGCCAGCTGTGGGCCTCGTTCGGGTAGGTCACCCATTCGGGCTCGCGTCCGGCATCGCGCAGTGCCGCGCGCAGGCGTTTGCCATGGGCCAGCGGCACGCGCAGGTCGCTTTCGCCGAAGGCCAGCAGCAGCGGCGCGCGGAGGCGTTCGGCCTGGGCCAGCGGTGACACGGCGGTCAGCATCGCGGCGTCGGTCTTCGGGTCGCCCACCAGTTCAGGCAGGGTGTGGCGGCGGCCGGCAGCGCTGATGTCGTCGTTGATCCAGAAGGAACCCTCCAGGAACAGGAAGGGGTCGGTCACCGCCACCCAGGCCACGCCGCAGCGGTACAGCTCGGGGTGGCGCACCAGTCCCATCAGCGTGGCATAGCCGCCGTAGCTGGCGCCGGCGATGCACACCTGGTCGCTGGCCAGGCCCTGCTTCTGCGCCCAGAGCAGGGCGTCGGCCAGGTCGTCCTGCATCGCCTGGCCCCACTGCTTCCAGCCGGCGCGGAAATGGGCCTGGCCGTAGCCCTGGCTGCCGCGGAATTCTGGGGCGATGACGAGATAGCCGCGCGAGGCCAGGAACTGCGCCATCGGCTCCCACTGCCAGTGCCCGCCGCGCACCCAGGGGCCGCCATGCACCAGCACCACCGCCGGCCCCGGCTGGCCGGGCTGGCGGCCCGGTGGCAGGGTCAGCCACACCGGCAGGTCGCGGCCGTCGCGGGCGCGGATGCGCTGGAAGTCCACCGTGGCCATCTGCGCCGGCACGATGCCGGGCCGCATCAAGGCCACGCGCCGCCATTGCTTGTCCTGCGCCTGGTACAGCCACAGCTGGCCAGGGTCGCGGTCGGACCAGGACTGCACCAGCATCACCGCATCGGGCGCCGTGCAGCGGCGACAGCTGAGGCGATTGACGCGGCCCGGCAGCCGTTCGTCGGCCAGCGCCTGCAGCGCGCTGTAGGCCGGGTCGAGCCAGGTGGTGGTCTCGGCGTCGGTGCGGGTGCGAACGCCAGCCAGACCGGTGCCGTCTTCGCGCGCGATCACGCTGCCTTCGAAGTCGAAGCCCGGGGTGCTGACCCACGGCACCGGTTCGGGGCGGCCGGTGCCGAAGTCGAAGCGCGACAGTACCGACGTGCCCTCGCGGCCGTGGGCATGGCTGACGATGAGCGTGCCTTCGTCGTCGACGAAGCGCGGCATGAAGGGCAGGCCGAGCAGGGAGCCCTGGGCGATCTTCTTCCAGCCATCTTGCCCGGGCGCGCGCCAGTGCAGGGCCTGGACGCCGTCGTTGCGCGTGAGCACGGCACGCGCCCGGCCCCGGCTGTCGAACCACCAGCCCTGGGCACCGACGGGGGCCTGCAGGTCCATGCCGCGGGTGCGGCCGCTGCGCACGTTCAGCCACAGCGGGTTGACGGACCGCAGGTCGTTGCTCGACGTGAAGGCGAAGTCGCCGACGATCACTTCTTCCTGGGCATCGCCCGCAGCCACCTGCGGCACCTGCAGCAGCTGGTGGTGCCACGGCAGCGGCTCGCGCCCCAGCGGCCCGCCGTCGGTGACGACACGCCGGATGCGGTGCTGCACCAGCTGGCGCGGCCTGCCGCCGTCGGTGGCCACGACGTACAGGCCGGGGGCACCCACCTGGTTGTCGCCGCTGCCCGACGACAGGTCGGCCAGGCTGAAGACCAGCTGCCCGTCGCCCACCCAGTGGAAGGCCATGACATCGGCGTCGCTGAACTGCGCCACGCGGCGCAGCCGGATGGTTTCGCCCAGGTCCACCAGCACCAACCCGACCCGCGTGCTGCCGGCGGCCGTGCTCAGCGCCAGCTGGCGGCCGCTGGGCGAAAGCTCGGCCGAGAGCACCGCCGGGTTCTGGAAGAAGGCAGCGGCGGGTGGTGGCTCTGCTCTGGCCGGCCCCTGCGCCTGCTCCTGCGCCAGAGCCAGGCTCGTGCAGAAACCCAGCGCGATGCCGGCGGCCAGCAGGCAGTTGGCGGCAAAGGCACAAGGCGGGTGCATGGCGGGGTCGCTGGCGATGCAGGTCTTTGGGGGCAGACGCCACAGCTTAGCGGCTCGCCGCGCCTCTGTGTTCCCTGTGAATTGACCCCGTTTCCGGTCGTTCATCGATCGCTGGCGCCGGCCCGCGCTGCCTAGCATGGGGGACGACTGTCATTCCGCATCGCGGCCCCCATGTCATCCACACCCACCCTGCCAGCGCCTTCGGCCACCGCCGTGGCCAGCGTCGCCATGCTCAGCCTGCCGGCGCTGATGAACCAGGCCGCGGCCTTGCAGGCGGCTGGCCAGGCGGCCCAGGCAGCGCAGCTGTACCAGGAATGGATCGACACCAGCGGCTCGCCCATGCGCCACGTGGCCTGCTTCAACTGGGGCACGCTGCTGTCGACGCTGGCGCAGGAAGCAGCGTCCGAGGCCGCCTACCGCCGCGCGCTGGACTTCGCGCCTGGCTTCGCGCCAGCCTTGCTCAACCTGGGCCATGTGCACGAACGCCGCAGCGAAACCGAAGCGGCGCTGACCTGCTGGCGCCAGGTGTTCGAAGCCGAGCCCGGGCCGGTTCTCGACCACCAGCTGCATGCGCTGAACAACAGCGCACGCATGCTCGAAGGCCTGCGCCGCTACCCCGAGGCCGAGGCGCTGATGCGCCGCAGCCTGGAACTGCGTGCCGGCCAGTTCGACGTCATCCAGCACTACATCCACATCCGCCAGAAGCAGTGCGCCTGGCCGCATGACCTGGCGGTGGGCGAAGTCACGCCCAACCAGTTCCTGCTGGGCACCTCGCTGCTGGCGATGATGGGCCTGAGCGACGACCCAGCGCTGCAGCTGCTCACGGCCACGCGCTTCGTGCACGAGCGGGTGGCCAAGCCCGGCAGCGCCGTGCCGCTGCACAGCCAGACGCCGCGCAACCTGCAGGCAGAGCCGCGCATCCGCGTGGGCTACCTCAGCGGCGACCTGCACACCCACGCCGTGGGCCTGCTCACGGCCGAACTGTTCGAGCTGCACGACCGCAGCCGCTTCGAGATCTGGGCCTTCGACTGGACGCCCGAATCACAGCAGCCGCAGCGCCAGCGCATCCTCAAGAGCCTGGACCACCACGTGCGCCTGGCCGGGGTCGACGACCACACCGCGGCCAAGCTCATCGCCGAGGCCGGCATCGACGTGCTGGTGGACCTGCAGGGCCTGACCAGCGGCGCCCGCCCGGGCATCCTGGGCTGGCGCGCCGCACCGGTGCAGGTCAGCTACCTGGGCCTGCCTGGCACCAGCGCCCTGCCGGGGGTGGACTGGATGCTGGCCGACCGCTTCGCGATGCCGCCCGAGCTGCTGCCCTACTGCACCGAAAAGCCGATCTACCTGCCGCACTGCTTCCAGGTCAGCGACCGCCAGCGCCAGGTGGCACCGCTGCCGCTGCGCAGCACCTACGGCCTGCCCGAGGGCGCCTTCGTCTACTGCAGCTTCAACAACAACCACAAGTTCACGGCCGAGATGTTCGCGGCCTGGCTGCGCATCCTGCACGCCGTGCCCGGCAGCGTGCTCTGGCTGCTGGCCGACAACGACACCGCACGCGCCAACATGCTGGATGCCGCCGACGCCGCCGGGGTGGCGCGCGAGCGGCTGGTGTTCGCGCCGCGGGTTTCGCCGCCCGAGTACCTGGCGCGTTTCCAGCTGGCCGACCTGGTGCTGGACACCTTCCCCTACAACGCCGGCACCACCGCCAGCGACGCGCTGTGGATGGGCACGCCCATCCTCACCCGCGCCGGCCGCACCTACATCAGCCGCATGGCGGGCAGCCTGCTGCACGCGGTGGGCTTGCCCGACCTCGTCACCGACAGCCTGGCCGACTACGAACGCCTGGCCATCACGCTGGGCCGCACCCCGGCGCGCGTGGCCTCTTACAAGCGCTACCTGGCCGAACACGCCCGCACCAGCCCGCTGTTCGACGTGCCGCAGATCGTGCGCGACATCGAATCGGCCTTTGAACGCCTGGCCCTGGCGGCACGCACGAAGCCGGTGTGATGGGCGAGCAGCAGCCACCGCACGGCACTGCGCAGCCGCCGCCGGGTGGCGACGGCCCGAGCGCGGACCACGACGCGCTGGCCCATGCCATCAGCTGGCTGACACGCCACCACGGCAAGGAACGCACGCCGCAGTCGCTGCTGGCCGGCCAGCCCTTGGCCGGGCCGCTGGGCCCCGACCAGGCGCTGCAGGCCTTGCGTTCTGCGGGCTACAGCGCCGGCCTGGTGCAGCGGCCGCTGGCGGCCCTGCATCACTTGCTGCTGCCCGCGGTGCTGCTGCTGAAGGAGGGTGACGCCTGCATCGTCGTGGCCCGCCACGCCGCCGACCCGCGCTGCTACGACATCGTCATGCCCGGCAGCGAGCACCATGCCTGCACCGCCACCGAAGACGAGCTCCAGCAGGAATACACCGGCTTCGCGCTGGTGGCCACGCCCATTGCCGCGCCTGCCGCCGGCCAGGGGCTGGGTCAGGACGGCGCTGCCCTGCGCGACCCCGGCAGCCACTGGCTGTGGGGCACGCTGCGCCGCTTCGTGCCCTACTACCGCGGCGCGCTGCTGGCGGCACTGCTGTCGAACGTGCTGATGCTGGTGACGGGGCTGGCCACCTCGGTCATCTTCGACAAGGTCATTCCGCACCAGGCCTTCGTCACGCTGGCGGCACTGGCCACTGCCAGCGGCCTGGCCCTGGTGTTCGACCTGATTTCGCGCCAGCTGCGCGCCTACCTCATCGACATGGCCGGCCGCAAGGCCGACCTGATCGTCGGCGCCACCCTGTTCCGCCAGACCCTGGGCATCCGCATGGAAAGCCGGCCGGCATCCAGCGGCGCCTATGCCCACCACCTGGCGCAGGTGGAACAGGTGCGCGAATTCTTCGCTTCGGCCACGCTGGCGGCGCTGTCCGACCTGCCCTTCATCGTGCTCTTCGTGGCCATGACCTTCGTCATCGGCGGGCCGCTGGGCTGGGTGCTGGTGATCGCGATTCCGCTGCTGCTGGGCATGTCGGTGCTGATCCAGGGCAGCCTGCGGCGGGCGATGAGCACCCACCAGGCCGAACAGGCCGACCTGCAGGGCGTGCTCGTCGAATCGGTCGACGGGCTCGAAGACATGAAGGCCGCCGGCGCGCAGGGCCGTTTCCTGCGCCGCTACGAGGAAGCCACCGCCGCCGCGGCCGCCGCCATGCTGCGTTCACGCCGCATCAGCGCCTGGACGCTGAACATCTCGGCCGTGTCGCAGCAGCTCATCACGATGGTGATGATGGTCATCGGCGTGTTCCTCATCGCCGACAAGACGCTCACCGGCGGCGCGCTGATCGGCGCCGTGATGTTCGCCACCCGCGCCGTGGCGCCGCTGTCCAGCGTGGTGCAGCTGGCCACGCGCTACCAGGGCGCACGCGCCGCCATGCGCGCGCTTGACCACGTGATGCGCCAGCCGCTGGACCGCGAACCCGGCCGCACCTACGTGCCCAAGCGTGAACTCAGCGGTGCACTCGGGCTCGTGGATGCCTCGTTTTCGTACCCCAGCCAGCCCATTGCCGGCAGCGGCGCGCAGGGCCCCACGCCCGGCGGCGGCCCGCGCGTGCTGAAAGGCGTGACGCTGCGCTTCGCCCCCGGTGAACGCGTGGCCATGCTCGGACGCATCGGCTCGGGCAAGAGCACCGTGCTGCGCCTGCTCGCGGGCCTCTACCTGCCCACCGAGGGCATGGTCGAGGCCGACGGCATGGACCTGCGCCAGATCGACCCCGCCGACTACCGCGCGCGCGTGGGCTTCGTCAGCCAGGACCCGCGCCTGTTCAGCGGCACGCTGCGCGACAACGTGCTGCTCGACCGCCCAGGCGCCGACGCCGGCCGCCTGGCCGAGGTGGCGCGCCTGACCGGCCTGGACCGCCTTGTCGCCAGCCACCCGCAGGGCTGGGAACTGCCGGTGGGCGAAGCCGGCACGCTGCTTTCCGGCGGCCAGCGCCAGCTGGTGGCGCTGGCGCGCTGCCTGGTGATGAAACCCCAGGTGCTGCTGATGGACGAACCCACCAGCAGCATGGACGCGCAGAGCGAAGTGGCCTTCCTGCGCCAGCTGAAGGCGGCCTGCGGCGGCTGCACCCTGATCATGGTGACGCACCGGCCGGCGGTGCTGGAACTGGTGGACCGCATCGTCGTCGTCGACGCCGGCAAGGTGGTGATGGACGGGCCCAAGCCGCAGGTGCTGGCCGCGCTGTCCGGTGCGAAGCCGCCGGGTGCGGCCGCCAGCAGCAATGTGGTGCAGCACCCGGCCGCGCAGCCGCAGGAAAGGCAGGGCGCGCTGTGAGCGTGTTCAAGCGGCGCCCGCGCCGGCCTGAACTGCAGAGCAGCGATGTCGCCTACGTCAGCGCCGTGGGCGGCGCGCAGGTGGTCGAGCCGGCCCCGGCGGCGATGTACGCGGTCTACCTGATGCTGCTGGTGCTGTGCCTGGCCGTGGGCTGGGCAGCCGTGGCGCAGGTGGACATCGTCACCCGTGCCAACGGCCGCGTAGTGCCCGACGGTCGCGAGCAAGTCATTGCCAGCCTGGAAGGCGGCATCCTGCGCCAGGTGATGGTGCGCGAAGGCCAGCAGGTGGCCCCGGGCCAGCCGCTGGCGGTGCTGGACCCCACGCGCTTCGAAGCACAACAAGCCGAAGGCCAGGCCAAGCGCCTGGCGCTGAAGGCCGCGGTGGCGCGGCTGCAGGCAGAAGCCAGCGGCAGGCCGCTGCTGTTTCCGCCCGATGTCGTGCAGTCGAAGGCCATCGTGCAGGGCGAGACCGAAAGCTACGACGCACGCCAGCGCGGCGTCGATGAAGCCGTGTCCAGCACGCGCCGCAGCGTGGCCCTGCTGCAGCGTGAACTGGGCGTGGCCGAGGCGATGTCGGCCAAGGGCCTGATGAGCGAGGTCGAGGTGATGCGCCTGCGCCGCCAGGTCAACGACCTGAACCTGCAGGCGCAGGAACGCGTGAACCGTTTCCGCCAGGAAGCGTCGAGCGAAATGGTGAAGGTGCGCACCGAACTCGCGCTGCTGGAAGAACAGCTGGTGGTGCGCGACGACATGCTCAAGCGCACCACGCTCACCTCACCGGTGCGGGGTGTCGTCAAGCAGATCCGCAGCAACACCATCGGCGGCGTCGTGGCACCCGGGGCGCCGGTGATGGAAATCCTGCCGCTGGGCCCGCGTGTGCTGGTGGAAGCGCGCGTGAAGCCGGCCGACATCGGCTTCGTGCGGGTGGGGCAGAAGGTCGAGATCAAGCTGTCGGCCTACGAATACACCGTCTACGGCGGCCTGAAGGGCACGGTCTACTCGATCAGCCCCGACGCGCTGGGCGACCCCGACCGTGCCTCGACCGCCGAGGGCACCTACTACCGCGCGCTGGTGCATGCCGACGGCTCGACGCTGAAGGGCGGCGGCAAGGAGCTGCCCGTGCTGCCTGGCATGACGGGGCAGGTGGAGATCCGCACCGGTCAGCGTTCGGTGCTGGGTTTTGTGCTGCGGCCGATGCTGAAGAGCCAGGAAGCGTTTCAGGAGCGGTGAGGCGTGGATGAGGGGGCGTTGCGCGGGCGCAGCGCTTTCCTCAAATTTGCCGATTCGATGAGTCCTGTGGGTCCCCTGAATTGCGGGGTCCGCTCACTTGAATGCCCCAGAACTTGTAACAGTGGGACGCTCCCGACTTGAAACTAGTTACATTGATTTTGGAGTCACAGAATCAATCCAGACAGTTCAAGTCTGAGTTCAGGAGGAACTCGATGAACGACATCACATGGGCGGCGCTGGCGGCCGCGGGTTTGCTCGCGGTGGTGCCCCAGGCCCAGGCGACGGTCACGACCAGTGCGACGTTGACGAATTTCCAGTATCAGTTGTTCGATCTGGACCCGGGTGACGGAATTCCGGCGAGCGTCAGCTTCGATTCGGGTGCCTTCGTGCAAGCTCAGGCCCGAGACATCGCCATCCCGGGTTCCAGCCAATTCCAGTCTGCGTCCGGAGCGTTCGGTGAAGCGCTGTCCGTGTCGGCCCTGCAAGGACTCAGCAACTCGCAGGCGCAGACCTTTGCGGGCAATCCCACGAGCGCAGGCGCCGGGCCTGGCGGATTTGCCAGCGCAAGCACCGCGGGAGCAGGCAACGATGCGTACGCTTCGGGGACCCTCTTGAACTCTGGGTTCACGTTGAGTCCGCGGACGTTGCTGGTTTTCACTGCGAGCGTGGGCAACCTCAGTGTGAACACGTCGGTTCTCGGCGAATATTCGTATGCGTCGGTCAGCCTGGGCATCTATGACAGCAGCAACGGCCCCACCTCACAGCAGTCGTATGGACAGGCCTATGCTTCCATACAATCGGATGGGTCGACTTACAGCAGCCTCCCCGGGTCGATAACGGCGTCGTTCACCAATTTGTCCGGCCTGTCGGTCTCCGGTTTCGCGTATGCCCAAGCCTACGCCTACGCCAGCACGACGGCGGTGCCTGAACCGCAGACCTACGGGCTGATGTTGCTGGGCTTGATGGCCCTGGCCCCTGCGATCCGGCGCCGGCGGCAGGGCCTAGGCGACTGACGACCCCGGACTCGCACGTGGCTCGTGGGCCGGCAGGGGCGCGGCATTCAGGGCCAACCAGCGATTCGCTGGCGCCCCACGAACAGCCCGCACTTGCCCAGTGCCTACGGGGCAATCGCTTGGCCGACGCCGGCCGCTTGGCCGACGCTGCCGATAGCTATCGCCGCGCCCTTCAGCTTCATCCGCGCTACACCGCGGCCCATGTCCAGCTGGGCCAGGTGCAGCAGGCGCTGGGTCAATCTCAAGACGCCGCGCGCAGCTACCAGCGGGCGCTGGAGATTCAGCCCGACCTGGCCCCAGCCCATCTCGGCCTGGGCAATGTTCTCAAGTCACTGGGCCGGAACGACGAGGCGCTGGACTGCTATCGGCGCGCCTTGGCCATCGACCCCGACTTGAGCATGGCCTGGAACAACCTGGGCGCCATCTTCAACGATCTGGGCATGCCTGCCAGGGCGCTGGCCTGCTGCCGGCAGGCGCTGCAGCTCGAGCCCGCACTGGCCCAGGTCCACTACAACCTGGCCAATGCCCAGCGAGACCTGAACCAGCCCGACGAGGCGGTGGCGGCTTACCGGCAAGCACTGGCGTTGCAGCCGCAGTTCGCAGACGCCTGGCTCAACCTGGGTAGCACGCTGGCCACGCAGGGGCAGAGTGACGTGGCGCAGCAGTGTCTGCGTGAGGCGCTGACGCTGGCACCCCGCGACGCCCGCGTTCACGTGAACCTGGCCAATGCGTTGAAGGACCTGGGCCACTTCGACGAGGCCATGCTTGCCTACCGCCGGGCCCTGGAACTTCGGCCGGACTATGCCGAAGCGCGCAGCAACCTGTTGTTCTGCCTGAGCCACGGTTCGGGCGTCGATGCCCCGCAGTGGTCGGCCGAACACCGCGCCTTCGGCGCACACCACGACGGCCTGGCGCTACAGCACGAGGCCACCCAGTCCAACGCGAAGGACCCCGAACGCCGGCTCAACATCGGCTTCGTCTCGGCGGACCTGCGCAGCCATGCCGTGGCCAGCTTCCTCGAGCCCTTGCTCGAGTGCCTTTGCCAGTCGACGCGTCTCACGCTTCACGCGTACTCGAACCATCCGCTGGAGGACGACACCACGCTGCGCCTGAAGCGCTCTTTTGCACACTGGAACAGGGTCGTCGGCATCAGCGATGCGCAGCTGGCCGAGCGGGTCCGCAACGACGGCATCGACATTCTCGTGGACCTGTCGGGCCACACCGGCGGAAACCGCCTGCTCACCTTCGCACGCCGGGCAGCACCGGTGCAAGTCAGCTGGCTGGGCTATCCAGGCACGACCGGGCTGGCGGCGATGGATTACTACCTGGCGGATCGGGTGCTGGTGCCCGACGACGATGCCAGGGCGCTGTTCACCGAAGAGATCGTCTATCTGCCGGCGATCGCGCCCTATCTGCCGCCGAGCCAGGCGCCCGACGTGAACCCGCTGCCGGCGCTGCGCCATGGCCACATCACGTTCGGCAGCTTCAACCGGATGAGCAAGCTTTCCTTGTCGGTCGTCGCGGTCTGGTCGATGCTGCTGCGCGAAGTGCCTAGCGCCAGGATGGGGCTGGCTGGCCTGCCACCCACGGCGCAGGATCGCGTGACGGGCTGGTTCGAAGAACATGGCGTGGACCGGTACCGGCTGCGGTTCTTCCCCCGGTGTGGCATGGCCGAGTACCTGGCGATCCACCATGAGGTGGACATCTGCCTGGACACCTTCCCGTACAACGGCGGCACCACCACCAGCCATGCGCTGTGGATGGGCGTGCCCACCCTGACGCTGGCTGGCTCGTCGCCGCAGGCCCGTGTAGGCGCGGCGATCCTGAATCTGCTCGGCCTGCGGGCCTTCGTCGCGGCCTCGCCCCGCGAATTCGTCGAAAGGGGTACCAGCGCCGTCGCCGACCTGAACGCGCTGGCGCAACTGCGCGCCGGCCTGCGCAGCCGTCTCCAGGGCTGCCCCGCCACCCAGCCCGCGCTGATCGGCGATGCGCTGGAACGGGCCTTCCGCCTGATGTGGCAGCGCTGGTGCGAAGGCCTGCCGCCGGCCCCGCTGGACGTGGGTGCCGCGCCGGCAACGGTGCCTTGAACAGGATCCCGGCACCGTAGGCCATGAACCCCGACGAAGGCGCGCCAGAGCAAGGCCCCAATCCTGCACCGATCCCGGTCACGCGCCCGTCGCTACCGCCGCTGGAAGCTTTCATCCCGTACCTGCAGAGCATCTGGGACAACCGGCAGCTGACGAACGGCGGCCCCTTCAGCGTTCAGCTCGAGCAGGCCTTGTGTCGCCATCTTGGCGTCGCGCATGTCAGTCTGTTTGCCAGCGGCACCACGGCGCTGATGGTGGCGCTGCAGAGCCTGGACCTCAGCGGCGAAGTCGTCACGACGCCGTACTCCTTCGTTGCCAGTGCCCATGCCCTGCTGTGGTGCGGTCTGCGCCCGGTGTTCACTGACATCGACCCCTTGACCTTCAATCTCGACCCGGCCCGCATCGAAGGCGCGATCACGCCGAACACGACGGCCATCATGCCGGTCCATTGCTATGGTCACCCTTGCGATGTCGATGCCATCGCCGACATCGCGCGTCGGCACCGACTGCTGGTGATCTACGACTCGGCCCATGCCTTTGGCGTGTGCCACCAGGGCGGCAGCGTGCTGAACCACGGCGACCTGTCGGTGCTGAGCTTTCACGCCACGAAGGTGTTCAGCACTTTCGAGGGCGGTGCCATCGTCTGCCACGACCTGAAGACCAAGCGGCGCATCGACGCCTTGCGCAACTTCGGCATCGTGGACGAGCTCACCCTCGAAGGGCCGGGCCTGAACGGCAAGCTCAACGAAGTCGGCGCGGCTTTCGGCCTGCTTCAGCTGAAGCAGGTCGACGCTGCCATCCAGCGCAACCGGGTCATCGACGCGCGTTATCGGGCGGGTTTGGGCGGGGTGCCTGGCCTGCGATGCCCGCCAGCTACCGAAGGCGGCAACCACGCGTACTTCGCCCTGCGGGTGGGTCCTGAATACCCTGAAAGCCGTGACCATCTGCATGGCCGGCTGCACCGTCACGGTATCCTGGCCCGTCGGTACTTCCACCCACTCTTGCCTGACTTCCCCCTGTACGCCAAAGCGGTGAGCGGCCCGCTCGACGCCGCCCGACAGGCGGCAGACCGCGTCCTTTGCCTGCCGATTTACCCCGATCTGCCGTTGGTGGACGTAGACCGGATCATCGAGTTGATCGTCGATCCCTGAATGTGCGCCCCGTGGCGCCGCTGTGCTGGCCGCTGGGAATGTCTTGTCGATCTGGAGCCATCGTGGAAAAGGTTCTGTTGTTGGGCGCAGGCGCTCTCGCCGCTGACCTGATCGATCTGTTTGGTGCTGCCGCCTTTGTCGGTGCCTATGTCGATCCGGCCTTCCAGCGGGCCACTCACGTCGACGGTGTGACGATTCAATCGGATTGGGCCAGTGCGGTTTCTGCGGCCAGCCACTACGTCCTGGCGTCGTCGTCGATCGAACATCGGGCCCGTGCGAGCGCGCAGGCGGAAAGGGCTGGCCTTCACCCCGCGTCGCCGATGGTCAGCCCGACCTCACGCTTGGCCAGGACGGCAAAGCTGGCCCCTGGCGGCGTGGTCGGGCACTTCTGCGCGGTCGGCCCCGCGACAAGCGTCGGCATGCACGGCTTGTTGATGCACGGTGTGGTGCTCGGCCACGACGCCGTGCTGGGTGACAACGTGGTCGTATGTGCCGGCGCGGCGATCGCCGGCTACGTGAAGATCGGGTCCGGAAGCTTCATCGGCACCTTGGCGGTCCTGGCGCCGAACATCGAGCTCGGCCGGGACTGCGTTGTCGGGGCTGGCGCGGCCTGCCTGCGCAGCGCACCACACCGCAGCCTGCTGGTCGGCAACCCGGCCCGTCGCCTGCCGGTGGGCGGCGCGCCGGACGCTGGCTGAGACAGCGGCTGCTGCGCGCACGCGCTGCGCAGGTGGTTGCTGCCGGCCTCTCAGCACGGAGGCCTGGCCGTCGAACCGGCTTGCCGGCGCCCGTCTGGTAGGCCCGGCAGGTGCTTGGCGCCAGCAACAAGGCTCGCAAGTGCCGCCAGTTCAGCCGATCCGCCCGCCCGGCCACCAGATAAGCTCCCGATTGGGTGTCTTTCCCCGCCTTTTCGGAGTGTCTGTCTTGAACATCCTGACGAGAAACAACGTGAACATCCTGGGCGACTCGGGCCCGGTGCTGCTGTATGCACACGGCTTTGGCTGCAACCTGACCATGTGGAACCGAGTCGTCCCGGCGTTTGCCAGCAGCCATCGGCAGGTCCTGTTCGACTATGTCGGCAGCGGGCGCTCCGATGTCACTGCGTTTTCGCCCGAGCGTTATTCCAGCCTGCAGGGTTATGCGCAGGACGTCATCGACGTCATCGAAGCGCTCGAGCTCGATGCCCCGGTCACCTTTGTCGGCCATTCGGTCAGCGCCAGCATCGGCCTGCTGGCGGCCATTGCCAGGCCCGAGCTCTTCGACCGCCTGGTCCTGCTCGGGCCTTCACCCTGTTTCCTTAACCACCCGCCGGACTACGAGGGCGGGTTCGAGCGGGCCGACCTCGAAGGCCTGCTCGAGCTGATGGACCAGAACTACATGGGCTGGGCCCAGTACCTGGCACCCGTGGTGGCGGGTGCGGCGGGGGGTGGCCAGGTCAGCGGCGAACTGGCCGACAGCTTCTGCTCGACCGACCCGATCGTGCAGCGCGTGTTCGCCCGCGCCACCTTCTTCGCCGACAACCGGGCCGATCTGGCCAAGGTCTCGCATCCCTGCCTGGTGTTGCAACATCGCCATGATGCGCTGGCGCCGATGGCGGTGGGCGAATTCGTCCATCGGCAACTGCAGCGCAGCACGCTGCAAGTTCTGGACGTGGCCGGCCACTGCGCCCACATGAGCGACCCTGAACTCGTCGTCGCGGCCATGCGGCCCTACCTCGGCCTGCCGGACTGAGATCGCCCCGGCTCATTGCCTGCGATGGAGTTGCTCGACGAGTTGCCCTGTGGTGTGCTGGTCACCGATGCCAGTGGCCGGATCCACCATGCCAATGCCGAAATGTTGGCATTGACAGGGCGCACCCTGGCGGCGTGCATGGCGGCCCCGATGGAGACGCTGTTCCCACCTGCCGGCCGCATCTTCCTGCAGACCCATGTCTGGCCCAGCGTCCTGCGCGACGGGCGCGTGGCCGAGATTCAGCTGCCCTTGCTCGGCGCCCGGGGCGACCGTATTCCGGTGCTGCTGAATTGCCGCCAAGGGCAGTTCGATGGGGCGCCAGCGTATTTCTGGACGTTGTTCCCGGCCCGGCAGCGCGAGCAGTTCGAGGCGGCCCTGCTGACAGCACGCAGGAGCGCGGAAGAGTCGCTGCAGCGGCTGGCACAGAGTGAACGTTTCACGCGCTCGGTCACCGACGCGATTCCGGGTCTCGTCGCATTCTGGGATCAAGACCTGAGGTGTCGCTTCGCCAACAAGGGCTACCTGGATGTCTTCGAGCTTGTCCCCGGCACGCTGCTCGGCAGCCACGCGCGCGAAGCCCTGGGCGACGACCTCTACACCTTCAGCGAGCCGTACATCCTGAAGGCCCTGGCGGGGCAGGAGCAGAGCTTCGAGCGCGCCGTGGCCAAGCCCGATGGCGAATGCAGCCAGACCCTGGTCAAGTACGTGCCGCAGGTGCAGAACGGCCAGGTCATCGGTTTCCTGTCGATGGTCAGCGACATCACTTCGCTGAAGCAGGTCGAAGCGGCGCTGCGTGTCGAGATGGCCGAACGCGAGTTCGCCCATCAGGAATTCCGTCGCAGCAGCGCAGCGCTCGAAGAGGCGCAGCGGCTGGGGCGCATCGGCAGCTGGTCCTGGCAGATCGAGGAAGACGTCGTCACCTGGTCGACCGAACTCTTCAACATCCTCGGCTGTGACCCGTCGAAAGGTACGCCCAACTTCGCCGAACAGGCGAGCCTGTATCGGCCGGCATGTTTCGGGCGACTGCGGGAACAGGTGGCGCGCGCGCTGAATACCGGCGAGCCTTATGCCCTGGAGCTGGCGTATGTGCGGCCGGACGGTGCCGAAGGCTGGGTCGAGGCGCGCGGCGAATGTGTGCGCGATGCCCTGGGCCAGACCATCGGGCTTCAAGGCACCGTCCAGGACATCACCAGCCGCCACCTGATCGAGCAACGGCTGGCGGCGCAGTCCAGCGAGCTCCAGCGGTCGAACGCCGACCTCGAACGTTTCGCCTATGTCGCTTCTCACGATCTGCAGGAACCCCTGCGCATGGTGTGTTCCTACGGCCAATTGCTGCAGCGGCGCTTCCTGGCGGACCTGCAGCCCGAAGCGCAGGAATTCGTGGCCTACATGGTGGACGGCGGCCAGCGTGCGCAGGCGCTGATTCGCGACCTGCTGGCCCTGGCACGGCTGGACAGCCAGGCCCAGCCCTGGGCGCCGGTGGACCTGCAGGCGCTGCTGGCCGACACCCTGCGCCCCATGCGCCTGCTGATCCAGGACAGCGGTGCCCAGGTGACCAGCGACCCCTTGCCCACCGTCGTGGGTGACGCCCGGCAACTCGGCCAGCTGCTGGCCAACCTGCTGGGCAACGCGATCAAGTTCCGGGCAGAAACGGCGCCACACGTGCACATCGCCGCCGAGCGTGAAGCCTCGGGCTGGCGCATCAGCGTGAAGGACAACGGCATCGGCATCGAAAGCCGCTACTTCGAGCGCGTCTTCCAGATGTTCCAGCGTCTGCACCTGCGCGACGTCTACGAAGGCACCGGCATCGGCCTGGCGATCTGCAAGCGCGTGGTGGAACGCCATGGTGGGCAGATCGGGGTTTCGTCCGTGCGCGGCCAGGGCTCGACCTTTTTCTTCTTCCTGCCCGATCGCGCCGCGCCGCGGGCCCACCCCGCCCCGGCCTCGTGAGGGCGTCAGACCCCAGGAAAGACCGGAACAACACGATGGACCTGGCAACCCCGCTGCCGCCTGACGAAGCCGACCGGCTGCGCGCCCTTCACGAACTCGAAGTGCTCGACACCCCGCCGGAAGAAGAGTTCGATGCCCTCGTGAAGGCTGCGGCCCTGGTGTGTGGTGTCCCGATCTCGCTGGTCAGCCTCGTCGACGCCGAGAGGCAATGGTTCAAGGCCAACGTCGGGCTGCCGGGTGTTTCGCAGACCGCACGTGACGTGGCGTTCTGCGCCCACGCCATCCTGCAAGAGGGCATCTTCGAGGTCCCCGATGCAACGCAAGACGTGCGCTTCGCCGGCAACCCGCTCGTGCAGTCGAACCCCGACATCCGCTTCTACGCCGGCGCGCCGCTGAAGACCGAAGATGGCGCCCGCATCGGTACGCTGTGCGTGATCGACCGCCAGCCCCGGGCCCTGACTTCGGGCCAGCGGGAAACCCTCGGCCATCTGGCCACTGCGGCGTCGGCGGCGCTGCAATCGCGACGCCGGGCGCGCCGGTACCGGCAGAGCGAGGCCCGCTTCCGGGCACTGAGCGAAGCGTCGCCGCTTGGCGTGTTTGCCACCGATGCCGATGGCGGCTGCACGTACACCAACGCGCGCTGGCAGGCCATCTACGGGCTGACGCTTGCGCAGAGCCTGGGCCAGGGCTGGAGCCGGACGCTGCACCCCGACGACAAGCAAGCCGTGTTCGCGGAATGGCAGCGCACGGCCGTACTCGGTCAGGACTTCGACATGTCGTTCCGGGTGCGCCGCGACGACGGCAGCACCGCCGAAGTGCGTTGCATCGCCCGCCCGGTGCTTGCCGACGACGGCCGGCCGCAAGGCCATGTCGGTTCGGTCGAGGACCTGAGCGAAAAGCGGCAGGTGCAGCGGGCGCTGGTGGCCGAACGCAACCGCCTCGCGGCGGTCAGCGACGGCACCGGCGCCGGCGTCTGGGAATGGAACGTGTGCACCGGCGAAGTCAGGGTCAATGCACGCTGGGCCGAGACGGTGGGCTGGACGCTGGCAGAGCTGGGCGAACTGACGAACCAGTTTCGCGTCGAGCTGGCCCACCCGGATGAACTGGAGGCCACGCGCGCCTTGCTGCGTGAACACTTTGGCGGGCGCAGTGAAGCCTATGTGGCCGAGGTCCGCCTGCGCCACCGGCAGGGCCACTGGGTCTGGGTGCAGGACCGCGGACGCCTGATCACGCGCACCGCCGACGGCAAACCGGAATGGATGTTCGGCACCCACATCGACATCAGCCAGCGCAAGCACCAGGAAACCGAGCTCAGGCACCAGCAGGAACTGCTGGACCGCACCGGCCGGCTGGCGCGGGTGGGCGGCTGGGAACTGGATGTCGCCACCAGCGAATTGCGCTGGTCCGATGAGGCCAGTCGCATCCATGGCCAGGCCCCGGGTTTTCGACCTCAGGTTGCAGCAGCGATCGACTTCTACGCGCCCGAAGCCAGGCCGGTGATCGCTGCTGCCGTCGAACGGGCCATGGCCGAAGGCATACCCTGGGACCTGGAACTGCCGCTGCTGCGCGCCGACGGTCGGCGCATCTGGGTGCATACGGTGGGCGAGGTGGAATTCCAGGAAGACCGGCCGGCGCGCATCTTCGGCGCCATCCAGGACATCTCCGACCGGCACGCGCTCGACCAGGTGCTGGCCAGCAAGACGGCCGAGCTCAAGCGCTCGAATCAGGAACTGGAGCGCCTGGCCTACATCACCTCGCACGACCTGCAGGAGCCTTTGCGCATGGTCACCTCGTACGGCCAGCTGCTGACGCGGCGGCATCGCGCCGACCTGAAGCCCGAAGCCCAGGAGTTCGTGGCCTACATGGTGGAAGGCGGCCAGCGTGCGCAGAGCCTGATCCGCGACCTGCTGAGCCTGGCGCGGCTGGACAGCCGCGCCGAGATCTGGGCGCCGGTGAGCCTGGAGGCCGTGCTGCAGGACTGCCTGCGGCCGCTCGCCCTGCGGATCCGGGAAACCGGCGCCCAGCTCACGCACGACCCGCTGCCCACTGTCGTGGGCGACGTGCGGCAGCTGGGCCAGTTGATGACCAACCTGCTGGGCAATGCGCTGAAGTTCCGGGGCGAGGAAGCGGTACGGGTTCACGTCGCCGCCGCCCGCGAGGGCACCGGCTGGCGCATCAGCGTGCGCGACAATGGCATCGGCATCGAGCCCTGCTTCTTCGATCGGATCTTCGAGATGTTCCAGCGTCTGCACCTGCGCACCGCCTACGAAGGCACGGGCATCGGCCTGGCGATCTGCAAGAAGGTGGTCGAGCGCCATGGCGGCCACATCGGCGTCACCTCGGCGCCCGGACAGGGTTCGTGTTTCTTCTTCACATTGCCCGACCATGCGCAGCCTGCACGGGCGCTGGCGGCCAACCCCCAGGCTGACTGAGCATGGAAATCCTTCTGGTCGAGGACAACGCCGCCGATGTGCGGCTGGTCAGGGAAGCCCTTGCGGAAGGCCAGGTGCACGCCGATCTGCACTGGGCCGCATCGGGTGAGGATGCGCTGCGTTACCTGCGCGGTTCGGACGGCAAACCTGGGGGCCACGCGGCGCCGGACCTCGTCCTGCTCGACCTGAACCTGCCCGGGCTCAATGGCCAGGAAGTGCTGGCGGCGATCAAGAGCGACCCGGCCCTGTTGCGCATACCGGTGGTGGTGCTCACCTCGTCGGCCAACCCTTCCGACGTCCAGGCCGCCTACGGCCACCATGCCAATGCCTACCTGGTCAAGCCGCAGGACTACGAGGAGTTCCTGGCACTGGTGGGCAGCATCCGCAGCCATTGGCTGACTTCAGTCCTGTTGCCGAGCCGGATGGCATGACCCAGCCGCCCTACATCCTGCTCGTCGAGGACAACCCCGGCGACGCGCGCCTGACGCGAGCGCTGCTCGAGGAATCGGCGGTTGGCGCCGAGCCGGTGCTGCGCTGGGTGCAGACGGTCGAAGCGGCCGTCGAGGTGCTCGAAAACGAGTCCGGCTGCGATGCCGTGCTGCTCGATCTGGGGCTGCCCGATGGCCAGGGCCTGGCCACGCTGCACGCCATCAGGCCTCACGCCGTACAGTGCCCGATCGTGGTCCTGACGGGTGACGACGATGAACAGCTGGGCCTGGCTGCGGTCGTCGAAGGCGCGCAGGACTTCCTGGTCAAAGGCAGCTTCGACGCCCGGCTGCTGCGTCGCTGCCTGGGCTTTGCGGCACACCGCAAGCGCGCCGAGCGCGCCCTCCTGCAGCGCGCGCTGCACGACGAACTGACGGGCCTGCCGAAAAGGGCCCTGCTGCTCGACCGACTTCAGGAGTCGCTGAAACGCTCGCAGCGTGGACACCACCAGGGTGCGCTGCTGTTCATCGATCTCGACCATTTCAAGAGCATCAACGACACCCAGGGCCATGCTGCAGGCGACATCGTGCTGTGCACCGTTGCCGAGCGCCTGACACGCTGCATCCGCGACAGCGACACGGCAGCGCGCCTGGGAGGCGACGAATTTGCGGTGCTGCTGCCGCACGTGTTGGCAGCAGATTCCGCGCTGGCCGTGGGGCACAAGATCATGGCGGCGCTGGCGCAGCCACTGGAGCTCAACGGCCAGATGGTCGCCATTTCTGCGAGCATCGGCGTGAGCTACTTCGACGATGCCAGGCTTTCCGCCCTGCAGGTGGTGGAACGCGCCGACCAGGCGATGTACGCCGCGAAGGCAGCCGGCCGCGCCGAGGTCAGGCTGCTGTAGGCGACGTCAGCGGAACAGTCCGAGCCGCTGCGCTTCGAGTGCTGCTTCTGCGCGTGAGCTCACGTTCAGCTTGCGGTAGATCTGCTTCACGTAGTCGGCAATGGTGTGGCGGCTCAGGCCCAGTTGAACGCCGATCTCGGGCAGGGTGTAGCCCTTGGCCACGCGCAGCAGCACTTCGCTCTCGCGGTCGGTGAGGTTGACGTTGGGCATGGCGTGCGAGTTGTTCGCATGCGGCTTGGCCTTGGCGCTGAAGTAGGCCATCACGCGGCGCGCGATGCTCGGGCTCAGCGGCGGTTCGCCCTGGCTGATGCGCTGCAGCTGCTCGGTGATGAGCTCACGCGCCTGCTCCTTCAGGATGTAGCCGAACGCGCCGGCCTGCAGGGCCGGGAACAGGTGTTCGTCGTCGTCGTGGATGCTGACCACCACGCTCTGGGCGTCGGGCTGCACTTCACGAAGCTTGCTCACGACGTCGACGCCGCTGCCGTCGGGCAGGCCCAGGTCGATCAATGCCAGGTCGAACTTCACGGCCGAGACCAGTTCGATGGCGTCGCTGACGCGCGCGCTCTCGGACAGGTGCGCGCCCGGGAACACCTGCAGTACCAGCTTGCGCAACCAGACCCGGATCTCGGGCAGGTCTTCGAGCAGCAGAATTGTCTTCATGCGGGGTTTCCCAATCGATCGGATGGCATCTTATCGGCGTGGCTCCATGATTCAGTAGGCTTCGGTGGCACGGTCGAGCGGAACCGTGAGGCGTATCACGGTGCCATAGCCCGGACCGCTCTCGACCAGGCATTGCCCCTGCAGCTGCTTGGCGCGGTTCTTCATGCTGGCCAGCCCATGACCGCGGTCGAGCCGGCCTTCGGTTTCGGGGGCGATGCCGTCGCCGTTGTCCTGCACCACGAACAGCAGGTCGCCGTCGGTGATGCTGCATTTCATCGTGCACATCGTGGCATTGCTGTGCTTGATGATGTTGCTGGTGGCCTCGCGCAGGATACGCGTGGTCTGCACGTAGGCGCGCGCCGAAAGGCGCTGCGGCAGGTCTTCGGGCGCGTCCCATTGACCTTCGATGCCGGCCTGGTTCAGGCGCGACACCACCTCGGCGCGCCAGTCGCCCAGGGCGTCGGCCAGGCGCACGGCCTTGCCGGTGAGGCCGCGCACCGACAGGCGCATCTCTTCGAGTGCCTCGCGCGCCAGCGTGCTGATGCGTTCGCTGTCGCTGGTGTGCACGATGGTCAGCAGCTTGGCCCCGAGGTCGTCGTGCAGGTCGGCGGCGATGCGCTTGCGCTCGCGCTCGGTCACCTGTTCCACGCGCAGTTCACTCAGCTGGCGATAGTTGTTCTCGATCTCGGCAGCGGCTTCGGCCACGCGCTGTTCCAGCAGCACCTTGTCCTGCTCGATGGTCTGCCGCGCCCGCCCTTGCTGCTGCACCAGGCGCAGGCCGACGATGACGAAGAGCACCGGTGCGATCAGGGCCGCGACATGCGCGGCCAGCGGGCGCGCCCCGGTGCGCTGGGCCACCATTTCGATGACGCCGGCCATGGCCATCGCCAGCAGCAGCGGGCCCATCAGCCAGAAGGAGCGGCGCGGCCTTTCGCGCCACAGGTACCAGGCCGAAGCCACCACCACTTCGGCCAGCAACACGGCATACCAGACGGTGGCCACCTTGCGCAGGTGCTCGGGCCCGGCCATCAGCAGGCTCAGCGGCAGCAGCGCCGCCTGCACCGGCAGCGCCCGGTCGACCGCAGCCAGGCGCACACCGCCATAGCGCAGCAGGAACTGCACGCTCACCCAGGTGATGAAGCCCAGCATCGTGACCAGCAGGAACTCGGCCGTGGAATGCGACAGCGGCAGCGTGCGCAGCCACAGCCGCAGGTCCAGCAGCGCCCAGCCCACCGACAAGGCGCCGAAGTAGGCCAGGTGGCTTTCCTGGCGGTTGATGAAGCCCAGCACGAACATGAAGCCGCCCATCAGCAGCAGCGTGGCACCCACCGCCTGCGGCGCCGTCACCTGCAGCGCGGTGCGCTGGGCGTGGCGAGCGGCCATCTCGCTTTGGGGTCCGATCACCAGTTCCGACAGCCCGCCCGCGCGCTGGCGCGAGCCCACTTCGGCCAGTCGGTGGCCGGCCACCTGGATGTCCAGCGTGCTGGCCTCGGCGCGCAGCAGCGCGCCGGGCAGGGTGATGATCTGCGGGTGGTTGCAGTTGTGGGTGAGCGGTGGCGTCATGCGCCCGCCGCTGGCCACTTCCTGGCCGTTCAGCAGCACGCGGTAGTTGCTGCAGACATGGTCGATGTACAACGCCAGCAGTTCACCGCCTTCCAGGTTGCCCGGTGGCGTGAATGTGATTCGGTACCACAGCGAACCGGCGAAACCGTGGCGCGTGGCGGCCCACTCGTCGGGCAGGACCACCGGCCGGGCCTCGTTGCCCGCCGGGAAGGAAGCACCATCGCCCGGGGCCGCCAGGGCGGCGGTGATCGTGAGTGTCTGTGCCTGCACCCGGGCCGGCAAGCCTGCGACCAGGCACCAGGCCAGCAGCCAGCATGTCCGCAGACACAGCAGGAACATCGGTTTCGGGGTCGTCGGCATGCAGCCGCCGATTCTGCCCGCCATGGGGCCGCGCCGCCGGCGCTGCCTGCTGCCAGAATGCAGGCCCCGTGCGCAATTGCCCACGCCAGTGCCCCGAGCCGCCAGTGATCAGACGCCACGAACTCGAACCCGCTGACAACCGCCGCCTGGCCCACCTGTGCGGGCCGCTGGACGCGCACCTGCGCAGCATCGAGGCGGCCTTGCAGGTGACGCTGGCCCGGCGCGACGCCAGCTTTCGCATCGAGGGTGCGCGCGACGCCGTCGAGCGCACCGCCACGCTGCTGGACACGCTGTATGAACGCGCACGTGCGCCCATCGGCGACCGCAGCCTGCAGCTGGCGTTGAAACAGGCCCTGCCCGGGCCTGAACTGGCTGCCGTGGGCCACCGCAACGCTTCGGCGTCTGACGACGACGCCCCCGTTGTTCTGCACACCCGCCATGCCGACCTGGCGGGCCGCACCACCAACCAGACGCAGTACCTGCGCCAGATCCTGCGCCACGACATCACCTTCGGCATCGGCCCGGCCGGCACCGGCAAGACCTTCCTGGCGGTGGCCTGCGCCGTGGACGCGCTGGAACGCCAGGGCGTGCAGCGCATCGTGCTCACGCGCCCGGCGGTGGAAGCCGGCGAACGCCTGGGCTTCCTGCCCGGCGACCTGGCGCAGAAGGTCGACCCCTACCTGCGCCCGCTCTACGACGCGCTGTACGACCTGATGGGCTTCGACCGCGTGACGAAGGCCTTCGAAAAGCAGCTGATCGAGATCGCTCCGCTGGCCTTCATGCGCGGGCGCACGCTGAACCATGCCTTCGTCATCCTCGACGAGGCGCAGAACACCACGCGCGAACAGATGAAGATGTTTCTCACGCGCATCGGCTTCGGCAGCAAGTGCGTGGTCACCGGTGACACCAGCCAGATCGACCTGCCAGCCGGCTACCCGAGCGGCCTGGTCGACGCGCAGGACATCCTGCGGCGCGTCGACGGCATCGCCTTCACGCACTTCGGCGCGCAGGATGTCGTGCGCCACCCGCTCGTGGCGCGCATCGTCGACGCCTACGACCGTGCCCGGCCCGGGCCCGAGGCAGGCCGTTGAGCAAGCTGCAGGCCCTGCAGCTGTCGCTGCAATTCGCCGACCCGCGCCACCGCGCGCTGCTGCCGCGCCACCGCGTGCAGCGCTGGGTGCGCGCGGCGCTGTCATCGCCGGGCGAGATCACCGTGCGCATCGTCGACGCCGAAGAAGCCCAGGCGCTGAACAGCAGCTACCGCGGCCGCGACTACGCCACCAACGTGCTCACTTTCGACTACACGCAAGCCCCGGTGGTGCAGGCCGACCTGGTGATCTGCGCACCCGTGGTCGAAGGCGAGGCCCGCGAACTGGGTCTGCCGCTCGAAGCGCACTACGCCCACCTGCTGGTCCACGGCACGCTGCACGCGCAGGGCTACGACCACGAAACCGGCGAGGCCGACGCCCAGGCCATGGAAAGCCTGGAAACGCAGATCATGCGCGGGCTGGGCTTCGCCGACCCCTACGCCCTGCCCACTGCCGCGCCAGCAGCAGGCTGAGCCCGCCGGCCAGCATCAGCGCCAGGCTGCCTGGCTCGGGCACCACGCTGATGTTCAGCAGACCGTCTTCGCTGTAGTTCTCGAAGCCGCCAGTCGGGTCGAAGTTCAGGAAGGCCAGGCCGAAGCCGCTGGCGCCGGCATAGCCGCCGGTGCCGCCGCTGATGGTGTAGTCGATGCTGAACTGGCCACCGCTGGCAAAGATGTCGGGGGCCACGGTGCTGCCCACCAGCGTGCCGAACAGGCTCCCGCCGAGGTCGGCTGCGTCGGTGAATTCGAAGCTGCCGCTGAGCCGGCCGGTCATCGCGTCGAAGCTGAACAGCACCACGCTCACCAGCGACAGCGGCGTGGCCACCTCGGGGTCGGGGAACTGCAGGATGCTGCCCACCCAGCCGCCGCTGCCGCTGGCGGCGTCGAAGAGCACCAGGTTGCCGCTGCCGCCATAAGGCGCGAACAGCGGCGTGGGCTCGGCCTGCGCCTGCGCCGAGAATGCGAGGGCCAGGGAACTAGCTGCGGCTGCGACCAGGTGTTTCAGTCGATGGGGCATGGCGGGTCTCCTTCAGGTGTGGGCCATGCCACCCTTTACGCAGACGCCGCGAGATTGGACGCACCTTGCTCCATTGCACCAGCAAACCCAGGCCCAGGGCCCAGAGCAGCACCGTCGCTGGTTCAGGCACGACCTGGACCACCCGGCCGCCAAAGTCGACGATATACAGCTCGCCATTGAACCCTTCGCCGAACGACGAGATGTTGCCCAGCGGCCCTGCGGCCCCGGCGTTGAGGATCGACGTGAGTTCCAGCGCGCTGGCCATGGTCTGGTCGCTGCCGTCGCCAGGAATGGCGAAGATGCGTCCGCTGCCGAAGTCACCGAAGACATACTGGCCGTAGAGCGGCGACGACAGGTCGCGCACCACATAGCCGCCCGTCACCGAAAAGCCGAAGCTGCGGGTGTAGTCCAGGATCGGCCCGACCATGTCGGGTGTCGCCGGCCCGCCCACGCCTGGCGTCGCGATGCTGCCTTCACGCACCCGCCAGCCGAAGTTCTGCCCGCCCGGGCTGGAAGCGCTGATGAAATTGATCTCTTCGCGCGAGCTCTGGCCGACGTCGGCGATCCAGAGGTTGCCGTTGAGGCGGTCGAAGCTGTTGCGGAAGGGGTTGCGCAAGCCGTTGGCGTAGATCTCGCCGCGCGCCCCGGCCTGGCCCACCAGGGGGTTGTTCGCCGGAATGCCGTAGTTGATGGTGGGGCTGGTGAAGTCGTCGCGGTTGATGTCGATGCGCAGCATCTTGCCCAGCAACTGGCCGTTGTTCTGGGCCAGGTTGTCGGGGTCGTTGCCGCTGCCGCCGTCGCCGGTCGCGATGTACAGGTTGTTGGCGTCGCCGGGCTTGAAGCCGATCCAGCCGGCCTTGTGGTTGGTGCGCCCGTTGGGCTGGTCGATGCGGATCACCTCGAGCCGACTGGCCGCGTTGGCCTGCGAGGCGTTGTCGCTGGTGCGGTAGCTGGCGATCACCGTGTCGAGCGTCGTCGGTTCGATGTAGTTCACGAAGAATCGGCGGTAACCCGCCGAAGCCGGGTCGGCATAGCCGGGATCGAAGGCCAGACCCAGCAAGCCCTGCTCGCTGGCGGTGGCCACGGGGATGTTCAGGAAGTTGCTGGTGACCCCGTTCTGCACCACCTTGATGGTGCCGCCCTTTTCCACCACGAACAGGCGCCCGTCGTTCAGCGGCGAGGTCGCGAACAGCGGCTGCGACAGTCCGCTGGCCAGCAGCCGGGTGTCCAGTGCCTGGGCTTGTGATGCTGCGCCAGTGAGCGCCATCGCCCCGGCCAGCAGGCCCGCACGCAGCCAGGTGGCCGACCAATGCCGGTCGTGGCCCGGTATCGGCAGGCCGCCCTGCGGCGGTGTTGTCGGGCGGTGGCAAGGCAGGAAGTCGCGAAGCAGCATGCTGTTCTCCTGGGGCGATGGTTGATTCGGCACGATGAGGTCGTCCTCGCGCGAGGCTACCCGCTCCATGGCGAGGCGACACCCTTCGTCTGCGGGCATTGAAACGCAACAAACGTATCGAGCTGCGTGCCGCGGGCCACCGGCGCGGGACGCCGGTCGAAGCGCGCGCATGCCGCGCTGCAGTTGCCGGCCCTGGGGCCCGGGCCAGCCGCCCCACCGCGGCGGCCAGATCAGACGCCTGGCCGGAACGAGCAAGTCTGCCCCGGGTGCATCCACGCCGCCGCCGCCGGCGTATGAGCCGGCGTCACCGCCATGCGTGACCGAGATTCCCCACCCCCAACGCCCCCCAGGAGATGTCATGACCATGAACCGCTTTGCCACCACCCCGCTGCTGGCCGCCGTGCTGCTGGCCTGCGCCGCCGGCGCCGGAGCTTCCAGCCACCGCGAAGCCCCCTTCATCGCCACCAGCCCGAAGGTCGACGGCACCGACTTCTACATGTTCCGCAGCTACGAAACCGGCCGCAGCGAGTATGTGACGCTGATCGCCAACTACCAGCCGCTGCAGGACGCCTACGGTGGCCCGAACTACTTCTCGATGGACCCGAACGCGCTGTACGAGATCCACCTCGACAACAACGGAGACGCCAAGGAAGACCTCACCTTCCAGTTCCGCTTCACCAACACCCTGGCCGCCGGTGGCGCCGGTGTCACGCTGCCAGTGGGCGGCAAGAACGTCGCGATTCCGCTGATCCAGGCGGGCCAGGTGGCCAATGTGCGCGACGCCAACCTGAACCTGGCGGAAACCTACAGCGTGACGCTGGTGCGCGGCGACCGCCGCGGCGGCACGGCCAGCGCGCTGACGAATGTCGCCACCGGCGCCACCGTGTTCGACAAGCCGGTCGACAACATCGGCAACAAGACCATCCCCGACTACGCCGGTTATGCCGCCCGCCACATCCATACCGTCAACATCCCGGGCTGCAGCATCCCGGCCAAGGTGTTCGTGGGCCAGCGCCAGGAAAGCTTCGCCGTCAACCTGGGCACCATCTTCGACCTGGTGAACGCGCCCGTCGCCGTGATCACCAACCCCGCCAACATCGGCGCGCTGCCCAACACCATCGGCGACAAGAACGTCAGCACGCTGGCCGTGGAAGTTCATCGCAGCTGCCTGGTGGCCGGCACCGAGACCGTCATCGGCGGCTGGACCAGTGCCAGCCTGCGCCAGGCCCGCCTGCTGAACCCGACGCCGCCGTCGGGCCATCAGGCCAGCGAAAAGCCGGGTGGCGCCTGGGTGCAGGTGTCGCGCCTGGGCATGCCCCTGGTCAACGAGGTCGTCATCGGCCTGAAGGACAAGGACAAGTTCAACGCTTCCGTGCCGAGTGGCGACGGCCAGTTCGCCGACTACGTGACCAACCCGACGCTGCCGGCGCTGCTGGAGATCGCGCTGGCCCTGCCCAACACCGCACCGCGCAACTTCCCGCGCACCGACCTCGTCACCACCTTCCTCACCGGCATCACCGGCGTGAACCGGCCTGCCAACGTGGTGGCCTCGGAAATGCTGCGCCTGAACACCGCCATCGCGCCGGTGCCCTTTGCGCAGCAGAACCGGCTGGGCATCGTCGGCAACATCCTGGCCGGTGGCAACGACAACGCCGGCTATCCGAATGGCCGCCGTCCGAAGGACGACGTCGTCGACATCTCGCTGGTGGCGGTGATGGGCGGCCTGTGCGTGGCCAACGGCAACACCAACGCGCTCGGCTTCGGTGCCACCTGCAATCCGTCGCAGGTGCCCCTGGGTGCCACCTCGTTGGCACTGCACGACGCCGTCGACCAGGCCGTGGTGCCGCTGCTGCCGGGCTTCCCTTACCTGAACACGCCGCTGCCGGGCAGCCGCTGAGAGCTGGAATCCACACCATGAAGACGTCCCTTTCCGTTTTGCTCATCGGGGCCACGGTCGTGCTCGCCGCCTGCTTCGGGTCTGACGACCACGTGGCAGAAGCCCCCGAGCCGCCACCACCGGTGACACCGGTGCCGCCGGTGACGCCCATCGGCACGGTGCCGCCCGGCGCGACGGCATCGATCCAGGCCTTCGTCGAGTTTCTTTCCAGCCTGATGCGGAGCGAGCGCGACGCGCCCCTGACGTTGGAGGGTGTGGTGCCACCGACCAGTGAAACCGCGCTGCCCTTGCCGGTGAATTGAGCGCGGCCGCCTTCGTACCCCCCGCACCCCGCGCACCCTGCGCGGAATGAGGTGAATCAACGCCGGCGCAGTGCGCCGGCGTTGCCCTGTCTGCACCGCGCACCTGGCGCGGCGGCGGACGGGCGCAGCCCTGCGCGGTCGACATCGTGCTCAGCGAGCCGTTGCAGCGGACACCCGGCAGGATCACGGTTCCCGGCATCCGCCCGTTTGGCGGGGCCGTGGTCCGCCGCTTCGTCACCACGGCGGAAGAAGGATCGAGCGTCGAGGTGGTGCCCGCCAGTGCCCGGTTGCTGCCCGCGGGAGGCCTGGCGCAGGCCTGGCGAGTGCGACGCAGCAGCAGGCCAGCCTAGCGCCGGGCCAAGACCTCGAACGCCAGCGTCACGAAGCGGCTGTCCCAGCGCTCGGGCTGGCCGTCGGCCGGGCGGATGTCGGTGGCGCGCAGCAGCCATTGCGCGGCCAGCGGCGCGGTGATCTGCAGTCGGCCTTCGGCGTCGGTGGTGCGCCAGAAACCGATCGGGCTGGTGTTGCTGCGCAGTTCCACCGGCAGGCCGGCCAGCGCCTGGCCGTCGCGCAGCACCTGCACGCGCAGGCTGTCGCCAGCGCGCAGCGGCTGCGGGCTTTCGATGCGGATGTCCATGCCCAGGCCGTCGATGGCCGCGCTGTCGGCGCCGCCATTGGCCGGCTGCGTGCCGGCAGCGGCGTTGACTTCGATGCGCGCGTGCTTGGTGTAGGTTTCCTGCCAGCGCACCCCCCGTGCGCGCAGCGCGGCCCAGCGTTCACGCACGGCGGGCGGTGCATTCACTTCCTTCAGGTAGATCTCGACCGTGGCGTCGTCGATCTCGATGTCGATGGGTTTCAGCTGCGCCCAGCAGGTGGCGGCGGCCGTCGGCGGCACCGGCCGGCCCGAGCGCAGCAACACGGCGGTGGGCGTGTCGGCCACCCAGCGCATGGGCGTGGCGCGCAGGCCTTCGCTGCGGCAACCGGTGGTGCGCAGCTGCTGCAGCGGGATGGTGATTTCCTGCTGCGGAAACTGGTTGCCGGTGCCGAACGCGAACACGGCTTCGCCGCGGTCGGTGGGCGGCAGCGGTGCAAACCAGCTGTCGTGGGCGCTGGCGGTGGTCGACAGCGCCAGCAGCGTGGCAATCAGCAGGGTGGGCTTGAAGTGGGTGCGGGCAGTCATCAAAAGCTCGTCAGAAACTCATCTGCAGGATCAGGCGCAGGCTGCGCGGTTCGGCTGGGTGCACGTGGCGGTCGGCCACGGCCTCGGCTTCGCCGGGCAGCTGCGATTCGTAGAAGTACTGGATGTCGTTCACCTGGCGATCGAAGAGGTTGAAGACGTCCAGCGTCACCGCCGCCTGCTTGCCCAGCGCCCGCGTCACACGCAGGTTGAAGGTGGAAGATGGAAAGGAACGCTCGCTGTTGTCTTCGGTCAGCGCGCCGGCGCCCAGGTACCGCCATTGCAGGCTGCTCGTCCAGCCGTTCAGGTCTCTCAGCGTGGCGGCCAGGCTGGCCACGCGGTCGATGCTGTTGGGGATGCGGCTGCCGTTGTTGAAGCGGGCGTGGCTGAAGGCGATGTCGGCGTCGAACAGGAACCAGGGCAGCGGCTGCCAGCGGTTGCTGAATTCCACGCCGCGGCGGCGGCTGCCCAGGCTGGCCTCGGTGGCGCCGGCGTCGCCGATGTAGACGAGCTCGGACGCCGAACGCAGGCCCCACAGCGAGATCGAACTCTGCAGCCCGGCAATGGCCTCGGTGCGCAGGCCCACTTCGGCGCCCTTCACCGGCACCAGCGGGGGCACCTGCTTCACCGGGTTCACCGGGTCGTCGGTCCTGGTCCCGGGATCGACCTGCGCTGTCATGCCGCGGGCGTCGTTGCTGTGGAAGCCGCGGCCGGTGTTCAGGAAGACCTCGGTCTTTGGCGACAGTGCGTACACGAGCGTGAGCTTGGGGCTTGCCAGGCTGTCGCTGGCGCTGCCGCCACTCTCGGCCAGTGTCAGTGCGTTCACGCTCGCCTGCAGCCGGTCGGCACGCAGGCCGAACACGGCGCGGAACTCGGGCGTGAATTCGACCGAGGTCTGGGCGAACAGGCCCAGCTGCGTCTGCCGCACTTCGTCTTCGCGCACGGTGGCGGTGATCCTCCGCGCCACGCTGTCGTGCAGGCCGACGCGGATGCGGTCGTGGCGCAGCTGCACGCCGGCCACGATGCGCGCCGGAAACGCGCCCAGGTCGTGGTTGACGATGTGCTCGCCATCGAAGCCCGCGACCGTGCGCTTGTCGGTCTGCTTGAACTGGTCGCCGTCGGCAGGGCGTTCGAGCGCGTAGCTGAAGTTGGAGTTCAGGTCCAGGTCGTAGCGGATGGCGTAGGCCGACAGGTTCGTGCGGCCGGCCGGGCCGTCGTTGTGCCATTCGCCCGACAGGCTGCTGCGGTGGCTTTCGCCGCCGGTGGTGGGGTCCAGCGAATCGAAGCGGCCGAAGGGTCGACCATTCAGGGAACCGGTGTCGATCAGGCGCTGCGGCACCTGGTCGGTGGCCGTCCAGCGCGAGCTGTAGCCCATGGCGGTGAGGTGCCAGCCCTGCGCGCGCGTGCCACCGCTCAGCGTGAACAGGCCGTTGAGCTTGCGCAGGTTCTGCGGCACGGTCCAGGGGCCGTCGGCCTCGGCGGCTTCGACCGCGCCCAGCAGCGAGATGCCCTCGGCAAGCAGCGTGCTGCCGCCGGCCACGCCGCGGCGGTAGCCGTTCTCGCCGAGCGTCACCTGCGCAAACGGGCGGGCCAGCGCGGAAAGGTAGCGGATGTCGGCCGAGCCGGCGGCGGCGAAGTCGCCGACGGCGGCGAAGTACGGGCCCTTGCGGTACTCGATGCGGTCCACCAGCTCGGGCAGCAGGAAGTTCAGGTCGCTGTAGCCCTGGCCGTGGCCGTGGCTGGGCATGTTCACCGGCATGCCGTTGATGCGGGTGGCGAAGTCGGTGCCGTGGTCGAGGTTGAAGCCGCGCAGGAAGTACTGGTTGGCCTTGCCGTCGCCGCTGTGCTGGGTGACGATGACCCCCGGCACGAATTCCAGCACCTCGCCCGGTCGTTGCGCCGGACGGCTTTGCAGCAATTCGCGGCGGATGGTGCCGGCCGAGGCCGCGTCCTGCGTGCCCACGGCGTTGTCGTAGTGGCGGCCCTGGACGATGACGGTCTGCGGCGCGCCGGTGACGGGGCCGCCGTGGTTGGCCAGGGCAGGGGTGCAGGCGCAGACGGCGAGGGCGGCCAGGGCAAGGCGGTGAAGACGCATGGGAGCAGTGACGAAGACGAAGGCAGACGCGGTTGTACGCGAACCTTGTGGCAACGGATGCCGTCAGCGGCGGCGTTCGTCGTGCCGGCAGCGGCTTTGACTCGGGCCGCTCGAGCTGCCATGCTTGGCGGCTGGCAAACTGGGAGTGCTGCTGTGCGTGCCCGTTTGCTTCAATCGGGTGCCCTGTGGAACCCCGCGCCAGACATCCCGCTCACCGCAGAGATCGCACCGTGCCCCACCCCACCTGGTTCAAGCAAGTCAACGGGTCGTCGGTCATCGCGATCGAACTGCTGCCTGAACGATGGGGCTTGATCCCCCTGCAACACGGCGCTCGCCCGCTCGGGTGCGGCCTCGATGCTGATGGAAGCACAGGCCGCTGAGGCCTGACTCTGCCTGCACAGAAACGGAGTTGCCTGCATGCTGTGGACGGAAGCCTTCGGATACCTGGGCGCATTGCTGACGCTGACCACGTTTTCGATGAAGACGATGCTGCATCTGCGCATGGTCGGCATCGTGGCGAACCTGGCGTTCGTGTCTTACGGCGCGCTGGGCGGCGTCTATCCGGTGCTGATTCTTCATCTCACCTTGTTGCCGCTGAACCTGTGGCGGCTGTGGCAGCTGCGAAGCTTGACGCGGCAGATCAGGCAAGCCAGCGGCGGTGCGCTGTCGCTGGCATGGCTGAAGCCCTTTTCCCGGCGCCAGGCGGTGAAGACCGGTGAGGTGCTGTTCCGGCAAGGCGACCCCGCCCATGAAATCCTGTTCGTGCTGGACGGGCGTTTCCGCGCCGTGGAGGCGGGCGTGCCCATCGCCGCGGGCGAAGTGATGGGTGAACTCGGGCTCGTCACGCCAGGCCAGACCCGAACGCAGACGGTGGTCTGCGAGCAGGCGGGAACGCTGCTGCTCGTCACCTACGATGAAGTCCGGCAGATGTACTTCCAGAACCCGGCCTTCGGCTTCTTTTTCCTTGAACTCGTGGCCAGCAGGCTGATGCAGGACGCTGCGCGCGCGGCCAAGGGCCTGCAGCCTGAAACAACCCAGCCTGCCGCCGACCCATTCACCCACCCTCACACCCACCCATGCAAGACCTCGACAAGACCCTCTGGCGCGTGATCAGCGCCTACCAGGCGGCCGTCCAGGCCAAGGACGTGGCGGCGTTGATGAAGCTCTATGACCCGAAGGTCCGGGTGTTCGACGCCTGGGGGGTGTGGGTCTACGAAGGCGCGCCGGCCTGGCAGCTGGCTGTCGAGTCCTGGTTCACGTCGCTGGGCACGGAAAAACTGAAGGTCGGCTTCGACGACGTGCAGTTGGCCGGCAGCCAGGAGCTGGCGTCCGTGAGTGCCGTGGTCACCTACGCCGGGCTGTCGGCGCAGGACGAGCCCTTGCGCAGCATGAACAACCGCCTGAGCTGGGTGCTCAAGACCAGTGGGCATGTGCTGCGTGTGGTGCACGAGCACAGCTCGGCGCCCATCGGCTTCGACGACATGAAGGCCATCCTGGTGCGTGCGCCGAAGGCATAGTCGACGAAGGGCGAAAGTGAAATTGAGGGCGCTGGTCGCAAGACGAAGGGCAGAATTCGCCGAACGACCATGGCCATGAAGCTGCAAGCCGTCAGAACGCACGCCCTGTCGCTGGAAGCGGTGACCGAGGCGCCGCACCACCACTTCTCGTCATTCCGCGTGCGCGGCAAGATCTTCGTGACGGTGCCGCCCGGCGAACAGTTCATCCATGTGTTCCTCGATGACGACGACCGCGAGCAGGCCTTGGCGATGTACCCGTCTTTCACGCAGAAGCTGTTGTGGGGCGGCAAGGTGGTCGGCCTGCGTGTGCAGCTGGATCTTGCCGCGCCTGCGGCGGTCAAGGCGCTGCTCGGCCAGGCCTACCGAACCCGGGTGAACAAGGAAGCAGGCCCGCGCCGGGCCGGGCAAGCCTGACGATGAAATCCCGGCTTGTCGCTGCCTTAATCTTCGCTCTCGGCGCCTGCCCGCTGCTGGCAGCGCAGGCCTGCCCACTGACCGAGCAGCAGTTCTCGGACGAGGTCGACCGGCTCACCGGCTGGGCCAGCATCCAGGCCTATCAGGACAGGTTCTTCCCGCCTTGCGCCGACGAAGGCGCCTATGCCCAGACACATTCGGAACTGGTGGCTCGAACCCTGGCGGCGCGATGGGGCGAGACCGCCGAGCTGGCCGCGTTGCTGAGGGCTTCGCCGGCGTTCAGGCAGTTCTTCTTCCGCCACCTGAATGCGCAGGGCGGCATGGCGCAGCTGCAAGCCGTGCTGAGCTACGCGACCTTCCGTTGCCCACGCAAGGAAGCCGCACTGTGCAGCGAGATTCGCCAGTCGGCCGGGCGGGCCCTCGAAAAACTGCAGTAGGCCATGCCGCTGAATCCCGAGGACACCTACGTTCACCTGGCTGCTGACGGCACGGCCCAGGCCGTGCCCGGTGGTTCGGCGTTCTGGTCGCTGTCGCCATCCGAGATGGCCGGCTTCGACGAGGGCTGGCTCATCAGCGAGTTCACCTGCAGCGACGACTGGGCAAACTGGGAGATGCACCCCGGCGGCGAGGAATTCGTCTACCTGCTCAGCGGCGATGTCGAGCTGTATCTAGAGCTGCCCACCGGCACCACGGCCACGCGCGTCACCGGCAGCGGCGCTGTGCTGGTGCCGCGCGGCGTCTGGCACACGGCGAAGGTGTTTGCGCCCAGTCGCATGCTGTTCGTCACGCGCGGGCTGGGCACGCAGCACCGGCCCCGGGCCTGAGCACGTTCGCTGTGCCGGCCCTTCGGGGCACGCTGCCTCCCCCCATCGTGTGCACACCCATTTAAGGGGTTAGTTGCACGGCATCGGGGCCGGCATCGCATGCCAGAATTTCTCCGCCATTCGCGTGGTGTTCACTTCCAAAATCACAGTGCCAAGAGGGAAATTCATGAGTCTGCGAATCACTTGCTGCGCCGCAGCGCTGCTGCTGACGGGCTGCGCATCGGTCGTCAACGACAAGACCCACCCGATCAGGATCGAAACCAAGACCCAGGCCGGCGACATGGTGGCCGGAGCCGACTGCACATTGAAGAACGACAAGGCCAGCAGCAACGCCAAGTCGGGCGAGACGAGCAACGTGCGCCGGTCGAATGCCGACCTGGAAATCGTCTGCAGGCACCCCGGCAACCCCGAAGCCCAGGCCAAGGCCATCTCGCGGGTGAATGGCGGCATGTTCGGCAACATCATCCTGGGTGGCGGCATCGGTGCCGTCATCGACCACAACACGGGCAATGCCTACACCTACCCCAGCTGGGTCCAGTTGGTCTTCGGCAGAACACTCACTTTCGACCGCCGCAGCGAAAAGGACAACGAACCGGTCGCACCCAGCCCAGAGGCCGCCGCCTCGGCGCCCGCGTCGGACAAGAAGCCGTAGCTCAGCCCCGGCGGCTGGCCGCGTAGCCCGGCTTGCCTGCCAGACCCAGCCGCCGCGGCAGAGAATGCACGAGCGCAGCTTGCGCAGCCCTCGATTTCGGAGACACCATGCGATTCACTTCCACCCTGGCGGGTCTGGCACTTTCGCTGGCAGCCACCCTGGCCACGGCAGCCGATGGCCTCGTCGCCATCAAGAGCCCGTACACCGCCAAGGAAACGATGGACCGTTTCGAGGCCACGGCCAAGCAGCGCGGGCTCAGCGTCTTTGCCCGCATCGACCATGCCGCCGGCGCTGCCAGGGTCGGCAAGACCTTGCGGCCCACGGAAGTGCTGATCTTCGGCAACCCGCAGGGCGGAACACCCTTCATGGAATGTGCGCAGAGTGTCGGCATCGACCTGCCGCTGAAGGCGCTGGTCTGGGAAGACGCGGCCAGCCAGGTCTGGCTGGGCTACAACGACCCCGACTACCTGGCCAAGCGCCACGGCGTGGCCACCTGCCCGGCGGCTGCGGGCATTGCCAAGGCCCTGGCCGGCCTGGGTGAGGCGGCCGTGGCGAAGTAGCGCCAGCAGCGCAGAAGGCCCGGCCCGCTGGCAGCCCAGCCGGCGCTGTTTCACTGTCTCGCTGTTTTTTGGTTCCCGCCGTCTACTTGGTGCCGAACAGCCTGTCGCCGGCGTCGCCCAGGCCGGGCACGATATAGCCATGCTCGTTCAGCTGCCGGTCGATGGCGGCGGTGTAGACCGGCACGTCGGGGTGGGCTTCGTGGAAGTGCTTCAGCCCCTCGGGCGCGGCCAGCAGGCAGACGAAGCGGATCGACTTCGGCTTCGTTTCCTTCAGCCTTTCCACCGCGGCCACGGCGCTGTTGCCGGTGGCCAGCATCGGGTCGAGCACGATCGCGTCGCGGTCGGCCATGTCGTGCGGCATCTTGAAGTAGTACTCCACCGCCACCAGGCTCTTCGGGTCGCGGTACAGGCCCACGTGGCCGACGCGTGCACCGGGCACGACGTCGAGCATGCCGTCCAGGAAGCCGCTGCCGGCACGCATGATGACGACGAACACCGTCTTCTTGCCATCGATCACCGGTGCCTGCATGGTTTCCAGCGGCGTCTCGATCTCGATCAGCTGCGTGGGCATGTCTCGCGTCACCTCATAGGCCATCAGCATGCTGATCTCGTGCAGCAGGCGGCGGAAGTTGTTGGTGCTGCGGTCCTTCTGGCGCATCAGCGTCAGCTTGTGCTGGACCAGCGGGTGGGTGATGTGGTGGACGATGGGGGTGGTCATGGCAGGCTCGGGGTGCGGTGCAACGGACCAAGCATAAGCGGTGCCGCACCAGGCAAAACGCCCTGGCAGGCCAGGGCGTTTGCGGTGCAGTTGGCGTGCCTGCGGGGTGCGGGCTCAGCCGCGGCGGCGAGCGGCCTGCAGGCTGACCAGGCCCAGACCGGCGAGCAGCAGCGCGATGGTGCTGGGTTCGGGAACGGCGGTCACGTAGACACGGTCGACCAGGACATCCTTGCCAAAGCCGTTCGCCGACGGCGCGAAGCTGATGGTGAAGCTGTAGTTGCCAGGCGCCAGTGTCTGCACGCTGTTGCTGCCCAGCCAGGTCTTGACGGGCAGGGTGCCGATCAGCCGCGATTCGCTGGTCGAGCCGTAGGCCAGGCTGAAGTTCACGTCGGCCGGGTTGGCGGCGCCGTTCGCGGGCACGTAGTACGACAGACCCAGGTTGTAGTTGCCGGCGCTGGCGACGACGAAGTTCTGGCTGATCGACTGGAAGGCTTTGTCGTCGACGAAGTAGACGGCCCGGGTGCCGACGCTGTCTGGGCTCAGGCTGCCGGCCAGGTTGTCGGCAGGAACGATCTCCTGGTAGGCGCCGGGCAGCGAGTGGTAGGTCACCGTGTTGACGGGGACCGCCGTGCCCGCGCCATTGACCACGGTCCAGCCGGCCAGGCCTTGTTCGAAGCTGCCGTTGACCAGCAGGTTTTGCGCTGAAGCCAGCAGCGGCAGGCACAGGGCGGTGGCGATCAGGATCTTCTTCATGGTTCGATTCGGTGGAAATGGCGTGTTGCAGGAGTGCGCGGACTATGGCGTGCCGCCGGCCGCGGGGCAGCCCCGCGGCCGGGTGCCGGCCGGCCGCCGTTCGTCGAAAAGTCGGCAGTTTCGGCTTGGGGTTGTAACCACCCGGCAGAAGTGCACGAACCGTGGCGCAAGCCCCGGGCAGGGCGGGATTTGACCTTGCAGGTCATCGACGAGCCGGCAGCGGCTGGCGAACATCGTCTTGCCAAACACAAGGACGAAGCACCATGAACGACACCCTGCCACTCGCCGTCGGCCACATGATCGGCCTGGGCGCCATTGGCTCCTGCATCGGCGTGGGCCTGCTCGCCAGCAAATACCTGGAAGCCAGCGCCCGCCAGCCGGAACTGATGGAGCCGCTGCAGACCAAGGTCTTCCTGCTGGTGGGCGTGCTCGACGGCGCCTTCATCATCGCCACCGGCATCGGCCTGTGGTTCGCCACGGCCAACCCCTTCAAGGCTTGAACGCCCGCCGGCGCTACAGCGCGGCGTGCAGCGCGCGCAGCCGTTCTGCCGTGCCGGCGTCGGCAGGCAACAGGGTTTCGATGGCGACTTCCGACAGGCTCACGTCGTGCGGCGCGCCGAAGACCGTGACGGTGGTGATGAAGTGCAGCACGCCTGCATCGGTGTGCAGGCTCAGGCGCGTGGCCATCTCGTCCAGCGGGGTGCTGTCGGCGGTGTCGCCTGCCGCTGCCGGTACCGGTACAGGCAGGGCCTGGAGTTCGGCCAGCAGCGCCGCCAGCACCACGTCGCCGCTGGCCGCCTGCTGGCGCGCCAGCCGTTGCAGCACATGGGTGCGCCAGGCGGGCAGGCCGCCGATGCGCGGCGCCAGCCCGTGCGGGTGCAGACTCAGTCGCAACACGTTGACGGGCGGGGCCAGCAGTGCGGCGGGCAGGCCCTGCAGCATCAGGCCCACCATGCGGTTGGCTGCCAGCAGCTGCCAGTGCCGGTCCACCGCCAGCGCGGGCCAGGGTTCGTGCGCGTCCAGAACCTGTTGCAGGGCCTGCCGCGCCGGTGCCATGGCGTGGTCGGTCAGCGGGCGTTCGGCGTACATCGGCGCGTAGCCGGCGGCCAGCAGCAGGGCGTTGCGCTCGCGCAGTGGCAAGTCCAGGTGTTCGGCCAGCCGTAGCGCCATGGCCCGGCTGGGCTGGGCGCGGCCGGTTTCGAGCCAGCTGAGATGTCGCGCCGAAACCTCGGCGGCCAGCGCCAGCGCCAGCTGGCTGCGGCCGCGCATGCGGCGCCAGCGGCGCAGCAGGCTGCCGAAGTCAGGAGGCCGGGTGGCGGTGTCCATGGGCACCAGTATCGCGGCCATCCGCCCCAGGCCTGCAAAGGGAGGCCAGTCGCGTCATCATCAGGGCTCCGGCGGAATCCAGCCTGCCGCGCCCGAAAGACGCATGTCCGACGCGAACCCTGCCAGCAGCCGTTTCGAGCAGTCCTTCATGTTCCACATGATCCGGGACTTCTTCCTGCTCCTGCTGCTGGTGGCGGCGGTCGAAATGGCCATCCGCTACCTGGCGCTGCGCTGGGATTTCGCCCATTCCGAACCGAAGCGCGTGGCCTTGGCGGCGCAGCAGCTGGCCAACGACGTCAAGTCGATCATGCTGAACTCCGGCGGGCCACTGGCGGCGCAGACGGTCTACCCCATCCTGGACCGCAACTACACCGACCTGGGCCTGGCGATTGCCGTGCTGCCCAGTGCCGTGACGGTCGAGTCGATGAAGGCCACCCGCAACATGGACGTGCAAGGGCTGATGCCGGTCTGGGGCGACGGCGCCCATCAGCAGGCCAACGTGGCGATGACGGCCGAGCAGTTCTGCCTGGGCTGCCATGTCAAGGCCCAGGTCGGCGACGTGCTGGGCGTGGTGGCCGTGCGCAGCTACCTGGAGCGCAAGGAAACGCTCTGGTGGCAGGAGGTGCGGCTGACGGCCGGGGCGCTGAGCCTGAAGATCCTGGTGCACACCATCGTGCTGTTCCTGCTGCTGAAGGTGCGCATGGAACCGCTGCTGGCATTGCGCAGCACGGTGTCGGGCCTGGCCAAGGGGGTGATGGACCTGTCGCCGCGCGCCGGCGTGAAGACGGCCGACGAATTCGGCGAACTGGCGCAGGACCTGAACCACTTCCTCGACCGCATCACCCTGGTGGTGGGCGACCTGGACAAGATCCTGAGCGAAGTGGTCGACGTCGGTGCGCGCCTGAGTGCATTGAACCGCCACCTCGAACGCCAGCTCGACGGCCTGCGCGACAGTTCCATGCGAACCCTGGGCGACGGTGCACGCACCGGGCTCGACCAGCAGCTGCTGGCCGCGCATGAAGGCGGGGCCTTCGGCGCGCACCTGCAAGCCCTGGTGCAGACACTCGACGCGCTGGCCGCCACCGGCCAGGTGCCCGCCGCCGCTGGCCCGGCGCTGCGCGAGCCATTGGCGCGCGTGCAGGACAGCTTTGCGCGCGTCAACGCCGCCTTGCAGGCCGGCGCGCCGCCGCTGGCGGTGGCTGAAGCCCAGTCGGCCGAGTACCGCGCCTTTGCCCAGAGCCTGCGCGACATGGCCCTGCTGGAAGCAACGATGCAGAAGGTGGCCGAAAGCGGCCAGCGTGTGCTGGCCCGGCTGACGCAGGGCCGGCGGCTGATGCTGCCTTCGGCAGGTGCCGCGGCGCAGCCGCCGCAAGGCCCGCCCGCTGCCAGGCCCGCGGCCCCCGAGGGCCCCACGCACGTGCCAGCCGATGCTGCGCGCTGAGCGCATTGCCGCGCCGGCGGTGGCGCCCGTGGCCCCGCCACCGGGCCCGCCGCCGCTGACGCACCACGAGATCCTGCGCCTGGCCGAGCCCTTCAGCCGCGCCGGCCGCGGCGTCGACCTGCCGGCCAGTGACCGCGCACAACGCCACCTGGCCTTCCGCCCGCGCCAGCATGCCGCCAAAGACGACATGCCGGCGGTGCGCGAACAGCTGCAGCTGGATGCCAGCGACGCGGCAGCCACGCGTCTGCAGCGCAGGCTGGTGGTCGCCGATGGGGCTGCCGGCATGGCCGCCAGCATGGCCCCGGACATGGCCGAAGCCGCTGCAACCGCCGGCAGCGTGGCCAGCTTGAACGCCGAAGGCGCGGCGCCGGCCGAGCTGCTGGCCTGGGTCGACGCATTGCCGCCGGAACGCCAGTGGCAGCAGGCGGCCGGGGTGCGCGTGGCGCTGGGCCACAAGCTGCAGCCGCTGCCCCGTGGCCAGACCGAGCCGGTGCTGAGCCTGCTGCAGGCCAGCGCCCGGGTGGCCGGGCTGGCCCTGGTGATGACGGTGTCGCGCGTGAAGAACGTGCCGGCCGAACTGGAATTGCGCCCCGCCGCCGGTGGCCAGGCCGCGCCGGCTTCGTTGCCCGAAGACCTGCTGGCGGTGCTGGGGCTGGACTGGTCTCGCCTGTCGCGCCACAGCGCAGGCTGGCGCGCCAGCCTGCGGCTGCGAGGCGACGCCACGGCGCGCGCGCTCGACGCCGAAGCCAAGTTCCGCCGCACCGTCGAACACCTGGTGCAGGTGCTGGCGGATGCACCCGCCCACTTTCACGCGCAGTTTCGCGGTGCACGCTGGCGCGTGGCCCTTCGGCGCGCCTTCCCGCTGCTGGTGTGCCTGGGGCTGATCGGTGCATCGGCGGCCGTGCCCTTGCTGGAACTGGGGCCGGGCTCGGTGTTCCGCATGCTCATCTTCAACGCGCCGCCGCTGCTGCTGGTGTGGTTGTTCGCGATGCGCGAACTGCCACGCATCGAACTGCCGCCGCTGCCCCGGCCCTTGCCAGCCGACGCCTGGTCCCCTTGCCGGCCTGCCCTGGCCGCCCCCGCATGAACGGCAACCCGCTCAACATCCCGCCGGTGTCGATCGCCACCGCCAAGACGGCGCTGATCGAACAGTTCGCCCACCCCAGGCTGCGCCACCGCGCCACCATGCTCTGGGGCCCGCGCGGCGTGGGCAAGAGCAGCGTCGTGCGCCAGGTGGCCGAGCACTTCGGCGTGCCCCTGGTCGACCTGCGGCTGACCACCATCGAACCGGTGGACCTGCGCGGCGCCATCTACGCCGACGAGGTGCAGGGCAAGACGGTGTGGTTCCCGCCCGAGTTCCTGCCCGGGCCCGACCAGCCCCAGGGCCTGCTGTTCCTGGACGAGCTGACCGCCGCTGACCAGCGGCTGCAGATCAGCGCCTATTCACTGATCCTCGACCGCCGCGTCGGCCACTACCGGCTTCCCGACGGCTGGCAGGTGGTGGCCGCCGGCAACGCCAGCTTCCACGGCGCCGTCAGCCACGACATGGGCACGGCGCTGGCCGACCGCATGTTTCATTTCAACGTGCAGACGGCCATCGACGCCTTCCTGGCGCATGCCATTGCGCGCGGCTTCGCGCCCGAGGTGATGGCTTACCTGCGGGTGCGGCCGGACAGGCTGGACGACACCCAGGCCCAGCTGGCCAACGACCACCTGGTGGGCGCCAGCCCGCGCGGCTGGGAAGACGTGTCGAGCGTGCTTCAGTCGGGCCTGGGCGAGGCCGCGCAGCGGGTCTTCGTGCAGGGCCGCATCGGCGCGGCCAACGCCGCCGAATTCTTCGGCGTGCTGCGTGAACTGCAGGCCGGCGCCGACGTGCTGCGCCTGCTGGCCGCGCGCCCCGGCCCCGAGACCGTGGCCCTGCTGCCACGCACGCTGGACGGCCTGTACGGCCTGGTCTACGGCCTGCTGGCGGCCTGCACCGACGCAGCCACGGTGCAGCGCGCCATCGAGATCATCGAACAGCTGCCCGAGGTGCGCGGCCGGCTCGGCCAGGGCGCAGCGCTGCCGCTGCGCGAGGCGCAGACGCTGGCGATGGAACTGCTGCTGCAGCGCGCGCTGGAAGGCGGCCTGGAAGGCGCCGTGCTGGACAGCCCGGCCTACCAGCGCTACGCGGAACAGCGGCGGCGCGACGGGCTGGCCTGAGACCGGCGATGGCTGCTTCCTACGGCCCGGGCGGCGACGGCCGAGGCGGGCATCGCGGCACGCGGGCGATCCAGCGCCTGGTCGAATTCGCCCCGTCCAGCGGCGGACTGGCGCTGTGGGTGCACCACCACGACATTCCCGTGGCGGACGACGAAGGCAGCCAGGACAGCAAGGACGGCAAGGACAGCGACACCCCCGTCTGGACCGACGGCCACACGCTGCACTACCGCCCGGTGTTCACCACGCTGCCGCTGGCCGAGCAGACCGGCTGGGTGGCGCACCAGGTGCTGCACATCGCGTTGCGCCACCCGCAGCGTTTCCTGCAGCTGCAGCAGCGCGTGGGCGAAGTCGACCTGCGCCTGTTCAACACCTGCGCCGACGCCATCGTCAACAGCGCCTTGTCGCATCTGGGCTGGCTGGCGCTGCCCCCCGGCGCGGTGAAGCTGCCGGCCTTGCTGGCGGCGACGCTGGCGCTGGAGCAGGACGACGAGACGGCGCTGGCGCAATGGGACGTGGAGCACCTGTACCGCATGCTCGACGACCGCGAGGCGTCGCGCATGCAGCCCAGCCAGAAACGCGACGGCCCGCGTGCGGCGCGCACGCGGGCCTTCGGCGGCCAGGGCCGGCAGGACCTGCGACCGAACCCGGGCGCGAAGTCGGCCCCCGAAGTGGAAGCCGAGCAGGCCCGCGACTGGAGCGAACGCCTGCAGCGCGCGCATGCCGGCGACGGCGCGATGTCGCTGCTGCGCGCCCTGCTGGCCGACCTGCCACGCAGCCACACGCCCTGGGAACAGCTGCTGCGCACGCAGGTGGCGCGGGCGCTGGCGCAGGAGCCGGACGTGTCGTGGTCGCGGCCTTCGCGGTCCTACCTGGCCAACCAGGGCCGGCTGCGCGGCGGCAGCCTGGGCGTGGCGGGCCAGCCGCGGCATGGCGCGGCCAGCGCACCGCCGCGCCGCATGCCCTGGGAACCCGGCCGCAGCGCCACCCGCCCGGTGCCGCGGCTGGTGCTGGTGGTGGACGTCTCGGGCTCGATCGACGACGCCCTGATGCAGCGTTTCGGGCGCGAGATCGAAGCCCTGTCACGCCGGCTGGCGGCGGCGCTGGTGCTGGTGGTGGGCGACGACCATGTGCAGCAGGTGCTGCACCACCGCCCGGGCCGGACGACGGTGGCCGGCTTGCTGAAGGCGCTGCGCTTCGAAGGCGGTGGAACCGACTTCACGCCACTGCTGCAGGAGGCCGTATCCCACCGGCCCGACCTGGTGGTGGTGCTGACCGATCTGGACGGCCCGGCGCACTACCGGCCGGCTTGCCCGGTGTTGTGGGCGGTGCCGGAGGGGCATGCGGGGGCGGTGGTGCCGTTTGGGAGGCGGGTGGTGTTGGGGTGAGGGGTGGGTTGGCGTCGAGCGCTTGAACAGGCTCCGATGCTGGCGCTTTGAGACGTCTCAGGACGCAGACCAAACCGCCTCAGCCTGCGGCCCAAGCACACGCGCCATCCAGGCATCGCGTCTTTGACTGCTTCGGCCGACATCCGCCACATCTTCAAACCCGAACTCGATACTGAACTTGCCCTGAATGCCCAGTTTGAACGTCGCCTGTGTCCATGAGCCCAACCCGCATTCCTTGTAGCGACGCCGTAGTTCCGAAAGTGAATCGTAGAGTTTCCCTTCTTCGTCGGTCATGTACGCATAGGTTCCGCAGCCACGGTCTACGAATACGCCGACGGATCCGAAGTCGTCTTCCATCTCCACTCTGACCCAAGCGACAGAGAAGGGCCCGTTGATGAGGTGGTGCAGTTGATGTCCGATCAACGGATAGAGAGCATCGACTTCCGATGTCATCAGCGACCTCCACTCGAGTTGTTGAATGTGATCGGATCCTGCCTGATGCCATCAACCCAGGAGTGGACTGTCAACCCGCTCGGTCGGTGGGAGTCACCATCGTATCGCGGGGTGATTCGGACATCGACGCGGTCACCAGACTGCCAGAGGCCGTCCCAGCGACGTTCGAGGCTTCGATAAGCCCCCGTGTTGAAGTTCCCGTTCTGCGCCAGGTGGTTGAAGTTTTCAGAAGGGCCGTCGAATATCCTTTCGATGTAGTGGCCGCTCTGGCCGTCCCTGCCTTGTGCCACGCAGCTTCTGCCGCTCACGCTCTCTTCCGTCGCGGTACGGTAATCCCGCTCGGACTGCCGGAACACCGCCTGCGAATGCTCTGGGAACGGGCGGCAATATCACGACGGGTCAGACGTTACGTTGGCCGGGTTCATCACCGCGCGGTTGGTCGCGTTGTTCTGCGCAGCCCACTCCTGGTCGTGTCGCGCCTGGTGGGCGCTGTCACTGCCGATGTCCGAGCCATTGCGGTAGCCGGCACATCGCCCGGGGCCGGTGCCCTGCCGCCCCGGCCGCGGTCTCACCGAGTGCACTGGCCCAGGCCGGCGACACGGTCTGCGCTTCGTGCGCTGTCAGGCCCGGCTGCACGTTGCTCATCAGCCCTTTCGCGGAGGTCGATGCAAACGCATGCCCCGGGGTCGTCGGGGTTGTCAACCAGGGTGATGGCGCTACTCGTCGCCAGCGAGGCGCCTGAGAACATGACCAGGCAACGCAACGATCTCCAGCTGCGACAACACGTTCATCGCCAGGGACGCCGAAACTGACGTGCGAAGGCTATTTCAGTGAAGGATCGTTGCTGGCGGTGTACATCCGGCGCATGTCATCCCAGGTTCCCGACTTTTCGCTCAAGGTACTGGACGTGGCAAGCAGCAGATCCTCTGCCTGCTTGCGTCGGCCTTGCTGCAGCAGTGTGAGGCAGTCACGGATCGTGTTCTCGACCAATTCAGTGAAGCCAAGTTGAGCGACGTCGGATTTGGCCTTGTCATAACTTCGCACCAACCCAGGATAGATCTCATCATGGAAATGGAATCTATCTTCGCCTGTGTCACTTGGCGCCAACCCAGCTGCCGCAGCCAATGAATCTTCCAGGTCACGAATCTCTCGTCTGCCCATCAAGGTCTCCTACGTGATCCCCGCAACGGGATAGTACCGTCGCGGGTGGCAATCGTTCCGCTTTGACTGCCGGTGTACTCGAAGAAGCTGCGCAGTTGCTGGGGCAGCAAGCCGTTATTGACGAAACTGGACTTGCCGTCGATCCAATGTCGCTGGCTGGGCCCGAAGTCAACAAGCACGTCAGGCCTGACATACAAGCCACTGCCGGACGGGTCGTAGGCCCAGCGGTTCAACGCGACGATCTGTCCTGGACCTTCAGTTACACCAATGGCGTCGAGGTAGCGTTCAACCGCTTGTTTTGCCAGACTGTCGGCATACAGCCCCACCTGCAGTTGCTGCGGCATGTCAACCGGAAAACGCAAACGCTCACCAGCAGCAAGCCGTTGTTCAGCCGTGTTCAAGCCCTGCGAAAACGCCGCCTGATACCGCTGCTCGACATTGCGCACCAGCGTATCTGGCGGTATCCGCTCCGTACCCACCGACCTGACAGTGAAGGTCGGCACATCCAGCTCGATCACCCCTTGCCGCTGCAACTCCAGCAGCCGGATGGCATTGGCATAGCGATCGGCGAGATCAACCGGGTCGTAGGCGATGCGCCCGGCTGAATCGATACCTGGAACAGCGCCCAGCTTCTGGGGCGTGACGTCGAACCCGCTCTGGCCGAGCACAGTGCGCATGCGCTCGACTTCCCCGAGCAGTCGGCTTTCCTGAATCAGGGGCGCCAGCAGCTTGATGTCACGGTAAGCTTCTGGGACCAGCCCGAATGCGTCACCCACCGGCGCATTGCCCAGGGCTTCGAACACGGTATTGGCGCGCTGGTTGAGGTTGAACTGAAGACCCGTTCCTCCTGTGGCCGAAGGCTTGGTGCGCGCGCCGCCAGGTCCCGCCAACGTTTCGGATTCGTCATCCAACAGTCCAGCAACACCTGAGTACCCTGCATCGTCTGCGAGCAATTGCGCCAGCCGCGCAGGCGCGTAGATCGACGGGTCGAATCCCGGGTCTGCGGCGGCCCGATCGATGCCTTCCTGCAATGCCGCCTGGAACTCGGCTGCCGCAGCGGGTGACAGGCGGAGGCCTGGTGACGGGCTGGGCAGCAGCCATCCATCAGTGTCGGCTCTGGGTTGAGATTGCTCGTCACCCCGGCGCGACAGGAGCGCGTCGTTCTGTGCGGCCCATTCCTGGTCTCGGCGCGCCTGGTCGGCGTTGTCGCTGTCGATGTCCGAGCCGTTGAGGTAGCCCGCATCGCTCCACAGCCCCGTGCCCTGGGTTTCTCGCGCTGCGAGCCCTTGCTGCGCATCACTCACCAGCCCGTTCACGAACGTCATCGCAAACGCATGCCCCGGGTCGTCCGGGTTGCCCAGCAGGCTGACCGCGCTCTGCGCCACGCGCGCGAACTGCCGCAGGGCGCCGGCCTGGGTGGCGTCGATGCTGCCCGTGTTGCTCAGCGTGTCGATCTGCAGTTGCAGCCCGCGTGCGATCTCCACCCCCAGCCCATTGGCCAGCCCGGCGGTGAAACCGTCGACGAACTCACCACCACTGATCTGCTGCAAGGCCCCCTGCAGCGTGGCCTGCCCGGTGACGGCCAGGGCGCGCTGGGCGACCTCGATGCCGGTGACGATCTGCTGCCCCTGGGCGTTGGTGCCGGTCTTGATGCCCATGCTGTCCAGCCCCGTGGCCCGGACCACGCCGGCAGTGATTGCCCCGGTCAGTGCGCCGCGGAACATGCCGCCCAGGTCGATCTTGCCTTCGCCGATCAGCCCGCCGTAGAAGCCGCCGATGGCCCCGAAGGCGGCGCCAGCCGTCATCGCGCCCACCACGCCGGCGCCCGCGCCGATGCCCGTGCCTGCGGTCACCCCCGCACCCCCGGCCACGCCGAAGGCCCCGGCCGTGGCCCAGGTCATCACGCCGATGAAGACGACTGGGATGGCCTTGTCCAGGAAGTCCTGCTTGACGGCGATGTTCTCGCTGGGTGTCACCCAGCCCAGGCCGGCGTCGAACCACACGGCTTGCGGGTTGTGCAACTCGGGCGGGGCCTGCAGCGACAGCGGGCGCAGCCCGTGGCTGTCGGGGTTCAGGCTGGCGCCGGTCCAGCCCAGGCGCTCGCGACTCGGATGGCCGTCCAGGTCGGTCAGCGTCGGGGCGCTCAGCTCGAAGCTTCCGGCCAGGGTGTGGCCGCGGGTGACGCCGTCGCTGTCGCCGCCCTGGTGTCGTTCCCAGGCCTGCAAGGGGTTGCTGCCGAAGGTGGCCGCAAAGGCCCGCTGCGCCAGCGGTGCGTCGTGCTGCAGCCCGGCCTGGGCATAGGCCTGGGTGAAGGCCACCGGGTCGAAGCGCCAGCTGTCGGGCACGCTGTCGCCGCGGTTGCCGCGCACGCCGGGCACGAACACGGCACCCATCGTGTCCGCGCCCAGGCCCTGGGCGGCCTGGTCCATCGCTTCCAGGTACAGGGTGCGCACCGCAGCGTTGGCCTGGGCCAGCTGCATCAGCCGGGCAGTCAGGTCGGCGCCGTAGCGGTCGACCTGTTCCTGCAGCGCCGGGTTCAGGTTCCCCAGGTCCAGCACGGGCAGTGTGCCGCCGTGGTGGTGGATCAGTTCCCGGGTCAGCGGGTCGGCCAGGGTCAGCTCGAGGGTGGCGATCTCCATCGCCGGGGCGGTGGGGGCGGTGGGAGCTGCGGCGGCAGCCAGAGCGACAACAGGTGCGGCGGCCGAGGTCTCGATGACCGCCACCGCCGGCGGCGGTGCCAGCTCGGCCAGCACGGTGGCTGCAGGCGTCTCGCCCGGGTGCGGCGTGGGCGGGCCGAAGGCGGCCGCGGGCAGTTGCTCTACCCAGCTGTTGGCGGCCGGTGTCGGTGGTGCGGGCGGTGGCACCGCAGGCGGCGGAGCGGGTGGCGCGAACTCCGGCTCCGGTGGCTCGAGGTCCGGGAAGTTGAGCACCCCGGATCCACCGGAAGAATGATCGACTTGCATGACCATGCGCTGCTCCCTGCTGGCCGTTCGGTGCGGCTCGTGGGCACATGGTCCTGCCGTTCAACGCGGGCGTCAGCCTCGGATCGGTCCTAGGCTAGGGACGATCCCAGGGGCGGCCTGTGCACCTGCGACCATTTGTCACTGACAGCCCGCCGCCGGCGGCGGGTCGGCCGCACCGTAGCGCAGCTGCAGCGCCGTGCCGGCCGCCGGGTTCAGCAAGAACAGGTACCCATGGCTCGTCTCGCACAGCGCCAGCGGCCGTTCTGCCGACAAGCGCGCCACCATGCCGGCGACGGTGTTGCTGTGACCCACCACCAGCACCAAGCCCGACAGCTTGTGCACGGCGGCAAGAACCTCGTCGATGTGCGCTGCCGCTTCACCGCGCCGCGTGACCACCGGCTGCACCTCGATGCCCAATCGCTGGGCCAGGACTGCTGCGGTCTCCTGGGTGCGCCGCCACTGCGTCGTGATGATGGCCTCGACGTTTGCCGAGGCCAGGTGGTCGGCGAGTTGCCGCGCGCGCTGCCGGCCTTCGGGCGACAGGGCCGGGTCGCCCGCGGGTTCACCGGCGCGCTCGGAATGCGTCACCACGATGACCAGGCTCGGTTCGGCCAGCGCGGCAGGTGCCGCCAGGCCCAGCCCGATGATCAGCGCCGCAACGCTCGCGATTGGATGAGGCGTTTCGGTGCCGCGGCTGGCGCTGGTGGTGGACGACGACCATGTGCAGCAGGTGCTGCACCACCACCGCGGCCAGGCCACGGTGGCGAGCCTGCTGAAGGGGGCTGCGATTCGAAGGCGGTGGCACCGACTTCACGCCGCTGCTGCAGCAGGCTGCCACCCACCGGCCTGACCTGGTGGTGGTGCTGACCGATCTGGACGGCCCGGCGCACTACCGGCCGGCTTGCCTGGTGCAGTGGGCGGTGGCGCAGGGGAACGGGGGGCGGTGGTGCCGTTCGGGAGACGGGTGGTCCTGGGCTGAAGGGCGTGTGCCTTCCCGCACTGGGGTTGACGCGTGATCGAAGTCGGATGTACTTGGTGCCGCCAAACGTGCTCTGTCCAGCATGGACTTCGCCCATCGCCCATCGCCCGACCAAGGCACGACCCGGGGAGCCCGCAAGACCACGGTGCTCGAGCCGGCGGCTTTCTGCACCAGCCTGCAGGCCGCCAGCTCGCCATGGGGTGCGCGGGGTGCGCAGGGCGCGCTGGTCGCCGCGGCGAAGAACCACCTATCCCCCAAAGGCCCCGAGGCCGCGGAACGCTGAAAGGAACTCTGAAATGAACTGGCACATGATTTTTACGCGCGGCCTCGCTTCGCTCACCGTGGCCCTGGCTGCATGCGGGGGCGGCGGCGGTGACGCTGCCGATGCAGGCGCGGTCGGCAGCGGCAGCGGTGGAGCGGGTGGCAGTACCGGCAGCGGGGGGAGCACGGGAACCGGGGCGGGAACTGGCACGACAGCCGCCACCGGCCTGGCCTACGGCGGTATCGAGGGCTTCGGCAGTGTCTGGGTGAATGGCGTGCGCTACGACACCAGCAACGCCAGCTTCCGTCGCGACGGGAGCACCATCGCGCAGTCCGACCTGCGCGTGGGCATGGTGGCGCGGGTACAGGGCAGCAGCACGTCGAGCGCGGCCAGCCTTGTCAGCGTGGACAGCGCCGTCAAGGGACGGGTCGAACAGGTGCAGGGCGGCAACTTCGTGGTGATGGGCCAGACCGTGCAGACGGACGCGGGTACGGTGTTCGACAGCGGGGCTCGGCCGGCGGCCGGCGACTACATCGAGGCCCACGGGCTGCCGCGCGCAGCGGGTGTGATCGAGGCGACGTACATCGAACGCAAGTCCACGCTGGCCTCGCCCCCGTTCGTCGTGACGGGCTTTGTCAGCGGACAGAACACTGCGGCTTCGACGCTTGTCGTCGGTTCCTTGACGGTGGCGTATGCGGGCGCCGAAGTCGGCGACATGCCGACGGGCAGCTGGGTCGGCAAGCTGGTGGAGATCAAGGGCAGCGCCTGCGCCGGCTCGCCGGTCTGCGGCAGCTTGACGGCCAGCCGCATCGAGCCCGCCGGGCCCCGCATTTCAAGCAGTCCGAAGGCCGAAGTCGAAGGCTTCGTCAGTGCGTTGGCGGCCGACGGCTTCCTGCTGGGTGCTCAGCGCGTTGTCGTCAGCGCCGGCACCCGGTACCGCAACGGCTTGGCCGGCGACCTGATCGTCGGTACCAAGTTGGAAGCCGAAGGTGCGATCAGCAACGGTGTGCTCACGGCCAGTGAAATCTCGTTCAAGGCAGGGGCTCGCCTGGAGGCCGATGTTCTGCAGGTCAGCGCTGACCGCATCACCCTGGCCGGTCTTCCTGGCATCACGGTTCAGGTCACCTCGCAGACCCGCCTCGATGGCCTTGGCTCGCTGGGCGAACTGCGGGCCGGGGACCATGTGCGCCTGCGCGGGCGGCCCGTGGGGTCAGCCCTTGTCGTTGCCACTGAACTCGATCGGCGTTCGACCGACGCGGATGTCGAACTGCGTGGCAGTGTGTCGAGCGCCGCGAACCCCGTGCTGATCATCCTGGGTGTGTCGGTCGACACAGCCAACCTGTCCGACAGCGCATTCCGCAATGGCAATGTCGTCATCGGCCGTACGGCGTTCTTTGCCGCGCTGACCAACGGCCGCGCCGCGAAGATCAGCGGTACGCGCGGTTCAGGCGGGGTGGCCTGGCGTGAGCTCGAGTTGGAAGACTGAGCCAGGCCAATCCAGCTTGGTGGGTCGCGCAACCGCTGCCGGATGCCAGGGTAGTCTGCAGCCGATTGCCGGCGGTCAGATGCGGCACGCGACCGAATCATCCAGCTTCCCGGCTGCGCCAGGTTCGAGACGGGTCAGCTTTCATGGCAGTGCGGTGCGTTCATTGCACACGTCAGCAACTTCAGTCCGGCCAACTGCTTTCCAGCTGACGGATCTTCTTCAAGCAGTCATTGGCCTATCGGCCTGAGCAGAGGTCTTCACTGGCAGCCGCTGCCTGCGGGCGGATCGGCCGCGCCATAGCGCTGCTGCTGCATGGCTTGCGTGGCCGGGTTCACGGTGAAGAGATGGCCAAAGCTCGTCTCGCAGAGCACCTGTGGCTGGGCGGACGACAAGCCCGCGACGATGGCCGCCACGGTGTTGCTGTGGCCCACGACCAGCACCACGCCGCTCATCTGGCGCACGGCAGCAACCACCTCGGCCACATGCGCTGTGGTGTCGCCGCCGCGCGTGGGCACGGTGCGAGGCTCGATGCCGAAGCGTTGCGCCGCCGGCTCGGCAGTCTCGCGCGCGCGCCGCCACGCGGTGGTGACGATGCCGGCCAGGCCGGTGCCGGCCAGGTGTTCGGCCAGTTGCCGCGCGCGTTGCTGCCCGGCCGCGGACAGCGCCGGATCACTGGCAGGTTCGCCGGATCGCTCGGCATGACGCACCACGATGACCGTGTCCGGTTCGGCGTGGGCCGGAGGCACGCTGGCAGCCATGGCCACGGCTGTGATCGCCAGCGTGCAGGACATCGATCGCATCATGGGCCTCCGGGTTGACGACGTCAGAAGCGCAGCACCATGTCGCCCGGTGCAGGCTCGCAGCCCTCGCCCAGCGGCTGCCAGCCCCGGCGCAGCACCATGTGCCGCGTATCGTGACAGAACTCCAGCCGCTCGGCCTGCGGTTCACGGGTACGGACGAAGGCCTCGACCGAAGCCGGCATGCTGACGCGGTACTGCGCCTGTGCCAGGTCAGCGGCCGGGTGGTCGCTTTCGTGCAGCCAGGGCAGGGCGCTGGCCAGCCACATCAGCGGCCGGTTGCCCACCGCCATCACTTGCGGCTGGTAACCGGCCTCACGCAGCCAGTTCTGGGCGGCGGCGCGGGGGGTGGTTTCGGCGGCGGCAGCAGCGCCCCAGGCCAGGGCCAGCGTCTCGACCAGCCACTGGTTGCAGTTCTGGAATTCCAGCCCCCAGGCATGGGCGTTGGCGCTGTAGGCCGGGTGCAGGGCCTGCAGCGCCCGTGCCTTGTCCAGCACGTGCGCCTGCAGTGCCGTGGCCGCGGCGGCGGGCAGCAGCACGGCGCTGAAGTAGCCGATGTCGGGCTTGTCGGCGCCCAGCACGAAGCCGGGAATGCCCTGGTCGAACAGGCGCGGTGTGCCGATCTCGCAGTCGAAGTACAGCTGGCGCACCGACCAGGGCGCGTTCGGGCTGCTGCGCAGGCTGATGCCGCCATGCGAATAGCGCAGGCCGAAACGCGACAGGTCCAGCCCCGAGCGCGAAACGATCGCCAGCGGCTGGCCGCTGGCGTCGAGCGTGGCCTTGATGAAGGCGGCGAAGCGCAGCAGGCGGTCCTGCTGCTGCACGCTGACTTGTGGCGGCGGCGCGCAATGCTGCTGCGCCAGAACGGACGCCGCGGCGGTGGCGGGCGGAACCGCGCAAACCACCAGCGCCAGCAGCGTGCCGGCGACCCGCTTCAGAGCACGACGGGGCGTGAGGCCAGTTCCTGCAGCCAATGGTCTTCCAGCACCAGGAAGAAGGCCTGCTTCGTGTCGGCACGTGCAAATTCGATGCCGTAGCTTCGCTGGGTGGCGGCCACACGCTGGTCGCGGCCCAGGCCGGTGCCGTCGAAGGTGGTCTGCGGCAGCGTCAGGAACAGCGTGTCGTGGGCGCCGGGGGCCTGGCCGGCAGGCAGTTCACGTTGCAGCGTCAGCCGCACATGCGCGACCAGGCCCGGGCGGGTGTCGGCCGGGGCCGCGGCCACGTCGACGATGCGGTACTCGCCCTGGGCCACGTCCTTCGTGCTCGAGCTGTTGCTGGAAGTGGTCAGCGAACCCGAGATGCCGGCCAACGACACCCCGACACTTTCCGAGACGGCCGACGAGGTGGACGAAGCGGCCTGCGCTTCACTGCTGAAGACCGGGTTGCAACCGGCAAACGCCAGCGCGAGGCTGGCGAAAGCGAACGATGTCTTGGCCATGCGGAATCCGAAAGCGCGGGATGGTGGGTTGAACGGCTGTGAAGTGTGCCTGCAGCGCCGTCAGAAGACGGTGCCGTCGCTGTCGATCTTCCACGGCGGTGCGCCGTCTTCACGCTTCTCGCGCGCGATCTCCCGGCCGGCAGCCCAGGTGCCGCCTTCCAGCACACAGGCCAGCGGCATTTCCGCCGCGGTCTTGCCCAGCTTGTGGCGCACGCCCGTGGCGACGTCATCGAGCAGGGCCACGGTGAGCGCCCGCCATTCGATGATCGGTGCGTCAGACGGCTTCCACACGCGTGCCGCCAGTCGCGGGTCGCGCAGGCGGATGACGCCGGCGTCCAGCAGCAGGCCGCCGTTGCGGTATTCGGGCAGGCCCGTGAGCGCGTCCAGCCCGGTCACGTCGATACCGGCCCACTGCAGGGGTTCCAGCAGCGAATACGTCAGCCACTGGCTGAGCTTGTGGAAAGGCACCCAGCCGCTGGTGGTGCTGTCCTGGCCGTCGGCCACGGCGCCGCCGGCCCACAGGTGCGGCCAGACGTCACCGGCAGGCAAGCCCTGCACGCGGCTGCCGCTGGTCCAGATGGGCGCCATCGAGGCCAGCAGTTCGCCGAGCACGGCACTCGCCGTCACCTGCTTGCGCGTGCCCTGGGCCGTGAGCCGGTCGTAGAACAGGCCGGGCCTGGCGATGCCGCCATCGCGCGCGGCTTCGGCCACCAGGGCGTCGCCCAGCCGCGCCAGCAGCCCGGCGCGGCCTTCCAGGCCGACGATCGGGTTCGACGGGCTGCTCTGGAACACGCCGCGCAGCGTCGACGGCTCCAGGCGTTGCAGCGCGGCTGCGTCCACCCGCAGCGGGTCGTCGGGCGTGGCCGAGAACACGCCGTCGACGAAAGCGCGGAAGGTGGCCACGCCCAGGCCTTCGCTGCGCTGGTAGATCGTGGCCTGGCCGCCTTGTTCGCGCGCGGCTTCGGTGTAGCGCCACTGCGGGCCGGCGCCGGCGTCCAGCAGCACGCTGACCACCGTCAGGTCGAAATGCGCGCGCGCACGTTCGCCCGGGCTGCGGCCTGCCAGCAGCGTGTCGAGTTCGGCCTTGCGGTCGACGCCGCCGCTCTCGAAGTGCCGCCAGCGGCTGTGGAACGGGATGTTCAGGTCCGGAAAACGCTTCAGCGTGAGTGCCGCCACACGCTCGGCCACGGCGTCGAGCTCGCCGCGCTGCACGCTGAAGTAGGGGCTGACGCCGTCGTCGACGGACTGCAGGATGGCCTGGCAGCGCAGCCGGATGGTGGCCGGGTCGCGCAGCAGGGCAAGAGGGTGTCGGGAATTGAGGCTCATTCGAGACCTCGGCCCTTGACGAGCGCGAGGTCGGCGTTGGAGGGAACGGCACCGTCGGTGAAGTAACCGGCGGCGATCTTGGCTTCGATTTCCACGCGGGCGTCGGCCGGCACCAGCGCGTCGGGGATCTTGACGCGTTCGCCGACTTCGATGCCGCTGCCGGTGATGGCATCGTACTTGTCATTGGACATGCTCACCAGGCGGTGGATCTTCTTCACGCCCAGCCAGTGCAGCACGTCGGGCATCAGTTCCTGGAAACGCATGTCCTGGACCCCGGCCACGCATTCGGTGCGCAGGAAATAATTGTCGGCGCTGTCACCGCCCTGCTGGCGCTTGCGTGCGTTGTAAACCAGGAACTTGGTGACCTCACCCAGCGCGCGGCCTTCCTTGCGGCTGTAGGCGATCAGGCCCACGCCGCCCTTCTGTGCGCCCTGGATGCATTCTTCGATGGCATGCGTCAAGTATGGGCGGCAGGTGCAGATGTCGCTGCCGAACACGTCAGAGCCATTGCATTCGTCGTGGACACGGGCGGTGAGCGTGACGTCGGGGTTGGCGAGGTCTCGGACATCGCCGAAGACGTACAGCGTCTGCCCACCGATGGGCGGCAGGAAGACCTCGATGTCGCTGCGCGTCACCAGCTCCGGATACATGCCGCCGGTTTCCTCGAACAGCGCGCGGCGCAGCTCACCTTCGCTGACCTTGAAGCGTGCGGCCACGCCGGGCAGCCACCATACCGGTTCGACGGCGATCTTCGTCACCGAGGCGCTGGCGTCTTCGAGCAGCACCGTGCCGTCGATGGCCAGGCGCTGGAAGGCGATGGCCTGCTTGATCTCGGGCAGGTGGATGTGCGCCTTGGTGACGGCAATCGTCGGCCGGATGTCGTAGCCCTGGGCCAGGTAGTCGGCATAGACGCTCTGCACGCTGGCGCCCCAGGGGTCGAGGCTGACGATCTTGGTGGCGTCGCCCCACTGCGGGTAGGGCCCGACCAGATCGGTGGCGAAGGTGTTGGTCAGGTCGGCGCGGTGCCCGCGCGTGAGGTTGCCCGCGGCCACGGCCAGCGCGCGGTAAACGCCATAGCTGCCGCTGTGGGTGCCGATGACGTTGCGCTGGCTGCGGTTGACGGTGGTGCCGACGATGGGGCCGCGCTCCAGCGCATCGGGCGCCCCCCAATGGATGGCGGGCGCGCCATTCGTGCCCTGGTTGGGGTGCGAGGTCAGCCTGATGTGGCTGCCGCTCTGGCCAGCGCCTGGCGGTTTGTCCATCGGGGTGCTCACGGGCTCAGGCCTCGGCCTTGGCCAGCTCGGCGTAGGCATGGCTCAGCCACATCTTCAGGCGTTGGCGTTCCATCAGGCCCAGGCCTGCGGAATCGATGCCGCCGCCGTTCTTGGCCGCCCAGAAGCTGCTGTTCTTGGCGTCGATCTTCTGCACCACCACGTCGTGCAGGCGCTTGACGGTGACCACCTTCGCCCCCAGGCCCAGCGCCCGTTCGAGCTGGCCCGAGGTCTCGAGCTGGCTGAAGTCCTCGCCGCGCAGCTGGTTCTTCACCAGCACGTAGTGCAGGCGCTGGCCGAAGCGGTCGAGCAGGCGCGACAGCAGGTCGACCGAATCGCGGCCGCTGTCCATCACGTGCCAGTAGTGCAGGGCGATGCCCGACAGGTCGGCCATGTCGAGCACGCCCGATTCGTCCATCCACTTCACCAGCGGGTCGTGCGTCTGCGCGGCCAGGTCGACCAGCACGCGGCGGCCGGGGTATTCGATGGCGCTTTCGACGATGCGGTCGAGCGCTTCGTACTTGTCGACCAGCGCCGGCAGTGCGTAGTCTGAATAAAAGCGCAGCAGCGATCCGTGCGAGCGGTCGGTGTCGTAGCCGACGAAGGGCATCTCGTGGTCGATGAAGTACTGCGCGAGCAGCCGGGACACCATCGACTTGCCCACGCCGCCCTTTTCACCGCCGATGAGGTGGATCTTCGACGCAGGAGCGGTCTCGAGGGTGGGGACTTCGTTCATGGGCTTGGCGTCCTGTTCTGGGGGTTCGGCCGGGCCGGAGGGGGTTGATTGTGCAGCGCGGCGGAACCAGGCGATGGGGTGGCGCCAGGGGCTGCGCCGGGGTGTAGGCATGCTCGGGCCAAGCTCAGGCAAAGCCGCGCACCGGCAGCGCCGGGCTGCGCTGCAGCCAGTTGCGCGCCGAGTAGGCTGCGCTGGCGCAGGTGGCGTGCAAGGTGTAGGCCAGGCGTGAACGCGGGCTGCGGTTGGGCGCGCTGTAGTGCGGCAGCAGGCCGCCGAAGACCACGAGCGTGCCGGCCGGCACCGGCAGCGGCACGGCGTCGCCCGTGCCCGGCCAGGGCGTGCGGTCCAGGGGTTCCATGCGCAGGCGTGGACCTTGCGGCGTGGGCTCGCACAGGTAACGCTCGCGCAGCGGGCTGGCCAGGCCGCCGGGCTGCACCCACAGGCAGCCGTTGTCGAGCGTGGCGTCTTCCAGCGCGAACCAGAAGGTCGTCACCGTCTGCGGCGTGGTCTCGAAAAAGCTGCCGTCCTGATGCCAGCCCACCTCGCCGCCGATGTGTGGCTGCTTGAAGATGAGCTGGCTTTGCCAGACCTGGGGCTGCTTCAGGCCCAGGTCGGCTGCCAGTGCGGCCAGTTCGGGGCCATGCGAAAAAGGGTCGAAGACCGGGTCGAGCTCGTGCAGCGCGTGGCCGATCTTGTTGATGGCGCGCTCTTTCGGCACCACCAGCCGGCCCTGCTCGTCGCAGGCCTCTTCTTCGAAGAAGCAATGCACCGCTTCGGCGCTGGCCAGCAGCGCGGCGTCGGCGACACGGCTGCGGTCGCGGGTGGAGAAAGTGCCGGTCTCGGCGCCGGGCGTGAAGGCAGCCACGATCTCGGCGGCGCGGCGACAGGCGGCGGCGGTGGCGGCAGCCGGCTTGAAGCCGGGCAGCACGAGATAGCCGTCGTGGTGCCACTGGGTGGCTTGTTCGGGGGTCAGCATCGAAAGTGTGGGCTGTTGCAAATTGGCATCAACTGCGCGCGGGCGGTGTCGCTGCGGTGACTTTGCAGCGCGGCGCGCGCCATCATCTGAGGCAGTTGCCACGGCCCGTGGCACGCCCATTGCAACACGTCTGCAAGCCCTTTCGAAAGACGCCATGCCCAACCCTACCCGCACCTTCCTGATGTCCCCGCTGGCCCTGGCCGTTGCCGCCGTGCTGGCCGGTGCCGCCACCAACGCTCAGGCACAGGCCCAGGCGGCCGAAGCCGGCAAGCTGCAAACCATCACCGTCACCGCCGAGCGCCGCACCGAGAACATCCGCGACGTGCCCAGCAGCATCACCGCCTTGTCGGGCGAGATCCTGGAAGTGCTGAACAGCGGCGGCCAGGACATCCGGCTGCTCAGCGGCCGTGTGCCCAGCCTGAACATCGAATCGAGCTTCGGCCGCGCCTTCCCGCGCTTCTACATCCGCGGCCTGGGGAACACCGACTTCGACCTCAACGCCAGCCAGCCCGTCAGCCTGGTGTTCGACGACGTGGTGCAGGAAAACCCCATCCTGAAGGGTTTCCCGATCTTCGACCTGGAACGCATCGAAGTGCTGCGCGGACCGCAGGGCACGCTGTTCGGGCGCAATTCGCCGGCCGGCGTCGTCAAGTTCGACTCGGCCAAGCCGGGCAAGACCTTCGGTGGCTATGGCTCGCTGTCGATCGGCCGCTTCTCGGCGGTGAACGTCGAAGGCGCCGTCAACGTGCCGCTGTCGGACGTGGCGGCGCTGCGTGTGTCGCTGCAGTCGCAGAACCGGGACGACTGGGTCAAGAACACCAACAGCCGCGGCCCCACGCAAGACCTGGAGGGCTACAACGACAACGCCGCGCGTGTGCAGCTGCTGGTGGCGCCCACCAAGGACATCAGCGCTCTCTTCAACGTGCACGCGCGTGACCTCGAAGGTTCGGCCCGCGTCTTCCGCGCCAACATCATCCAGCCCGGCGGCAACAGCCCCGTCGCCGGCTTCGACGAAAGCAAGGTCTCGCAGGACGGCATCAACAGCCAGGACGTGAAGAGCGTGGGCGGCAGCGTCCGGCTGCGCTGGGACCTGGGGTCCGTCGCGCTGAGCTCGATCACAGGCTATGAAAGTGTCGAGAGCTTCAGCCGCGGCGACATCGACGGGGGCTTCGGCGCCAGCTTCCTGGGCCCGGGCAACAGCGGTCCCGGCGCCATCCCCTTCGACGCCGAAAGCGGCGACGGCCTGCCCAAGCACCGGCAATTCACCCAGGAACTGCGCGTCGAAAGCACCGGCAAGGGCGCGCTGCAATGGCTGGGCGGCGTGTACTGGTTCGACGAAGAGCTGAACATCGACAGCTTCAACTACAGCAGCCTGGGCGGCAACGCGCAGAACGGCTTTGCCACGCAGAAGCAGGACAACCAGGCCTGGGCCGTGTTCGGCAGCGTGAACCTGGAAGTGAGCCCGCAGCTGAAACTGCGCGGCGGCCTGCGCTACACCAAGGACGAGAAGGACTTCGTCGCCGACCGCATCCAGGCGCCCCCCTTCAGCCCCACTTTCATCGGCCGCCGCACGGTCGACACCAGCGCCGACAACACCAGCGGCGACTTCAGTGCCACCTATGCGGTCAGCCCAGTGATGAACGTCTATGGCCGGGTGGCCACCGGTTTCCGTGCGCCGTCCATCCAGGGCCGGCTGCTGTTCGGCGACACGCTGAGCGTGGCCCGCAGCGAAAAGGTCACCAGTTACGAAGCCGGCATCAAGGCCGACCTGTTCGACCGGCGTGCGCGCCTGTCGGCCAGCGTTTTCAGCTACACCATCAAGGACCAGCAGCTCACCGCGGTGGGGGGTGCGGCCAACTTCAACCAGCTCATCAACGCCGCGAAGACGCAGGGCCAGGGCCTGGAATTCGACCTGCAGGCCTTCGTCACCGACAAGCTGCTGTTGACGCTGGGCGGCAGCTACAACGCGACCAAGATCAAGGACCCTGGCCTCCGCGTTGACGCCTGTGGCAGTGGCTGCACGGTGCTCGACCCGATCACGGCCCCCATCAACCCGGCCATCGGCAAGTTTGCGCCCACCGTGTCGATCGACGGCAACCCGCTGCCGCAGGCGCCGAAGGTCACGCTGAACTTCACCGCACGCTACGGCTGGGCCGTGCCGGGCGGCGAAGCCTTCGTCATGACCGACTGGGCCTACCGCAGCAAGATCAATTTCTTCCTGTACGAAAGCGCCGAATTCACCGGCAAGGCGCTGCTGGAAGGCGGCCTGCGCGCCGGCTACAACTTCGGCAACGGCAAGTACGAAGCGGCGGTGTTCGTGCGCAACATCGCCGACCAGATCCGCGTGGTGGGTGGCATCGACTTCAACAACCTCACCGGCTTCATCAACGAGCCGCGCACTTTCGGCGCTTCGTTCAAAGCCAACTTCTGATGCGCTGGCTGGCGGCCGGGCTGGCGCTGGCCACGACCGTGGCCGGTGCGCAGCCGGCCATCATCTTCGAGCTGGGCGGCAAGTTCGACAAGTCCTTCGGCCAGGCTGCGTGGCAGGGTGCCGAGCGCTGGAAGAAGGACACGGGCAAGCCGTATCTGGAATACGAGATCCAGAACGCTGCGCAGCGTGAACAGGCGGCGCGGCGTTTTGCGCAGCGCGGTGCCAGCCCGATCGTCGGCGTCGGCTTCCCGCAGGCCAGCAGCATCGAGGCTGTGGCGCGCGACTTTCCGAAGCTGCAGTTCGCCATCGTCGACATGGTGGTGAACCTGCCCAATGTGCAGAGCTTCGTGTTCCGTGAACACGAGGGCGCGTTCCTGGTGGGCGTGCTGGCCGCGCTGGCCAGCAAGACCGGCACGGTGGGCTTCGTCGGCGGGCAGGACATCCCGCTGGTGCGCAAGGTGCTGTGCGGCTACGAGCAAGGCGCGCGCTGGGCGCGGCCGCAGGTGAAGACGGTGTTCGCGATGACCGGCACCACCAACGCCGCCTGGACCGACCCCGCGCGCGGCGCCGAACTGACGAAGACCCAGGCCGCGCAGGGTGCCGACGTCGTCTTCGCGGCCGCCGGCACCACCGGCCTGGGCGTGCTGCAGGCCGCGAAGGACCTCGGCATCCTGGGCGTGGGTGTCGACAGCAACCAGAATGGTCTGCACCCGGGCAGCATCCTCACGAGCATGCTCAAGCGCACCGACGTGGCGGTGTACCAGGCCTTCCAGGGCGTGAAGCCGGGGGTGACGGCGCTGGGCCTGAAGGAAGGCGCGCTCGACCTGGCCTACGACGAGCACAACGCGGGTCTGGTGACGGCAGCGATGCGGGCGAAGGTCGACTCGGCGCGTGAGGCCATCATCGCCGGGCGCCTGAAGGTGGTCGACTTCACGGCGGCGAACGCCTGCCGTTAGTGGCGCCGGGCGTCACCGGCACATGGGGCGAAGGGGAAGAAGGGGAAGAAGGGGACGAAGCGGCGGCCACGAGGCCGGCCGCTGCAGTGGCCTCAGAAGCTGGATCCCGGCTGAGTGAGGAATTCCGTTTCTTCTGCGGTCGACTCGCGCCCCAGGATTACGTTGCGGTGTGGATAGCGGCCGAAGCGGTCGATGATCGCCTTGTGGCGCAACTCGAACTCGTGGTTGTCCGCGGGCGCGCGGTCACGGAACAGGCGCAGCGCGGTCTCGTGGATCAGCGCGGACTCGCTGTGCATATAGGGCATGTAGAGGAAAACGCGCCGCTGCTGGTCCAGCAGAAGGTCGGCGCCGGCGGCGACGGCTTCCTGCGCCAGGGCCAGCGCCAGGGTGTCGGTTCCGAACGCCCGGGGCCGACCGCGGAACATGTTGCGAGGGAACTGGTCGAGCACGATGACCTCGGCGAGCCGGCCGGGCGGCGTGGCACGCCACTCGAAGAGTTCGGCGCTCGCCGCTTGCTCGAACAGGCGACCGAAGCGCTGGCCGACGAGGTGGTCGAAGGCCGGGTCGACCTTCCACCAATGCGCCGGTTCGATTTCGTTGAACCAGAAGTCCAGGATGCTTTGAAACATGGCGGGTCTCCCGAAGAGCGCGCCGAGGGGACGCAGGCAGGCAGCTTACCGTGGCCATTGAGCGGCGAGTTGACTGCGACGCGCGCTACGACCCAGCGCGACGTATGCCGGCGGTGAAGATCAGATGCCAGGCTGTTTGCGGGCTGCGGGCCGGCGACGACAGCTTTGCGGCCAATCAACCGTGCTGGTTTTGGGGTTCTATCGACCCGTTGCTGACGTAGCCATGTCAGGTTGGGCCGGCGCAAAGCTGTCGTCGAAGAGGTCATCAAGGTCAGGCGGCAGTCTGAACAGACACCCGTAACGTTTCGCTATACACTTGGTCCGTGATTCGAACGTTCGCGCACAAGGGCCTCGAAGCGCTCTTCCGCACCGGCAGCAAGGCGGGTGTTCAGCCTTCCCACGCTGCCCGGTTGAGGCGGCAGCTCGCGCAACTTGATGCCGCCACCGCCCCTCAGGACATGGGACTACCCGGCTGGGGACTTCATCCACTCAAAGGCGAGCTTGCCGGCCACTGGTCGATCTGGGTGAGCGGAAACTGGCGTCTGACCTTTCGATTCGAAGGCACCGACGCGGTGCTGGTGGATTACCGCGACTACCACTGAAGGATGCAAAGTGAGCAACATGCACAACCCGCCTCACCCCGGTGAAACCCTACGCGACGACGTGCTTCCGGCTCTGGGGCTGACGGTGACCGACGCAGCGGCACAGCTCGGCGTGACGCGGGCTGCACTGTCGAGGGTGCTGAACGGCAAGGCGGCGATTTCTCCCGAAATGGCGCTGCGTCTGGAGCGCTGGCTTGGAGTCAACCATGGTGGTCGTGCGAGTGTCTGGCTGGCGATGCAGTCGGCGTGCGACCTGTGGGCTGCCGAGCGCACCGCAAAGGCCGTGCTGAAGAAGATCAAGCCGGCCGAGATCGCGCCAGCCTGACGACCCATCCAGATCCCGCGCGACGGTCTTGTCCGCCGGTTCGCGCCGGTACCGCGCAGCTTGAAGTCTGTGGTCCCAACGTGGGCCCACCACTCGACCTGCCTGTCGAAATTCTTTACACGACAGAGAGAGAGAGAGAGAGAGAGAGAGAGAGATAAGTCATTGAAAAGCAACAACTAATCTTCTGGGGCACGTTTGCTGCGTACTCCTTTGACCAGCCACCTGCCCGGACGCGGAGCGCGGGCACGAGCAAACCCAACCCAACGGAGATCCTAGATGCGTCAGTCAATAGTCAGTGCCGGAACAGCTTTCGCAGGCGTGGCCGCAGTTGCCTTGTCAATGCTCTCGGCGGTTCCGACCACGGCCTCGGCCGCCGTGGTGTCCATCACAAATCCTGGCGGTAGCGGCGTGATCGGTGCGCGCATCCGCTGGGGTGGCACGGGGTTTGAAGCTGCCATTCGCAGCTCCACCTACTGCCCCACCTCGGGCGTCTGCGCGCCCCAGTTGAATCCCACGGGAACGCCGGTTTGGGTCGTTGGCACAGACTATGCCTTCAAAGTCGAGTACACCACCGACGGCAACCTCTTCCTGGGCGTGGACTTCAACGGTGCGAATGGCATCGAAGCGTCCGAGAGCCTCACGTACAACTTCGGGGCGCTCAACGGTCTCGGCTTTGACTTCCTGCAGGTGTTTGGCAACGACGGCAGCAGTACAGCCGAGTCCCAAGTGTCGGATCTGGTGATCAACGGAACCTTGATCGGGACATTGGCGTCTGGAGCCGCCGCGTCCACTGACACCTTCTACAACGACAACAGTGGTGGCGCGACGCCTTGGCTGATCACGGGCAATCTCAGGTTCCTCACCGCGGGCACCGGCGACGAGAACCCGTCCTGGAACTTCAACTTGCGCAGTCCCGGAACGCCGGACCCCGCCCCGGTGTCGGCGCCCGGCACCCTGGCTCTGGGCAGCCTGGCGCTGCTGGCGCTGGGTGCCGTGCGGCGCCGCAAGACGGCCTGATTCTCCCGACCAGCGCCTCGAGGGGCGCCGCGCCGCACCCGTGCGGCCGGCGCCCTTTCAGCGCCCGTCGTCGTGGCGCAGTGGGGCTGCCGCACCGGGTGCATGAGCGACTGCATTCCCAGGGCGCAAAGACCTTCTCGACAACCCACTGCCGAGGCGCCGTCGACACGATCCCCAGCCCACACCCGCCGCTCGGGCAGTGCTCCGAGTCCAGACCGAACACCTGCTCAAGTCGCCTGGCCAGGGCCAGCTGCACCGGGCGCCGATGCGCACAGCGAACGCTCACCGCCAGCGCAGCACGGCGATCGCAGGTTGCAAATCAGGGTGCTCCGAACCGGCCGTCTCTGGCTGCCCGCTCCTGGCCGTGAGCCGGTACTGACCAAGGGCAACTTCGTGGCCATCTGGTCTGACTGAAGCCATGCGCGGCCAAGGCCACAGCTTCGGCGCGGAGCTTGGCCAGTTGCAGCAACTTGTGCTTGGCCTCCAAGGGGTCGGCGGCGCTGCCGTCGCAAATCCCGTGTCGGCTTTCACGCGCCAGAGCAAGCAATCTGGCACGCCATGCTGGCGTCGCGTCAACCCCCGCCGCGGTGCATGTAGAGATCGAAGTAGCGCATGAACCGCAAGCGCACGTCGGCCTCGACCGCATCGAAGCGGAACTGCACTGCCAGGCGCGGCAAACGCACCAAGCCGATCTGACGTGGCGGCAGCGCCTCCCAAGCCAGGTGCAGAACGCCAGGGCCCAGGTTCACCAGCGCCTGCGCTTCCTGCAGCGTCAGCGCTTGGTCCCGCACGGCGCCGGGCAGCCACCCGCGCCATTCGGCTTCGGTGCAGCCCATCTCCCGGTCGAACGAAGCCGCGTAGTCGGATTGCATCAGTACGACCCCGTGCCAGCGGGCCGTGCCACCCGATCAACCACCGGCGATGGGTGGCCAGATCGCCAGCACGTCGCCTTCCACCAGCACGTGTTCGGGGCGCTTTTCAGGCGGAACGAACACACCGTTGACCAGCACCAGGTGCACCTGCTTGGGCGGCAGGCCAAAAGGTTCGATGGCCTGGCCGATCGTGGCGCCGTCTGCCAGTTCCAGCGGCATCAGGTTGCCGGTGCGTTTGTCGGGCGGCAGGTATTGCGTGAGGCCTGCGTAGAGCTTGAAGGTGATCTGCATCGCGGTTCCGGTGAAGGCGTCAGGCCAGCGCCCGCGTGTCCTGCGCCTGCGCGCGCGCGAGGTAGGCTTCCATCAGCTTGGTCGGGTCGGCCAGCAGCTTGTCCTTCCAGGGGCCCAGCTTCACCTGGCCTTCGACCAGGCCGCGCATCACGCCCACGTGCTGGGTCCAGCCCACGCTGTTGCAGCCCACCATCACGTCGCCGCTGAACTGCAGGCTCAGGTGGCGGCCGGCAGTCAGGTCGGTCAGTTCGACATGCTCGCCACCGGCAACGCCGTGCCAGTCGCCGAAGCTGGTGGAGATGAGGCCCAGCGTGTCCAGCACGTTGATCTGTGTCACGCCTTTCAGGCGCGCCTTGACGCCGGCCATGTTCATCGCCGCCACCAGAGCCTGGTCGGCCGCGTTGGGCTGGATGGCACTGACGATGCTGGTCTGGCTGGCCAGGTCGAAGGCCTCGGCGCAGTCGCCGGCGGCGTAGATGCCAGGCACGTTGCTCTGCATATGTTCGTCGGTCAGAACGCCCAGCAGGCAGGTGACACCGGAGTTCTCGAGGAAACCGATGTTCGGCCGCACGCCGGTGGCGCTGATGACGAGATCGGCCTCGATGGTGCTGCCGTCGGACAGACTCACCCGCATCGGCGTGCCCGGCTCGATCGCGTTCACGCGCGTGCCGGTGTAGACAGCCACGCCCTTGGCTTCGCACCAGGCCTTGATCATGCCGCCAGCGGTGGCGCCCATCATGCGCGGCACCATGCGGTCGCCCATCTCGACGACGCTCAGCTTCACGCCGCGCGCAGCCAATGCTTCCATGATGATGCAGCCGATGAAGCCCGCGCCCATCTGCAGCACGCGGGCACCGGGTGTGGCCAGCTTCATGATGGCGCGCGCGTCGTCCAGCGTCCAGCAGGCGCGCACACCGGGCTGGTCGATGCCGGGAATGGGCGGGCGCATCGGGCTGGAGCCGGTGGCCACCAGCAGCGTGTCGAAGGGCAGGGTGCTGCCGTCTTCCAGCGCCACCGTGCGCGCCGCGGTGTCCACGGCCTTCGCGCGCCCGCGTTTCAGCTCGATGCGCAGCTCTTCGAAGTGCCCGGGCTCATGCCGCAGGTGCGTGCCGGGCTCGGCGATGTTGCCGATCAGCAGGTAGGGAATGGCCATGCGCGAATAGGGCGCCTCGGGCTCGTCGCCAACGATGACGATCTCGTCGCGTGCGCGGTGCTTGCGGATGGTTTCCGCGGCAATCACCCCGGCCGGCCCGGCCCCCAGGATCACGTGTCGCATCTTGTCTGTCCTTCCAGAAACGAAGAAGGCGGTTCAAAAACCGCCTTGGGGTGCGAAGGCAGCGGGCCTTTACAGGCCAAGCCGTTCGCGCGTGTCGGCCTTCAGCTGGCCGTCGCTGTCCCAGCCGCGGGCTTCGTAGTACTTCGGCAGCATCTCGGGCAGCTTGTTCACCAGACCCTTGGCCGGGCCGGTCTTGGCCGGCTCGGTGAGCAGGCGCTTGGGCAGGCTGTCGTCCTTGGACGTGAAGCCGGCGCGGTTGTTGAAGTCGCGCTCCATGTTCCAGATGCGTTCACCGATGAGCGACAGGTTCTCCAGCGTGAACTCGTCGCCGCAGGCCGCCGCCACCTGCGGCGCCAGGTCGTGCAGGCCCCAGGCGAAGGTGGTGAAGATGCACAGGCCGGATGAATCGAAGGCCGCGGTGGCGTCCTGGAAGGCCTTCACCAGCTCGGGCTTGCCGTCGGCGACCAGCGGGTCGGTCTTCACCGGGATGCCCAGCACTTCGCTGGCCACTGTGTAGCCGCGCAGGTGGCAGGCGCCGCGGTTGCTGGTGGCATAGGCCAGGCCCATGCCCTGGATGCCGCGCGAGTCGTAGGCCGGGAATTCCTGGCCCTTGACCGTCATCGACAGGTCGGGGTGGCCGTACTTGGCGGTCAGGCGCTTCGAGCCCTGGCCGATCTCCTTGCCGAAACCTTCGCCCTTGGCGGTGATCTCGGCGAAGTGGGCCAGCGCCTGGGCCGAGCCGAACTTGGCGTCGATGCCGATCTGCTCCTTGGTGAGCACGCCCATTTCATAGAGCTCCATCACCGCGCCGATGGTGGCGCCGAAGGAGATGGGGTCCATGCCATGTTCGTTGCACAGCACGTTGGCGTACTGCAGGGTGTCGAGGTCGTCGACGCCGTTGGCCGCACCCAGGGCCCAGGCCGCTTCGTATTCCAAGCCGCCCGAGGCACCCCAGTACTGCGGCTTGTTCTCCACCGTGAAGTGGCCCTTGTCGATGGTCTGGATGCGGCCGCAGGCGATGGTGCAGCCGAAGCAGGCCTGGTTGGTGACCAGCGGCTTCTTGCCGTCGGTCTTGCGCGGCGTGGCCATGGCTTCGGCGCCGATGTCCTTGGCGCCTTCGAAGGCGACGTCGCGGTGGTTGCGCGTGGGCAGCGCGCCCATTTCGTTGATCACGCTCATCAGCACCTGGGTGCCGAAGGTGGGCAGGCCCTGGCCGGTGACGGCGTTGTCGGCCAGGATCTTCTTCTTCTCGTAGGTGACCTTCATGAACTCCTTCGGGTTCACGATGTTGCCCACGCCCTTGGTGCCGCGGGCAATGATCGCCTTCAGGTTCTTCGAGCCCATCACCGCGCCCACGCCAGAGCGCCCGGCGGCACGGTGCAGGTCGTTCACCACGGCCGCGTACAGCACCTGGTTTTCACCGGCGCCGCCGATGCTGGACACCTTGGCCAGCGGGTCCTGCACTTCCTTCTTCAGGGCGGCTTCGGTGTCCCACACCGTCTTGCCCCACAGGTGGCCGGCGTCGCGCAGCTCGGCCACGTCGTCCTGCACGAACAGGTACACGGGCTTGGGCGACTTACCTTCGAAGATGACCATGTCCCAGCCGGCCATCTTCAGTTCGGCGCCGAAGTAGCCACCGGAGTTCGAGCAGGCAATGGCGCCCGTGAGCGGGCCCTTGGTGACGACGGTGTAGCGGCCGCCGGTGCTGGCCATGGTGCCGGTCAACGGGCCGGTGGCCCAGATGATCTTGTTGGCCGGCGACAGCGGGTCGACCTTGGCATCCATTTCCTCGACGAGGTACTTGGTGGCCAGGCCGCGCGAACCCAGGTAGGTACGCGCCCATTCCATGTTCAGCGGTTCAGACTTGACGGTGCCGGCGGTGAGGTCGACACGCAGGATTTTTCCAGCCCAAGACATGTTTTGTACTCCTTATGCCGCAGCGGGCTGGTTGCCGAGCTTTTCGGCCCAGGTGGCCATCTTGCCCAGTCCGGTCCAGTTGGCGTCGACGTAGGTGATGGCGGCGGTGGGGCAGGCTTCCACGCACTTCGGTGCGTCGCCGCAGAGGTCGCATTTCTGCACCTTGCCGGTTTCCTGCACGTAGTTGATGGTGCCGAACGGGCAGGCGATGGTGCAGACCTTGCAGCCGACGCAGGTGGCGTCGTTGACGATCTTGGCGCCGGTCACGCGGTCCAGCGTGATGGCTTCCACCGGGCAGGCATGCAGGCACCAGGCCTCGTCGCACTGGGTGCAGGTGTAGGGCACCTTGCGGCCGGTTTCATGGAAGTCGAACACCTTGATGCGCGACTTGGCAGGGGCAAACGTGCCGTGGTGCTCGAACGAGCAGGCCATTTCGCACTGCAGGCATCCGGTGCACTTGTCCGGGTTGATGTGTAGCGACTTCTGCATTGTCCTGTTCCTTGCTTTCGGCTGGGTAGGGCGGTACGCACACGATGACCCGCCTGGGATCATCGCCCAAGGCTTATGTTGTGCGCAGCCGGCCACCTAGGAAAACTCGGACATACCCTGCTGGCCTCATGGAGAACCAAGCCTTTCCTGCTGAACACCGTGCCCGTCGTCGGCGGGGTGTCCTGAAATGGAGCAACCGCCGTTTCCGTCGGCGGCTTCGTTGGGCATCGCGACACCGCAGGCGCGGTTTCGGCCCGACGCCTTGGCAAGGTAGAGCTGCGCGTCGGCGGCGCGCAGCAACTTCTCCGGACTGCCCGGCTCGTTGCCGCTGGTGGCGCAGACGCCCAGGCTGACCGTGACCACCGGGCTGACCGATGAGGCCGCATGCGCCAGGCCCAGGGCCTCGACCCCGGCGCCCAACTGCCGCGCCACGCCCATCGCACCCTCCAGGTCGGTACCCGGCAAGAGGCACGCAAACTCCTCGCCGCCGTAGCGCGCCACCAGATCGCCCGGGCGCTTCACGGCCTGGCGCAGGAAGGTGGCCACGCGGCGCAGGCAGGCGTCGCCGGCCTGATGGCCGTAGTGGTCGTTGTAGCGCTTGAAGAAGTCGACATCGAGCATCACCACGCTCAACGCGCTGCCCTCGCGCACGGCGCGGCCCCACTCGCTGCTCAGCTGTTCGTCGAAGCCTCGGCGGTTGCGCACCCCTGTCAGCCCGTCCACGTACACCCACTGGCGCAGCATGTCCGCCTGTGCCTTCAGCGTCAGATGGGTCTTGACGCGTGCGCGCACGATTGCCGGGTTGATCGGCTTGCTGATGAAGTCCACGGCGCCCAGTGCCAGGCCCTGCGTTTCGGCCGCCTCTTCGCTGTGCGCGGTGACGAAGATCACCGGGATGTCCTGGGTGGCCGGGTCGGCTTTCAGACGCCTGCAGACCTCATGGCCGTCCATGCCCGGCATGACAACGTCCAGCAGCACGAGGTCGGGCTGCTTGGTGGCGGCCAGCTTCAGCGCCTGTTCGCCGCCTGTGGCCATCAGCACCTGATGATCGGCACTGAAGGCCTGGTAGACGGCCTGGATGTTGGCCGGCTGGTCGTCCACCACCAACAGGCGCGGCAGGCGTTGCTCGATGTCGAGCGAGGGCAGTTCGTTCATCTTCACGCTTGCATTTCCTGCAGCAATTGCCTGCACAAGGTCGAGGCGCCTTCGAAGTCGAGGGCGCCGACGGCGTCGTCGAGTCGATCCCACACCGGGCCTGGCCGGTGGCCGGCCTGCTGGCGCAAGGCGGGGGTGAGTTCGGTGGCGCGCATGTCGGACTGCTCCAGCAAGCGGGCCAGATGGGCCAGGCCCTGGTGCAGCGCAGCGCGGTCGTCCGGCAGGCCGCCGGTGGTGTCGGCATCCGGGGCAGCCGCTTCCGATTCATCCGCGCGCAGCCGGTCGGCCAGTTCGGCGAGCGCCGGCAGCAGGCTGCCCAGCGTCGCCCCGACAGCCGCACAGGCGGCCATGGCCTCGGCGGCCGGCAGACCTGCCGATACCGTGTTTTCGCCCGCTGCGGCGGCTTGTGCCAGGGCCCTGATGCCCAGCGTGGCTGCCAGCCCCTTCAGCGTGTGCAGGCTGCGTGCGGCCTCGGCCACCTCGGCCTCGGCCAGCGGTTGCTGCAGTGTCTGCGCCAGCTTGCCGAAGTCCTGCAGGGTATGGCGCAGCATGCGCGCATACACCGCCCGCTTGCCACCCATGCGCTGCAGCGCGGCAGCCAGATCGACACCGGCGGCAGCCGCCGCTGCCTGCACCGCCGCCGGCAGGCTGGCGTGCTGCACGGGTGCTGCGGCGGCCGCCGACAGGCCAGCGTCAAGCGCTGCCATGGCAGCACGCCCCGCCAGGCGGCGCAGCAGGGCCACCAGGCGGTCGATGTTGAAGGGCTTGCCGATGTGTTCGTCCATGCCCGCGGCCAGGCAGGCTTCGCGGTCGCTGGCCATGGCGTTGGCGGTCATCGCCACGATGGGCAGGGCGCTGCGCCCCAGGTCTTGCCGAATGCGTGCAGTGGCGGTGAAGCCGTCCATCACCGGCATCTGCAGGTCCATCAGCACGACGTCGAAGGGTGGGTCTGCGGCGGCCACGGCTTCCACGCCCTCCAGGCCGTGGTTCGCTAGGTGCACGATGGCGCCTTCGTCTTCCAGCAGCTCACGCGCCACTTGCTGGTTGTTGAGGTTGTCTTCGACCAGGAGCAGGCGCATGCCCAGCAGGCGTTGCAAATCGCCGGTGGCCGTGGGCGGCTGCAGCAAGGACAGGTGCGGAAGTTCACGCCGTTGCCGGGCGTCGACCACGGCGTCCAGCAGCATCGACGCCGTCACCGGCTTGACGAGGTAGGCGTCCAGGCGCGTCTGCTCTTCGCTGCTGCGCTGTTCGAGCTTTTCGCGGCCATGCGCCGTCACCATCACCACCACCGGGGCGCCTTCGACGAGGCCGCCTTCGCGCATGCGGCTGGTGGTGTCCCAACCGTCCAGACCCGGCATCTGCCAGTCCATGAAGACGACGTCGTAGGCTTGGTGGGCGGCCTGGCAGGCGGCCAGTTTGGCCAGCGCTTCTTCGCCGCTGGCCGCCAGCTCGATCTGCCAGCCCAGGCTCTCGACCATGTGGCCGAGCAGCTCGCGCGCGGTCGGGTTGTCGTCCACCACCAGGGCGCGCAGCCCCGTGGGCGGCGGCTCTTCCTGCACCTCCACGTCTTCGGCCACAGGCAGGGCCAGCGTGAACTCGAAGGTGCTGCCCTGGCCGAGGGCACTTTCCAGCGTCAGTTGGCCGCCCATCAGGGCCACCAGGCGCTGACTGATGGCCACGCCCAGCCCGGTGCCACCGAAGCGCCGCGTGGTGCTGGCTTCGGCCTGCGTGAAGCCGCTGAAGATGCGGGCCTGGTTCTCGGGCGCGATGCCGATGCCGGTGTCGCGCACGGCCACGTGCAGGGTCACCGCATCGGCCTGGCGCTGCAGCACGCGAACCGACAGCACGACCTCGCCCTCGGCCGTGAACTTGATGGCGTTGCCACCGAGGTTGATGAGCACCTGTTGCAGCCGCATCGCGTCGCCGACCAGCATGCGCGGCAGTGTGCGGTCGATGTCGAACAAGAGTTCGACCGGCTTGGCCCCCACGCTGGCCGACAGCACCACGCCCAGGTCGCGCATCAGCTGGTCGACGCGGAAGGGGTGCGGGTCCAGCGTCATCTTGCCGGCCTCGACCTTGCTGAAGTCGAGGATGTCGTTCAGCAGCCCCAGCAGTGAACGCGCCGCGCCTTCGGTCTTGGTGGCGTAGTCGGCCTGGCGCGGGTTCAGATCGGTGCGCCGCAGCAGCGTGAGCATGCCCAGGATGGCGTTCATTGGCGTACGGATCTCGTGGCTCATGTTGGCCAGAAACTGGCTCTTGGCCAATGACGCGTTTTCGGCGGCTTCGGTGGCACGCGTGAGTTCCGTGATGTCGATGCGGAAGCCGACGATGTGGCCGTCGGCCATCTTGCGCTCGACGATGCGCAGGGCGCGGCCGTTGCTGTGTCTCTGCACCAGCGTGGTGTTGCCCGACAAGTGCGCAGCCACGCGCTCGGCCACCCATTCATCCACGCGGCCGATCGCCTCGACGTAGTCGCCTGCCTCCGCACCGGGCCGGATGATGTCCTCGAAGCGGGTTCCCGGTGTCATCAGGTGCGCCACGCCGGGATAGATCTCGCGGTATTTGTCGTTGCAGAAGACGAGGCGATCGTCCGGGTCGTAGAGCACGAAGGCCTCGTCGATGGCGTCGATGGCGCCGCGCAGCAGGCTCGCGCTGCGTTGCACCTCGGCTTCGGCCGCCTGGCGTGCGCTGACGTCGGTGTAGGTGGTGACGAAACCGCCGCCGGGCATGGGCGCGCCGCGGATTTCCAGTGGCGTGCCGTCCGGCCGCTGGCGTTCGAACTGATGCAGCTGGGTCGGCTGGCGCGCGCGCTCGACGATGCCCTGCACGGTCTGTTCGACGGCCTCGGGACTGAGCTCGTTGCCGTATTCGCCGCGCTGCGCATTGAACCGGATGATGTCCTCGAACTTCACCTCGGGCGCGGCGAACAAGGCGTCGGGGAAGTCGAGCAGGCGCCGGAAGTCGCGGTTGGCCGCCACGAGCTTGAGCTCGCCGTCGAAGACGCTCAGGCCGCAGGGCAGGTTCTCGATGACGCTGTTGACGAGCTCGTTCTTGGCCCGCAGTTCAGCTTCCAGTGCACGGCGGGCGGTGATGTCCTGGAAGGCGCCGACCAGGCGCACGGGCTGGCCGTCGACGAATTCGGCTTCGCCTGCGGCCCGGACCCAGATGGGGCGGCCGGTCGCGGTGACCACGGACAGTTCCAGATCCCAGCGCTGGCCCGACGCGATGCCCGCAGCCACGGCTTGCTCGATCTGTCGGCGAGATTCGGCCGTGTAGAAGCCCAGGGCTTCCGCCACGGTGGGCTGGTGACCCGGCGGCAGGTCGTGGATGCGGCAGGTTTCTTCGGTCCAGGACAGGCTCTGCGTGGTGATGTCGAGTTCCCAGCCGCCGACGCCGCCGATGCGCCCGGTCTGGCTCAGCAGCGCCTGGCTCGCGCGCAACGCGTCTTCGGCCTGCTTGCGCTCGGTGATGTCCAGGTGCGTGCCGGCCATCCAGCGGGGGCTGCCTTCACCCGAGCGGCTGAACAGCTTGCCGCGCGCCAGCACCCAGACCCAATGGCCTTGTCGATGGCGCATGCGGACTTCACATTCGTAGGCCTCGGTGGTGCCGTCGAAGTGGCGCTGCAGCGCCAGCGCCGACGCCGGCAGGTCGTCGGGGTGGCCAAAACGCGCCCAGGTGTCGATGGTGGTTTCGCCCAGCTCGGCCAGGGTGTGGCCTACGATCTGCGCCCAGCGTTCGTTGAAGACCGTTTGTCCGGTCTCGACGTTCCATTCCCAGGTACCGACCTGCGTGCCTTCGATGATGTTCTGCAGGCTCTTGCGTTCGCGCGCCAGGCCGCGCTCGGCCAGCTTGCGCTCGGTGATGTCCGACTCGATGGCCATGAACCCCGTGAGCACACCTCGTGCGTCGTGCAGCGGCTGGATGTCGATGTCCAGCCAGTAGCTTTGCCCGTCCTTGCCGCGGTTGAGCAGTTCACCCCGGTAGCCCCCGCCGGCGTCGAGCGCCGTGCGGATGGCTTGCACGGTGCGGGTATCCGTGGCGTCCAGCTGAAGGAACGAGCCGGGCGAACGCCCGATCACCTCGGCCGCGGTGTAGCCGGTGATGCGTTCGAAGCCTTCGTTGACCCAGACGATGCGCCGCTGTGCGTCGCTGATCACGACCGCATTGCTGGTTCGGCGCGCCACCAGCGCAAGCCGGCTCAGGTCGGCCGTCATCGCTTCCGCCAGCCGTTCGGCGCGGCTGCGGCCGGTGATCTGCTGGCGCAGCAGCGCGGCGAGCAGGCCGCTGGCCAACAGCCCGCCCAACCCGAACATCCAGGCAAGGGAGCTGGTGTAGGCGGCTTCGAAGGCAGGCATGCTCCGCACGCGCAAGGTAAGTGCCCGCCCGGGCGCGTCGACCGCGCGCAGGACTTCATGGCGGGCCTGGCGCGCCTGCCCCGCGGCGGGCATGTCGGGGGCCGAGTCGAACATGGCGGGCCCGATGGCCACCCCGTCGTCGGTGTCGAAGAGCTCGAGCCGGACACGGTCGCTGGCCACGTCGCCCAGACCGGCCAGCAGTTCCTGGATGACGATGGGTGCGTAGAGCAGGCCGCGCAAGGCGCCGCGCTGTTCTGTGGGTGTGCCGGGCGCTGTGTCTGTGTACAGCGGCACGTAAAGCAGCACACCGGCACTGCGTCGCTGGTCCTGCACCAGCGTCACCATGCCCGTGATCGTGGGCTGGCCCGTCTGCAGCGTCTGCAGTGCACCCTGGCGGCGTACCGCTTCCGAGCCGATGTCCAGACCGGCTGCACCGGCGTTCAGCGCAGCGGGCTCGATGAGCTTGATGACGAACAGATCGGGCTCGTCCCGCAGTGTCAGCTGGCGCAGCGTGAAATCGGGGGCTTCGTCGGCGCGCTCGGCGGCGATGAAGGCTGGCAGGTCGGCACGCTCCACGCGCTGAATGAAGCCGAAACCGCGGACGCCGGGAAACTCCGCAGCCATGTCTCGCGTGGCGACGTAGCGCCGGAAGCTGGCGCGTCGCACGTCCGGATGCGTGGCGTAGACGCCGCGGGCGCCGTTCAGGCCATAGACCGGCTTGCGGAAGCGTTCGCTGATCTCGTTGGCGTTGCGGACGACCGCGCGCTGGAACTCTGCCTCGGCTTCACCTTGGGTGCGCGAGTGCAACCACCAGGTCCCCGAGGCCGTGGTGGCCAGGCCCGTGAACAGCACGGCAGCCGGCAGGACAAGGGCAAGCCAGCGACTCATCGGGGCCTGGCGTTCGTGGGCGGCGGCAGGTCGCCCAGGTTGGTGCCCATGCTGTTGTTTCCGTTCGTGTCTGAGAGTGGCGGTCGCGGGGCCTGACGCGTTCCCGCGTCGCGTCACGTTCGGTTTATCGGCACATTTCTCGCCGTTCTGAACTGATTCAGGGCAGGCGAGCGGGGAGAGTGCGATCCGTCATGGGGGCAGGAAGACACGTGAGGCTGCTTGCAGCAGGGGTCCTCGCCGTAGACTGGCCGACCCATGCGCATCCGTTCCCTTGGCCGCCAGCCTTACACCCGCATCGAACCCGCGATGCGTGCCTTCACGCTGGCACGCACCGCCGAGACCGAGGACGAACTCTGGCTCGTGGAGCACGAGCCGGTTTTCACGCAAGGCATTGCCGGCCGTGACGGCCATGTGCTGACGGCGGGCGACATCCCGGTCGTGCGCACCGACCGGGGTGGCCAGGTCACGTACCACGGCCCCGGGCAGGTGGTGGCGTATCCGCTGCTGGACTTGCGGCAGCGAGGCTATTTCGTCAAGGAATACGTGTTCCGGATCGAACAAGCCGTGCTCGACACGCTGGCGCATTTCGGTGTCACCGGCCACCGCGTGCGTGGCGCGCCTGGCATCTACGTTCGGCTGGACGACCCTTTCGGCCACGCCGTGCTGCAGGTCGGGAGTCCCGACCCGTTCAAGGGCCTGGGCAAGATCGCCGCACTCGGCATCAAGGTGAGCAATCACCGCAGCTACCACGGCGTGGCGCTGAACGTGGCCATGGACCTGGCGCCGTTTTCGCGCATCGACCCCTGCGGCTACGCGGGTCTGGCGACCGTCGATCTGCAGAGCCTGGGTGTGACGGTGCCGCTTGAGGACGCCGCTGCGCGCCTGGCCCAGGCCCTGCAAAGCCGGCTGGACTGACGCGGACACAGGGACGCTCGGTAAACTCGGGGTTTGCCCTGAACGAGGCTCCCGACATGAGCAGCCAGCCCACCGCCCCCGCCTACGACGCCACCGCGAAGCAGAAGTCGCAGGCCAAGACGGCGCGCATTCCGATCAAGATCGTTCCAGCCGAGGTGCTGAAGAAGCCGGAATGGATCCGCGTGAAGGCGGGTTCGCCGTCGACGCGCTTCTACGAGATCAAGCAGATCCTGCGCGAACACAAGCTGCACACGGTTTGCGAGGAAGCCAGCTGCCCGAACATCGGCGAGTGTTTCGGCAAGGGCACCGCCACCTTCATGATCATGGGCGACAAGTGCACGCGGCGCTGCCCGTTCTGCGACGTCGGCCATGGCCGGCCCGACCCGCTGGACGTGGACGAGCCACTGAACCTGGCCAAGACCATCGCCGCGCTGAAGCTGAAGTACGTGGTCATCACCAGCGTCGATCGCGACGACCTGCGCGACGGCGGTGCCGGCCACTTCGTCGATTGCATCCGCAAGACGCGTGAACTGAGCCCGGCCACGCAGATCGAAGTGCTGGTGCCCGATTTCCGCGGCCGCGACGACCGCGCGCTGTCGATCCTGCGCGAGGCCCCGCCCGACGTGATGAACCACAACCTGGAAACCATCCCGCGCCTGTACAAGGAAGCGCGCCCGGGTTCGGACTACCAGTTCAGCCTGAACCTGCTGAAGAAGTTCAAGGAACAGGTGCCGGGCGTGCCCACCAAGAGCGGCATCATGGTCGGCCTGGGCGAAAACGACGACGAGATCCTGCAGACCATGCGCGACATGCGCGCGCACGGCATCGACATGATCACCATCGGCCAGTACCTTGCGCCCAGTGGCCACCACCTGCCGGTGCGGCGCTATGTGCACCCCGACACCTTCCGCATGTTCGAGCGAGAAGCCCAGGCCATGGGCTTCAGCCATGCCGCGGTGGGCGCGATGGTGCGCAGCAGCTACCACGCCGACGAGCAGGCGCATGCGGCGGGGGTGGTGCCGGCATGAGCAAGGTGCAAGCCCTTGACCGCCCGGCCCTGAACGCGCTGCTGTGCGCCATGCCCAAGGCCGAGCTGCACATCCACATCGAAGGCTCGCTCGAACCCGAGCTGATCTTCGCGCTGGCGCATCGCAACGGCGTGACGCTGGCCTACGACAGCGTCGAGGCGCTGCGCGCGGCCTATGCCTTCAGCGACCTGCAGAGCTTCCTGGACATTTACTACGCCGGCGCCAGCGTGCTGCTGCAGGAAGCCGACTTCCACGACATGGCCTGGGCCTACTTCCTGCGCGCCCAGGCCGACAACGTCGTGCACGCAGAACTGTTCTTCGACCCGCAGACCCACACCGAACGTGGCGTGGACATGGCCACCGTCATCCACGGCCTGAAGCGCGCCTGCGACCGTGCCCGGGCCGAACTCGGCATCAGCGCCAGCCTGATCCTGTGCTTCCTGCGCCATCTGAGCGAAGACGCGGCGTTCGAGACGCTCGAAGCCGCGCTGCCCTACCGCGAACTCTTCATCGGCGTCGGCCTGGACAGCAGCGAACGTGGCCACCCGCCCGAGAAGTTCGCGCGGGTGTTTGCGCGCTGCCGCGAACTCGGCCTGCACGTGGTGGCGCATGCCGGCGAGGAAGGCCCGCCCGAATACATCTGGAATGCGCTGGACGTGCTGAAGGTCGAACGCATCGACCATGGCGTGCGCTGCGTCGAAGACCCGGCCCTGGTGCAGCGCCTGGCCGCAGACCGGGTGCCGCTGACGGTGTGCCCGCTGTCGAACGTGAAGCTCTGCGTCTACGGGCAGATGAGCCAGCATGCCATGCCAGCGCTGCTGGCCGCCGGCCTGTGCGCCACCGTCAACAGTGACGACCCGGCCTATTTCGGCGGCTACATGAACGCCAACTTCATTGCGCTCTTCGATGCCCTGCCGCAGCTGGGTGCGGCCGAGGCCTACACCCTGGCGCGCAACAGCTTCGAAGCCAGCTTCGCACCCGCAGCCGACCAGGCGCGCTGGGTCGCGGCACTCGACCGCTGCTTCAGCGGCTGATCAGCCGCTGGTCAGCGCCTGATCTCGCGCCAGGAGTTTTTCGCCGGCACCGCGGCAGCACCCGCCGACATCTCGCGTTCGACGCTCTTGCCGCCAGCGTAATCGCGGGTGATGAAGCGGATGGTCCTGCCGTCCTTCGTCAGCAGGGCGGTCAGGCCGGTGCTGTTCGACGTCGGCGAAAGCACCGACGTGACGAAGCTGGCCCTGTCGGTCCTGTTGCCGGTGATCGCGTCGATCAGGTACAGGCGCGAGCTGGCCGAACAGTCCATGCCTCCGGTCTGGTTGGCCACGAAAGCCAGCACGCCATAGGCCAGGACGGGCCGGTAGTTGATGTGTTCGGCCGCCGGCAGGTCGGCAAACCAACCGCGCTGGGTGGCCCAGTCGACGTCGGCGCCGGTGATGCTGCCGTTTCCGGCCACGTTGATGGTCTTGGTCACCAGGTTCTGGCGCGCGGAGTTCAGCAGCTCGGCACCGTCGGCGATGGCGTAGATCGAATTCACCCTCGAGCCGCCGAAGTCGGCCTTGTCCAGCAGCCGCCCGGTGCCGATCATGACGATGCGCTGGCCCTTCCACGACAGCAGTTCGGGTGCAGCCGTCACCGGCTGCGGGTTGTTCATGCCGTCGCGCAGCTGGGCCAGGCGGTTCACGGCGCCAGCGGCGGCGGGGTCGAGCGCGAGGTTGAAGCGCCAGACATTGCCCAGCAGGTCGCCACCGTAGACGAACTGCACGCTGCCATCGGCTTCGGCCATCGGCGAGACCTGGGCCAGACCGGCTTCGGCGCCCAGTGCGCCGTCGGGTGTGACGTATTCCTTCAGGATGTTGCCGTTGGCCGCGTTCAGCACCCACAGCCGGCCCCTGCCGTCGGCGGTGTTGTTGTAGCCCGAGGTGACGAGCACCACCGACGTGCCCGACGCCAGCTTCACGATGGCCGGCTTGCCCACGGTCTGGCCCACCTTCGCTGCGGTGGTGGCGTCGCCGCTGGCCGGGAATTCCCAGGCCACCTTGCTGGCCAGCGCGGCTTCGGTCAGGCCGCGCGGCTGCGTCACGTCGAGCGCGAAATAGCCGCGGCCCGCTGCGCCCATGCCCGACACCAGCAGCTTCACGCCGGTGTTCGTGGTGCGCAGCACGGGCGTGCCGTCCAGCCTTGTGCTGAAGCTGTAGCCGGGGGCGCTGATCTGCCCCATGTTGGCCAGCTGCGGGCCGGGCACATACGCCCAGAGCTCATCGCCGGCTGCGGGCGCCTTCAGGTCGAACGCATGCAGCATGCCTTCGCCGGTGGCGAGGTAGGCAACGCCGGTATCGCGGTCGATGGCGGGTTCGGCGTTGATCACGGCACCCAGCAGCGTGGTGCGCGCGCGGAAGCCGGTGCCTTCATCCGCACGGTTGCCGCGCAGGTAGTTCATGACGTCGGTGGTGTCGCCCCACTTGCCTGCCGGGTTGACGGTGCCGCCCACCATGCCCGCCTGGAAGGGCACCCCGCCGGTGCCATTCCACGTGGCGATGACGCGGTCGGCCAGTGGCTTGGCGGCCAGCCTGGATGCGGCTGTCCAGCTGGGGGTGGCGCCCACCTGGCCGGTGCCGGTGTTGACGGCAAACGCTTCCAGGTCGCCGGACCAGCCCGCCGGGTTGTAGCTGGCGGCGTAGGCGAAGCCGTCACTGCGTGCCAGGTTCACGGTGTTGACGGCAAGGCCCCCCTGGGCCGCCTTGCCATTCAGGATGTCCTGGAGACCGGCGCGGATGTTGGCGGCCGTCTGCTCGGGGTTTTCGGCCAGGTACATCTTGCCGCGGCCATTGATCGTGGCATGCCACAGGTCGTCGATCATCAGCGGCGTGTTGCCCACCGGCTGTGGCCAGGCCGGCGGCACGGCAAAGGGGTTGGCAGCGCTCGGCCCGTCGGGCCAGAGCGTGCCCCGCACCCCCAGCGTCAACCCATAGGTGTTGATGTGCAGGTTCTTGTTCAGGTCGGCGTTTGGCGTGGCAGGGTCGCCCGGCTGCACGCGCCCGGCCGCGAGGTCGTCGCGCAGTTGCACCGTGTAGTACCTCAGGGCAAGGTCGGCCAGCGAGCCCGTGGGCGTGGTGGCGTAAGGCGGCGCGCCACCGTAGATGTCCCTGTCGTAGCCGCCGATGTCGGTGGTGGCGGTGTTGGAAAAACCGTCGGTCACCAGGAACATGGCATTGCGCTGGCAGGCGTAGCGAACGACGCTCTTTTCGGGCTCGGCGTCGTTCCTGGCAGCGAACTGCGCAGCGATGTTCTTCATCACCTGGTGGGTGGGCGTGCCGTTGGCCGTCATCGAATTCAGGTGGAACCGGCCGGCGGCGTAGTAGCGGTTGTCTGCGGCCGAGGCGGCATCGGCGTCGACCATCTTCACGGTTTCGTCGACGTTGAAGGGCAACACCCCCAGCCGCAGGCCCGAGGTGCCTTCCAGCACCTGGCTCATCGCCGCGGCCAGCATCAGCTTGCGCTTGCGGTAGTAGGTGAACCAGTTGGCGAAGTTCTGCAGCTCTTCGGCGGTGCTGCGCCCGCTCGGGTAGCTGGGCGTGCTCGGGCGGATCTCATACCGCTTCAGCGTGCCGGTGCCGTCGGGCTGGGCCACGCAGTCGTTGCCGAGGGCGCAGGTCTCGGGGTGCCAGTAGGTGGCCGGGAAGTACGGGATCGACGCCCAGCAGGCGCTGCCTGCAGCCACGGTCTGCTCGGCCGTGAGCTCGACTTCGCCTCCGGCGCAGGGCAGCCCGCCTGCGCCGGCAGCACTGCTCTGCACCCGCGTGCCCACCGGCAGCACCATGCCTTCCTGAACGTAGAAGCGCCAGCCCGTGGCCGTGAAGTTGCTGCTGGCGCTGGTCCACGCCGTGCCCAGCGCCAGCGTGGGCGCGGCGGCCACGGCCGGGTGCGAGCTGGCGGCTGCTGGCGTCGAGGGCAGGTAGTCGTTCTTGAAGGCACCGTTGACATAGCCCGGGCGCCAGGGCCGGTAGGTCACCGCCGGGTTGTAGAAGCCCGGGTTGAACGCCGCTGAACGCAGCCAGGCCAGTTGCCGGATGGGGGGCGCGGCCTGGCCGTAGTAGCCGTCGGCCGCATAGATGGCGCCACCGACCGCCGTGCCCATGGGAAACAGGTAGACGTAGGGCCAGAGCTTGTCCTGGCTGGTCTGCGGCTTGTTGGTGGTGTCGTCCCAGGCGTTGCTGCCGTTCCACCAGACCACGCCGCTGCTGGTGTCGAGCAGTGGTTCCCAGTCCATCGATCCGGAATCGTCCATGCCCAGGATCACGCTGGGCAGCGCCAGCGCCGAAGCCTTCAGCGGCAGTGTTGCTACCGGCGTGTTCCCGCTGGCGGCCCCGCCCAGCAGGGTGCCGAGGGCGGCCACGAACACGGCGAACTGGATGTGGGGTTTCATGCGTTGGCTGGAGATGTGGTGCGGTGGCTGCAGGCTCAGCCCTTGGTCAGCAGGGACTGGATGAAGACCGTCGTGTCCTTGGGGCCGGACACACGCACGGTGGCGCGGTACTGGCGGGCGTTGGGCGCGTCGAGCTTGTCGTCGCTGTCGACGGCACTGCCCGGTACCTTCACCGCCTTCACGAGGCATTCGCGCAGCGGTTCGGTGACGGCAAGCACCGAGCACACGCGCTCGACCACGTAGTTCACCGTGTAAGGGCCGACAGCGATGGCGGGCGCCGCGTCGAAGTCGACCTGCGGCAGGCCGTTGGCGTCCTGCGGCTGCACCTGGGCCCAGTACCAGGTGCCGGCGTTGGCATTCTCGGCCGCCGGGTCCAGCGCCCGCAGGTCGGCAAAAGCGGCGTTCAGGCCGATTTCCGAGGCCTGCAGCGAAGTTTCGCGATAGGTGGTGTTGCCGCTGGCCAGGAGGCCGGCTTCGGTCATGCGCGCCAGTGCCAGCGCACCCAGCAGCATCACCGCCAGCAGCACGACGACGACGAAGATGGTGACGCCGCGGCCCGGCGCGCTGCGCATCACAGCTGCTGCCCCAGCACCAGGTTGCGCATCGGCACCACCACCGTGCTGGTGCGGTAGCGCCAGCAGTTCCAGTCGGCATTGCCCAGGTTTTCGGCCGGCAGGCCCCACAGCGTGGGCCGGTTGGCGGCGTCGGTGGCCACGCAGTTGCCGCCGGCGTCGCGCTTTTCAGGCTGCGGGCTGCGCACGATGAGGCCGATGCGCAGCGCACGGATGCGCGGCAGCTCGGCTGCGCCGACGGCAGCGAAGTTGCCGGCGACGTCGTTGGTGGGGTCGACCCAGGCTTCCAGCGTCGTGCTGCCCGCGGCGACGGCCGAAACGCCGTACTGCAGGCGGAACGAGATGACATTGCGCGCAATGATGGCCGTGCTGCCGTCGAGCGGCCGCTCCAGCAGCAGGTTGCCGTTGTCGACGCGGTAGCGGTTCCAGTTCAGCACGCCCAGCTGCGTGACCCGGCCCTGGTCGTCGAACGGCGGGTTGTTGGTGAAGGCCGCCGCGTTGTGCAGGCCGTCATTCGCAAACGTCAGGATCTGCGCCGAATTCGGCGTGGAAGGCGTGATCGCCGTGACCGTGCGCACCAGGCAGGGCCGCAGGTTGTCGGGCACCGCCGGTGCCAGCAGCACGGCTTCGTTGACCGCCACCGGCAGAAAGGATTCCAGCGCGCTGAGCGTGCCGTCGCTGGCCGCACGCAGGCGTACGTTGGCACCTGATTCAACGCGGCTGCCGAACACCACGTCGATGGTGTCGCCTTGGGCGGTGCGGGTCACCTGCAGCGGCGAAAACGCGGTGCCGTCGAAGTAGCGGGTGGCATTGCGGCTGAAGTTCAGGGTGTTGCACAGGTAGGTGCTGTCGCCGAAGAAGCCCAGGCCGGCCACGGCCAGGTCGTCCTTCAGGGCGGCCATCACCGACGCTGCATTGATGGTGCTGCCGGTGGCGGCAATGCCCTGCCGCTGCGAAGCCAGGAAGGCGATGGCCGTGTTCACCGCGGCCAGGCTGACGAGCAGCGCGACCACGATGCTGACCATCATCTCGATGATCGACAGGCCGTGCGTCGGCCGTGTGCGCTGGCTACTGGACATCGGTGACCACCGTGAGGGTGCGCGCTGCGCCGAGTTCCTTGCCTGACCAGCCGATGACGACGCTGAGCTGGGTGCCGACGCGGGTGGACGTGACTGCCACCGGGCCGGGCAGGGCGTTGCCCACGCGCTGGCCCCACAGGGTGGTGTTGTCGCGGGCCACCGCGCTGGCGCAGGCACCGGCGGCCGGGAATCTGTAGCAGTCCAGGTTGTCGGAGTCGACGAGCGCGGTGTTCAGCAGCTCGTTGGCGAACTGCATGGCCACGGCGCGCGTCTGCGCTTCGGTGGTCTGGGCGACCATGCGCGTCTGGAAGCCGGCCAGCGCCAGCATGCCGAAGGCCATCAGCGACATGCCGACGAGCGCGTCGACCAGCGTCATGCCGCGGCGGGGACGTGTCAGTTGCATGATCGGGTGACGTCGCCGCAAAGCCTGACCGCACCGCCTGCGTCGACCCGCAGGCCTGGGCAGCGCCTCTCGGCGCTGCAGCTGGAATTGGTCAGCACGAGGTTGACGCCGACGTCCTGCAGGGGGTCGAGGCGGCCGTCGCTGCCGAAGTCGATGTTGGTGTCGGCGGCAGCGGCCAGTGGGCTTGCCAGCGTCTGTTCGCGGAACACGACACCGTCGCCGCCGCCCGACATGTCCAGCAGGCTGACGGTGTTGCCCGCCACACGCACGCGCACCGGCACGTTGCGCTTGCGCGCCTCGCTCTGTGCCAGCAGGGTCTGGGCGAGCAGGGTGTTGCCGCCTTCGCGCAGCCGCGAATTGGCCACGTAGTCGCCCAGGAAAGGCGCTGCGGCCAGCGCCAGAACGCCCGAGATCGCCAACCCGATCATCAGTTCGATCAGCGTCAGGCCGCGCTTCAGCCCTCGCATACGGCCCCTCGCATGGTCCAGCAGTCCTGGGCCGGTGCGCCCTTGGGGTGGCTGGTGGTGCGGCGCACCCCCTGATGGTTGATGGTATAGACGTAACCCGTCATTGCGTTCTGGCCGCTGGCCGTGGCGAGGAACTGCTGGCCGCCGGCGTCGATGATCGTGCAGGTGATGACGAAGTTCGCTGGCACGGGCACGGCCACGGCGCAATTGCCGCCGGCGTCGTCATAGCGGCCCACGTCCTGGAAACGCTGTTCCATGCGCGTGGCGAAGCTGCTCAGCCCGTCGAGCGCCGGTGGCACACGGCCTCGTTTGACATAGTCGCCATAGAACGGCAGCGCGATCGAGGCCAGCAAGGCCACGATGGCGATCGTCACCAGCACCTCGATCAGGGTGAAGCCTCGGGGTTCGGAATTTCGCATGTCGGGCTGTTGCACAAAGGTGCGAACCTGCCATCCGGGCAAATTCACAGGGGCTGCGCAGCGGGCCCCGGCATCAGGGCAGACTGGAAACCGGAGAACAAAAACTGTAGCCCACTGCCGCCCCGCCCGTGGCCGCAGGCCCGCGCGTTCCCGCTGAACTAGGGGGGCGCTCGGCCCGGGTCTTCAGGCTCGCGCGCCGGGCGGGGCCCCGGGGCCGACGGGCGGTGCCGGCGCGGGCCTGGTGGCCCTGGTCACGAGAACCACCACCAGGCTCAGCAGTGCTGCGCCGCCCAGGAAGAGCACGGCACCACCGCCCCATACCAGCCACACCACCCAGCCGGCATGCGTTCCCAGCCAGCCGAGCGTGGCCTGGGTGGCTTCCAGCATCGCGTGGGCCATGGCTTCCCAGCCAGGCACCCAGATGTCGAGCAGGTGACCGAAGGGCACCTGGTCGAGCAGCGGGCGTAGGTCGCCCACCCAGCCAGGGTCGGCGCCCAGCACGGCGGCCGTGCCCCAGGCCAGCAGCGTCCACAAGCCGAGCACGATGGCGGTGATGATCCAGATGGCGATGTGCATGGCGGCGTTGGCGGGTGCTCGTTCAATGATGCGGCGCAGGATTCTGCGCCAGCACCGCACCGGCGCCAAACGGCGACGCCCGACCCCATGCACCGAAGGCATACGCGTCCATCCCCAGGTCGCCGAAAGTCAGGCTGGCATGCACCCGCGCCGCCGGGCTGTCTGCTGCATTGGCCCCGGCCCCCGCCCCGGCGGCCACGAAGAAAGGCAGCAGGTGTTCGCTGCTCGGGTGCATCAGCGCGGCGTGTGGTGCCTGGGCTTGCCAGTCCAGCAGGGCTGGCCAGTCGGCGGCGGCGCCGCGGCTGGCAAACCAGTCGCGAAAGGCCGTGCTTTCGGCCGTGGCCGGTGCGTCCACCGCCACCTGCCCATGGCCGCCGAAGACGCGACGCAGGTTGTGGGTGATGCTGCCGCTGCCCAGCACGAGCACACCATCTTGCGCCAGCGGTGCCAACGCCTGCCCCAGCGCGAACAGCTGCGAGGCCGACCATGTCGGCGGCCAGCCGAGCGGCAGCACGGGAATGTCCGCCTGCGGGAACATGAAGCGCAGCGGCGTCCAGATGCCGTGGTCGAGGCCGCCTTCGCGCAGCAGGTGCACCGGCAGCCCGCTGTCTTTCACCAGGGCGGCCACGCGCGCGGCCAGCGCCGGCGAACCCGGCGCGTCGTAGCGCAGCGTGCGCAGCCGGGGGTCGAAGCCGCCGAAGTCGTAGACGGCTTCGTGACGCGGCGCCGCCAGCAGCGCGGGTTCCCGCGTCAGGGTGTGCGCCGAAACCATGACGATCGCCTTCGGCCGGCCGAATTCGGCCTCGATGGCCGGTCCCAGCGCCGTCATGAAGGCGCCGGCCTCGCGCGGCTCCAGCGCCGTCATCGGCGAGCCGTGGGACAGGAAGAAGGTGGGCAGGGTTTTCATGCCGTCATTGAAGCATTGCCAGCGGCGGCAGCCGTTCAAGCCCCTTGCATGCAGCGTGCACCGCGCGATCGGTTAACTTCAGAGGATGAGCACCCTGCGCCCGCCTTCCGTTGTTGCCCTGGCCTGGCGCCAGACCTTGCGAGACTTCCGTGCCGGCGAATTGCGCCTGCTGGCCGTGGCCGTGATGCTGGCCGTGGCCGCATTGACGGCGGTGGGCTTCTTTGCCGACCGCCTGAACACGGGCCTGCAGCGCGACGCCCGCCAGCTGCTGGGCGGCGACGCCATCGTCGGCAGTGACCGGCCCACCCCGCCCGAACTGCTGGCCCAGGCGCAGACGCTGGGCCTTCGCACGGCACAGAGCGTGGGCTTCCCGAGCATGGCGCGCGCGCCCGACGCCTTGGGCGGCGCCTCGCGCCTGGTGGCGGTGAAGGCGGTTTCGCCGAATTACCCCTTGCGCGGCAAGCTGCAGCTGCGGCGCACGCCCGACGGCCCGGTCGAGAGCGTCGCCGCAGCGCCCGAACCCGGCCAGGTGTGGGCCGACGCCGCCTTGTTCGACGCCCTGCAGCTGAAGCCCGGCGACAGTCTGCTGCTGGGCGACGGCAGCTTCAGGCTCACGCGCATCATCGTGGCCGAGCCCGACCGTGGCGCCGGCTTCATGAGCTTTGCGCCGCGCGTGATGCTGGCCGAGGCCGACCTGGCCGCCACCAAGCTGGTGCAACCCGCCAGCCGGCTGAACTACCGCCTGGCCGTGGTCGCCCCCGACAACCTGGGTTCGGCCCGTGGCGACGACCGCGTGCGCGAATTCGTGCGCCTGACCGAAGCCCGCATCAAGGGCGCACCGCTGCGCGGCGTGAGCGTCGAGTCGCTGGAAAGCGGCCGGCCCGAGATGCAGCAGGCCCTGGGCCGCGCCGAGAAGTTCCTGAACCTGGTGGCCCTGCTCGCGGCCCTGCTGTCGGCCGTGGCGGTGGGCATTGCCGCGCGTGAGTTTGCCCAGCGCCACCTCGACGACTGCGCCATGCTGCGGGTGCTGGGCCTGTCTCAGGGGCGCATTGCCGGCGCCTACACGCTGGAATTTGCCTGGGTCGGTCTGCTGGCCAGCGCTGCCGGCGTGGCGATTGGCTTTGCGGTGCACTTCGGCTTCGTCGCGCTGCTGGCCGGGCTGGTTCAGGCCGAGCTGCCGGCGCCTGGCATCTGGCCGGCCCTGTTCGGCCTGGGTGTGGGGCTGACGCTGCTGCTCGGCTTCGGCCTGCCGCCAGTGCTGCAGCTGGCACAGGTGCCGCCGCTGCGCGTGATCCGCCGCGACGTCGGCGGCGTCAAGGCCGCATCGGTGGGTGTGCTGGCGGCGGGCACGCTGGGTTTCGTGGCACTGCTGATGGCAGTGTCCAGCGACCTGAAGCTGGGGGCGATTGCCGTCGGCGGCTTTGCCTTGGCGGTGGCGATGTTCGCGCTGCTGGCCTGGGTGGCGGTGCGCCTCTTGCGCAGTGCCGTGCCCGAAGCCGGCACGCCGCGCTGGTGGACCTTCGGCGCGAGCGCGCCACGCTGGCTGGTGCTGGCCACGCGCCAGATCGCCGCGCGGCCCGCGTTTGCGGTGCTGCAGGTGTCGGCGCTGTCGGTGGGTCTGCTGGCCCTGGTGCTGCTGGTGCTGCTGCGCACCGACCTCATCAGCAGCTGGCGCCAGGCCACCCCGCCCGACGCGCCGAACCGCTTCGTGATCAACCTGCAGCCGGACCAGGGCGACGCCTTCAAGGCCCGGCTGGATGCTGCCGGCGTGAAGGGCTACGACTGGTACCCGATGATCCGCGGCCGCCTGGTGGCTATCAACGGCCAGCCCATCACCGCGCAGAGCTTCAGTGAAGAGCGCGCCAGCCGCATGGCCGAACGTGAATTCAACCTCAGCCATTCGGCCACCAACCCACCGCACAACGAGGTCGTGGCCGGGCAGTGGAGCGCGGCCGACGACGGCCTGTCGGTGGAGGAAGGGCTGGCGCAGCAGCTGGGCCTGAAACTCGGCGACACGCTCACTTTCGACATTGCCGGCAGCCAGCACAGTGGCCGCATCAACAGCCTGCGCAAGGTCGACTGGGGTTCGATGCGGGTGAACTTCTTCGTGCTGTTCACGCAGGCGCAGATGGCCGATGTGCCCGTCAGCTACATCAGCGCTTTCAAGGCGCCGGCCACGCCTGGTTTCGACAATCAGCTGACGCGCGAGTTCCCGAACATCACCAACGTCGACATCTCGGCTTCGGTGGCACAGGTGCAGCGTGTGCTGGACCAGGTGATCCGCGCGGTCGAATTCCTGTTCGGCTTCACGCTGCTGGCCGGGCTGGTGGTCTTGTTCGCGGCGATCACGGCCACACGCGAAGCGCGCGCGCGCGAATTCGCCATCATGCGGGCAATGGGCGCCAGTTCACGCCTGCTGGCCCAGGTGCAGCGCACCGAGCTGCTGGGCGTGGGCGCGCTGGCGGGTTTCCTGGCGTCGCTGGCTGCCATGGCCGTGGGCTGGGCCCTGGCGCGTTATGCCTTCGAATTCGCCTGGGCGCCCGCATTCTGGGTGCCACTGGCCGGCGCCGGAGCCGGTGCCTTGCTGGCCTTGGCGGCGGGCTGGTGGGGGCTGCGTGAAGTGCTGCAGCGTCCCGTGCTGGAGACCTTGCGCCGAGCGGGCGCCGTGTAGCCCCAAGCCTGCTTCCGAGCCACCAGCACGGCCTGCAGAGCCGACAGCCACTCTTGTATTTGAAAGTCTGCAGTCGCCGCCCGTTGCTGACGTTCGCTCGGACCCCTTCGGCACGCTGCCTTGGTCACTTGGGCTGGGCGAGCCGGGTGGCCCCCTCCGCTCATGTCCCCCTCCCACGGTCCGTCAGGTGCCAGAGGCACCTGACGGACCGTGGGCTCCTCCTTTACTTCGCTGCGGGGGGCACCCGGCTC